>NZ_WNKS01000029.1 GCF_009720655.1 Rhodoblastus acidophilus | reverse complement strand
GATTCATCCAAATTTTGAATCAAAATCCGGGCGGGAGCGCAAGCCCTGCCGCGCCGCCGATGGGCCTGGGTAATTACTCTGGAAGATCACGCCACGGCGAACCCGTTCGCGCCAACCAGAGAACGGCTTCGACAAACAGCCGGTTGTCGGCTCCGCTCCGGCCTGGATCGCCCACCTTTCCAGGCAGATGCGGCGCCATCCGAACCCATTGAGAATCTCCCAACACCAAGCGAACCGACATTCATGGCTCCCGACCGAAAAGGAGCTTGAATCAGATTTGCGAGTCTGTGGGAATCCCAAATGTCAACGCGCTCTAAGGCCGAGATCGGCCGCTGGATCACTTTCTACAATCGCCAGCGGCCTCACGCCGCCCATGGCGGGCGGCCGCCTGCCATGGTTTATTGGAATGCCATTCAACCCGACCAGCAGACAACGAGAGTAGCTTAAATCCCCCCGAAATTTGTCCAACCAACGGGGAGTAGCTCAATTGGTTCCGAATAGGCTCACAACCTGCTACGCCACGCGCGACCTGCTGGCCTCAACAAGGATTCGTTGGTCGGTTCGGTTCAGAGCAGCTTGAGAATATCCGCGAAGACAGCGTCCCAGCCGGCCTGGTCCATTGTCACGAGACCAAGACTGCGAAGAAAAAAAGCGCCCTCGGCGGCGATCAGCGCCGTCCTGATCCTGCGCTCCGGCTCGGAGCAAGGATCAGCTTGGGTGATCCACTCGGCGTAACAGTCACGGATTTTCTGCATTTGCTCTGGCGCCTGGAGCAATGCGATGAGCATGCCGATGTATTTGGCCTGCGTCGCCTCGTCGATCTGACCGGAAGTCAGAATATAGCCTTTCGCCCGCGCAAGACCGTCGGCGCCGGGTGGGGTGTTCCGCGCAAGTTCAGCCTCAAAAAACTTGGCGCCGCGTTCGACGATCGCGCCGATCAGGTCGTCCTTGCTGCCAAAGCAGTACTGCAACCCGCCCTTGGTGATGCCGGCGGCCTTGGCGACGGCGTCAAACGTGAGCGCGGTCGCGCCGTCGCGGAGAACGATCTGTTCGGCGATATCCAGCACCTTGTCGCGGTCGATCGTTCGCGTACGGCCCATTTTTCCTCTTTCCAATCCATACGTATGGAATTAAAAGCTCGTCGCCGCTTTGGCAAGCCCCGCCAAGCCAAGCACACCGCTCCGGGCTTGTCGAATAGCGTCGAGAGCCACCGCAAGCAACGCGCCGCAAGGCGAATGGAACAGGACCGAAATCTCCATGAGACAGAGCGAAAGCTGGCGTATTCCTCTCCGTCCGAGCCTCCCGGCTGTCGCATCCTGTCTTGTTCTGGCGCTCGCCGGGTGCAAGCCAGCCGCGAACGATGCCTCGGCGCCCGCCGCCGACTCCGCCGCCGTTGAAGTGTCCACATTCGTCGCCGCAGCGGTCGAAGCGCCGCGGACCGTCGACCTCCCGGGCCGCCTGTCCTCGACCCGGGTCGCCGAAGTGCGGGCCCAGGTCGCGGGCATCATTCAGGAGCGCGCGTTCAAGGAAGGCGCCAGCGTCGCGGAAGGCGACATCCTTTTCCGAATCGACCCCGCGATCTATCAGGCCGAGGTCGACGCCAAGGCGGCTGCGGTCGCCCGCGCCGAGGCGAACCGGATTCAAGCGCTCAGACAGGCCGAACGCACCGACGCCTTGCTGGAAAAGCGGGCGGCCAGCACCGCCCAGCACGACATCGCCACAGCAACCCTCCAGCAGGCCGAGGCCGATGTCGCCAGCGCCAAGGCGCAACTCGCCCGCGCCAAAATCGACCTCGACCACGCCACGGTCCGCGCCCCGATCGCCGGACGCATTGGCCGCGCCCTGGTCACCGAGGGATCGCTGGCGCAAGGTGACGCGACCAGGCTGGCCGTGATCCAGCAGATCGACCCGATCTACGCCGATTTCAGCGCGGACGCCTCCGAGGTCGGGCTGCTCATGGACCGCGCCGCCGACGCTGCGGCGACCGAAGTCCAGCAGGTCAACGCCGATGGCGCGCTGCGCCCCGGCGCCGGCAAACTGCTGTTTTCCGATGTCAGCGTGGACGCCGGCACCGGACAGGTCAGTTTGCGCGCCGCCTTCGCCAACCCCAAGGGCGCGCTGCTGCCGGGGGCCTATGTCCGCATCCGCGTCCCTTTGGGCGTGACGGCGGGCGCGGTGATCGTGCCGTCCCAGGCCATTCAGCGCAGCAGCGCCGGCGAGGCGCAGGCCTATGTCGTCGGCGACGACAAAACCCTGGCGCTGCGCCCGCTGCGCACGGGCGCGCTGACGGAGGCCGGCTGGATCGTGGAGGACGGTCTGAAGCCCGGTGACATGGTGGTGGTCGAAGGTTTTCAGAAAATCCAGCCCGGCATGCCCGTCACGCCAAAACCGTGGCGCGACGCCGGCGCGGCTGCGGCCGCAAAACCCTGACCCGTTTTCGAAAGCGCGGAAATGACCAATTTCTTCATCGACCGGCCGATCTTCGCCTGGGTCATCTCGATCTTCATCGCGCTCGCTGGCCTGATCGCGCTCGTCTTTCTGCCGGTGTCGCAATATCCGGATGTCGCCCCGGTCACCGTTCAGGTGACGGCGACCTATCCCGGCGCGCCGCCGGAACGGCTCTACGATGGCGTCACCCGCATCATCGAGGAGGAGCTGAACGGCATTCCCCGCCTGATGTATTTTGAATCGACCAGCGACACCTCCGGTCAGACCCAGATCATGATCTCGTTCGCCCCGGGCGCCAATGCTTCGGACGCGACAGTCGCCGTGCAGAACCGGATCAAGCGCATCGAGGCGCGCTTGCCGCGCGTCGTGATCCAGCAGGGCGTCACGGTCGAAGAGGCCAGCACCAGCTTCCTCCAGGTGGTGACGCTGTCGTCGCGCGACGGCGCCCTGAGCGAAGCCGATCTCGGCGATCTCGCGGCGCGGCGCGTCCTGGGCGAGTTGCGGCGCGTTCCCGGCGTGGGCCGCGCCATCCTGTTCTCGACGGAAAAGGCGATGCGCGTCTGGATCGACCCGGCCAAACTGGTGGGTCTCAACCTGACGCCCGGCGATGTCACCGCCGCGATCTCCGCCCAGAACGCGCTGGTCGCCTCGGGAACCATCGGCGCGCTGCCGGCCAGCCCCGGCCAGCGCATCGTCGCCAATGTGCTGGTGAAGGGGCAGCTCACCACGGTCGCGGAGTTCGAGGACATCGTCTTGCGCGCCAATCCCGATGGATCGCTGGCGCGCCTGCGCGATGTCGCGACCGTCGAGCGCGCCGGCCAGTCCTACGCCAACCAGACACGCCTCGACGGGCGCCCCGCCGCCGGCATCGGCATCCAGCTCGCTCCCGGCGGCAACGCGCTTTCGACCGCCGCGGCCTTGAAGGCGAAACTGGCGCAATTGCAAAAAACGCTGCCCGCCAATGTCAGCGTGGCCACACCCTATGACACCACGCCCTTTGTCGAAGTTTCGATCCACCAGGTGCTCAAGACGCTGGTCGAGGCGATGATCCTCGTCTTCGCGGTGATGTTCCTGTTCCTGCAAAACCTGCGTTACACGCTGATTCCGGCCATTGTCGTGCCGATCGCCCTGCTCGGCGCCTGCGGCGCGCTGCTGATCGCCGGCTTTTCGGTGAATGTGCTGACCATGTTCGGCATGGTGCTGGCCATCGGCATTCTGGTGGACGACGCCATTGTCGTGGTGGAAAATGTCGAGCGCACCATGGGGCAAGAAAAACTTTCGCCGCGCGAGGCCACCCGCAAGGCGATGGGGCAGATCAGAGCCGCCATTATCGGCATCACCTCGGTTTTGGTCGCCGTCTTCGTCCCCATGGCCGCATTTCCCGGCTCCGTCGGGGTGATCTATCGCCAGTTCGCAGTCAGCATGGCGACCTCCATTGCCCTGTCCGCCTTCCTCGCTCTGTCGCTGACGCCCGCGCTATGCGCGACCTTGCTGAAGCCTGTTGCTGACGGCCATGAGCCGCGCGGCTTTTTCAAGGCCTTCAACCGTGCGTTCGCAACCAGCAAGCGGACCTATCTGTCGGGCGTCGCGCGGCTGCTGCGCCGGCCAGTGCGTTCGCTCGCCGTTTATGCGGCGCTGCTGCTCGCGCTCGGCTGGGGCTATGCGCGCCTGCCGTCGAGTTTTCTGCCCACGGAAGATCAGGGCTATGTCATCGTTGATGCGCAGACCCCGCCGGAAGCTTCCGCCGAGCGGACACTCGATGTGGCGAAGCGGATCGAGGATCATTTTGCCGCGGAAAAGGCGGTCGCCGGGCATGTACAGATTCTCGGTTTCGGCTTTTCCGGCCAGGGCCAGAACACCACTTTGGCCTTTGTGAACTTGAAAGACTGGGAGGAGCGCGGCCCGCAAGACAGCGCCGACGCCATCAGCGCCCGCGCCAACGCCGCGCTCGGCGCGCTTCCCGACGCGGTCGCCATGACGCTGGCGCCTCCGGCGATCGACTCGCTGGGCAATTCCAGCGGGTTCAACTTCCGTTTGCAGGACAAGGCCCAGCAAGGCTACGCGGCGCTCGCCTCCGCGCGCGACCAGCTGCTGAAGGCGGCGAGCCAAAGCCCGATCCTAACGGGCGTCTATGTCGAGGGGCTGCCGACCGCGCCGCAGATCGAACTCATGATCGACCGACAGAAGGCGAATGCGCTCGGCGTCACCTTTGCGAGCGTCAACGAGGCGCTCTCGACCAGCCTCGGCTCGGTCTATGTCAACGATTTTCCCAGCCAGGGCCGGATGCAGCAGGTGATCGTGCAGGCGGACGCCGCCCGGCGCATGAAGCCGGACGACCTCCTCAACATTTATGTGCGCAATGCGCAGGGGCAGATGACGCCGCTGCAATCCTTCGCCCGGATCGGCTGGGCGATGGGTCCCGCGCAAGTGGTCGGCTACAATGGCTACCCAAGCATAAAATTTTCGGGCAGCGCGGCGCCGGGTTCCTCCAGCGGCGACGCCATGGCGGAAATGGAGCGGCTCGCCGCCCAATTGCCGCAAGGGTTTGAGTTCGCCTGGACCGGGCAATCGCTTCAGGAAAAACTTTCGGGCAGCCAGGCCGTCTATCTGTTCGCCCTGTCGCTGCTGAGCGTCTTCCTGTGCCTCGCCGCGCTCTATGAAAGCTGGTCCATCCCGCTGGTGGTGCTGCTGGCGGTCCCGACCGGCGGTTTCGGCGCGGTTGTCGCCATGTTGCTGCGCGACTTGCCCAACGACATCTATTTCAAGGTCGGCTTGGTCACCGTGGTCGGACTGACCGCCAAGAACGCCATCCTGATCGTCGAAGTGGCCAGCGAGTTTTTGACGCAGGGGCGCTCATTGCGCGAGGCGGCGCTGGCGGCTTGCGAATTGCGCTTCCGACCGATCGTCATGACCTCCTTCGCCTTCATTTTGGGTGTGACGCCGCTGGCGCTGGCGACCGGCCCCGGCATGAACAGCCAGCGCGCCATCGGCACCGGCGTGCTCGGCGGCATGATCGCCGCGACAGCGCTGGCGGTGTTCGTGACGCCGCTGCTTTATGTGCTGATCGTCAAGATCTCGCAAAGAGGGAAGAGCGAGCGGATGATGACCTCGGGCGACGATCTCGCGAAAACCTCTCAGACAGCTTGAAATTGGCGGAGCCATCATGCTGTGGCCATGCGTTTTTACGATTCAGCCTACGTCCGGAAAGAGATGCAAACCATCCGTCCGGACAATGACCGGTTTCCGCCGCGAAGGGCCGTGATCCTTGAACGTCGTAGAAATCCAGCCGAGGCCAAGCTGGGAAGGTAGCGAACGGCTCAAAGGAGACTTGCCCGAGATCGCCTGCGAAATTTCATGTCGATCCATTGCAGACATTGATCTAGAGCCTCCGAGGACCGGTCGGCCTCCGATTTGCGACATTCAAAAGCACTCGCCTGACGGGCGCTGTTGAAATGGGATCAGGGCTGAACGATCGCCTGCGGCTCTGGCGTCATCGTTTCCTGTGCTGTCGCCAGACGGGGGCCTTCGTTCGCGTCGATGACCTCCGGCGCGGTCGGATCCACGGGCTTCGTCCAGCCGCCGCCAAGCGCCTTGGCGAGCGCGACGTGATCCGTCGCGATGGCGGTCCGGCTGACCAATAGCGTGTCCTGCTCCGAGTAAAGCGAGCGTTCTGCGTCGAGCACGTCGAGGAAGCTGGTGCTTCCCATCGCGTAGAGCGACCGCGACAGGGTGGCCGCCTTGGCGTAGCCCGCAGCGGATTCCGCCAGCTTCTTCGCGTGCAGCTTCTCCTGGTTCAGCGCGACGATCCCGTTCTCGACGTCCTCCAGCGCCGTCAGCACCGTGGCGCGCCAGGTCGTCAGATACTCGTCGCGCGTCGCCTTGGCGTAATCGACCTGCGCCGTCAGCTTGCCACCTTGGAAGAACGGGATGGACAGGCTCGGGCCATAGGACCACGCAACGGTCGAGGCCTTGGCGAAATCCTCGACCCGCAGCGCATTGGTGGACACGCTGCCGGTGAGAGAGAGTTTGGGATAGAGTTGGGCCTCGGCGACGCCGATTTGGGCGGTGTATTCCGCCACGCGTTTTTCAGCCGCCCGCACGTCAGGCCGGTTTTTCAGGAGGTCCGCCGGCAGGCCCAGCGGCAAAGCTTTGCGCGGCGTGGGGATTGGGCGGACAGCCGCCATGCGTTGCGCCAGCGCGCCCGGCGCCTGCCCTGTCAATATGCCGAGCCGATGCACAGCCTGATCGAACGAAGCGCGGAATGGCGGGATGGTCGCCTCGGTGTTGGCGGCAAGCGCCTCGGCCTTGGACGTGTCGACGGCGGAAGCCGAACCGACCTGGAATTTCGTTTGGGTGAGCGCCGCCGTCTTTCGCTGCGATTCCGCCGTGCTGCGCGCCAGCGCGATGCGCGCCTGATAGCCCCGCGCCTCTATGTAATAAGTGGCGACATCGCCGACGAGGGTCAGCAGCGCGGCGTCGAGATCGTCCTCCGCGGCTCGCGCCGCGAAATCGGAAGCTTCAAGCGTGCGACGGTTGCCGCCGAAAATGTCGATCTCCCAGCTGGCGTCGAGGCCGCCGACAAACTGGTTGTAGACGGCGACCCCGCCTGTCGTTGCCGAGGATTGTTGCGGGGTCGCCGAGGCGGCGCCGCTCACGGAGGGCGCCAACGCGGCGGCGCTCATCCGGCGGCTGGCGCGCGCCTCTCGCACCTTGGCCTTTGCCGCCGCCACGCTCTGGTTGCCCGCGACGGCCTCCTCGATCAAGGCGCTGAGCAAGGGTTCATTGAACGCGCGCCACCAGTCGCCGATGGACGCGCGTTTGGCCTTGGCGCGCGGCGCCTCGCTCCATCTGGCCGGAACCGGAGCGTCAAGCGGTGTGGCGACAGGCCCGACGGCGCAGCCGCCGAGCGAGAGCGCGAGGAGGCACGGGAGCGCGGACCGGATCATTCGCGGACCTCCGACGGCTTGGCGGCGTCGGGGAAAATGCGCCGGATGGCCACGAAAAGCAGCGGGATGAACAGGACGCCGAGCGCCGTCGCCGAGACCATGCCGAACATGACGCCGATGCCGATGGAGTTTTGCGCGCCAGATCCGGCCCCGCTCGCCACAGCGAGGGGCAACACCCCGAGGATGAAGGCGAGCGAGGTCATGAGGATGGGGCGCAGGCGCTGGCGCGCCGCCTCCAGCGTCGCCGCGATCAGGCCCTCGCCGCGCGTTTGCCGCTCCACCGCGAATTCCGCGATGAGAATGGCGTTTTTCGCCGACAGCCCGATAGTGGTGAGCAGGCCGACCTTGAAATAGACGTCATTGTTCTGGCCAAACAGCGAGGCTCCGACCAGCGCCCCGACGATGCCGACCGGCGCCGCCAGAAGGATGGCGAAGGGGATGCTCCAACTTTCGTAAAGCGCGGCGAGCGCCAGGAAGACCACGATCAGCGAGATGGCGTAGAGAGCCGCCGCCTGACTGCCGGAGAGTTTTTCCTGATAGGACAGGCCGGTCCAGGACAACTGGTAGCTCGACGGCAACTGTCCGACCAAGCGCTCAGCCTCGTTCATCGCTGTGCCCGACGAAACACCGGGCGCGCCGGAACCCAGGATTTCGACGGCGGAAACACCGTTGTAGCGTTCGAGCCGGGGCGACTCGAACGTCCAGCGCGCGGTGGAAAAGACCGAGAAGGGCGCCATCGCGCCGTCGGAGGCGCGCACATGCCAGCGGTCGAGATCCTCGATTTGCATGCGAAACTGCGGCGCGCTCTGCACATAGACCTTTTTCACGCGGCCCCGGTCCATGAAGTCGTTCACGTACTGACTGCCCCAGGCGACGGAAAGCGTGTTGTTGACGTCGCCCAGACTGAGGCCGAAGGCGCCGGCCTTTTCCTGGTCTATGTCGACCTGCAATTGCGGCGTGTCGTCCTGCCCGTTGGCGCGCACAGCCATCAAGGACGCGCTTTTCCCCATGTCGCCGACAAGGCGGTTGCGCGCATCGAGCAGCGCGCGATGACCCTCGCCGCCCATGTCTTGCAGGAAGAAATCAAAACCGTTGGAATTGCCCATGCCTTGGACCGCCGGCGGATTGAAGGCGAAGATCATGGCGTCGCGCGACTGCATGAAGCTGCCCATGGCGCGGCGCGCCACCGCGTCGGCCTTGAGGTTGGCGGCCTTGCGCAGGTCGAAATCCTTGAGGCGGATAAAGGCGGTTCCGACATTTTGCCCCTGTCCGCCAAAGCCGAAGCCAGAAACGGTCATCACGCTTTCCACCGCGTCCTTCTCCTTGTCCAGGAAATAGGACGTGAGTTCGCCAAGCGCCTGTTCGGTGCGGTCCCTTGTGGCGCCGACCGGCAATTGCACGGAGCCGATGAGCAGGCCCTGGTCTTCGTCCGGGAGGAAGGACGTCGGCAGGCGCACGAACAGCAGCGCCATGACCGCCAGCAGCGCGGCGAAGGCGGCGAAGCCGGCGCGAGGCCGGTTCAGGACGCGTTGCGCACCCTTCTGGTAGGTGAGCGCGAAACGATCGAAATACCGATTGAACGCCGAAGCCGCGCGACCTCCCTGTCCAATGGCGTGCGGGCGCAAAAGGGTGGCGCAGAGCGCGGGCGTAAACGTCAGCGCGCAAATCACCGAGAGCGCCATGGCGGTGACAATGGTGACGGAGAATTGCCGATAGATGACGCCAACCGAGCCGCCGAAAAAGGCCATGGGAATGAAGACGGCGGAAAGCACGGTGGCGATGCCGATCAGCGCGCCGGAGATTTCCTTCATGGACTCGATGGTGGCGTCCCGCGGAGACAAGCCTTTCTCGCGCATGAGGCGTTCGACGTTCTCGACCACGACGATGGCGTCGTCCACCAGCAGACCGATGGCGAGCACCATGCCGAACATGGTCAGCGTGTTGATCGAATAGTTCAGCGCCGCCAGCACGCCGAATGTGCCGAGGAGGACCATGGGCACCGCCAAAGTCGGGACCAGCGTCGCGCGCACATTCTGCAAGAACACGAACATAATGACGCAGACGAGGACGATCGCCTCGAACAGGGTCTTGACCACATCCTCGATCGAGATGCGCACGAAGGGCGTGGTGTCGTAGGGATAGACGACCTTCAGCCCGGGCGGAAAGCTCTTGCTCAGGCGTTCCAGCGCCGCTGTGACGATGGTCGCCGTGGTCATGGCGTTGGCGCCCGAGGCGAGGCTTATGGCGAGTCCCGCGGCCGGTTTGCCGTTGAACTTCGACTGCGTGTTGAAATCTTCCGCCGCGAGTTCGACGGTCGCGACATCGTTGATGCGCACCACGGAGCCGTCGGTCTGGCTCTTCAGGATGATATTGCGGAACTGTTCGGGCGTCTGCAAACGGCTGCGCGCAGTCACCGTGACGTTGAGCTGCTGCCCCTTGACCGCAGGAATGGCGCCGAGTTGTCCTACGGCGAGCTGGGTGTTCTGCGCGGCGATTGCGCCGGTGACGTCGCTGGGAATCAGCGCATATTTGGCGAGCTTGTCGGGATCGAGCCAGATCCGCATGGCGTAGTTGGATCCGAAGATCGTGGTGTCGCCGACGCCCGGCAGCCGGCTTAGCGTATCGTTCAGCGAACTGTAGATGTAGTCGGAGAGATCGATGGAGCTCATCGACCCGTCCGTGGAGATGAAGCCCACCACCATGAGGAAGCCGGAGGTGGACTTGGCGACGGTGACGCCGGTCGTCTGCACCGCTGACGGCAGCTTGGCCTGCACCAGCTGCAATTTGTTCTGCACCTGCACCTGCGCGATGTTGGGGTCGGCGCCGGCGGTGAAGGTGATGTTGATTTGCGACTGCCCGGTGGACGTCGACGTCGAGGTCATGAAGTCGAAATTGTCGATGCCGGTCATGCCGGCTTCGATGACCTTGGTGACGGAATCCTCCACCGTCTGCGCGTCGGCGCCAGCGTAATTGGCGGTGATGCGCACGCTGGTTGGCGCAATCTGCGGATATTGCGAAACGGGGAGCGTGCGCAGCGCCAACAACCCGAGCAGCATGATCGACAGTGCGACCACCCAGGCGAAAATGGGCCGGTCTATGAAAAAACGCGACATCATTCTTCCCGCTTTATCGCCGCGCGCCGCGCGAGACGATCTCGCCGGTGGTTTCGTCGATCACGGCCTCGACCGCCGCGACCTCCTGGCCGGGCCGCACCTTCATCGAGCCTTCCACCACGATGCGGTCGCCGTCGTTCAAACCGCTCTCAACCAGCCAGTTATGGCCGACGCTGCCGCCGATTTTCAGCGTGCGGCTTTCAACTTTGCCGTCATCGTCGACGAAAAGCGCAACGGGTTCGCCCCTCGTGTCGTGGGTGACGGCGCGCTGCGGGGCGAGGAAGGACGCCTTTTGCACGCCTTGCTCGACCACAGCCCGGACATACATGCCGGGCAGCAGCAGGTGGTCGGGATTGGGAAAGACGGCGCGCAGCGTGTACGTCCCGGTGGTCTGGCTGACGTTGTCCTCGCGCGCCTCCATCGTGCCTTCGAGCGGATAGAAACCGCCGTCGTCGAGGCGCAAGCGCACCCTCACATTGTCGCCGGAAATCTTCAGCACGCCCTTCCGCATCGCCTCCCGCAATTGCAGGAAGCGGGTGGCGGATTGGGTAATGTCGACAAAGATCGGATCGATGGTGCGTATGGTCGTCAGCAGAGCGGTCTGGTTGGCGGAGACCAGCGCGCCCGGCGTGAGCGAGGAGCGGTCGATGCGTCCCGAAATCGGCGCGGTGATCTTGGTGAAATCGAGATTGATTTTGGCAGTGGAGACGCTGGCTTCGGCGATCGCCACCGCCGCCTTCGCCTGGTTCAGCGTGGCGACCGCGTCGTCATAGTCCTGCTTGGCGATGGCTTTCTGCTGAACCAGCGTTGCATAGCGCTGCGCCTTGTTTTGCGCATTGGGGATAGCCGCCTGAGCCTGGGCGAGCGCCGCCAGAGCGTTGTCGTAGGAGGCTTTGTAGCTCGCCGGCTCTATGGTGTAGAGCACGTCGCCCGCCTTGACGTCGCAGCCCTCCTTGAACAATCGTTCGCGGATGAGCCCCGTGACCTGGGGACGCACTTCAGACACCAGGGACGCGCTGGTGCGGCCGGGGAGATCGGCGGTGATGACGACTGATTGCGGATGGAGGACGACCACGCTGACCTCTGCGCGCGGCGCCGGACCGCCCAGGCGTGGTCCTCCGCTGGGAGGACCTCCTGGTCCGCTCTCCTTGCAAGCGGAGAGCCCCAGCACGAGAGCAAGCGCGCCAGCCGCCAATGCGATCTTCGAGGAGCCGACGGGAGCCGGAATATGAACCCACATGTACGCGCCGCCTAATTATGGTACGGATTAGTTCCCTAAATAAACAGGCTGTGTTGGTCGGTCAACCAGGCTTAGGCGCAAGCGACGAGTTCCATTTATGAAAGAAGCAAAACGACCCCGCGGCCGTCCTCCAGTGGGATCCGATGAGGAGAGAAGTCAGGCGATTCTTGACCTCGCGCTCAAGATCTTTGTCGAGCAGGGCTACGCCGCCACCACCATGGACGAGTTGGCGGCGAAGGGGCATTGGTCCAAGCAGACGCTTTATCGCCTGTTTCCGTCAAAGGTGGCCTTGTTTGAGGCGTTGGCGGACCGGCACCGGCAATCGATGCTCGATTTTGGCGCGATCACTGATGAAGACCCTGTCGACATTGCGCTGGCGAAGATTTTCCGCGTGGATTTGACAGAGGCCGAAGATCTCAGCCGCAGGTCCATTTTGCAGCTTGCCGGCGCTGAGCGGGGCATGGCGCCGGAATTGGCGACCGCGATCCGAAGTTGCGGTTATGAGCCGTCACGCGCGCGATTGGCGCAGTGGCTTGAGAGCCGTCGGGCGCGGGGCGAACTCGTCTTCGAAGAAGAGTCCCTGGAATATGCTGGCATTCTCATGGCGATGATGTTCGTCGCGCCTGGCCTGCCCAGCGATCCTTCGGTTCCTCCATTCAATCCTGACCGCTATCGCGCTCATGTCAAACGCTGCATCGCCGTTTTTCTTGGAGGCGTTGGTTCGCCGGGGCTCCACTCAGCGCCTCCGCGTTGAGTCGCAGATCGGCAGGAAGAAGGTTGTGCGGAAGCTGTCAAAGGCTGGACGACTGCTTAGAGTATCCCCGGCTAACATGACGCAAATCCGTTGAGCTACTCCCCGTTGGTTGGACAAATTTCGGGGGGGTTTAAGCTACTCTCTTTGTCTGCTGGTTGGGTTGAATGGCATTCCAATAAACCATGGCAGGCGGCCGCCCGCCATGGGCGGCGTGAGGCCGCTGGCGATTGTAGAAAGTGATCCAGCGGCCGATCTCGGCCCTAGCCTGCGAGCCCGTTTCCCAGGCGTGCAGATAAACGCACCCATACTTCAGCGACCGCCAGAGCCGTTCGATGAAGATATTGTCGATGCAGCGTCCCTTGCCGTCCATCGAGATCCTGACGCCGCCGTGCTTCAGGCGGTCGGCCCAGGCGAAGGATGTGAACTGGCTGCCTTGGTCGTAGGTCTTGTGCCCTTTCGCCGGCTTGCTGGTGTTGGGCTTCTGGTAGATCGGCGTCAGTCAGCTCTCTCTCAAACGTCGAGGTTGGCGACGTTCAGCGCGTTGTCCTGGATGAATTCGCGGCGCGGTTCCACCACGTCGCCCATCAGCTTGACGAACAGGTCTTCGGCTTCGTCGCCTTCCTTGACCTTCACCTGCAACAGCGATCGCGCTTCACGGTCCAGCGTGGTTTCCCAGAGCTGTTCCGGGTTCATTTCGCCCAGACCCTTGTAGCGTTGCTGCGTCACGCCCTTGCCGCCAGCCGCGAGGACGGCGGACAGCAGCGCCATGGGGCCGCTGATCGGCGTTTCGTCGCCGCGACGCAGCAAGGTCGCCGGCGACGAAAAACTCTGGCGCAGGCTCGCCGCGCGCTCGTCGAGGCGGCGCGCCTCCGCCGACGCCAGCAGTCCGGCGTCGAGTTGGAAGACCTGCTTGACGCCCCGCAATTCCCGCGTCAGCACGAATCCGCCGTTCTCTGAGCGGCCGGTCCAGCCACGCTCGACGTCGTCGGCGAGCGCGTCCAGACGCGCCGCGATCTCCTGCGCCTTTGCGGCGGCGTCCTCATCGGACAGAGCGCTCAGAGGCTTGAGCGCTCCTGAAATCGCCGCTTGCTCGACCGCGCCCCGGTCATAGCGGTTGTGCAACTGGTTGAGCACCTGGCGAATGAAGCGCGCCTCCTCGACCAGACCGCGCAAATCGGCCCCGGCGCGCTCCTCGCCCGAGGCAAGCCGCAACACCGAGCCCTCCACGCCATTGGCGATGAGGTAATCGTCCATGGCCTTTTCGTCCTTGAGATATTGCTCGGACGATCCGCGCTTCACCTTGAACAGCGGCGGCTGCGCGATATAGAGGAAACCGTTTTCGATCAGCGGCCGCATCTGCCTGTAGAAGAAGGTGAGCAGCAAGGTGCGGATGTGGGAGCCGTCCACGTCCGCGTCGGTCATTACGATGATCTTGTGATAGCGCAGCTTCTCGATGTTGAATTCGTCGTGGCCGATGCCGGCGCCGAGCGCGGTGATCAGCGTGCCGATCTGTTCGCTCGACAGCATTTTGTCGAAGCGCGCGCGTTCGACGTTGAGAATTTTTCCGCGCAGCGGCAGGACCGCCTGGTATTCGCGGGCGCGGCCCTGTTTGGCGGAGCCGCCCGCCGAATCGCCCTCGACGATGAACAGTTCGGCCTTGGCGGGGTCGCGCTCCTGGCAATCCGCCAGTTTTCCCGGGAGATTGGCGACGTCCAGCGCGCCTTTTCTGCGCGTGAGCTCACGCGCCTTGCGCGCCGCCTCGCGCGCGGAGGCCGCCTCCACCACCTTGCCGACCACGTTCTTGGCCTCGGCGGGGCTTTCTTCAAGCCATTGGCCCAAGAACTCGCTGACGATGCCTTCCACCGCGGGCCGGACCTCGGACGAGACCAGCTTGTCTTTGGTCTGCGAGGAAAATTTGGGGTCGGGCACCTTGACGGAGACGACACAGGTCAAGCCTTCGCGGCAATCCTCGCCGGTGAGATCGACCTTCTCCTTCTTGCTCAAGCCGGAGCTTTCCGCATAGCCCGTGACCTGCCGGGTCAGGGCGGCGCGGAAACCGGCGAGATGGGTGCCGCCGTCGCGCTGGGGGATGTTGTTGGTGAAGACCAGAACATTCTCGTGGTAGGAATCATTCCACCACAAAGCCGCCTCCACCGTGATGCCGTCGCGTTCGCCGCGCATCTGGATGGGTTTTGTGATCAGCGGCGACTTGGCGCGATCGAGGTAACGCACGAAAGCTTCGAGGCCGCCCTCGTAATGGAGCGTTTCGGTCTTGGTTTCGGCGTGCCGGGCGTCGGTGAGGACGATGCGCACTCCGGAATTCAGGAACGCCAGTTCGCGCAGCCGATGTTCGATCGTGGCGTAATCGAATTCCGTCGCCGAAAACGTTTCGGGAGAGGGCAGGAAGGTCACGGATGTGCCACGCTTGGGTTTGCCGTCCTCAATGGGGGCCTCGCCAACCACCTTGAGCGGCGCGACGGCGTCGCCGTGGGCGAAATCGATTTCGTGCTCGAGACCGTCGCGCCAGATGCGCAGGCTAAGCTTCGAAGACAGCGCATTGACAACGGACACACCGACGCCGTGCAGTCCGCCGGACACTTTATAACTGTTCTGGTCGAATTTTCCGCCCGCGTGGAGCTGGGTCATGATGACCTCGGCGGCCGAAATCCCTTCTTCGGAATGCAGGCCCGTGGGAATGCCTCGCCCGTTGTCGGTAACGGTGCAGGAGCCATCCGCGTTGAGCGTCACGGTGACGAGGGTGGCGTGGCCGGCGAGGGTTTCGTCGATGGCGTTGTCGACGACCTCGTAAACCATGTGGTGGAGGCCGGAGCCGTCGTCGGTGTCGCCGATATACATGCCGGGCCGCTTGCGCACCGCGTCGAGGCCGCGCAGCACCTTGATCGAATCCGCGCCATATTCAGAATTGGAGGGGGCTGCGGTTTCGTCGGTCACTTGGGAATCCTTGGGAAAAAAAGGGCGTTTCGGCACCTTGATTCGGAGCCGGCATCATAGCGAAAAATCGGGCGAAAGGACGATGGAGCGCAGGAATCCCGCCGCTTATTCCCGATCAGGCGCCCGACAGGCTGCGCGGCGCCGGGCTGACCACCACGGTTGAGCCATTGTTGACCTGAAGCACCGCCAAACCGCGTTCGTTGCCGCCATCGGGCTTAAAGCGGAACACGCCATCGGCGCCGTTGAAACCCGTGGATGCCGCCAGAACCTCTTCGCTGAACCGGCGGGCGCCCTGGGTGCGCGCCAAAGCGGCGGCGAGCGAAACGGAATCGTAGGCCAGGGTCGCCACGCGTGTGGGATCTGAGCCGAATTTGGCGCGATAGCGCTGGGCGAAGGCGACGAAGCCCGCATTCTCCGGCGAGGCGAACCAGGCGCCCTGTAGGGCGGGCAGGCTCAGAACGCGGGAATCGTTCCACAATCCGGTGCCGAGGATTTGGACTTTCCGCGCGTCGAGACCGTTCGCGGTCAGCGCGCGGGCGACTTCGGGCATAGCCGACGCCTGTTCCGGAATGAACAGAGCGTCGATCTGGTCGCCGAGCGCAGCGATCTTGCTTGCGGCCCCGGCCGCGCCGCCGGCCCTGTAACGCTCGATCGCCGCCACGCGCATGTCGCGCCGCGCCGCGGACGTCTGCAACGCCCCCACGGCGACGTTCGCATAGTCGTTTTCCGGCGCCATCACGGCGATCGATTTCTTTCCGCGGCTGGCGGCGTAATCGACGATGCGGTCGACATAACTTTCGACCAGGAACGACAGGAGATAGACGTTCCTGGAGGTCACCGACATGTCGGTGGAAAACGCGATCACCGGTTTGCCGGCGCCGCGCGCCACCTCGGCGGCGGCGCGCACATCGGCAGCGAACAGCGGCCCCAGGATCAGTTCGGCGCCTTCGTTGATTGCGGCCTGTGTGGCTTCCCGCGCGCCATCGGGCGTCGAACGGTCGTCCTTGACCAGAACGGTGATGTCGGACGCTCCCGCCTCCGAAAGCGCGAGTTCAGCGGCGTTGCGCATGGACAGGCCGACCGCGCTTTGTCCCGCGCCTTGGGTGAGCGGGAGAATCAGGCCGACTTTGACGGGCCCGGAGCCAATGACGCCATTCGCGGCGCCGGGAAGAGCGGACGATTGCACGGGGGTCACGGGCGCGTTCAGCGGCTCCTCGGCCCGGGTCGAGGGGCCAAATCCCGGATTCAAGCAGCCGGAAAGCGCCGCGAGCGCGCAGCAACCGACAATTCGAAGCAAGAAGTCCCTGGAAAGCCGCAATCGATTTCTCCGCGTTGCGCCGATGGTTCAGCTGTACGCGCTTGACAGATCCTGAAGCTCAGTCATACGGCATAGGCGCGCAGTCTGGCAACTGAAAGCGGCGAATCGCCGCCGCCACGCCCGAATTCCCGCGCTTTTTTCCTTGTCGAAAGGCGGCGCCATGGCGCAGGACCCGTCGCATCCGCAACCGATCTCCTCCTTCGTCGCGTTCGGCTTGCGCGCCGAGGTCGAAAGGATCGCACCCGGCTTGCACGTCGTCGCCACGCCGATCGGAAATCTGCGCGACATCACCTTGCGCGCGCTGGCGACGCTCGCGGCCGCCGACGCCGTGGTCGCCGAGGACACGCGCGTCAGCCGCAACCTGCTTGCGCATTATGGAATCGCCACGCCGCTCGTCGCCTATCACGAGCACAATGCCGCGGTCATGCGGCCCATCCTGCTGGCGCGGCTGCAAAAAGGCGAAAGTCTGGCCTTGATTTCCGATGCGGGCACGCCGCTGGTGTCGGATCCCGGATACAAGCTGGTTACCGAGGCCCTGGCGCTTGGTTTGCCGGTGACGTCGGCGCCGGGACCCTCGGCGGTGCTCGCCGCATTGGTCGTCGCGGGCCTGCCGACCGACCGCTTTTTCTTCGAAGGATTCTTGCCCTCCAAAAGCGGCGCCCGGCGGGCGCGCATCGCCGAGCTGGCCTCGATTCCGGGGACGCTGGTGTTTTTCGAGTCGCCGCGCCGGCTGGCGGAAACCCTCGTCGATCTCGCCGCTGTGCTGGGCGCGCGCGAGGCGGCGGTCGCGCGCGAGCTGACAAAACATTTCGAGTCCGTGCGGCGCGGAGCGCTCGATCAACTGGCGGCGGATTATGAGCGGGACGGGCCGCCGAAAGGCGAAATCGTGCTGCTGGTGGCGCCGCCCGGCGAGGAGGCCCCCGCCCTCGCGGGACCGGCGCTCGATGACCGCATCCGCGCCGCCCTGCAAAAATTCTCGCTCAAGGACGCCGCCAGCATTGTCGCCGCCGAAACCGGCCAGCCCCGCCGGACGATTTACGCGCGCGCCCTGGAGCTCTCCAGCGAAGACAAGCGGGAATGAGCCGCGACCGGCATAGCGCGCGCGCTTTCGGCGTGCGGGCCGAGACGCTGGCGTCCCTCTGGCTGCGAGCGAAATTTTTTCAGGTTGTCGCCCGCAATTTCACCGTTCCCGGCGGGGAAATCGACATTGTCGCCCGGCGCGGCGATGTCATCGCCTTCGTCGAGGTCAAGGCGCGGCCGCGGCTCGAAGACGCCCAGGAGGCGATCGGGGCCGTAAAAATCGCCCGCATTTCGCGGGCGGCGCGCTTCTGGCTGGCGCGCAACCCCTGGGCGGCCGGCTTCACATTTCGCGGCGACGCGGTCTTTGTCGCCTCAGGCCGCGCGCCGCTGCATGTGGTCGACGCCTTCACGCTCGACATGTTTCGCTGACTTGGCCTGTTTGGACGACCCGGCGTTTTTTTGTCGCGAGCTCTAGCCTTTTCACAACTTTCTCTGTATGGAACGCGCTCTTGAATTTCCGCGCGACCTCGGGATTGCGCGCCTTGTAAAGACTCGCGCGAGCGGGCACGGAGATTGAAATGGCTGTTCCGAAAAGAAAAACCTCGCCGATGAAGCGCGGCTTCCGTCGCTCGGCCGACGCGCTGGCCGCCCCGACCTATGTCGAGGACAAGGATTCCGGCGAACTGCGTCGCCCGCACCACGTCGATCTCAAGACCGGCATGTATAATGGCCGTCAGGTCCTGTCGATTAAGTCGAAGGAAGACTGATCCCTGGATAGAGAGTGCAGATGAAAAGGCCGGGATTTCCCGGCCTTTTTCTTGGCCCTCTACTCGACTTGCTCGAAATCTGGCACGAGCAGGCGTTTCAGCGGAATAAGCTTGCGAAATTTGACGCCGAGGCCGTCGTAGTATTTTTCGACGAGGCCGACGAATTCCGCGCCGTCGATCAGTTTCAGATTGGCCTTGGCGCGGGCGAACTCACGAGCGGCCGCCGTGTAGCCGCCGGTCGCGATGTAGATGCCGACATCGCGCTCGTGGATCATCGCGTAGAACGACTTGACCAGATCCGCGCCGATGTTGCCGTCATGCGCCTTCACCTGGATTTTCAGGATTGGCGGCTCGATGCCGAGCTCATCGCGGTGCGCGATGACGTCTATGCCGTCATCGCGCGAGGCGCGCGTCGCGTGGGCGTTATAGCCCATGGCCCGGAACAGGTCGGCGACAAAAGGCTCGATCGGCGAACCCTTCAACTCGGTCTTGAGCTTTTTCGAGATGAAATCCCGGGTGGTCTCGACGATGTCGCGCGCGACCACCGCCTGGGTGTCGTCCTCGACAAGCGCGCTGGCGCTCTCGCCCGCACCGGCTGGCGGCTCGAAACGGCGCACAAACTCCGCGACGAAATTGCGAATTTCAAAGATCGTCAGCGTGGCGCCCAGCTCATAGAGAGCGCCCTGGGAAAACTCCTCGCGCGCCAGCGATTTCAGCCACCGGACCCCTCGGCGATGCGGGAAATCCGGATTGGTCGAGCGGTCGTAGAGATAGGGCGTGGATATTTCGCCCCACAACAAGGTGCGATCGATCTTGCGGGGATAGACGACGCGGTCGCCGATTTTCATTTCGTGGACGAACCGGAACAATTGCCCCGCCTGAATCGGGATCGCGCTCGGCTTTTGCCCGCGATCTTCCGCGAACGCGGCCTTGAAGGCGGCGCGTTGCGCGGGCAGGGCGCTGACGTCGCGGTCGACGCTGAGAAAGCTGACGGCCAGCAGGCCGTTTTCAATGAAGAGCGGGTCAGCTTCGCTCTCGCCGCCGGCGCGAATGGCCCAGACCCGGTAGCTCATTTTTCGTCCATGAAATGGACGGCCTGGATGATCCAGGCCGTCGGCTTGAGCGCTTCGATCCGGAAATCCCTCAAGGATTTTCGAGCCGAAGCTTATGCTAAGGCGATCATGGGCGCCATCGCGCTCAAATGCAAGGATCTTCGCCGGTCCCGCTTGCGTCGCAGGGGACCGGTTGAGATCAGACCATGTACTGGCCACCGTTCGCGGAAAGCGTCGAGCCGGTGATGAAGCCGGCCTCATCCGCGACCAGGAAGACCACGGCGCGGGCGATTTCCTCGGGTTCGCCGAGGCGTCCCACGGGAATCAGCGGGAGAATCGCCTTTTCCAGCACCGCCGGATCAATGGCGCGAACCATTTCGGTGCCGATATAGCCGGGGCACACCGCATTCACGGTGATGCCGGCGCGGGCGCCTTCCTGCGCCAAAGCCTTGACGAAGCCGATGTCGCCGGCCTTGGCCGCAGAATAGTTCACCTGGCCCATCTGGCCCTTCTGGCCGTTGACCGAGGAAATGCAGACGATGCGGCCGAACTTGCGCGCCCGCATGCCTTCCCAGACCGGGCGGGACATGTTGAACAGCGAGTTCAGGTTGGTGTTGATGACCCCGTACCACTGTTCCTTGGTCATCTTGTGGAACATGCCGTCCTTGGTGATGCCGGCGTTGTTCACCAAAATGTCGATCGGGCCGAGGTCCGCCTCGACCTTGGCGATGCCGGCGGCGCAGGCGTCATAATCGGACACGTCCCACTTGTAGACAGAGATGCCAGTTTCGGCCTTGAATTTTTCGGCGGCTTCGTCGTTGCCGGCGTAGGACGCCGCGACCTTGTAGCCCGCCGCCTTGAGCGCCTTGGAAATGGCGGCGCCGATTCCGCGCGTGCCGCCGGTGACGATTGCGACTCGAGACATTCATTCCTCCCCTTTTTCATGAAATAAACAAAACGCGCCGGCGCGGACGCCCCGGCGCGTTGGAAAATTCGGCCCTTTAGCGCTCAACGGTCAGGGCAATGCCCATGCCGCCGCCGATGCACAGCGTGACGAGGCCCTTCTTGGCGTCGCGCTTGAGCATTTCGTGCAGCAGGGTGACGAGCACGCGGCCGCCCGAGGCGCCGATCGGATGGCCGATGGCGATGGCGCCGCCGTTGACGTTCACCTTGGAGGTGTCCCAGCCAAGCTCCCTGTTGACCGAAATCGCCTGGGCGGCAAACGCCTCGTTGGCTTCGACCAGGTCGAGATCCCCGGTGGTCCAGCCGGCCTTGGCCAGCGCCTTGCGCGAGGCCGGGATCGGGCCGGTGCCCATGATGGCGGGATCGACGCCGGCGGTCGCCCAGGAGGCGATGCGCGCAATAGGCGTGAGACCACGTTTCGCGGCCTCGGCGGCGGTCATCAGCACGACAGCGGCGGCGCCATCATTGATGCCGGATGCGTTGCCGGCGGTCACCGTGCCGTCCTTGCTGAACGCCGCGCGAAGCTTGGCGAGCGCGTCATAGGTGACGCCGTCGCGGATGAACTCGTCGGTGTCGACGACGATATCCCCCTTCTTGGTCGAGATCGTGTAGGGAATGATCTCGTCCTTGAACCGGCCGGATTTTTTCGCCGCTTCCGCCTTGTTCTGCGACGCCGTCGCGAACTGGTCCTGCTCCTCGCGGGTGATCTGATATTTGGTGGCGATGTTCTCCGCCGTCGTGCCCATGTGGTAGCCGTGGAAGGCGTCGGTCAGGCCGTCGCGCAGCATGGTGTCGAGAAGCTTCATTTCTCCCATTTTCACGCCGTTGCGCAGATAGGCGGCGTGCTGGGACTGCGACATGCTCTCCATGCCGCCGGCGACGATGATGCTGGCGTCGCCGTTGAGGATCTGCTGCATGCCGAGCGCGACGGTGCGCAGGCCGGAGCCGCACAACTGGTTGATGCCGAACGCAGTTTTCTCGTCGGGTATGCCCGCCTTGCGCGCGGCTTGGCGGGCCGGGTTCTGGCCCTCGCCGGTGGCCAGAATCTGGCCGAGAATGACCTCGTCGACGTCGGCGGCCTCGACCTTGGCGCGTTCGAGCGCGCCCTTGATGGCCGCCGCGCCCAGATGATGGGCCGGGACGTTGGCGAAAGCTCCGCTGAAGGAGCCCACCGCGGTGCGGGCGGCAGAAACGATCACGACATCAGTCGACATGCAGATTCCTCCGGAAGGTCGCCGTGGCCCTTTTGGACGCGACGTACATCGGCGACTTGCGGCTAGTTTGATCATTTCGCCCACCGCATGGTCAAGGCGGATGGCGGTTCGAATTATGGTCTTTTGGTTGTAGGGCCGCTGCGTTCACACGATCGTGCGACCTTGGTGCGGCGGCCAAGAGGGACGATAATGCGTATAATGGTCAATCCATGAGCGATTCCCGAGAACTCGGCTTGCCAATTTCCCTGAACGGGGTTTTTCTTGCGCCAATCGCAGTGAACATCCGGCCGTCGGCCGAGCAGGACCGGGAAATGACCAACGAAAAGCAACCTGTCACGATCAAGAAATACGCAAATCGCCGCCTCTACAACACCGGCGCCAGCGCTTACGTGACTTTGGACGATCTCGCGGAAATGGTGAAGGCGGGGGAGGATTTCGTCGTTTTTGACGCCAAGAGCGGCGAAGACATCACGCGCTCGGTGCTCGCGCAGATCATTTTCGAGCAGGAAGGCAAGACCGGTCAGAATCTCCTGCCGATCCGCTTCCTTCGCCAATTGATCCGCTACTACGGCGATTCGATGCAGATGCTCGTGCCGAGCTATCTCGAATTTTCCATCGAGCGGCTGGCGACGGACAGCCAGAAGTTTCGCGATCAGTTCGATGCGGCCTTCACCGCCAATCCGCTCGCTAATCCCCTGGCGACGCCGACACGGCAGATGTTCCAGTCCATGGAGGAGCAGGCGCGCAAAAACATGGTGATGTTCCGCGAGGCGCTCCAGATGTTCTCCCCCTTCGGCGCGGCCGGGACCGCAACTGCGGTCACGACCGATCCGACCAAGGCGACCGCCGTCGATGAACTGAGCGAGATGCGCGCCCAACTGGCTGACATGAAGAAGCGCATCGACAGCCTGACCCGGAAAGACGGATAGGAACCAAGCCTCAGGCCTGGGCGGCGGTCGTGACCTCGGGAACGGTCGCGGGGGCGAAGAAATCGCCTTGCAGATATTCCACCCCCCAGTCGGTGAGGATTTTCGCGGTTTCGGCGTCTTCGACCCATTCGGCGACGACAGGCAGGCCGACATGGCGGGCGAGGTCCACCAGCGTCTTGACGAAAAAGCGGTCGTCGGCGGAGCGCGCCAGATTTTGCACGAAGGCGCCGTCAATCTTGACCAAATCGAAGTTGAAGCGGCGAAGATTCTTGAACGAGGTGTGACCGGCGCCGAAATCGTCCATGGCCACGCGCGCGCCGAACATCTTGATTTCGGTGACGGCCCGCACGGTCGCGTCGACGTCTTCGATCGCGCAGGTTTCGGTGAACTCGATGGTCAGGCGTGTGGCCAGTTCCGGGAACGGACCCAGCTTGGCGCGCAAATGGGAGACGAATCCGGCGTTCATCACCGTGCGGCCGGACATGTTCACCGACAGACGCAGATTGCGATCCTCCATGAGTTTTTTCAGGGCGAGTTCGAGGATCCGGTGATCGACCCTCTGGATCAGGTCGGATTTTTCGGCGGTCGGCAGGATCGATGATGGCGACACCAGCGCGCCATCCGTCCGGCGCAAGCGCATGAGCGCCTCGTAGATCGCCGTCGCGCCCGTGCGGGTGTCGATCAAGGGTTGAAAGGCCAGCACGATGCGTCCGTCGTTCAAGGCCGCGACGATTTCGTCCGAAACCTTCAACGCTTTCATCCGCAAGTCTTGTTGCGTCAAGGACGGCTCATAGGCGACGAGCCGCGTTCCGCCCGGTTGGCGCGCGAGGTCCAGCGCCTCTTCGGCGTGCTGGAAAAGCAAATGCACGGCGCGCCCGTTTCGGGGCGCGACGACCGCGCCCACGCGCAACGTGGCGGGCACGGGACCGGCCGCCGTCTCGAAGGGCGTGTCGCCAATGAGTTCGATGAGCCGCTCGGCGGCGGCGGCCAATTCCGTCGCGTCGCAATTTTCGAGCACCAGCGCGAACTTGTTGCCTGCATAGCGCGCGACGAGATCGCGCTCGCGGCAATTGATCCTCAGGCGCTGCGCGACCCCGGCGATCACCTCGTCGGCTATGTCGTAGCCATAGGTGCGGTTGAGCAGAAAGACATTGTCGATCGCCGCCAGCAGAGCGGCGAAACTCTGCTTCTTCTTCGCCGCCTGCGCGTAGAACAGCGGCGCCTGTTCAAGCAAGCTGGCCCGATTGAGCACGCCGGTCAGCGTATCGAAGCGGGATGTGAACGCCAATTGGCGCTCATGCCTGTAGCGTTCCGTGATCACGCGCACCAGCCCGTGAGCGCGGGTCGGCCGGCCGTCGGAGCCAGCGAACCAGCGGCCGGTGTCTTCGATCCAGATTGTCGCCGCGCGCGTTTCAGGCGGGACCAGCCCGTAACAGATCTGGAACGGCACGCCATTCCCGCAGTCTGTCTCCGAGGAGCGCGCAATGGCTTCGTACCGGGAGCTTTCGCTTTCGTGAGACAGGCGCTCAGCGAAGGCGCGGCCGGTCGATATGGACGCGAGATTGGCGATGCCGAGCACCGCCGCGACATTGGGTCCCCAGCTGATGTGGTCGCTGCGCAGGTCCCAGTCGTAAACGACTTCTCCGATCGAATCGAGAATGCGGCGTGGATCGGGGGCCTCAGCCGGGATCGGAGACAGCGCCGTGTCTTGGCCGGTGAACGCTTCGGCCAGGGGAGGAGCCGGCGCGATGATCGGAAGGGGCGGAGATGCCAGGGGGGGTTGGCTTGGCAAGGAGCTTTCGGTTTCCAGACGTCGTTCAACGCTCGGCCCGATCTCCTCCTGGGCGATGTGCGCCTCGGCTTCGGCCGTGGTCTTCCTGGGCGCGCGAGAGGCCAAATAGCGAAGTTGCACGGGCGTGGTTCCGAGAGGCACAATTGCGCTTCAGGTTTGCCGCTCTTCAGTTAAGAGCGCGTTTAGGAGGGCCGAAAAGCGCCTCGGCGGCGTGAAAGCCGAGGAGGCGGCAAGGGCTCAGGCACGGTTCTTTCTTTCTCGCAATTCGGCGAAAACCGCGTCGCTTTCGGCTGTTTCCATCCCGAGACTCCTGCGCAGCGCTGAATCGTCGGCGCGCAAAAATGGGTTGGTCGCGCGCTCTCGCCCGATTGTTGTGGGCAGCGTGAAGGCGCCGTGAGCCCGCAAGGTCTCCGCTTCGGCCATGCGATCCCGCAGCGCTCTGTTGTCCGGATCGACCGTCAGGGCGAAGCGCCCGTTCGCCAGCGTGTATTCATGGCCGCAATAGACCTTGGTTTCCGCCGGGAGCGCCGCCAAACGCATGACGCTGGCGTGCATCATCGGCATGTCTCCTTCCATGACTCGGCCGCAGCCGAGCGAAAACAGCGTGTCGCCGGTGACGACCACGGCCTCGTCCGGCAGATGATAACAGACATGGCCAAGCGTGTGGCCGGGCGTTTCAAGAACGCGCGCCGAACAGGCCCCGAAGGCGATCACGTCGCCGTCGACGACGGCAAGGTCGAGTTGCGGCAGCCGATGCGCGTCTTTGCGCGCGCCAACCACGCGCGCGTCGGGAAAGCGCGCCTTGAGGGCCGCCACGCCGCCGATGTGGTCTTGGTGGTGATGGGTGATCCAGATATCGGTGAGCCGCCAGCCCGTGGCGTCCAGCGCCGCGACGATCCGGTCTGCGTCCGGGGCGTCGAAGGCAACCGTCGCACCCGTCTCGGACTCATGCGCCAACAGGCCGAAATTGTCGCTCAAACATTGAAAAAGCTGAAACTGGGCGGCCATGGAAACCCTCCGGACCAAGAGTCGCAAGATTATCGGCCTCGCGGGGAAATGCACACGCCGTTTTTTCGTCGGGGTCCATTAGGTCTTGCGCGCCCGCGCATTTTGTGCCGATCCTGTCCCATGGCGCTTGATGTCACCGATCTTCGCAGTTTCTACGCGTCCTCCCTTGGGAAAACCGCCCACAATCTGGTCTGCGCGCATGTCGCGCGCCGCTGGGACAATCTCGCCGGCCTCTCCGTCCTGGGCATGGGCTATGCGACGCCCTATCTGGATCGTTTTCGCGGCCAGGCCCTTCGGTTGCTGGCGATGATGCCGGCCGAACAGGGTGTGGTGAACTGGCCCTCCGAGGGCGCCTCGGCGTCCGCGCTGATCGATGACACCATGCTGCCGCTTCCCGATTCGTGCATTGACAGGGTTCTGCTCACCCACGCCCTTGAGACCGCCGAACATCCGCGAGAACTGCTCGAAGAGATTTGGCGCGTTCTCACCCCGGGCGGGCGCCTGATGGTCGTTGCGCCGAATCGCTCGGGTCTCTGGGCCCGGCTCGATACGACGCCGTTCGGGCATGGACGGCCGTTTTCGCGCGGCCAATTGCTTGACCTGATGCGAGAATCTCTGTTTTCGCCGATCTATTGGAGCGAGGCGCTCTACACGCCGCCCCTGGATCGGGCGGTGGTGTTGCGCCTGGCGCCAGCGATTGAGGGCGTTTCCGCCAAATTGTCGTTGCCGGGCGCGGGCGTGATTCTGGTCGAAGCGACGAAGCAATTGTACCGCCTGGTCGGTGCGCGGCGCGTGCGGCGGAGCTTGCCGGAACTGGCGCCGGCGCTGACGCCCGCCATGGCGCCGCGTCCAATGGGATCGGGCCGGGATCTGCGTTGAGCTATTTGCCCGCGACCTGAGAATTGTTGGGCGCCTTGGCCATCAAGGCGTCGATTCGGTCGCGCTCCTTTTTGAACTCGGCAAGCAGCTTGCCTTCGAACTGGCGTGTCTTCGCCAGTCGAACGCGGAGCGGATCGACGAAATGGCCGTTGACGATGACCTCGTAATGGAGATGGGGTCCTGTCGCGAGCCCCGAAGCGCCGAGATAGCCGACGATCTGGCCCTGTTTGACGTGAGCCCCTTCCCGCAGGCCGCGCGCAAACGCCGACATGTGATTGTAAGTGGTCACATATCCGTTGTTGTGCTCGATCTCCACGCGACGTCCGTAACCGGAATCCCAGCCCGCCTTGATGATCGTTCCATTGCCGGCGGCGAAGATCGGCGTGCCAATCGGCGCGGCCCAGTCCACCCCGTTATGCGGACGGGTGTAATGGAGGATCGGATGGAAGCGCATGCCAAAAACGGAGCGGAGTTCGCCCGAGGCGATGGGCTTTCGCACCAGGAACTTGCGCGTTGATTTGCCGGAGGGGTCGAAATAGTCGACGCCCTGGTCGTCCATGGATTGAAACCGGTAATATCGGTAAGTCTCTCCCCGCGCCGTGATCGAGGCGTAGAGCAACTCGGCGTGGTCGCCATCCTCGCCATTGTCGAAAAATGCATCGATGGAGTCGCCGCCGGCGACCGGACGCTGGAAATCGACGTCGTTCCCGAAGGTGCGGACCATCTGATCGATGATCGGGCGGGGAAGGTCCTGCTTGAGGGCGGTTTCGTAGAGTGAGTTGTAGAGCCGCATCCCGCCGGACTCTTCGTCTTCGTCGTCGTCGCTCTGCTGCGCCTTGCGCGCCTTGGCGTTGGCGTCAGCGGCCTGCGCGTTCTCAAGCAGGAGATATCGACCGCTGTCGGCCAGCGCCACCGAAGCCTTGATCTTCTCCTCGTCGTAGACGGTGAGGCGCGCCAACTGGAGCGTCGCGGCGCCCTCCGTCTCCGCGAAGGACAATTTGACCCGGCGTCCCTCCGAAATGGCGTCGTTGGCGCGGCGCGAATTGAATGCGTCTTTCACGGCCGTGATGGTGGATTTTTGCACGCCCGCGGCGGCCAAGACGTCGTCGAGCCCCTCACCCCGGCGGATGATCACGAGCTTGTCCCGCGCGTCGCGCATCGCGTCGGAATCGCCGACGGGATTGGTCGTTCGCGGCGCCAGCGTCACATTTTCTGGAACCATCCGCACTTCTATGGATGAGAAGGGCGAACTGACATTGATGTTGCCAGGCGTCGCATAGGCGAGACCTGGCCCGTTGGCGTCAAATGAGGCGCGGCTCGTCCGCATGAGCAGCAGTTGCGGAGGGAGGGTCGGAGACGCCTTCGAGCCGCTGGTCTGGGCGTGCTTGAGCGTCTCGGCGACCTGCGCGCGCACTTCGTCGAGGGATAGGGCGCCGTTCGGCGCGTTGAATTGGGTCGTTGACAGGTCGGCGACGGTAAAACTGACTTCGGCGACGTCGGGCGCCGGCGCGGGTTCAGGCGCCTCGGGCGCCGGATTGCTCGAATCGGCAAGCAACTTCAGTGGATTGAATTCCGGGACATCAGCGCCAAGGCCGGTGTCCGCCAGGGTGAGCGTCGTCGATACGCGCGTAAAAGTTCTGTTCTTGATGACTTCGTGGTCGCCGACCCTGATCGCCGTGGGCGTCTTGTAAGTCTGCTTCGCCGCGACAATGTCGACCGATTTGATCAGGCGATCGCCCTTGGCGGGATTCACCTTTTCGCTTTCGCCCTGGTCTTTCCGGTTCAGCAGGGCGCGCGTTGGCGCCTCAGCGAAATTCGCTTCGCGGTCAAAGGCGGCATAAATGGCGCCGCCCAGCAAACCTGCTCCGATCAGTCCGGTGAGCCCTGAGCCGGCGAGCCATCGCAGCGAGACGCGCCGCGCCGACTCTCCGCGTCTTTCGCCGCGCACGTCGAGGGGCGGCTCCGCGCCACTCGCGGAGGAGAATCTCATGCGCCGGGACGAAGATGCTGAGCGGAATGCCATGAATTTGCCCGATGGCGCCAAAGATTCGGCCTCCGAGGAAGCTTGACAGACAGAGATAGCTTCAAAAAACGCCCCTGTCTCCTGTCCCCCTTGAAGGCGCGGCCATATACATCGGCAAAACATGGCTCAAATGCGACGCTGGCGCTTTGGCGGCGCTCGTCGCGTGGAGTCTGCGGACTTTGCGCCTGAATCCAACTTTTTCCATTTTTTTGTCATTTTCGGGTTGACGGTTCAGATTGGATGGCCGTATAAGCCACCCATCGACGGCGTCGCTGCCGGTCACTGGCGGCGGACGCTGACGCGTCTTCATCTGATCCTTGAGGGGGTTAGGCCG
>NZ_WNKS01000028.1 GCF_009720655.1 Rhodoblastus acidophilus | reverse complement strand
GCGATCCTGTCGAACACCACCTGGTTCCCGGCCTACTGGCAGGGTGGCGTGAAGAAGGCTGCGGCCATCGAGACCACCGTTCTCGGCTGAGCTTCTTCGCTGACGTCGTCTGACGTCGGTTAAGCGCTAAGGAATGGCCGGCCGGCATCCTCGGGGTGCCGGCCGGTTTTTCGTTTCCAGTCTGCGGCTTGGGTCGAGAGCCGGTTTCATTTCGCGCACATTAAAATATTGTAATTCGTCATTGACAACGAAGTCTGTCAAGCTATAGTGACGCCTACCTGCCGCAAGCGATTTTGTCGCCAGACGCGCGGGCCGCCGAGCCACAGGTGTAAGATCGCGTGCGGCAAACGCACGATAACAGTGGCGCTTTTTAAGAGGTGGACAATGGCTGTACTCAATGAGGCGCAAGCCGAAGAACTTCACAAGCACGTCATCGACGGCACGCGCATTTTCGCGGTTATCGCCGTGTTCGCGCACGTCCTCGCTTATTCGATGACCCCCTGGCTGCACTAAGGAGTTCTGACCATGAATCAAGGCAAGATCTGGACCGTCGTCGACCCGGCCGTTGGCCTCCCGCTGATGCTCGGCTCCGTGACCATCATCGCGGTGCTCGTTCACCTGGCGATCCTGTCGAACACCACCTGGTTCCCGGCCTACTGGCAGGGTGGCGTGAAGAAGGCTGCGGCCATCGAGACCACCGTTCTCGGCTGACGCCAAGTTGAATCTGGTGTTTCCTAACGCCATATCGACTTTTGAATTTTCCTGGCGGCCGGTGTCCATGACGCCGGCCGCTTTCTGATCGTTGGCGAGGGAAACTTCGCCGCAAAAAATCGGGTCGCCGCCTCCATGAACCCTCTCAGCGCCAAGTTGATGCAGAAATGGGCGAACCTCGGGGGCAAGTACCTCCCGTTCGCCGATGCCGCCACACCGGACCTGCCGCTCTCCAGGCTCCTGCGGCTTTCCCTGTTTCAGGTTTCGGTCGGGATGGCGCTGGTTCTGCTGGTCGGCACGCTCAACCGCGTGATGATCGTCGAGCTGGGCGCGCCGGCCTCGCTGGTCGGCATCATGATCTCGCTGCCGCTCGTCTTCGCGCCGATGCGCGCGCTGATCGGCTTCCGCTCCGACAATCATGTCTCGGCGCTGGGCTGGAAACGCGTGCCCTACATCTGGCAAGGCACGCTGCTGCAGTTCGGCGGGCTCGCCATCATGCCCTTCGCGATCCTGGTTCTGACCGGGTTCGGCGAATCCGTGAACACGCCGGCGTGGATCGGCTACGCCTGCGGCGGCTTGTCCTTCCTGCTGGTCGGCGCCGGCCTCCACATGATCCAGACGGTCGGCCTCGCGCTGGCCACAGATCTGGCGCCGGTCGAATCGCAGCCCAAGGTCGTGGGCCTGATGTATGTCATGCTGCTGCTCGGCATGATCGTCTGCGCCCAGGTGTTCGGCGCCGCGCTGGCGGATTTCAGTCCCGCGCGCCTGATCCAGGTGATCCAGGGCGCCGCCGTGGCGACCATGGTTCTCAACATCACCGCCATGTGGCAGCAGGAGGCGCGCACGCCCTACGAGGGGCCCAAGATTGAGCGCAAGCATCCGTCCTTCCGCGAGGCCTGGACGACTTTTACGGCTGGCCTGGGCGCCAAGCGCCGGCTGATCGCCGTCGGCCTGGGCACCATGGCCTTCAGCATGGAAGACGTCCTGCTCGAACCCTATGGCGGGCAGATTCTGCATCTCGCCGTGTCGCAGACAACCAAACTGACGGCGGCGCTCGCCATCGGCGGCCTGCTGGGTTTTGGGCTGGCGTCGCGCGTGCTCAGCCGCGGCATGGACCCCTTCCTGATGGCCTGCTACGGCGCGCTGGTCGGCATCCCCGCCTTCCTGTGCGTGATTTTCTCCGCCCCCCTGGGCAATTCCATGGCGCTGTTCGCCGTGGGCACGGCGTTGATCGGCTTCGGCGCGGGCCTGTTCGGGCACGGCACGCTGACGGCGACGATGAATCTGGCGCCCGAGGAGCAGGCCGGTCTGGCGCTGGGCGCCTGGGGCGCGGTCCAGGCTTCGGCGGCGGGCGTCGCCATTGCGCTGGGCGGCGTCATCCGCGACACGGTCGCGGCCATGCCGAGCGCGGACGCCTTCGGTCCGGCGACGCCCTACAACGTCGTCTACAGCATCGAAATTCTGTTTCTGCTGGCGGCGATCGTCACCATGGTCCCGCTGCTGCGCCGCCGCCGGCGCGCGGAGTCCCCGACCGGCGTCTCCGCATAGCGCGCGTTCCCGGGCGATTCCGGCGCCTTGTCGCGCCAGGAATCGCCCGGCATATTGGCGCTCGCGTGAAAAGCACACGTCAAAACAGAAAAACTGGAGCCTGACGGGCGAGCAAGCGTTCACCCAAAAACTCCAGCGTCGAGTCTCCATGGCCAAAACCTGGTTCGCCTTTGTTCCCAATCTGATCAGCCTCGGGCGCCTGATGCTCGCGCCGCTTTCGGTCAACATGATCGTGGAGCGGCGCTGGCCGGAAGCCCTGGCCATTTTTCTGGTCGCCGGCCTGTCGGACGCGCTCGACGGCTGGATCGCCCGGCGCTTCGACCTGCGCTCGGAGCTCGGCGCCTATCTCGACGCCCTCGCCGACAAGGCGCTTCTGGTCTGCAATTATGTGACTCTGGCGTCGATCGGCCTGATTCCGCTCTATCTCGCCACGCTGGTGGTGTCGCGCGACCTGATGATCGTCGGCGCCGTCATCCTGTGCTGGGTGATGGACAAGCCGATGACGATCCACCCGCATTTCCTCTCCAAGGCCAACACAGCGGCGCAGATCGCCTTTGTCGCGCTGCTGCTCGGCGCCTTGGCCTTCGAGTTCGCCATGCCGTGGTTTACCGCAGGGGTCTGGCTCGTGGCGGCATTGACCTTGGCCTCGCTGGCGGCCTATTTCAGACGTTGGGTCGCGCACATGACGGCGTGACGGGACTATCGAGGTCTGGCGGATGCGCATCGAATGGCAGGTCGCGTTCTGGCTCCTGATGCTGGTTCTCGCCAGCCTGGGCCTCTACATGTTCGCCAGCGTCCTGGCGCCCTTCGTCGCCGCGCTGATTCTGGGATATGTGCTCGATCCCGTGGCCGACCGTCTCGAAAAACTCGGCCTGAGCCGTCTCATGGCGACGCTGGTGATTCTCGCCGCCTTCATCGTCGTGCTGACCATCGTCATCTTCGTCCTCGCCCCGGTTCTGGGCCGTCAGGTCGTGGGATTTGCGGAAAGCCTGCCGGTTTACGCCGCCAAGCTGCAAACCCTCGCCACGGACCAGGCCGCCGACCTGCTGCAGAAATACGGCGGCGAGTGGCTGCAGCGCTTTGGCCTCGACGGCGCCAACGCCAGCGAATCCATCCAAAAATCCCTCGGCAATTTCGTCGGCCAGGGCGTGCAATGGTTCGGCAATTTCCTGAAGGGCATCTGGTCCGGCGGACAGGCGCTGGTCGGCATCGTCACGCTCACGGTGATCACCCCGGTCGTCACCTTCTATCTGTTGTTGGACTGGGACAAGATGGTCGCCGTGCTCTACAGTCTGGTGCCGCCCCGCCACCGCGCCGCCGTCCTGGAGATCGCCGGCGACATCGACCGCGCGCTCAGCGGTTTTTTGCGCGGGCAATCCCTCGTCTGCCTTTTCCTCGGCCTCTGGTACGGCCTCGGCCTGTCGCTGATCGGCCTGAATTTCGGCTTCCTGATCGGCACGTCGGCGGGCCTGCTGAGCTTCATCCCCTATGTCGGCTCGCTGACGGCCCTGGTGTTTTCGGCCGTGGTCGCCATCGTCCAGGGCTGGCCACATATGGGCCTGTTCGGCATGGCCATGGGCGTGGTGGTCACGGGCCAGTTTTTGGAGGGCAATCTGCTCACGCCAAAGCTGGTCGGCGGCTCCGTCGGCCTGCACCCGGTCTGGCTGATCTTCGCCTTGCTCGCCTTCGGCAGCCTGTTCGGCTTTGTCGGCATGATCCTGGCGGTTCCGGCGGCGGCCGCCTTCGGCGTCCTCGTGCGCTTCGCCGCCGCCCGCTATAAGAAGAGCCCGCTGTTCCACGGGATGGACCTCGACACGCCATGACCGGGCAGTTGCCGCTGGACCTGCGGCTTTCGCCCAGATACGGCGAAGAGGATTTTCTCGAAAACGCGTGCAACGCGCAGGCGCTCGCCCTGGTGCGTCTCTGGCCGAACTGGCCGCGCAACATGCTGCTGCTCAGCGGCCCCAAGGGCTCGGGCAAGAGCCATCTGGGCGCGATCTGGGCGGCCCGGGCGCAGGCGAGGATTTTTCAAGCCGGCGCCATGGACGCCGCCAGCCCCCCGGCGCTCGGCGCGGAACAGGCGCTGCTGCTGGAAGACGCGGAACAGGCGCCCGAAAAAGAGCTGTTCCATCTGATCAATCTGTTCACCGAAACCGGCGGCGCGCTGATGCTGACGGCGGCCCGCCCGCCCGATTTCTGGGGCGTGAGGACGCCGGACCTGTTGTCACGTTTGCGTCGCATGCCTCAGGCAGAGATCGCCGCGCCCGACGAAAATTTTGTCGCCGCCATTCTTATAAAGCTGTTCGACGACCGGCAGATTCGCGTGGAGGAGACCACCATCGCCTATCTCGCCGCGCGCATCGAGCGTTCGCTGGCCGCCTGCGCGCAGCTGGTCGAGGCGCTCGACCGCGAGGCGCTGGCCCAGGGGCGGCCGGTGACCCGGGCCTTCGCCGGCGCCGTCTTGCGCGCGAACCCGCGATTCGGTTGCGGCGAAGACGACAGCGATTGACCTCCGGCGGGCAGGGGGGACAATATGCCGCGCCTAACGCAGAAAGCGATGTGAGATGACCGAGGTGATGCAACCCGTGAGCGCGATGACACAACCGGCCGACGCCGCGCTCGCCGACGAGAACCTCCGGGCGTCGCCCAAACGCTTCATCAACCGCGAATTGTCCTGGCTGGAGTTCAACCGCCGCGTCCTGCTGGAGGCGTCCAACCCCGGCCATCCCCTGCTGGAGCGCGTTCGCTTCGTCTCGATTTCCGCCAACAATCTCGACGAATTCTTCATGGTGCGCGTCGCCGGCCTGCGCGGGCAATTGCGCAGCGGCGTCGAAACCCCCAGCGACGACGGCCTCAGCCCCGCCGAGCAATTGCCGCTGATCCATGCGCGGGTCAGCCTGCTGGCGCGCGAGCAGATCAGGCGTTGGCGCGACTTGCAAGAGGAGCTGGTCGGCGAGGGCATCGTCCTCGTCAATCCGGAGGAGCTGACCAAGACGGAAAAACTCTGGCTGGACGATTATTTCTTCCAGCACGTCTTTCCCATCCTGACGCCGCTGGCGGTCGATCCCGCCCATCCCTTCCCCTTCATCCCCAATCTCGGCCTGTCCCTGGCGCTCGATCTCGAGGAGGCCAGCGGGCGCGAGCGGATGAAGGCGCTGGTGCGCGTGCCGCAAAACATCGAGCGTTTTGTGCGCCTGCCGGAGACGCCCGGCGGCGGGTTCCGCCTGGTGTCGATGGAGGCGCTGATCCTCACCCACATCCAGAAACTTTTCCCCGGCTATGCGGTGAAGGGCAGGGGTCTGTTTCGCATCGTCCGCGACAGCGATCTCGAAGTGGAGGAGGAGGCGGAAGACCTCGTTCGCCTGTTCGAAACCGCGATCAAACGGCGCCGGCGCGGCTCGGTGATCCGCCTTGAAACCGACGCGCAAATGCCCGCGGACCTGCGCGCCTTCGTCGCCGAAGAACTGGATGTCGAGGCCGACGAGGTCATCGCGCTCGACGGCATGCTGGCGCTCAAGGACTTGTCTGAAGTCGTCGGCCTGCCGCGCCAGGAGCTGAAATTCACCCCCTACACCCCGCGCTTTCCCGAGCGCGTGCGCGAGAACGGCGGCGACATCCTGCTCGCCATCAAGCAGAAGGACTTGGTTGTCCACCACCCCTACGAAAGCTTTGACGCGGTGGTGCAATTCCTGATGCAGGCGGCGCGCGATCCCAATGTGGTCGCCATCAAGCAAACGCTCTACCGCACCTCCTCCGACAGCCCGATCGTGCGCGCCCTGGTCGAGGCGGCCGAGGCGGGCAAGTCCGTCACCGCGCTGGTCGAGCTCAAAGCCCGCTTCGACGAGGAAGCCAACATCCGCTGGGCGCGCGACCTGGAGCGCGCCGGGGCGCAAGTCGTGTTTGGCTTCATCGAGCTGAAGACGCACGCCAAACTGTCGATCGTGGTGCGGCGCGAAAGCGGGGGGCTCGCCACTTATTGCCATATCGGCACCGGCAATTATCACCCGATCACCGCCAGGATTTACACGGACGTTTCTCTCTTCACCGCCGATCCCGCAGTGGGGCGCGACGTCTCGCGCATCTTCAACTACATCACCGGCTATGCCGAACCCGTCGGGCTCGAGCGCATGGCGGTCTCGCCGATTTCGCTGAAGAAGAAGCTGCTCAGCCATGTCGCGGAGGAAGTCGCGCACGCCAAGGCGGGGCGCCCGGCGGCGATCTGGCTCAAGTGCAACGCCTTGGTCGATCCCGAAATGATCGACGCGCTCTACGACGCCAGCCAGGCCGGCGTGTCCATCGATCTGGTGGTGCGCGGCATCTGCTGCCTGCGCCCGGGCGTGCCGGGCCTGTCGGAAAAAATCCGGGTGAAATCGGTGATCGGGCGTTTCCTCGAGCACACCCGCATCTATGCCTTCGGCGGCGGCTACGGCCTGCCGCACAAGAAGGCGCATGTCTACATTTCGTCCGCCGACCTGATGCAGCGCAATCTCGACCGCCGCGTCGAATCGCTGCTGCCGGTCACCAATCCGACCACGCACGAACAGGTTCTGGACCAGATTCTCGTCGCCAACATGCTCGACAACCAGCAGTCCTATCGCATCATGCCCGACGGCTCCTCCGCGCATCTGGAGCGCCCGCCGAACGAGGAGCCGTTCAACCTGCACAAATATTTCATGACCAATCCGTCGCTGTCGGGGCGCGGCAAGAGCTTGCGCGAGTCGAGCCCCAAACCTCTGTTCAAGAAGCGCGAACGGCATTGAAATGACACAGGGTCAAGGCCGGCTGCCCGGTGTGAAGCCGACGGCCATCGTCGACATCGGCTCCAATTCCGTGCGCCTCGTCGCCTATGAGGGGGTGACGCGCTCGCCCGTTCCCATTTTCAACGAGAAGGCCATGTGCGGCCTGGGCCGGGGGGTGACGACCACCGGCGAGTTGGCGGCGGAGGGGGTCGAGCGGGCGCTGGCGTCGCTGCGGCGCTTCCGAAAACTCTGCGAAATCATGGGGATCGACGATGTCAGGCCGATCGCGACGGCGGCGGCGCGCGACGCCGCCAACGGCCCCGCCTTTCTGGCCGCCGCGGGCGAGGCCATCGGCTGTCCCATCGAGCTGATTTCAGGCGCCCGCGAGGCCGAACTGTCGGCGCTCGGCGTCATTTCCACCTTTCACGACGCCGATGGCGTGGTCGGCGATCTCGGCGGCGGCTCGCTGGAGCTGATCGACGTCAAAGGCGGCCGCGCCGGCTCGGGCGTGTCGTTGAAACTCGGCGCGCTCGCGCTGATGGACGCCTCCAACGGCTCGCCCAAGGCGGCGGTGAAGATCGCGCGGCAGGCGCTGGCCGACGCGGCCCCGCTGGACGTCTTGCGCGGGCGCACGTTTTACGCGGTGGGCGGCACCTGGCGGGCGCTGGCCAAGCTGCACATGCACCAGCGCAATTATCCGCTCGAAGTCATGCACGGCTACGAGATTCCGGCGCGCGACGCGCTGGATTTCGCCGCGCTGGTCGAACGCGTCGACTGCGAGGCGCTGGTGGCCGTCGGCGTGGTGTCGCAGCAGCGCCGCCCCTCGCTCGCCTATGGCGCGGTGGCGCTGGAGGAAATCATCAGGCGGGGAAAACCGTCGCGCGTGATCATCTCGATTGGCGGCGTGCGCGAGGGCCTGCTCTATGATCGGCTCGACGCCGCGACCCGCGCGCAGGACCCGCTGCTGGAGGCGGCCCGCGCCTACAACATTTTGCGCTCGCGGTCCCCCGGCCACGGCGAGGACATGATTCACTGGACCGACGCTTTTTTCGCCTCGAGCCAATTGCACGAGACGGCGGAGGAGAAGCGGCTGCGCCACGCCGCCTGCCTCTATGGCGACATCGGCTGGCGCACATCTCCGGATCATCGCGCCGGCCTCGCCATGGACCTGCTCGCCAACACGCCGACCATGGGCGTGGACCATGCGGGACGCGCCTATCTCGGTATGGCGGTGGCCTATCGCCACATCGGCATGGACGAGGACGTCAGCCCGCTGATTCGCGGCCTCGCCACCCCGCGCCTGATGGATCGCGCCCGGATCATGGGCGCGCTGCAACGCGTCGCCTACATCATCTCGGCCTCCAGCCCCGGCGTCCTGCCTCGGATCAAACTGACCTGCGCGCGCGGCGAACTGTTGTTGACGCTGCCGCCCGACCTCGCCGCTCTCGCGGGCGAGCGACTCAACGGCCGCATGAAGCAACTGGCGCGGCTGCTCGGGCGCAAGCCCGCGCTGGCGATCAAGTGAGGCGCGAGCAGGAAAAACTTCCCGCCCGCGACCTGCTCCTTGCCGTGCTCATCGCGGCGCTGTGGGGGTTTAGCTTCATCGCCATCAAGGCGGGCGTCGCCGAGGCGCCGCCGCTGACTTTTACGGCGATGCGTTTCTTCCTGGCTGCCTTTCCCGCTGTGCTGCTGGTTCCCCGTCCCAAAACGCGCCTGTTCGACCTTTTGGGATACGGCCTGTGCATCGGCGTCGGCCAGTTCGGCTTGCTGTTCATCGCGATCAAATATGGGATGCCGGCGGGGCTGGCCTCGCTGGTGATCCAGATCCAGTCCATTTTCACCATCCTGCTCGCCTGGATCGCGCTGGGCCAAAAGCCGCGCGCCGCGCAAGGGATCGGCGCGGGGGTCGCGCTCGCCGGCGTCGCCCTGATCGGGTTTTCACGCGGCCTGTCCGCCCCAATGCTGCCGTTCCTGGCGGTGGTCGGCGCGGCGCTGTTCTGGGCGGCGGGCAATCTGTTCTCGATCCGCGCCGGAAAGATTCATGTGTTCGGCTTCATCGCCTGGTCGAGCCTGGTTGCGCCGGCGCCGCTGCTCGCCCTGTCCTGGATGCTGGAGGACCACGCGGCGATCATCCACGCCCTGACCCATCCGAGTCTGGCGGTCTGGGGCGGCGCGGCTTTCTTGGCCTATGGCGCGACCATGATCGGCTTCGGCCTGTGGTCCTGGCTGCTCAGCCGGCATCCGGTGGCGCAGGTCGCGCCGTTTTCCCTGCTGGTCCCGGTGTTCGGCCTGTCGGGCGCGGCCCTGGCCTTCGGCGAAATTTTGAGCGCCGCAACCCTTGCCGGCATAGTCGTGGTGCTCGCCGGGCTGGCCATCGCCGTCTTCGCCCGCCGCACCCCTGTACCAACGTCGTCTCGCGCGCCCTAAAATTTGCCGTCAAATTCTCGCCAACACAGGGAGACGTGAATGTCCAAGGCGATCGTGGTGCAGCCGGGCGGCGGTTTTGACAAAGTGACGTTGACGACGCGCGAGGCGCCCGCGCCTTCGTGCGGCGAAATCCAGGTGCGGCTGCTCGGCTCCTCGCTGAACTATCACGATTACGCCGTGGTCAGCGGCATGTGGGGGCCGACGGAGCCGCGCATTCCCATGGCCGACGGCGCCGGCGAGGTTTTGGCGGTCGGTCCGGGCGTCACCGAGTTCAAGCCCGGCGACCACGTCGTGAGCACCTTCTTCCCCACCTGGCTCGACGGCGAGCCGGATGTGGTTGGCTTCGCCACCACGCCCGGCGACGGCATCGACGGTTACGCGAGAGAACTCGTCACCGCCCCCGCCAACGGTTTTACGCACGCGCCCAAAGGGTGGAGCGCGGTGGAAAGCGCCACGCTCACCACCGCCGGCCTCACCGCCTGGCGCGCGCTGCACGACGAAGGCCACATCAAGGCTGGCGAAACCGTGCTGGTTCAGGGCACGGGCGGCGTGTCGATCTTCGCCCTGCAATTCGCCAAGCAGGCGGGCGCGACGGTAATCGCGACCTCGTCCAGCGACGAAAAGCTGGAAAAACTGAAGGCCTTGGGCGCCGACCACCTGATCAACTATCGGTCAACGCCGGAGTGGGGCGAGACGGTGCGAACCCTCACCGACGGCCGCGGCGTCGATCACGTCATCGAGGTGGGCGGCCCGGCGACGCTGGCGCAAAGCATGATCGCGGCGCGCGTCCATGGCCACATCTCGGTGATCGGCATTTTGACCGGCCTCGCCGGCGATTTCCCGCTGGTCAACGCGCTGTTGCGCCAGCAGCAATTGAAAGCGGTGCTGGTCGGCAGCCGGCGCCAGCAGAAGGACATGATCCGCGCCATCGACGCCACCGGCCTGAAACCGGTGATCGACAGAATTTTTCCGTTGGAAGACATCGTCGCCGCCTTCCACCATCAGGAAAGCAACCGGCATTTCGGAAAAATTGGCCTGGAGATATGAGCGCGAAAGCGCATCGCGTATCGATGGCCATGGTTCGAGACGGCGCTTTCAGCGCCTCCTCACCATGAGGGCGTTCTGTATATGACATTAGCCATCATGGTGAGGAGGAGGCGCAGCCTCCGTCTCGAACCACGAGGGCGGTCCACGCCGCCTAGAGCTTTTTCACGTTTCATGGAAACATGAAAAAGCTCTAAGCTCTTGTTTTAACGCATTTTCTTCACGCGAACCGGCATCCACTTCGCTTGAAAATGCTCTAAACTTCGCCCTCGTGATATTCCAGCGTCACCACGCGATTGTTCTCGACGGTCAGCGCCAGCTTGCCGTGCTTGAGTTGCAGCGCCTTCTCGCCAAACAGCTCGCGCCGCCAGCCCCTGAGCGCGCCAATATCCGCCGTGTCGTCATTGGCGAGCGCTTCGAGCTCGTCGGTCGTCGCGATCATCTTGGCCGCCACGCCCTGCGCCTCGGCCACCTGCCGCAACAGCACCTTCAAAAGCTCCACCGTGGCGCCCGCGCCATTGCTGCGCCGCTCGCGCTCGATCTTCGGCAGGGTTTTGGGGTCGCGTTCGAGCCCGCGCTCGATCGCCGCGATAATCTCCGCACCCGAGCGCGATCGCTCCATGCCGCGCGGAAAGGCGCGCAGATTGCCGAGCGCCTCCAACGTGCGCGGCGCGGCGAGCGCGATTTCCATCAAAATGTCGTCCTTGAGCACGCGCGAGCGCGGGACGTCGCGGGTCTGCGCCTCCTGTTCGCGCCATGCCGCGAGCTCCATGAGCACGGCGAGGTCGCGGGGTTTGCGCGCGCGATGGGCGTAGCGCTCCCAGGCGCGGTCGGGCCGCATCTCGTAAGAATCCCTGTTCGTCAGCGCCGCCATTTCGTCGGTGAGCCAGTGCAGCCGCCCGGTCTTCTCCAGCTTTGCTTTCAGCGCCTGATAGATGTCGCGCAGATGGGTGACGTCGGCGATGGCGTAATCGATCTGCGCGTCCGACAGCGGGCGCCGCGACCAGTCGGTGAAGCGCGAACTTTTGTCGAGCGTCACCTTGCACAGGCTTTGCGCCAGTTCGCCATAGGCGATCTGGTCGCCATAGCCGCACACCATCGCCGCGACCTGCGTGTCGAACAGCGGCGCGGGAATGAGTTTCGCCAAATTCCAGACGATTTCCAGATCCTGCCGCGCCGCGTGAAAAACCTTCACGACCTTCTCATCGGCCATCAGCTCGAAGAAGGGAGTGAGATCAAGGCCTTCGGCCAGCGCGTCGATGGCGACGGCCCTGCTTTCGCAGGCCATCTGAATGACACAGACTTTCGGCCAGAACGTCGTCTCGCGGAGGAACTCCGTATCGACGGTCACGAAGTCAAATTGCGCGAATTCGCGGCACAAGCCCGCCAGTTCGCCAGAATCGCTCACAAGGCTCATGAAGCCCTTCTTAATCCAGCGCAACCGTCGCCGCCAGTCTCGAAAGCCGCAAGACATAAGCAATTTGACGAATAGCTCACGCGTTTGCGGCGGCCGATGGACCTTTCGCTGGCGTTGGACGTAAATGAAGCGCCTTTGCGACAGGAGAGCGCGATGAAAATGTCCGGAAACGCCATTCTCGTCACCGGCGGGGGCTCAGGGATCGGGCAGGGGCTAGCCGAAGCCTTTTGCGCAAGAGGCAACCGCGTGTTGATCGCCGGCCGCAACCGGGAAAGGCTGGAGGCGGTCGCGGCGAAAAATCCGGGCATGCAGATCCTCACCGTCGATGTGGCCGACGAAGCCTCCATCGCCCAACTCGTCGAACAGGCGACCCAAAAGCTCCCGGACCTCAACGTGCTCGTCAACAACGCCGGCATGATGCAGACCGAAAACCTGCGCGACCCCGCCAGCGTCGCGAAAGCCGAGGCGATCGTCACCACCAACCTTTTGGGACCCATCAGGCTGACCCTGGCGTTGCTGCCGCAGCTCGCCGCCCAGCCAGATGCCGCCGTGCTCAACGTCACCTCGGGGCTGGCCTTCCTGCCGCTGACGACGACTCCAACCTATTGCGCGACCAAGGCGGCGCTGCATTCCTGGACCCAGTCGCTGCGCTGGCAGGTTCGGAACACGTCGGTAAAGGTCCATGAGATCGCGCCGCCCTACGTGCGCACCGGGCTCACCGGCGAGCGCCAGGCCAACGACCCCAGGGCCATGCCGCTCGAGGACTATCTCGCCGAGACGCTCGACCTGCTGGAGCGCAACCCCGACGCGCCGGAAATCCTGGTCGAGCGCGTGCTGCCGCTGCGCGAGGCGGAGCTGCGCGGCGGCTACGACGAATTTTTCATTCAGTTCAACACGATGATGGAGGCGGGACGCGACGGCGAATAGTCACCGCTCCGCCATCACATATTTCATCAACTGGAGCACCGGCCCGGCGCCGCTCTGGGAGGGATGCAGGACGTCGTGGAGAAAGCCCGGGGTTATGGTGAACCCGCGTCCGTCCTCGCCCTCGACATAGGCCATGGCCCAGCCCTCGAAACAGCGTTTCGTTATGTATTCGTGTTGCAGCAGGCAGACATCGGTGTGCCGTTTGTCCTTGAGAAGATTGGCATAAAGGTTGGAGACCGCGAGCTGCGGCCCCTCCAGCGCCTGCGCGAAGACGCGCCCGTTGAAGAACAGCGCGCCGGTGATGTCGTCGCGCGCGTTGTTGTGGCAGGAGATTCTCAGGATATCCGAAATGCCCGCCGAAAGGCCGGCTCCGCCGAGAAGGCTGCGGCTGCTGTAAATGATCTGGACGAGGTCGCCGAAGTTTTCAGGCGCGGGAGACACGGACGATTCCAAATTCATGCGATATCCAGCAGTCGTAAGTAATGGTTGCAAGCGAGGCAATGAGAATTTCTACGCAGCGGTCCCCCCCGGGGCGCCATCGCCGCTTGTGCGGAATCGCCGAAGCCGCGACATCCCCAGCCCGCTTCGTCCGCCGTTGCGGTCTGGACGAAAAAAAGCAGCGCCCGGCGCCTGGTTCCAGTCGCTTGTTCTGAAGCGCTTTTTCGACGCAGGCCGCCGTTCGCGCCGCTCGAAACGGCGGCAAGGCTTGTGGAACAGGGCAAATGAATGCATTTTCGACGCCGAATTGCGGCCTCCGCATGATCGGTAAAAACCCAGAGGGGTTCAATGAACAGACATTCTCTTGTTTGCGCGGTGGCGGCCGGCTTGGCTCTTCCCTTGGCCCTTCCCCTGGTCGGCCCGGCCGTCGCGCAACACGCCGCGGCCTCGGCGCAACTGGCGGAGGAGGATCGCGCGGCTTTGACGGACGCGCGGATCGCCGCCCTCAAGGCCGGGTTGAAATTGACTCCGGCGCAGGAAAAGCACTGGGAAAGCCTGGACAAGGTTTTGCGCGAGGTGGCGAGCGCCCGCGCCGCGCGGCGCGCCGCTTTTCGCGAGCGGGCGGCGGAATTCGCGGAGAAGGACGAAGTCGTCCAGGCGATGAAACTCGGCGCAAAAAACCTCATCGCCCGCGGCGAGGACTTGCAGAAGGTCGCTGAAGCGACCGCGCCGCTGTTCGAAAACCTCGACGCCGCCCAAAAACACCGTTTCACCCTGCTTCTGCGCAGCTTCGTCGCGCAAACCGCGCAAAAGTGAACGCGCTCGCGCTCCAGACAGAAAAGGGGATGAGAATGCGCAAGCGTTTTCTCGCAGTCAGCGCAGCCGGTCTTTGCGCTCTCGCGGCAATCGCTGCGGCCAACGCTCAGACGCCGCCGCCGCGCCACGGCAAGATTCAACTGCCCGCCAACGTCATGACCAGTGACGACTGGCTCGACGACGGAAATGTCGTTCCCGAAGGCTATGGCGAAAATTACGTCCGGGCCGTCGAGGCCCCGGCCGACGTCCAGGTCGGCGCGGATCTGGATCAGAACTGGTGAATTCTTGCGCGCAACGCCGCGCAAATTCGCTTGCGGCGCCAGCAGGATTTGGAAAACTGAATGCGTCGACGACACAGAGGAAGCTTTTGGCCCATGGCGGCGCTGGCCCTCGGCGTCGCCGTGTCCGGCTGTTCGCCGAGCGACCGTCCCAGGCTCGCGGCTATGCACGGCACATCGCACGCCGCGATTCCGGGCATAGCCGACGCCCGCTCCTTCTCCGATCAGCCGGAGGTGATGGAGCAGGAACTGGAAAAGGCGCTGGTCCGCGAAGGCAAACATCTGGGATTGCCGAAAGGGTCGGTCCTGCCCCCCGCGCATTTCCTCGCCTTGTCAGGCGGCGGCGATGACGGCGCCTATGGCGCAGGCCTGCTCGCCGGCTGGACCGCCCATGGCGATCGCCCTGAGTTCAAGATGGTCACGGGAGTCAGCACCGGGGCGCTGATCGCGCCCTTCGCCTTCCTCGGCCGCGACTACGATTCCGTGCTGAAGGACGTCTACACCAATTCGACGCCGGAAAACATTTACGCGCCGCGTTTCATCGTCACCGCCGCGCTCACGGATGACGCGCTGGCCGACACCGCGCCGCTCTATCAAACCATTTCGCGCCACGTCGACGCGGCCCTGATGGCGAAGATCGCCGCCGAATATCGCAAGGGGCGCCTGCTGTTCATCCAGACCACCGACCTCGACGCCGGGGTCGCCGTGCGCTGGAATATCGGCGCCATCGCCGAAAGCGGCCATCCCGACGCGCTCACCCTGATCCGGCGCATCCTGCTGGCCTCCGCCTCGATCCCGGCCGCCTTTCCCCCGGTCCTGTTCGATGTCGAGACGGACGGCCAGCCGCATCAGGAGCTTCACGTCGATGGCGGCGCGGTCAGCCAGGCGTTTCTGCTGCCGCCCGGCGTCAGCCTTCGCGAGGCGCGGCGCGAGTCGGGCTACAAGAGAAAAGGCGCCACGGCCTATGTCATCCGCAATTCCCGCCTGACCGTGGCCTACAGCGACGTGGACCGGCGGACCCTGCCCATCGCGCAGAAGGCGGTGAGCACGCTGATCAATTACAACGGGCAGGGCGACCTCTACCGGATGTACACGCTGACCAAAATCGCCAACGTCGGTTTCAATCTCGCCTATATCGATTCGGATTTTCAGGCGCCGCACAAGGAAGATTTCGATCAGGCCTATATGCGCGCGCTCTATGCCTACGGCTTCGACAAGGCGGCGCATGGCTTTCCGTGGCGCCACACGCCGCCCGGCCTCGACGCCAGCGCGCGAGACTGAGCCGCCCGCCGGCAAGACCTGTCGGGCGGCCGTGGCCAAAAAAACCTCAAGCGGGCGCGGTCTCCGAGGGCGGCGCCGCGGCCAGGGCCTCGCGCAGCGCCTGCTCCCTGGTATGATCGAGCGAGGTTTTCAGGACGGTTCCGCCGGTGCCCTTCACCGCGTCCAAAACCTTGTCGGCCGTCATTTTCTTGATCAGGACGAACAGCGCCGCATTGCCGGGCTGCATGCCGTCGGCGAGGTCCTTCATGAATTTGTCGTTGATGCCGAAATCGCTCAAGGCGCCGCTCAGCGCGCCGGTCGCCGCGCCGAGAGCGACGCCGACCACCGGCATGAAGAACAGAATCCCGATCACCAATCCCCAAAAACTGCCCGACGCGGCGCCGGCGGCGGTGGTGTTGAAGAGTTGATGCAGCTTGACCTTGCCGTCGGCGGTCTTTTCGACCACGACCGCATCGGTCAATTCGATCAGATATTCCTGCTGCAATTCCAGCAGCTTGCTGCGCATGGCCTCGGCCTGCGCCTCGCTGGGATAAACAATGGCAACCAGATCGCTCATGATGTTCTCCATTCGCCCGTCGAAGGCGGACTTCAACTCAGCACAGGCGTGGGCCCCTGTGGAAGCGTCATGCTGCTCAATTCGGGCGCCCGCGCTCTTCCAGGGCAGGGCGAATGCGCCGTTCGCGACCGCCGCTCACGGCGGAGCGTCCGGCGCAGTCTTGAAATAGGCGTTCGCGGCGAACCGCACGACGACGCCGATCGCGGCGGCGAGCGGCGTCGCGACGAGCAAACCCAGGAAACCGAACAAATAGCCGAACGCAAAAAGCGCGAACAGCACCCAGACCGGGCTGAGATGGATTCGCTGCCCGATCAGATACGGAGACAGCACGTAATCGCCGATCGTCTGCCCGACGATGAAAATGGCGGGCGCCGCGATGATCGGGGTGAGACTCGGCCAGAATTGCGCAATGGCGACGCAGGTCGCCATGAAGATCCCGGCCACCGAGCCAAGATAGGGCACGAAGCTGATCAGGCCGGCAAAGACCCCGATGAGGATGGCGTGATTCAGTCCGATCAGGGAGAGTGCGGCGGCATAATATAAAGCCAGCGCGAGGCAGAGAAGCGCCTGCCCCTGGATGAAGCCGCTGATGGTCCGGTCGATTTCGACGGCGAGAGTCAAAAAGACCTGGCGATGCTCCGCCGGCGCCCATTCTTGAATGACCCGCACGATCTCGCGCCAGTCGCGCACGAGATAGAAGGCGATGACGGGGCTCACCACCGCAAGCGAAAACACTTGAAAAGCCGCGCGACCGCCCGACCACAGCGAGGTCAGGAAATCTCCGAAGGACTCTCCGGCCAGTTGCACCAGCTGGTTCACGGACCGCTGGGCGTTGGCGAAGCCCTCGCCGAGCATCTTGCTCAGCCAGACATGATCGCCCTTGCTCGCGATGGTCTTGAACGATTCGAAATATCCGGGGAGCTTCTCCACGAGATAGGTCAATTCGCTCAAGACGATCGGCGTCGCCAATATGATCACGGCAACAATGATGGCTCCGAACAGAAGGATCAGGGCGAGCGACGAGACAGAACGCGAGACGCCCATGCGCTCAAGCCGCGCCACCAGGGGCAGAACCAGATAGGCCAGGATCAGGCCGGCGAAGAAAGGCAGCAGCGCCTCGCGGAGAAGGGCGACCGTGCATGTGATTGCGGCGACGGCGACAATCCAGAAGAGAGCGGGATGCGCGGGCTTCATCGTCACGACCTGTCATACGGTTTCAGCAAGATCGCTTCGCGACCTGCGAAAACGAAATCGCGCGGAAATCCTCCAGGCGAAGGGCGGATGTCCGCGCGAGTGGAACACGTTTCCGAACGGATCGTTCGGCAATCGCATCAGGCGCCGAACGCGACGCGAACGGCTTGAACGTCCTTCCCCGTCAGCCGCACGGATCGGTTGGCGGGTTCGTCACCCCGAGGAGAGTCGCCGGCCGCCGTTCTCGTCGGCGCGAATTCAAGACGCCCGCGCGCAATCTCAGGTGGCGCGCTTCTCGCGAAGCATGATGGGCGCGACGATCGCCACAATGACGGCGATGCCCAGGACGATCAGCAGCACGGACTGTTCCAGCCAGGAGATCGCGGGAATGGCGAGCCCGAGAAACACGCCGACCAGAGAGATGCGCCAGGATGAGGTGTGCACGCCGGCGATGAACGTGCCCAGGGCGAGCACCGCCAGAACGGCCATGGAGGTCGCATCCGTATCCGCCATGCGGCTGACGTCGCCGACGAACAGCAATTCGATGGTGGCGAGAACAGCCAGCCAATGCAGGACCTGCCGCCAGATGAGCTCAAGGCGTTCCTGTTTGCTCGTGGCGACGCGCCAGCGCGAGACCACGCAGATGATGCCGATCAGAGGCGCCAGCGTGATCCAGTAATAGGTGATCGGCGTTGCTGTGAGGCTGGTGTAGGCCACGCCGAACAGGGCCATGGCCGTAACGAGAAGATAGGGCGCTTCCCGGAAAATGACGGCGCCGAAGCCGGACTTGTGGGCGGTGGATGGGCTGACGCCCGAGTCCTCGAACATCGCTTCTTCTCGTGGTTTGGTTTGCAAGTGCGCGTCACTATCATCCGGTCCGCCGGCATTGGCAAGTTCAAGGATTGTCACACGGGAGAGCGGTCCGGGTCGGCTGCTCATTTTGAGCGTCCGCGCTCTTGCGCCTGTTGAAAATCTCGTCCGAAGTCGCTCATGATGGGAACGCCCGCCTTGAAGGAGCCCGCGCATGAGCGTCTATCGTCTGGAGCCGATCGATTCCGATCATCCCTCCTGGAAATATTCGAAGGAGCAGGAAAAGGTCTGGGCGGCCGCGCCGTCCGAGGCGGCGGCGCGCGATCTCGTCGCCGCACGCTCGGGCTTCGATCCGGCGTCGGGCGGGACTTCGCCCTGGAAGGATCCCGCGGTCACGTCCTGCGTGCTCGATCCCACCCTCAAATATCTGAACGAAAACGACGTGGTCCGGAACGACGGCAGCACGGTGAATTACTGACCTTCGGCCGACCCCGGTCTTGAACAGGCGAGCAAGACGCCACGCCCTGCGGCGGCGTGGCGCGCGCCGTCCGCGCGTCTTTCTCATGGAATCAAAGCCTCCGCTGTCGCCAACCGCGCCATGACGAAAGCTTAATCTGCGCATCATGCAAAGGTAATGCGCCCATCCCATCTGAGGGTTTCCGGGAGCGCCGCTGGTTGCTCCAACAGGAGAACCTGAGATGACACCTTTGCAGAATCGTACTTTTCGTCGTTCCGGCTCGCGCGCGGTCCTGCTCGGCGCGGTCGCCGCGCTCGCGCTTGGCGCCGCCGTTTACCCCGCGGCCACCGTCGTCCACGCCGAAGCGGCCCTTCAAACCGTCGGCGCGACGTCCTTCGCGCCGCTCGTCGATCGCGTGAAGGGCGCCGTGGTTTCGGTGCGCGTCAAAATCTCCGCCGCCGCCGCTGAAGAGGATCGCAACGCCCTTCCGCAGTTCGGCGAAGGCGACCCCATGGAAAAATTCTTCCGCCGTTTCGGCGACCAGGGGCGCCGTCCCAAGGCCGAAGGCGGCATGGCGCAAGGCTCCGGCTTCATCATCTCGAGAGACGGCTACGTCGTCACCAACAACCATGTCGTTGAAAACGCGGCCGGCGACGTCGAACTCGTTCTCGACAGCGGCAAGACGGTCGGCGCGAAAATCGTCGGCAAGGACAAGAAGACCGATCTCGCGCTGCTGAAGATCAAGGAAGCCGGCGACTACGCCTTCGTCCAGTTCGGCGACAAGCCGCCGCGCGTCGGCGACTGGGTGGTCGCGGTCGGCAATCCGTTCGGCCTGGGCGGCACGGTGACCGCCGGCATCGTTTCCGCGCGGGGGCGTGACATCGGCGCCGGCCCCTATGACGATTTCCTGCAAATCGACGCGCCCGTGAATCGCGGCAATTCCGGCGGCCCGACCTTCGACGCCAGCGGCGAAGTGGTCGGCGTCAACACGGCGATCTTCTCGCCCTCGGGCGGTTCGGTCGGCATCGGTTTCGCCATTCCCGCGCAGGTCGCCAAGGACGTGGTCGCGTCGCTGAAGGAGAAGGGCGTTGTGGCGCGCGGCTTCATCGGCGTGCAGATCCAGCCGGTGAGCCAGGACATCGCCGACAGCCTCGGCCTGAAGACGCCGAAGGGCGCGCTGGTCGCCGAAGCCAAGTCCGGCCCCGCCGCCGACGCAGGCATCAAGTCGGGCGACGTCATCGTCGCGGTCGACGGCCAGAATGTCGACGACCCGCGCGAACTCGCCCGCAAGATCGCCGCCTACGGGCCGGGCAAGGAGGTGAAGCTGACCTATCTTCGCGGCGGCGCGGAGAAGAAGGCCGACGTGAAACTCGGAGAGCTTCCCGGCGAAAAGGAAGCGCGCGCGTCCGTGCCGCCGAAGAGCGAACATGCGGCGCTGTCGGCGCTCGGCGTCGAGCTCGCCCCCGCTGCGAACGTGCCCGGCGCGGGCAAGACCGGCGTGGTCGTCGCCGATCTCGATCCCAATGGCGTCGCCGCCGAAAAGGGTCTGCGCGCCGGCGATGTGATCCTGGAGGCTTCGGGCAAGCCTGTCGCCACGCCGGCCGATGTGGTCGCCGCCTTGAGCAACGCCAGGCAGGAGGGTCAGAAGGCCGTTCTGCTGCGCGTGCAGTCGGGCGACAACACGCGCTTCCTCGCGATCGCGACCAGCGCGGTTTCCTGATCGAAACCCGTCCTTGCAATCATGCGTGATCGGCAGGCCCAGCCTGCCGATTTTTTTTTTTCGGGCGCGCCCCGCTTGGCGTGGAACGCGACGCGGCGGCTCATACGATTTCCGAACGATCAGTTCGGAAATCGTATTCCACTCGCGCGGACATCCGCCCTTCGCCTGGAGGATTTCCGTGCGATTTCGTTTTCGCGGATCGCGAAGCGATCTTGCGGAAACCGTATCACAAGCCCGCCGAACCCCGGTTGTTGCGGCTTTCCGACTTTGTTAGCTTAAGCTGGAAAGTTGGAGCGAGCGGGCGCCATGAGCACATTTCCCAAAGACATTTTTTCCGAGAACGACGACATCGATCCCTACACGCTCGACAATCTCGGGCCGCTGAGCGGCATGGCGGGCGTGTGGCGCGCCTATGGCGGCGAGGACATCGCCCCCAAGGCGGACGGCCCGGACAAGAGCATTTTCAGCGACCGGATCGAATTGCAGCCCACCGACCCGCAATCCAATGGCCCGCAGCTGTTCTACGGCCTGCGCTATCACCAGCAGGTCATCAAGCGCGGCGAGAACGGGGTGTTTCACGATCAGAACGGCTATTGGCTGTGGGAGCCGGCCACTGAAACCGTGATCCTGACCCTGTCGATCCCGCGCGGACAGACCGCCATCGCCATCGGCAAGGCGAAGCCGGACGCCAAGACTTTTCAACTGGTCGCCAAGCGCGGCGAAACGGTGAACGGCATCTGCTCGAACCCGTTCCTCGAACACGCCTTCCGCACCGAGGAGTTTCGCATCGACATCACCAAACACGACGACGGCTCGTGGTCCTACGACCAGACGACGTTTCTAAAGGTTCTCGGGCAGGAGGCGCTGTTCGAGCATCGCGACCACAACCGTCTCAAGCGCGTCGGCAAGGCGAAACCGAACCGGGCGGCGCTCAAGGCCGACGCGGAAAAGAAAAGACTGGCGAACAACGCGATCAAGGAAAGCGTCCTCGCCTGATCACTTCCGCCGCACGGCTCCGAAAACGGCTTCGAATCGCTTCAAACCCCATTCGGAGCAGCGCATCACAAAAATCTCGACGCGTCCGGGCGGGCGGGACTGCTGCTTGGCCGCGCAGATCGACAGGGCGAGGGCGGGGAAGACCGTGACGGTGATGACGGCCGCGCCGACGAGGGCCGCCGCGTTCTCGGTGGAGATCTGCCCCTTGCGCACGCCGAGATAGATGATGGCGACCACCAGCGGCAGCGTGACCGAGGTGAGCAGCGCCAAGGCCGGCATATCCCGCTTGTCGAGCGCTTGCCTGTAGAGTTGCAGCGGGGCCGCGCGAATGAACAGGAACAGAAGGCAGAACACGGCGAGGCGCACGATGCTCCACGGGTTGGACGCCAGCGTCGACAGATCGAGTTCGGCGCCGCTGGCGATGAAGAAAACGGGCACGAAAAAGCCCGATCCGATCATGGTCAGGCGCTCTTCCAGAACTTCCGCTTCCGTTCCGTGGACGAGCATGGCGACCGCCAGTCCCGCCGCATAGGCGCCGATGACGATCTCGATGCCGAAACGATTGGCGAGATAGACAAACCCGAGCAACAGGACGAGCGAGGCCCGCACGGGCAGGATTTCGTCATCGGCGAGCCGGCGCAGGATCAGGGATGACGTCTGCTCCGAGCGGAAACGCGCGACGAGAAAGACGCAGCCGATGGACAGGGCCAGGAACAGCAGGGTGATGAGGAGCTGGTCGAGGCGATGATCCTTCGCCAGCGCCACCGAGGCCAGCAGCAGCGGGCCGATTTCGCCCACGGCCGCGGCGCCCAGGACATAGCGCTTCAGATCGTCGCTCCCGGCCGTGGTCTGTCGCAGCACGGGCAGCAGGATGCCGAAGGCGGTGGTCGACAGCGCGATGGCGATCAGCACCGGCGCGTTCACAAATCCGACCAGATACAACAGCGTGACGATGACCGCCGCCAGGGCGAGCGACGTCGACCACGCGATCAGGCCGAGGCGCAGCGCATCGGCGCCGACGGTCTTCAGCCTGAATTCGAAGCCGGCCTGGAAGAACAGGAAGGCGAGCCCCAGCCGGCTGAGGAAATCGATGATGCCGTCGCTGGTGACAAGGCCGGCCACGCTGGGGCCGACCAGCACGCCCATGCCCAATTCAATGGCGACGACCGGGACATTCGCCAGTCCGGGCGCCCGGCTGATCAGGGGCGCCAGAACCGCGATGCAGGAAATGAGCAGGATGTTTTGAAAATCGTTCGGCAAGATGCTCGACCGCCTGTGCTCATGGTGTCCGCGCCGTCACTCGCCCATCCTCACGACGGCGATCCCGGAGGCGCCGCCGGAACCGGTCCTTTCGTGGCGCGCGAAACGGCTTGCGTCAGAGGGCTTTGCGTTCGAGCTTCTCGACACCCTTTTCGAGCTTTCGCCATTCGGACTTGAGCGTCTGGAAGAAGGACGCCTTCGGGTCCTTCTGGCAGGTTTCGATGATGATCGGCACGATCTTTTCGGTCTCGACGATGTCGATCGTGGTCATCTTGGGCTTGCCGGCTTTGGCGGCGCCCGTCGCCCAGTACACGAGCTTGGGTTTGAAGACGTCCTCCGATCCGGTGAAATCTTCGCAGGTCCAATGCGCCAGCCCCTTCTTCGTATCCGCATGGGCGGAGATCGGCAGCAGCGCGACGGCGGCCACGAGGAAAATGCGGGTCATTGCCAAGCCTCTCTTCTGTTGCATCGCCAAGCTTCAAAGAGTGCTGATCGGCGCGCGCAGGTCAAGGGGCGCGCGCCCATTCTGAGCAGGGGGACGCGCCCATCTTGGGGTCAACGCCATTCTTGAGCGCGATCTTGGCGCCGGGGCGCTCCCGCATTGATGCGCTGGATTTCGTCGCCTCGTCATTGAGGACCGGCCTTTGACTATGCAGTTCGTCGCAATCATGCGAAAAAGGACAGGGGCGCATCTGTGACGCAAGGAAAGCTTTGAGTCTCTGAAGGCGCTTTGGATTCAAAGAGTAGCGCTTGGGTTCACTTGCTTTTTTTGCAGGAACGATGACAGCCACGCCCTTGGCGGCTTTTCAGCAAGGCGGTCCAGGGCGCAAAGGGGGGCGATCTATGATGGATTACCATCGGCCTCGGACCCGGGCCTCCGAGATCGAAGACGACTTTACGGACGCCGACAATTATCCTGTTTTCCAATACGCGTATAACCAGTTTCTTTCGGAACATCTCGCGGACCTTTCGCGGGAATTTGACGGCGATCTTCAACAGGTGCTCATCCTGTGCGTCATCGGTCAGGTGTCCATCTCCGAGCGCCTGAAAGCCGCGAAGCCCGAGGAAGGCCAGCCTGCGGGCATCACCGCTTCGCGGCTCGCCGACGTCTGCGGCATTCCGCGCGAGACGGTTCGCCGCAAGCTCAAGCGTCTCGAACAGAAAAACTGGATCAGCTGCAACGGCGACCAATCCTGGACCATCGTCATCAATGAAGGGGTCTCATCGCCGCGAAAGGACCTTTTGCAGCTCGACGAACGCGCGGTCTCCAGACTCGCCAGGTTGCACGCGACCCTGGAAAGGCTGGTGAGGCGCCCGGAAGATGCGGCGCCGCGCAAATGCTCGGCCCGCTGAACGCTTTGCGGCTTATTGGGGCAGCCCTCCGATCCCGGAAGGCGCTCAAAATGGGCGCCCGCAATCTTCTCAATGAGGCGGGCCTCTGCAAAGCTGGAACACTCATGCAGGCGAAAAGGGAATCACGATGAACAGAACGAAACTTGCGCGCTGGACGGGCTTGGCCATGTTGACGTTCGCCGCCGTCGCGTCGCCCCAGATCGTTCTTGCTCAGGGAACGCCCGAGCAGCGGTCGGCCTGCCAAGACGACGCGATGAATTATTGCGGCCCCGAAATCCCCAACGTCCAGTTGATCGAGGCCTGCCTGGAAAGCAGAATGTCGCAACTGTCGCCGGCCTGCCGCGCCGAATTCCAGCCGAACCGCAAGACGCAGTTGCGCAGCGAACATTTCCCTCAATAAGGCGACGCGGCGAAATAAACGCTTCCCCTTATCCGCTGGAATATTGTCCCGTGTCTCGGGCGCCTCCCTTCTCCCCATCGCCCGTCTTTAGACGGGCGTTCTGACGAACGCCCTGCGGCGGGAGAAGGTGGCGCGTCAGCGCCGGATGATACGGTTTCCGCAAGATCGCTTCGCGATCCGCGAAAACGAAATCGCGCGGAAATCCTCCAGGCGAAGCGCGGATGTCCGCGCGAGTGGAATACGATTTCCGAACTGATCGTTCGGAAATTGTATGAGGGGTTCGTCCCTCTCGCACCGATGCGGTTCACTTATACTTCGCCTCGCCTGAGCAGACGCATATCGCCCCGCCGCTACGTTTCCGGCCGCGCCGAGGGCCGAGGCGTCCGGCGCTGTTGCGCCAACATGCGCTCCCGCAGCACATCGTAAACGGGTCGGGCGCCGGCCAGGCTGGCGAACAGCGTCGCCGCCATGCAGGCCGTCAGCATCGGCAGCGCGCAGTCGGGGCGTCCCGTCATTTCCAAAGTCATGACGATCCCGGTCAGCGGCGCGCGGACAACGGCCGAGAACATGGCCGCCATTCCGACCACGCCGCAGATCAGCGCCGAGGGCGCGCCGCCCGGCCAGATCGGTCCCGCGACCGCGGCCGCCAGCGCGCCGAAGGCCGCGCCGATCGCCAGCAGCGGCGCGAACAGCCCGCCCGGAACGCCGGCGGCATAGGCGAGCGGCCCCAGCGCCAGGCGCACGGCCAGAATCAGCAGCAGCGCGTCGACCGTGGGCGGCGCCAACAAAATGGACTGCGCCAGGGCCTCGCCGCCGCCGATCAGATCGGGCTCGAACCATCCGGCGGCGGCGACCACGAGCCCGATCGCGCCGGCCCGCACCACGGAGGGGATCATCCGGAGACGTTCGAGCCCGTCCAGGAACGCCGTCGTCAAAAGGGAGTAGAAGGCGCCCAGCAGACCGAAGGCCGCGCCGAGCGCGAAATGGAACGCAAGCTCGGCCAGCGGCTGATCGACAGGCGCGCCGGCCAGAAACATCTGGGCGTCCCCCAGCGCAAAGCGCGTGATCGCCACCGCGACCGCCGCTGCGGCCAGGGCGGCCAGCATTTGTCGCTCCGTGAAGGCGCGCGTGAGTTCCTCGAACACGAAGACGGCGCCGGCGACCGGGGCGTTGAACGCCACCGCCAAACCGGCGCCCGCCCCGGCGGCGGCGAGCGCCGGGCGACTTTCCCTGTCGCCGACGATCCGGGTGGCGACCAGCGTGCCGATGGCGGAGCCCATCTGCACCGTCGGTCCTTCGCGCCCGAGCGGCAGGCCTGCGCCGATCGCGAGCAGGCCGCCGAAGAATTTTACGGGAACGACGGCCATGCCGGCGGGTTTGGCTTCGCCGCGCATCACCGCCTCGACATGCTGCACCCCGCTTCCGGCCGCGATGGGCGCGAAACGCACGACAAGCCAGCGCGCGATCACGACCGCCGCGACCACGGCCGCGGCCGTCGCGACAAAACCCTGGAGCGGGGTCGCGTGCGCCATCTTGATCAAGACGCCGCGCCATTGGTTGGCGAATTCCAGAACCGCGCGGAACAGACTGCCCAGCACGCCGACCGCCAGGCCCGTCAGCAGGCTCGCGAGCACGATCGACAGAAGAGTGCCACGGCGTTGTTCCATCGCAGTCCAGGGCAAGCGCGTCGACCGCTTCGACACGGATTTATCCAGTGTTGACTGGCGCCCGGCCGGCGGCAAGGGGGCGCGCGCTCATTTTGGGCAAGCGAGGCCGGCGAGGGGCGTCGCCGTGCGTCTCGACGCCGGTCACGTCAGCCTCAGCCCGGGGGCGCAGGCTCAAACATTTCCGTCATGCGGCGCGCAGGTGCGACAGCACCGAGCGCATTTCCTCGCGCAACTGCTCGGCCTGCGTCGACAGCGCGCTCGCCGCCGTCAGCAATTGCCCGCAGGCGTCCCGCGATGTCGCCGTGGCCTGCTCGACGCTGGCGATGCGGGCGGCGATGGCCCCCACATCCGTGGACGTCTCGGTCGCATTGGCGGCGATTTCCCGCGTCGCGGCGTTTTGCTGCTCCACCACCTGGGCGATGCTCGCCGCGAGGTTCTGCGCGGTTTCGGTGGTCTCGGCTATGGCGCCGATCGAGCGCGCGGCGGTCTGGCTCGCCTGCTGCACGGCGGTCATTCGGGCGCCGATGGATTCCGTCGCCTGTCCCGTCTGCGCCGCCAGGGCCTTGACCTCCTGCGCCACCACCGCGAACCCGCGTCCGGCCTCGCCGGCGCGCGCCGCCTCGATGGTGGCGTTCAGCGCCAGCATGTTGGTCTGTTCGGCGATGGCGCTGATGAGACGGGTGATGCCGCCGATTTCGTCGGCCACGGCGCTCATCGACTCGATTTGCGCCTTGCTTTGCTCGGCTTCCCGCGCGGCGGCGGACGAGGCGCTCTGGGTCTGGCCGAACTGATGGGAAATGTCGGCGATCGACGCGCTCAATTGCTCCGCCGCCGCGGCCATCGCATGCACCTTGGCGGCCGCGGCCTGGGTCGCGGAGGTGACGGAGCTCGCCTGCTCGGCGCTCTCCTCGGTGCTTTGCGACAGCGCCTCGACCGAGCTGCGCAGTTGCTGCGCCGCCGCGCCGATGCCGGCGATGACGCCTCCGACGGTGCGTTCGAAATGGTCGCTGAGCGAGATCGCCTGGGCGCGCTGGGCGTCGCGCGCCTGCGCCTCGCGAGCGAGATTTTGTTCGCGCAGGATGGCGTTCTCTTCGAGATTGCGCTCGAACACGGCGACGGCGCGCGCCATCTGGCCGACCTCGTCGGTGCGCTCGGCATAGGGAATGGGAGAGACCGTCTTGCCCGTGGAGAGCAGGTTCATCACCGAGGTCATGGCGATGATCGGCTTGGAAATGGTGCGTCCCACGCCAAAGGCGATCGCCAGGCCGGCGACGACGCCCAGGCTCAGGGCGAGCAGAATGTTGCGCAGCGTGGCGCGGATCAGCGCGGCGGCGCTCTCGGTGATCGCGGCCTGGTCGGCGCGCAAGCCTCCGGCCAGCGCGGCGGCGTCGGCGTCCAGTTCGGCGCTTTGCCGCGCGATCTTGGCGGCCAGCGCCTCGATCGCCTGACGCGCCGCGCCCGCGTCCTCGGCGGCCCCGGCGCGCGCCTCGAAGACGTGGGACAGCTCCTGCGCCAACTCCTGGTTCTTCTCGTCGGCGCGGTCGAGCAGCGGCAGGCGCTCCGACCCGCCCAGCGCTTTTCGCAATCCGGCGATCTCGTCGTTGATCGCGCCGCCGATTTCCGACGCCTTGTCCAAAAAGGCCTCGTCGCCCGTGCGCGCATAGCTCTGGGCGACGAAGCCATAGGCGTTCATGTCGAGGAGCAGCTTGTCGGCGAGCGTCATCAGCGCCGCCTTGCCGCGATAGTCGGAAAACAAAACGTCGAGTCGCGACGTCGAAACATAGGTCCAGGTCGAAGCGGCGGCGAGCAGCACGAGCACGCAGGCGACGCCCAGCGAAATCTTGGTGAAGATGCGGAAATTGGCGATGGCTGCGAACATGGCGATCCCGGGGCTCTTCAACGTGTTGAGACCGGTCGCGGCTGTCATGGCTGCTTAGGGGTCGCGGCAACCGGGGCGACTGCATCGTCGTCAAGCTCAGGTGAATCAAAGCTCATGGGCTGCCGTTCACCTGAATAAGTTGTAACCTCTTAAGAAATTGAAAATGAGGGCGTTACGGTCGTAGAGTGGCTTTTTTTCGCAGGCGGGAGCGCAGACATGACGCGGATTTGCAGACGGCCGCGGGGCGGCGAAGTCCTTCTGGCGTTCCTCCTGCTGCCGCTGCTGCTTGGCCTGAACGTCGCCCGTGCGGAAAACGCCGGCCCGCCCACGCCTTCGGTCACCGAACACAGCATCGCCATCGGCGATCGAAAAATCGCCTTCAAGGCGACGGCCTCCACCGTGCCCGTCAAGGACGCGCAATCGGGCGAAACGCTGGCTGACGTCGCTACCCTCGCCTTCACGCGGGATGCGGCGACTTGCCGCGTCGTCTTCGCCTTCAACGGCGGACCCGGCGCGGGATCGGCCTGGCTCGACCTGGGCGCGGTCGGGCCCTGGCGGCTGCCGCTCGCCGGCGCCGTTCCGTCCACGCCGCCGCGCCTGGTCGACAACCAGGAAAGCTGGCTCGACTTCACCGACCTCGTCTTCATCGACCCGCCGGGAACCGGATTTTCGCGCCTGCCGGCCAATGAATCCGCCAAAAAACATTTTCTGTCCGTGGACGGCGACATCGACATGCTCGCCGCCGTGATCCGGCGCTGGAGCGAGCGCGAGCATCGCGAGACCTGCGCCAAATATCTGCTCGGCGAAAGCTATGGCGGTTTTCGCGCGCCGAAAATCGCCCGCGCCCTGCAAGAATCGAAAAATGTCGGCGTCGACGGCCTGATCCTGGTCTCGCCCGTGCTCGATTTCGCCTGGATCGAGGGGCGCAACAACCCGCTGGTCGACGCCGCCCGCCTGCCGTCGCTGGTCGCCAGCCGCACGGGGGCGAAAAATCGCGCCGCGCTCGCCGACGCCGAAAGTTTCGCGCGCGGCGATTACATCACCGACCTGCTGCGCGGGCCGAACGACGAGGCCGCGCTCGGCCGGGTGGTTGGCCGCCTTTCCACCCTGACCGGACTGCCGGCTGAAACATTGCGCCGGCTCGGCGGTCGCGTCGGGACGCACGACTGGGCGCGCGAGACCGACCCCACCGGCCGCACCATCGCCAGCGCCTACGACGGCGCCGTGCGCGGCCTCAATCCCTCGGTCCATTACGCCGATGTCGCCGACCCCGTGCTCGACGCTCTGCGCGCGCCGCTGGCCCAGGCCATGAGCCGGCTGACGGCCGAAAAGCTCAAACGGCCGGTCGGCGACGTGAGCTACGAAATCCTCAACGACCGGGTCTCGCACGGCTGGGACTGGGGGCAGGGGCGGCGGTCGCAAGAATCCCTGTCCGATCTGCGCCACGTTATGGCCCTGGACCCCCGCGTCAAAATTCTGGTCGCGCATGGCCTGAGCGACCTCGTCACCCCCTATTTCGCCACGCGCCTGCTGCTCGACCAGAGTCTTGCCGTGGGCGCGCCGGACCGAATTGGCTTCATCGCGCTTCCCGGAGGCCACATGTTCTACGCCGAGGAGTTTTCGCGCGCCGCGTTTCGGGATGCGGCGCGAAAGATGATCGAGGGGAATTAGAGCATTTTCAAGCGAAGTGGATGCCGGTTCGCGTGAAGAAAATGCGTCAAAACAAGAATCTAGAGCTTTTTCATGTTTCCATGAAACGTGAAAAAGCTCTAGAGCGCGTTGACATTCATTTTGTCCAAATGAACGCGCTGACAAGGGCGAGCATGGACATGAAGGCTCTGGGCGTTTGTTCGTAGCGTGTTGCGATGCGC
>NZ_WNKS01000027.1 GCF_009720655.1 Rhodoblastus acidophilus | reverse complement strand
TCCAGGTTCGCCTGTTGAATCAAACAAAAGCCGATTCGGGAATCCGCCGCCGAGTCAGTCTCTCGGAGACTTGGTATTACTGCGCGGGCAAGACCACGCTGTTGCGGACGCTGGTGGGACTCGAAAAGCCGGCAGGCTGGCCGGATCGTCGCCTTTGGCGACGAACCAGGGCTGTTCAACGCTCTTTACTGAGCCCCCGATGCAACAGCTTTCGAGGCGTTGACGCGTAGGGTGTGCCGGACGATTCCTTCGGGCGAAAAAGTCTGAATCTCTATGAGGCGACCGAATCGATCGGAGGTCGCCTTGAAGTCTCTGGGACCGTTTCTCGCGCTGCTCGCCACAATCCCCGACCCGCGCCGCGCGGAGGGCAAGCTCTATCAGTTGTCGCACGTCTTGCTGTTTTCGATTTTCGCCATCGTCAGCGGAGCCAATTCGTATCGAGGCATCCAGACGTACTTCAAGGCGCATCGACAGGCGCTGAACAAAGCGCGAGGCGACGGCAAGGAAGACATCGACTGATCTCCACTCTTGATCGTCGAGATAGCACTGAAAGTCTATGATTTCGTTGCCCTCGCGCGCCGGGTCATCGTTGACTCTCGCTGGCCCATATGTTCCACTACCGTTCTAATTCTGCGGGAGCAGCATTCATGTCTGGCGCGGCCACGGAGCCGACCGTCGAACGCGCGACGGACGAGGAGATCGACGCGATCATCGCCGAATTCGGCGGCGACCCTCGCGAGGCGATTCGCGCACTCCTTCACGACCTGACCCAGCTTGCGCTGGATTCCGAGGCAGCGGTCTCGCGCGGCTACGTCAGGGGCAACCTGATGCCGTTCAAGCTCGGCGATTAGTGTCCTTGTGAGGAGTGCGTTCCACGCCAGTAGCGTTCACCTGCGGTAGAGCAATAACGCTTCCGGGCGTTTGACCACCTCGTCCACTCCAGCTTTGGCGCTGGCAAACGTGGGCGACCCCGGCGTCGATTCGGTTGGTCCAACGAAAAAGCCCGTCAGCTTGGCGCGCGCCAAGCCACGGGCTTTTTCGTAATTCAGCAAAGAGTCAGATTATTGGGTTTTCTGAGTCAGACTTCCCCCCCTTTTGAGTCAGGCTTTTGGGTTATCTGACAGTCTCTGATTCTCAAGGGATTGTTGGAGGCCTCGGAGGGAATCGAACCCCCGTACAAGGATTTGCAGTCCTCTGCGTAGCCACTCCGCCACGAGGCCGCCTGGCGCGCTCGCGCCGGACGTTGCATCGCCTATAACAGCACTCGCACCCCGCCCGCAAGACGGCGCCGCGCTTTCACGAAACTTTCTCCCTCCGGTCGTCAAAAATTTGTTTTGGGGGTTTTCAATCCGATATCGCGCTGCTATACGCCCCTCACCGCGCAACGTGATCCCTGATAGCTCAGCCGGTAGAGCAAGCGACTGTTAATCGCTGGGTCGCAGGTTCGAGTCCTGCTCAGGGAGCCACCTTCACACAAAAGAATCCGTCGGCACGCGCAGCGCACTGGCGCGCATCTTGCTAGTTTCTGAGCGTCCGTTCAGGGAATTCCATGACTTTCGAAAATGTTTTCGGCGCGCCGCCGCCGGAACTCGCGCAAATCTCCGACAATGCTCGACAGTTCTCGCCGCTCTCGCCCGGCGCCGAGCGGCTGGAAGAGGCTTCGAGCCTCGAAAATCTCGCCATGCTCGCGCCTCCCGGCGCCATCGAGCGCCGCGCCACTCTCGCGCTCGCCTTGCGGGCGTTGAAACCGGGCGCGCCGCTGCTGGCGCTCGCGCCCAAGGACAAAGGCGGCGGACGCCTGGCCAAGGATTTGGCCGATCTCGGCTGCGCCTGTATCGAAACCGCCAAGCGCCACCACCGAATTTGTCTCACGCAAGCGGGCGGCGACCCGCAAGCGATCGAGGCCGCGATTCGCGCCGGCGCGCCGCGCCTGTCCGAATCGCTGGGCCTTTGGACCCAGCCGGGCGTGTTCTCCTGGGACCGAATCGATCCCGGAACCGCTCTGCTCGCCGATCAGCTGCCGGAATTTTCCGGACGCGGGGCCGATCTCGGCTGCGGCCTCGGCATGCTGGCGCATCGAATTCTTGGCTCGTCGCGGGTGAAATCGCTGCTCATGGTCGATGTCGACCGCCGCGCCGTCGATCTTTGCGCCCGCAATGTTTCGGATTCGCGCGCAAAATTGGTTTGGGAGGACGTGCGGCGGTTTTCGAAGCCGGAGCCGCTCGATTTCGTCGTGATGAACCCGCCGTTCCATGACGCTGGGCGCGAGGCCAAGGGGCTCGGCATCGCCTTTATTCAGCGGGCCGCCGAGTTCTTGCGGCCGGGCGGCGTGTGCTGGCTGGTCGCCAACCGCCATCTGCCCTACGAGGCGGCGCTCGAAGAAAAATTCCGCTCCATCGCCCCTGTCGCCGAAGCCTCCGGGTTCAAGGTGATCGAGGCGGTGAAGTGAAGCCGGTCCGGCTCGACAGGTTTTTGGGCAATCTCGGCTATGGCTCGCGCCGAGACATCGCGATTCTCGCGCGGCAGGGGCGAATCCGGCTCGGCGAAACGGTTTTGCGCGAGGCGGATGCGAAGATTGGCATGGGCGAGGCTGGCGCGCTGCTGGTGGACCGCGAGCCCATCGACCCCTTGCCCGGTTTTGTCGTGATGATGCACAAGCCGACCGGCGTGACCTGTTCGCATAAGGAGGCGGGGCCGCTGGTGTTTTCGCTGCTGCCGGAGCGGTGGCGGCGTCGCGATCCCGCGGTTTCGACCGTCGGGCGGCTCGACAAGGAGACGTCCGGTCTGCTGCTGCTCACCGACGACGGCGCGCTGCTGCACAAAATCATCTCGCCGAAGGCGGAGATCGCCAAGACCTACCGCGCCACGCTCGCCCGCGATCTGCGCGGCGACGAAGCGTTGATCTTCGCGTCTGGCCTGATTCTGGAGAGCGAGGACAAACCGCTTTTGCCCGCGGGGCTTGACGTCTTGGGGCCGCGCGAGGCCTTGGTGACCATTTTTGAGGGCCGCTACCATCAGGTGCGCCGCATGTTCGCGGCGATCGGCAACCATGTCGAGACTTTGTGTCGCGAGCGAATCGGCGGCTTGAGCCTGCCGGCGGAGCTTGCGCCGGGTGACTGGACGGTGCTGTCGGCCGCCGAGGTCGAGCGGGTGTTTGCGGTTACGTAACTATTTGCGCCGCCGGCTTGTTGGCGCCGCCGTCCGCTTGCTTTTCTTCACTGAGAGGGCGCGGCCCTTCTGGCCTTTGCCGTCGGACAGCATTTCGAATCGCAACGCGCCGGCGAAAGGCGCGGCTTCGACCAGTTTCACCTCGACCGCGTCGCCCAGTTGATAGGTTTCGCCGGTGCGTGACCCGACCAGGGCGTGCGCCGCCTCTTCGAAGCGGTAATAATCGGCGCCCAATGTAGCCGCTGGGACAAAGCCGTCGGCCCCGGTGTCGTCGAGCTTCACAAAAAGGCCGGCGCGGGTGACCCCCGCGATTCGCCCGGTAAAACTCGCGCCGATCTGCTCCGCCAAAAAGGTGGCGATGAGGCGGTCGGTGGTTTCGCGTTCCGCCGCCATGGCGCGGCGTTCGCTCGCCGAGATTTTGGCCGCGATCTCCGCCAGATGCTCGCGGCCCATTTCGGGCAGGCCGCCCGGTCCGAGATCGAGCGCCCGCACCAGGGCGCGATGCACGATCAGGTCGGCGTAGCGGCGGATCGGCGAGGTGAAATGGGCGTAGCGGCGCAGGTGCAAGCCAAAATGCCCGTAGTTTTCGGCGACATATTCGGCTTGCGCTTGCGTCCGCAGCACGATCTCGTTGACGACATTCTCATGCTCCGTGCCGCGCACGCGGGAAAGAATGTCGTTGAACTGTCTTGGCTTCATCACCTGACCTTTGGCCAGCTTGATGCCGATGGTCGCCAGGAATTCCGAGAGCGCGCTGAGTTTTTCGATCGAGGGCTCGTCGTGGGCGCGGTAGATCAGGTGCGATTTGTTCGCTTCAAGCGTCTCGGCGGCGGCGACATTGGCGAGGATCATGAACTCCTCGATCAGCTTGTGCGCGTCGAGCCGGGGCGGCACGAACACCCGGTCCACCGTCCCGTCCGGTTTCAGCAAAATCTTGCGCTCGGGCAGGTCGAGATCGAGCGGCGCGCGTTTTTCCCGCGAAAGTTTCGCCGCGGCATAGGCCCGCCAAAGGGGTTTGAGCGCGGTTTCCAGCAGCGGGCGGGTGGTGTCGTCGGGGCGCCCGTCGATGGCGTCCTGGGCTTGGCTGTACGACAGTTTGGCGGCCGAACGCATCATGATGCGGTGAAAGGTGTGGTCGAGCTTGTGGCCGTCCTTGCCGATGCGCATCCGGCAGGCCAGCGCCGGCCGGTCCTCGCCCTGGCGCAGGCTGCAGAGGTCATTCGAAATCCGCTCCGGCAGCATCGGGACGACGCGGTCGGGGAAATAGACGGAATTGCCGCGATCCAGCGCCTCGCGGTCGAGCGCCGCGCCGGGGCGCACGTAAAAACTGACGTCGGCGATGGCGACGGTGACGACGAACCCGTCCGGATTGTCCGGGGCGTCGTCGGGTTGCGCGAAAACCGCGTCGTCGTGGTCCTTGGCGTCGGGCGGGTCGATGGTGAGGAGCGGCAGCGACCGCCAGTCCTCGCGGGCAAAACCTTCGGCGGACATGCGGGCGGGCTTGGCGGCTTCGGCGGCCGCCAAAATTTCGGGGCGGAACAGGTCGGGAATGCCGTGGGTGTTGATGGCGATCAGGCTGATGGCTTTTTCGCTGTTCATCGAGCCCAGGCGCTCGCGCACCCGCGCTTGCGGCAGGCCGATCCTCGCGCGCGACAGAGTTTCGACCGAGACGAGGTCGCCGTCGCGCGCCTCGCCGCGATCGGCTTCGGTGACGAAAAGCTCGCGGTCGCGCTGCTTTTTGTCCACGGGAACGATGCGCCCGCCGCGCGAACGCGGGTCCTCGCGAAACACGCCCAAAACGCGTTTTTGTGCCCGCGACAGCAGTTTGATCACCCGCCCGACATAGGCGGGACCGCCGGTCTCGCGATGCGGGGCTACTTTCAGCAGCGCCCGGTCGCCCACGCCTGGCGCGGGTCCCGGATGTTTTGTCGAGCGGCGGGGCAGGGTGACCAGGATTTTCGGCGCGACGCCGAGGTCTTCGTCCCATTCGGCCGGCGTGGCGATCAATTCGCCGTCGCGGTCGCGGGAGAGAATGTCGCACAGGACGACGGCGGGCAGTTCGCCCGTTTTGGCGAGGCCGGCGCGCGTCTTTTGCACTGCGCCCTCGATCTCCAGCTCTTTCAGCAGCGCCTTCAGCTTGATCTTCGCCTCGCCGCCCTTGATGCCGAAGGCGCGCGCGATCTCGCGCTTTTCGATTTTTCGCGGGCCGCCTTCGGCGGCGGCGTGTTCACGGGCAATGAAGGCGAGGATGTCGTCGCGGCTGGGGAAGGGGGCGGGCTTTTGCACGCGCCCAACATAGGGGGGCGCGGCGGCGACAAAAAGGGAAAATCGTCAACGAGGCGAAAATAGCGGCATGCGCCTGACGCCAGGGGAGTGCGGCGCGCGCGCAACAGGGTGGGGATATCGAAATCGGGTCGCTTTTCGGCGATTGCCTGGCTGGCCGAATGCCGCCATCCTTGGCCTCGGAATCCCCTAAATAAATGATTCGTCGGAGGAAAAATGAAAGCCCTGGCCCTTGCGGCTTGGACGTCGACCGCGCTCGCGCTGACGACGCCCGCCTTTGCAGACTATCGTGGAACCGCCCAGGCGCAGCAGGCCTGCACGCCGGACGTCTTCCGCCTGTGCAGCCAATTCATTCCGGATTCCGGCCAGATCACCGCCTGCCTGGCGCGACAGAAGGCGAGCTTGAGCCCCGGGTGTCACCAGGTTTTCGGCGGAGCGCGTCGGCGCGGCCACGGCCAGCGCTTCGCCAACGGGTAAGTCCTGCGCCCTCGTTCGCGGACGAGGGCGCTCCGCGCATCCCAAAGCCGCGCTCGTGCGTTATAGTCCCGATCAACAGGGAGGCTAAACGATGCGGATGTGGAAAGCCACGCTCGCCGCGGTGGGCGGCGCAACGATCATTGCCGGCGCGGTGTTTCTCAACGGCTCGGCGCGGGCGGCGATGCAGCCCGGCGACGCGGCGCCGGATTTTTCGACGCAAGCCGCGGTCGGCGGCAAGGTTTTCACCTTCAGCCTCGCCGAAGCCCTGAAGAAGGGGCCGGTGGTGCTGTATTTCTACCCGAAGAGTTTTACCCCCGGCTGCACGGCGGAGGCGCATGATTTCGCCGATAACGCCGAGAATTTCGCCAAGGCCGGAGCGAGCGTGATCGGGGTGTCGGCCGATGGCATCGACACCCAAAAGGAGTTTTCGTCCAAGGCGTGCCGCGACAAATTTCCGGTCGGCGCCGATCCCGACGGCAAGGTGATCAAGGCCTATAAGGCGCAACTCATCAAGGTCGGCGACATGGCCACGGCGGCGCGCATTTCTTACGTGATCGCGCCGGACGGCAAGATCCTCATGGCCTATCAGGACATGTCGGCCGGGCCGCACGTCGAGAAGACGCTCGCCGCCGTGCGGCAATGGCGCGCCGACCACCCGAACTGAGTGATCCGATTTCCAAACGATCCGTTCGGAAACGTATTTCACTCGCGCGGACATCCGCCCTTCGCCTGGAGGATTTCCGCGCGATTTCGTTTTCGCGGATCGCGTAGCGATCTTGCGGAAACCGTATGACGTAACGAAAGCAATCAAAATTAACCGTATCCGCTAAGGTTAAGGTCATTGCCGCGGGCGGCGCGGCGCGACGTCGCTCGGTCTATGGGTTGAACTCTCAAAGCTCAGCCGTTAACGTCCTCTTCATTGTGACAGATCGAGTTCGTTAATTATGTGCCTGGACTGGGGAATTCACAGGGGCGAGTCCGTCGAAGTTTACGATGGGACTGAAGCCCAGGGCGCCGGAGGGGCCTGCGGCGTCGGGGTGGAGGTCACGACGCGCGACAGCGTCTTCGAAATTTCGGCGAGGAGGGTTTCGCCCATGGCTGGCGCGCGTTCTTCTGCGCCTCGTTCGCGTTCTTCGGCGCCTCGTGGATGAGCCGGGCGCTCAAGGTCGCCGGGCCATGACGCCCTTGAGCCCCAAACTTCGCCGGTTTCCGGCGCAAATCCCGCGCAGAGTCGAGGGCGGCGCGAATTCGCTGCGGGGGAACCAATTCGCGCTCGAGCCGGATGGATGACAGATGGACAAGCTGAACTTTGACCTTGACGAGTCCGCGGTGCTTCGTCGGTTCGACAGAAGTTCGCCGGATGCATTGCTCAAGTCCATCGCCCGCGAAATCGTCAATCTGCGACGGGCGCAGGCGGAAATCGCGGTGAAGATGGAAGTGTTCGCTTCGCTCCAGGCGGCTGCGGACCGTATCGTCGCCGCCGAAGCGGGCGCGCGCGGCGCCTCTCATCCTTCGCGCGTGGTGATCGAGGCCGCTCAGTCGTTCCACGGATCGATGGGTTTCTATGAACTTGAGCATGATCCCGACGGGCAGCCGTTTCGCTGGACGGGACCGGATCCCAGGTTTTCCTTCGAGTTCTTCATCAACCGAAAGACGCCAGCGCGATTCGTCTTGCGCTTCGGGCCATTGTTCACAGGGGGCTCGCCGATCGGCCTGCTGTGTTTTGTCGATGGCGAACCGGCTCCGGTGAAACTGCAGGCGGCGACGACCTGTTTCGAGGCGGTCGGCCTGCTGCCGCCGCGCCGCGACGCGGGAGGTTCCGTCCTGAGCTTCGTCTGTCCGCAGATGGGCTCGCCGGCGTCACAGGGGCTCGACGATGCGCGCATGCTCGGCCTGCTGTTCCGGCGCCTGACGGTCGAGTCAACGCCGGAACAGCAAGCGCTTGCGCCCGCCGCTGCGCCTGAAAACGTCGCGCCCGCCGCCGTTCCGTCGCCCGTTCCCGCGCCCGCGCCGCGCGGCGAGTTCGCCGCGAAAAAACCCGTCGTCAAGACCGGGTCCGAGGCGCAGCCAGCGCCCACGTTCCAGGAAATTTCGTTCAAGGGGCCGGCGCGATGAGCACGCCCGCAATCGCCCTGTGCATCTGCACCTACGACCGCTACGACCTGTTGCCCGGGGCGATCCGGAGCGCCCTCGAGCAGTCCTTGCCGGTGGAGCGCTACGAAGTCATCGTCATCGACAATTCGCCCGACGCCAAGCGGGCGGAGCTGTTTTCGGAAAGATTTACGGCGCCAAACCTGCGCTATGTCCATGAGAAGACGCCGGGCCTGTCCAACGCGCGCAATGTCGCGGCGTCCCTGGCGAACGCTCCGGTGATCGCCTTCATGGACGACGACGCCCTCGCCGATCCGGAATGGGCGGCGGAGCTTTTGAACGCCTATGACTCGTTTGGGGAGAGCGCGACGATCGTCGGCGGCCGCGTCGATCCGATCTGGGCGTCGGAGCGCCCGGAATGGGTGCACGACTCCATGCTGGGCAACCTGTCGATCGTCGACTGGGGCGGTGACGCCCGCATCGCCGGTCCCGACGAATGGGTCGCCGGCACCAACATCAGTTTTCGAACCTCCGCGATTCTCGAAAATGGCGGGTTTCCGCTCAATCTCGGACGCGTGGGGTCGGGCTCGGCCCTGCTCAGCAACGAGGAAATCAAGCTGGTCGAGCGCATTCGCGAAGCCGGCGGTCAATTGGTCTATGCGCCCCTTGCGCGCGTAAACCATCTGGTCGATGTGCGCCGCCTCCGGCGCGAATGGTTTCGCAAGCGCGCGGCCTGGCAGGCCCTGTCCGATTTCATGATGAACCCGGACGGGCAGGCGGCGGAAGCGCGCAAGCAATGGCCCAGCCTCATCAAATATTTCAACGCTCTGCCCCCGCATGAGCGCACGATCCGCGGCTTTCTCCACCCCACCGATGATCCAGAGCTGTTTCATTGGCAGACCGGCGCGGTCTACATGATGACGACGCTGCTGCTCGCCGGTTTCGAGGGAGTGGAGCTTGACTGATCCCGTCCAGCCCTGGTTCGGCCTCGATGTCCTGGTGGTCTCGCCGACGCCGAGCCATCCGCAGGATCACGGCAATCGCAAGCGCATTTTCGAAATCTGCGCGGAACTGAAGCGCCAGGGGGCGCGCATCCACTTTGTCCATTATCCCGCCGAGCACGACTGGCGCCACCAGTGGCCGCTCAAGCACGAGGCGGAGATGCGCGCGGCCTGGGACAGCTACCAGCTGGTCGCGCCAAGCCGGGCGCTGCATTGCGATTCGATCGGCGAAGACCACGAAATCGACGAATGGGCCGATCCGGGGCTTGCCCATTACCTCGCCTGGGCCTGCCGGGTTCGCGCCTATGACATGGTCATCGTCAATTACACCTGGCTGAGCTTCTGCCTGGAGGCGATCCCCTCGGCCGTGTTCAAGGTCTGCGACACCCACGACGTGTTCGCCGACCGCCGCCGGCTGTTGCAGGCCAACGGCATCGCGCCCGAGTTCTTCCACACCACGCGCGAGGAAGAGGCAAAGGGGCTGTCGCGCGCCGATCTGGTCTGGGCGATCAAGAAGGCGGAACAGGACTATTTCGAACGGGACCTGGGCCTGCCGAATTGCCTGACCATGCTGCACGCCGAGCCGGAGCGCGGCTGGTGGACGCGCCCCCCTTCGACGGACGGCTGGCTGCGCGCGGGCGTCATCGGCGCGCGCAACAATGTCAATCGCCGTAACCTCGAAGAGTTTCTCAACCTGGCGCTGCCCGCGATCGAGCGCTACATGGCGCCGGTGAAGATCGTCGTCGCCGGCGGCTGCTCCGCGGATTTTTTGGACTGGAGCCATCCCAATCTCGAGGTGATCGGCCGCGTCGCCGAAGTCGAAGACTTTTATCGCGCCGTGGACGTGGTGCTCGCGCCGATGAAGTTCAGCACCGGCCTGAAGATCAAAGTGTCGGAGGCGCTGGCTTCGGGCGCGCCGCTGCTGGCGCATGCCCACGCCATGGAGGGCTACCCCACCCGCGAGCGGCTGCACCAGCTCCACGACTTCGAGGACATGGCGATCGAACTGGTGAAGCTCGCCTTCGATTCCGCGCCGCTGCAAAAGCTCGCGGCGCGCTCGCGCGCGGTCTGCGCGACGATTCAGGCTTCGGTGCTGGCGTCTCTCGAAGCGACGCGCGAGTCTCTGGTCGCCAAGACCAGGGAGACCATTTGCGTCGTCGCGCCCGCGGAGGCGCTCGATCCCGCCTGCCTGCTGCACGACCATTTGCTGTCGGCGCTGGACTATTTGCGCTTCATCGCGCCGATCGCGCTCTATGTCACCGGCGCGCCGGCCAAGGGCATGAAATTCGACTTTCTCGCGCGGTTCGAACTGCGGCGGCAGATCTTCGCCGACCCGGCCTTGATGGAGGCGCTGGGCGATGACGCGCCGGATTTCTGGACGCCGATGCCGCTGCCCGTGCTGCTGGAAACCCGCGGCTATCGCCGCGCCTGTTTCCTCGCCGATCCTCACGATCAGCTTCGCGTGCAAGAGCCCTTGTTCAACGCGTTCGTCGTCAAGACGGGCGCGCTGCGGCAGGCGTTGGTGCGCTGCGACGCCATCGAACTTGCGGGCGGCGACCCGGAGGCGCTGATCGAGACGTTGCGCGGCGAACTCGACGTGATTGTCGCCGGCGCCGCGCCCTGGTCCGCCCGACGCTGGCAAGGCGTGGCGGGCGTGGCCGCGGTGGTCGAGACGCCGTTCCGCCGCAGCGGCGATTTCGAATTCTTTCGTCATCGCGAAAAATCAACGGCGGCGCCGGCCAAACTTGTCATTCTCGCGCGCAGCGACGACGGCGTGGCGCTGGAGCTGGCGGCGCTGGCGGAGAAACTCTCCTTTCCGGCGAGGCTGGTCGATCTCTCCGACCCGACGACCCGCTCGGCGCTCGTGCGCGGCGACCAGGGCGATGCGCAAGCGAAACCGCGCGACGCGCTGGCAAGCCTGCGCGATGCGAGTCTGCTCGTGGACATGACGGAACAGGATACGCTTGCCGCGGTGATCGGGGAGGCGGCGCTGCGCGCCAATGTTCCCGTGCTGTGGTTCCAGCGCGGCGCGCTCGCCCACGCCTGGCGCGGCTTCGAAACGCCGCTGCGTCCGACCAGCCTGGCGCGCCTGTTCACCACCATCGCTCAATGCGCCCTGAATCCTGACGCCTTGGAAGCGCTGCGCGGCGTTTGCGCCCGGCTGGCGAAGATCCAGTTCGGTAACGACGCCGGCTGGACAATTATTTGGGGACTGTTAAAACAATCGTCCAATAGAAGTGATCAAGAGAGAGATGTTGCCGCAGCGGAACTGTGGGGATGACGTCTCATATGGCGCGCCTGTCTAAGTAAACGGATTTTCGGCAATGAATACAGATGTTGAATTTGAGAAATTGCTCGCGGATCTGCCGCAATTACACACGTGGGATGATGGGAAAACGTGGAATAGTGGCGGGCTCACGCCCCCTCTGTTGAGAGGTATAGCGGAGATTCTGGCAAAGCTTCCCGAGGGCTTTCGAGTCTTGGAAACTGGAGCTGGAAATTCAACGCTCGCGTTCCTGATCTGTCGCGCGCAATCCGTCTTATCGATTGCGCCAGACGCAGGACTCTTCGAGCGCATCAAGCGCGTGGCGAAGGAGCGTTCGATTGACGACAGCGCGCTCAAGCCCGTCGTTGCTTTTTCAGAGGATGTGTTGCCTTCGCTCGCAAAAGCCGCCAAATCGACAGGTGAGCTGGTTGACTTCGCGTTGATCGACGGAGGACACGGCTGGCCAACGGTTTTTGTCGATTTCTGCTACGCCATGGAGATGCTGAAAAGCGGCGGGTATTTGATGATCGATGATATTCAGATTTATACTGTCAAACAGCTGGTCCGACTGCTGAACGAAAGCAAAGAATTTTCTTTGATTTCTAACCTGAAAAAATCTCTCATCTTTAAAAAGACAACAGAAAATACGCGCATGACGGACTTTGGAGGGCAGCCGTATATTCGGAGAATGATGGAGGCTGAAAAACTGGCGGGAGAAGCATTTAAGTTTTGATCCTGCGCGCGGCGAACAGCGAACCCCGGGAGAGACTCGGTTGACAGAGGTCAGTCTTGATCAGTTGAGGCAGAAAGAATTAACGCATATCGTCAGTTTGGGGCCGCGCTGCGCCTTGGCCTATAATTTGCGGCGTTACTTCGATTTCGCCATGGCCTTTCCGTTCGACTGGTGGATTACGCCGGTCAACGGCTTGATCAAAGCGCTCGCTTGCTCTGTCGGCGTCGAAACACTCTACGCCCAGGACGGGTTGGAACGGACGAAGGAGGGCAAAACCGTACGCCACAGGGACCTGCAAATCCGGTTCCCGCACGAATTCCCGCACGCCGGCGAGCTTCCTGGGCGCCCGATCGTCTCGAATTTCTACGATCACGTCGATGGGCCCAAGCGTCGGACCACGCATCTTGTCGAGCGGTTTCTCGGCCTGAACGACCCCAACAGTCGGATCCTGTTTGCCCGTGAACCCGACGATTTCGGCGGTGACATAAGTTCGCAGGACCACGCAGCGATTTCTGCGCAACTCGCTCGCCTGTTCCCGGATGCGCTCTGGACGCTCGCGATCGTCCGGGGGCCTCGCGAAACGGACGCCTTTGGATGGAAGTGCGATCCCGAATGTTGGGATTCCGTGCTACGCGGTTTGGATGTGCGATTGAGCCGTGACCATCATGTGTCATTTGTCGACCGCGCCACTCCGATATCCGCTGATATGGCGACGCTTTAGGCGGGAGAAACGAAGTGTACAAAAAGCCCGTGATCATGCATCGCCCGCACGGCTTTATCATTCCTTCCGCGCAGAACCACCTTATGCAGGAGCAATAATTGGAACCGCAAGAATCAAATTCTGCAGGTATTGCATTGCTGATTGCGAATGAGAGATCAGGCACTCACCTGCTTCGTTCCTTGATCGCGAGCACGAAATTGGTGTTGGCGCCCGGAGAGGTCTGCAACGCTGCGGCCGATAGCGCGCATATGGGCGACCCGAGCTCCTATTACTGTTACCGCCACAATGCCGCCACGGCCAATCGCCGTCTTATGTATCCGACGATTGGAACGATGCGCGAATTGATTGATGGGTTCTTCGCGACCTTGAAGCGTCAAGCTGAAGAAAAAGGAAAGTCGCTGTTTTTGTGCGACATCAAGTATTCACATATCCATACGTTCAACTATTTTTGGTGGGATTGGCTCTCAGTCCCGTTTCTGCTCCAATATGCGCGCGAAAACAAGATTCCTATCATTCATCTGGTTCGCGAGAATGTCTACGAAACGGTCCTTTCCGAAATATATGCGCATCAGACCGGCGTGTGGCGCGCCAGCGATCCCGGCGAACTCGTACACAAGTCAATTCGCGTGAACGTGCCTGCCTTTAAGGCAAGGGCAGAGAAATTGCAGCAGGTCATTACGCTCGCGCGCGGCTGGCTCCGCGATTGTCACGTTAAAGAGATAAAGTACAGCGACATTGTCGACCAGAATTCTATGTCGGTCATGGATGAAACCATGAAATTCATTGGTTTCGATGGTTCTTTCAAATTTAAGCCTGGATTCATCAAGACGACGCCTCCTTACGAGACCATTGTTGAGAATTATGACGAGATTCGAGATTTCTTTACATGAGGAGATCGCGACTGCTTTACGTCGCTGCGGCGGTTGTTTTGTTGCTTCTGGTTCCTGTGAAACCTCTCGTCGCTCTGGAACACTGGATCGGCAGCAACGTTCAATCCAGCTTAGATTCGGCTGCTTTTCAACTGCGCTGCGATGTCACCGAGCGAAGAGATAGTTCGGACGCCCATCTGTTCATTCAGAGCCAAGTTGGCGATCCGATCGTCAGTTTTTCCGGCATTGCCGCGCCTTCCTTCACAGAGTCCGACGCCGGAAAACTCATCGTCGTGTCCAAGATCGGGCAGGACGGCGCGCCGTTGAGCAGCGCCATCAAACGCGTGATCAACGCCAGGACGGTGGAGCTCGCGGACCGCGCGTCGGCTGCGGTGGTGAACGAGACCGGCGTTGTGGCCTACGGGCACGATGAGTCGGCCGCGGTCATGGCGGCGATTGGAGGGTTGAAGGCCGGCGGCCAGCTGGTGTTTCCAGCCGGCGTTTGTGGCGTCGCGGCTCCAATCGTGCTTCCCGCGATCGGAAGGGCCCTGGGAGAGCGGCACATCAGCATTGCAGGGCAGGGAGGAGGAGCGACGCGCATTGTGGCTTTGGCGCCGATGGAAGCCGTTTTTCGGGAAGCTGGCGTTTGGCACACACAGGCGTCCTATGAGAACCTGTCCATTGACGGCTACGGGATCGCTGACTACGCGATCGACTTGTTGGCGGGCATTGGCGGGCGAATCAGTGGGCGGAACGTGTTTTCCAATGCGCTGATCGCCGAAATTCGGGTGGGGGACGGCAACAGACGCAGTCAGGGCGTCGAAGTCGAGGGGGCGTTCCTGACTGTGGACGCCGGCATGTTTGGTCGCTCGCGGCGACCGATGTTCAATCTGCTCGTCAATGGCACCGACAGCCACTTTACGGACGTCGTCCTGGCCGGGGTCGTCGAAGCAAATGTGCGCGACACGACATTTGGCGGCAATTTCTACACCGGAGTTCATGTATTCGGCCCGGCGCGGACGGGCTTCTGGGCCACGGGTTCCGCCTCCTTCATGAATTGTGAGGTCGACGGCGCGACAAGCATTGGCGTCAGGTTCGACAGCGGCGGCAATTCCTGGTTCGGCGGGCGTCTTTTTTTTCATCGCCAGGAAACCGCCGACGTCATTGGATTTCAACTTGGCAAATACGCGGAAAAGAACGTCATACAGTCGCCTGTGATCTCCGACATTCCCACGATCAATTATGTTCGCCAAAGTGACGATGCGGTTGGAGCCGCCGACATCAGCATCGTTGGGCTTCCGGAACCGCTCAACAACGGGCGCACGACGCAGACCTTCGGATTATCCAGGAGCGGCGAAGCAATCGTATTGACGCTCGACGGCCACAAGCCAACCGCGCTGAACACAGTCGGCATTCTCGCGTCCTCCACCGCCTTGCATTCGGGAAAGATCACCGCGATCGATATCGTTACGGGGCAGACGGCGCAGTGGGACGCTTTCTGGCAAACGAAGCGTCTGGCGGGCGGAGTCGCCGAGTTGATGGCGAAACCGAGGATTGCTCGCTCTCTTGTCTGGGATGCGGTGGCTGATCCGGAGCTCATTGTCATGCCTGAACTGAATGCCGTCGTATTTCGGGCTCGCGGCATTGCTGGGCGCAGGATCAGATGGTCGGCCGTTTACCAGACAAATGGCGCGCGCCTGGAGCGTATGCAGTGAGCGTCTTGACGTCCCTGCTCGCGCCCAAGGCGCTATGGGTTCAAGACAGTTGAAGGTGCGATATGTTCATCGCGAATCGGGTCCATTGGCGTGGCATTCGCCAACTTGAGTCGTTGAAAACGGCTGTTGCCGCCGTGCGCGCCGGATGGGGCCCTTGTCGCGTGAGCTTGCATCCCGGCGCGGATGTCGATCTGAAGCGCGCGCGGATCGCGTCGGGACCGACGGAGGCCGCGCACAAGCTCGCTTGCGCGCTTGCGGGTGCGAAATATTGGGCTGCCGAGATTGATCTGGTCGTCGTCAGGAACGCCGTATTCTTGCCGCTCTCCTCGACACTCGTGTTCCCAAATAACGGCATTTGTGACGAATTGGAATATTCAACCAAGGCCGCGGCGTCGGGCATTTGGCTACGAGGAGGAGAGCCGCGACAAGTCAATCGATGGCAAGCGAAGCAAATGGAAAACGCGGAGTTCCAGTCTGGTGTTCATTTGCTCATTCATCCCAAGTGGCATCATATTTATACCCATTGGTTTACAGAGGCGATGGTCGCGCTTTACGATCCCCGCATCGATCGCGACGTGGTCGATTATGTCTGTGTGCCCGGAGGGCCGAAATACGAGCTGGATAGCTTGGCGCTTGCGGGAGAGGACGCGTCGAAGCTCAAAGTCCTGCGTGAACCCGCTTACAGACTGGAGATCGCCGTTTTCCCCACGCATCTCTTGGCTCGTACGATGGTTCATCCGGCTGCGGCGCCAGCTCTTCGGTTGTTTGCCGATAAGGCGCTGAAGCATGTCGCGCCGATGCCGAAGAAGTATATCTATCTGTCACGCGAAGATGCGAAGGCTCGGTCCATGCGGAACGAGGGCGCGCTGGCCTCCGCGCTTTGCGACCTTGGATTCACAAAGCTTATTGCGACGGATTTGTCTTTCCAAGAGCAGGTGCAGGCGTTTTCTTCCGCATCCGCTTTGGTCAGCCCTCATGGCTCCGGGCTAACGAATATGTTGTTCGCGCCAAAGAACGCTCACATTTTGGAGCTTCGCCCTCGATACGCCGGCGACAGAGGAGAGCTTTGGGATCGCAGCTACCACATTTTGGCTGATTTGTTGGGTTTGCCTTATTCGCTGCTGGTTTTTGAAAATGAGAAGGGTGAAGAGGGTTGGGATGTCGATGTCGACTTTGCCGTGAACAAGGTCAAAGAGTTCATGAGTCGCGTTGATGAGAAGACTTGAAGAATCGGCCGCGTTCGGCCGCGTCGGGGTGCGCTGAATCCGCCGATCCGCATCCGTTCACGCCGGCGAAACGCGCGCGTCCGCGATGCCGATCCGATATGATTTTCAGCCAGCCGGTTTTCTGCGCGTTTCCGAACTTGAAAGTTCCGACGGTGCTGATGATCGGCGACATGGATGCTACGGCGATTGGCGCCGACGCGGCGACGCCGGAGGTCAAGACCCAGCTCGGCCTTTTCGATGTCTTGGGCAAACGATCGCCGCCATGATCGCGAACGCTAGCCTGATCGAGATTCCCGACCTCGGCCACGCGCCGCAGTTGCAATTCCGGTTCGAACACGGCGTCGCAAGCGGCCAACTTGATGCTGGAGGAGCCGGCGTTCAGGACGGCGACGCACGACATGTTCGTCATCATACGGGCGTGACGGCGGCGCGGGCGCGCCGCGCCGCCGCGACCAGCGCCGCCACGGCGCAGGAGGCGTAGCGCGTCACCAGCGAGTCGGCGCGGCTGGTCAGAATGATGGGAACGCGCGCGCCGAGCACAATGCCCGCGCAGTCGGCGCCCGCCAGGAACGACAGGCTTTTCGCCAGCATGTTGCCAGCCTCGAGATCGGGCACCACCAGAATGTTGGCGCGGCCGGCGACCGGCGACACGATCTTCTTCACGCTCGCCGCTTCCATGCTGATCGCATTGTCGAGCGCTAGCGGCCCGTCGAGCACGCCGCCGACGATCTGGCCACGGTCGGCCATCTTGCACAGGGCGGCGGCGTCGATGGTCGAGGGCACTTTTGGGTTCACCGTCTCCATCGCCGAGAGGATGGCGACGCGCGGCTCCTCCGCGCCGAGCGCAAGCGCGAGATCAATGGCGTTCTGGACGATATCCACCTTCTCCTCCAGCGTCGGCGCGATATTCACCGCCGCGTCGGTGATGATGAGCGGGTGGGGATGGCCCGGCACGTCCATGACAAAACAATGGCTGATCCGTCGCGCCGTGCGCAGCCCGGCGGCGCGCGACACCACCGCGCCCATCAGTTCATCGGTGTGCAGGCTACCCTTCATCAGCGCTTCCGCCTCGCCCCTGCGCACGACCGCCACCGCCTTGTCGGCGGAGTCATGGCTGTGCTCGGCGTTGACGATCGGAAAGCCGGAAATATCCAGACCGGCGCTGGCCGCGACGTCCCGGATGCGGGCCTCGGGTCCCACGAGAATGGGGCGGATCAGCTTCATGCGCGCGGCCTCGACCGCGCCCTCCAGAGAAACGGCGTCGCAGGGATGGACCACGGCGACCGTCACCGGGCCGGCCTTCACCGCGCGCGCGATGAGCTGCTTATATTTTTCGTGCCCTTGGGCTTGAACCGCTTCCATGATCCAGCTCTCCAGCCGCCTTGCGTGAGACGCCGAACAAACGACGGATTTCGTCGATCCGGCCCTCGGCCTCCGGCGCCAGGACGCCCTTGGCGCTCACCACGTTTTCGATGGTCGAGACGACTTTTTGGCGACGCGAGGGATCGTCCGGGATCATCGCCGGAATCGCGGCGAGCGCCCGCGCCGCGTCCGCCCGCAGCAGCGTCGACTGGCGACGCACGATGGATTTGAGCTGCGAGCCGGAAACGCGCTCGTTCTCCGGCGCCGCCGCGCGGATCTGCTCGATGGCGTTGAACTGCCTCTCGTCGATCCCGGCGCCCCACATGACGTAAATGAGAGCCCTCAAGCCCGCTTCCAGCAGCCCGCCACGGCCCATTTCGGCTTCAAGTTCGGTCGCTGTCTCGGCGCGCTCCAACGCGCCGTAAGCGTGCCGCGCCACCCGCGCGCGGTCGGAATTCAGGCCGACCGCGGCCTGAAGGCCGGGCGATCCGTAGGTCGAATGGAACAAGGTTTCCGTCCACGCCTCGCGCGCCTGGGCGAACGCCTGAAGGCTCGTCACGATCCACGACGACATGACCCGCTCGCAGGCCAGGAACGGATTGTCGGGGGATACGGGATGGCGATTGCCCTCGGCGCGGATGTCGGTCGCGAGTTTCGCGACCGGCGCCATCAACGGGTTGGTGTCGGAAAAACCGCTGAAGGCGAGGCGGTTGGGATGAATGTCGCGCAGGAACGCGGCGGTTTCCGGCGTGATCATCGTCTTCACGGTCGGGCTGACAAAAGTCCGATAAAAACCCTGGTTGATTTCCGAGACGCGCGCGACCGCCTCGAACTTGCGCTCGTCGTCCGCGTCATTGCAGCCGAGGGCGCGAATGTCGTCGAGCGTGCGCGGGACGATCTTCGCGACATATCGGCCGGCCACCAATTCCCGATGGCTCGTGTCCGCATCCATGTCCGTCAGCACCACCTCGTAGAGCCCGGGCGGCATGGCGTCGATCATATTCATGTTGAGCGCGAATTCCTCGTGCTCCTTGTTCGCGACCGAACCGGCGACGAAGATGCCGAGATGCCCGATGCTCTGGTGCAGGCAGTAGAGGATGGTCTGCCCGTTCCGGACGATCTGCTCGACGTTTTCGTAGAGGTCGAGCACCCAGTCGAGCGCCTGCTGTGGCGGCGTGATGTCGTCGCCGAACGAACAGAAGACGACAATGGGGGAGCGGATTTTTCGCAGGTCGACGCGCTGTCCGTCGCTCATGATTGTCCTGCCGGCGGTGAGCCTGTTGCCGACGAACAATTCGTCGACAATGAACTGCATCTCCTGCGCGTTGAGGATGACCGGCACGCCCCACCATTTCTCGAAGCTGAGGAAACGCTCCGCCTCGGTGTCGACCTTGGCGTAGACGTTGTAGGACTTGCTCCAGTAGGTGTTGGCCGGATTGTTCGATTCGAAATTGGCGATCAGCGACGCGCCGTCGAATTTGCCCGCGCCGAGGTCGCCGGCCAAAGACGTCATCCAACTGCCGCCCATGATGCCGCCGAGATAGCGCATGGGATTCTTGCCGCGCACGCCGGCCCAGTAGGACAGGGGCGTCCCCGCCAGCACGATGGGTCCCGCCAGTTCAGGATAGAGCGCGGCCATGATCATGATCTGCCAACCGGCCTGGCAATTGCCGATCAGCGCCGGCTTGCCGTCGGCGTCGGCGTGCAGGTCGGAAACAATCTTCACAAAATGCGCTTCCGCCCGACAAACGTCCTCGACCGTCTGGCCCGGCATGGGATTCGGCAAAAAACCGACGAAATAGCACGGGTGTCCCGCCCGCATGGCGACGCCGATCTCGCTGTCGTGTTTCATGCCGCCGATGCCCGGGCCGTGCCCGGCGCGCGGATCGAAGACGATGAACGGGCGCTTGTTCGGTTCGATGGCGACGCCCGCGGGAGGCGTGATGCGCGCGAGAACGTAGTTGACGGGTTTTTCCAGCTCCCGCCCGTCGCACACGAGCTCCCCCTTGAAGGTCAGGACGTGCGGCGCGATCCGCTTCGTCTGCTCTTCGTAAATGTTGCCGCGTTGGCGGAGGACGTCGAGAAACAGCACCGACCGCTCGAAGGCGTCGCGCATGTAGTCGAACCAGGGATTGACCGAGCTTGCAGGCTTAGCTTCAGGCATGGACGCCTCCCTATTCTTGTGGACCCGGGACCGCCCGACGCGCGCGGTCCCGAACCGGGTGAGACCTACCAGGTCAGATACATGCCGACATCGCCGGGCATGCCCTGGGGCCAATCGACGATGATCACCTCCATCTTGTATCCGAGCGGCTTGAGTTTCTCCCGCCAGACCTCATAGGCCCTGCGCGCGCGCCCCTGCAGCGTGTCCGGCCAGTTCGCCTCCGCCTGGTTGATCGCGCGCCCATGGTCGGTGCAGAGTTCGCTGGGGAAACGGCCGATCATCATTCGATTGGCGCCGGTGGAAGCGACCGTCTTCAGGCGCATGAGAAAGGCGCGGAACGTCGCATCGTCGATCGGAGCATCCGACCTCAGCTTGGCGAGCAGTTCCTGCTGCTTTTCGTGAGCCTTGTTGTAAGCGGCGAGCGATTGCTTCGCCTTGGCCATCTCGACTTCCGCGACATAGTGCTTGAGCTCGTCGACCGACATCAACAGATCGTCTTCGGCGTCGGGAACGGCGGTGGGTTTGTCGGACATGACCTTCTCCTCTCTGTTTCGTCAGGCGGCTGGGGTCTTGATCTCCTCGGCGGGCCGCGCTCCCGGCCGCAGTTTCTCGCGTATGGACTGGAAAAAGACGTAGAGCGGTGGGATGGCGAAAATGCCGACGAAGGACGCCAGCAACATGCCGCCGAACACCGGCGTGCCGACATTGCGGCGCGCGAGTTGCGACGCGCCCAGCGCCACGACCAGCGGATAGAGGCCGAGGATGAAGGCGAAGGATGTCATCATCACGGGGCGGAAGCGGTCGCGCGCGCCAAGCTCGGCGGCGCGAAGCAGGTCCATGCCCGCCTCGCGCTTCTCCTTGGCGAATTCGACGATGAGAATGCCGTTCTTCGCCGCGAGGCCAATCAAGACGACCATGCCGATCTGCGCGTAGAGATCGAGCGTCAGCCCGCCCATGACCATGCCAATGTAGGAGCCGAGCATGCCGACGGCGACCGACAGCAGCACCGGCACGGGGATCGTCCAGCTTTCATAGAGCGCGACCAGGAACAGATAGGCGAACAGGATGGCGAAGCCCAGGATCATCGCCGTTTTGCCTTCCGCGCGCTTTTCCTGGAAGGACGTGTCGGTCCATTCTCCAGCGAAACCCGCCGGCAAGGTTTTGGCCGCCACCTGCTCCATCGCCGCCAGCGCCTCGCCCGAGGAATGGCCTGGAGCGGGGCCGCCCTGCACCGTAACGGCGCGGCGGTTGTTGTAGCGGATCAGCGCCGGCGGCCCGACGACCACCTTCACCTCGACAAGGCTGCGCAGCGGGATCATGTCGCCCGACGCGCTGCGGACGTTGATGCGGTAGATGTCGTCGACGCTGGCGCGGTCGGCGGCCTCCGACTGCACCTGCACCTGCCATGTGCGGCCGAACAGGTTGGTGTTGTTGACGAAATAGCCGCCGAGCGATGCTTGCAGCGACTGGAAGATCGTGTCGAGGGGGACGCCCAGCACCTGCGCCTTGTCGCGGTCGATGTCGAGAAAGATCGACGGATTGGTCGCCGAGAAGGTTGAGAACACGCGGCTGAGGGTGGGGTCCTGGTTGGCGGCGACCACCAAACCACGCAGCACCTGCGCCAGGGTTTTCGGGTCGCCCGCCTGCAGGTCCTGCAGCACATAGGCGAAACCGCCGCCCGTTCCCAATCCGATGATCGGTGGCGGCGCGAGGCCGACGACCGTTCCTTCGCGAATCTGCGCGAATTTCTGGCTGAGCCGCGCGATGATCTCCTTGGCCGACTGTCCCCCGCCCTGGCGCTCCTCGAACGGCTTCAGCGTCACGACGACAAAGGCTGAACTCGCCTGCGAATAATTGTCGATGAAGTTGAGACCGACGACCGAGGTGTAATCCGCGACCGCTTCCTCCTCCTTCAGCAAGGTCTCCGCCTGGGCGACCACCGCCGAGGTGCGGCCGACCGATGCGCCGCCCGGCAATTGCGCGACGACGAAGAAGGCGCCTTGATCGTCCTCCGGCAGGAAGCCGGTCGGCGTGATTTTCGACAGCGCGTAAACGCCAATGCCCGACAGGACGACGAACACCAGCCCGATCGATGAAAAGCGCACGAGCTTCGCCGTCGCGTCGCCGTAGCGGTCGCGGGTCCAGTCGATGGCGTTCATCACCCGGCCCATGATGCCGCGGCGGCCATGGCTGCGTTTCAACAGGACGCCGCACAGCGCCGGCGACAGGGTGAGCGCGTTGATCGCCGACAGCACCATGGCGACGGCGACGGTGACGGCGAATTGCCGGAACAATTCCCCTGAAATTCCCGGAATGAAAGCGACGGGCACGAACACCGACAGCAGCACCAGGGTGATGCCGATGATCGGCGCGGTGATTTGTCCCATGGCCTTTTTCGTGGCTTCGGCCGGCGTGAGTTCGGGGTGGTTCTCCATCACGTGCTCGACGTTCTCGACCACCACAATGGCGTCGTCGACCACGATACCGATCGCCAACACGACGGCGAGCAGCGACACGGTGTTGGCGGAATATCCGATCGCCTTGAGCACGATGAACGCGCCGATCAGGCTGACCGGCACGGCGAACATCGGGATCAGCGTGGCGCGCAGGCTGCCGAGGAAGAGGAAGACGACCAGGACGACGAGGACAAAGGCCTCGATCAGCGTCTTCTTCACCTCATGGATCGTGTCGGTGACGAAGACGGTGGGGTCGTAGGTGACCTTCCAGGCGAGATCCACGGGAAAGCGCTCCTGCAGCCCCGTCATGAGTTTTCGCACTGCGCCGAGCGCATCGATCGCGTTCGCGCCCGGCGACTGATAGATGGCGATGGCCGCCGCCGGCGAACCATTGAACCGCGTCTCGCGGTCGAGGTTGGCGGCGCCGAGCTCCAGCCGCGCCACATCGCCCAGCCGCAGGATCGAGCCGTCCGAATTGGTGCGAATGATGATGTTTTCAAATTCGGGGATTGTGGTCAGGCGGCCCTTGGTCGAAATGTTGAGCTGCAATTGCTGGTCGTTGGAGATCGGACGGGCGCCGATGCGACCGACGGCGGCCTGAAGGTTCTGGCTCTGAATCGCGTTGATGACGTCGCCGGTCGTCAGGTTGAGGCCGGTCAAGCGGTCCGTCTTGACCCAGGCGCGGATGGCGTAATCCTGCGGTCCCCAGAGTGAAGCGTCGCCAACGCCCGGCGTGCTCTTGATCTGGTCGAGCATGTTGATGGTGACGTAGTTCGACAGGAACAGCGCGTCATGGGTGTTGTTTGGCGAATAAACCGAAATCACGCCCAGCAGCGCCGAGGATTTCTTCTTGACCGTCACGCCCTGTTTCTGCACCTCCGGCGGGAGTTGCGCGAGCGCGATCTGCACGCGGTTGTTGACGTTCACCGCATTGATGTCGGGGTCGGTTCCCAGCTCGAAGGAACAGATGAGCGTGTAACTGCCGTCGTCGCCGCTGACGCTCTTCATGTAGATCATCTTGTCGACGCCGACGACCTGCGCCTCGATCGGCTGCGCCACCGTCGATTCCACAACCCCGCCATTCGCGCCGGGATAGAGGGTCGTGACCTGCACCTGCGGCGGCACGATGTCTGGATATTGCGCGACGGGGATGGTGAGCAGCGCGAGCAGGCCCGCGATGGTCGTGATCAGGGCGATGACGATCGCGAAACGGGGCCGGTCGACGAAGAGAGAGGAGAACATGTCAGTTCGTCCCCATCGAATCCACGGCGGGTCTCGCGCGCACGGGCGCGCCCGGTCTGACCGCCTGCAGGCCATCGACGATGACGAGGTCGCCCGCCTTGAGTCCGTCCTCGACGATCAGATCGTCCTTGAAGGCGCCGCCGGTCTTGATGCGCCTGGCCTCCGCCTTGTCGTCCTGAACCACGAACACGTAGACGCCTTTCTGGTCGGCCAGCAGGGCCGCCTGCGGAACGACAAGCTTTTCCTCGGGCTTGTCGCCCTGCAGCACCACGCGCACGAATTGCCCGTCCACCAGCGCGCCGTTGGGGTTGGGGAAGGAGGCGCGCACGTTGATCGTGTCGGTGGCCTTGTCGACGCTGACGTCGACGAAATTGAGTTCGCCGTTCTCGTCGTATTTCGAGCCGTCGGCGAACTTGATCCCCACCTTGACTCTATCGCGCGGCACGCTTGAACCGTCCCGCCGCATTCTCAGGAATTCGCGCTCGCTGACCGGAAATTTCACGTACATCGGGTTCTGGCTGACGATCGTGGTCAGCACGCCGCTGTCGGGACCGACCACGTTGCCGACGGTCACGTTGGTCGCGCCGATCTTGCCGGCGACCGGAGCGGTGATGTCGGTGTAGGACAGATTCAGCTTGGCGAGTTCAAGGGCGCCCTCGTTGGTGACGATCTGGCCCAGAGCCTGCTGGTCGGCGGCGATCGCCTGGTCGCGGGCCACCTGCGTGCCGGTCTGCTTCGCCAGCAATTCCTCGGCGCGCTTCAATTGAATGACGCTCAGTTCCTTGGCCGCCTTGCTGCGCAGCAAGGCGCCTTCGGCCTGCTTCACGTCGGCGTCGAACTGGCCTTTTTCGATCCGATAGAGCGGGGCGCCTTTCTTGATCGTGTCGCCCTCCTGGAACAGCACGGCCTCGAGAAACCCTTTTACGCGCGCCCGGACCTCGACGCGTTCGATGGCGCTGACGCGGCCGACGAATTCCATCGCCGGCTCGACCGGCGTCGGCGCGACCTTCACAACGCCGACCGGGACGGGCTGCCCCTGCTGCGCCGACGCGCCCGTGCAAACAAGGAGGAAGGCGCACAGGGCGCCGCGCAGCGCAACGAAGCGCGGGAGCATGGTATCCTCAATCCGTTTTAGACCATCCATCTGTCCACGCCGCTCCTTGCTTCCAATCTCTGCGGGCGCGCGTCGCCACGCCTGCCGGGTCAGTCGATAATGTGATAGCCGCCGTCCACGAAGATCGTGTCGCCGGTGATGAGCTTCGCGGCGTCGAGCGCCAAGAACGCCGTCGCCAGGCCCACGTCGTCTATGCTGACGAGGCTGCGCGCCGGCGCCTTTTCGCGCGCCTTTTCCAGGAGTTCGTCAAATTCGGGAATGCCCGAAGCCGCTCGGGTCGCCAGCGGTCCCGGCGAAATCGCGTGAACGCGAATGCCCTTCGGGCCGAGCTCGGCGGCCATATAGCGCACCGACGCCTCCAGCGCGGCCTTCGCCACACCCATGATGTTGTAATTCTCCACCACGGTCTGCGCGCCGTAATAACTCATGGTGAACAGCGTGCCGCCATTTTTCATCAGCGGTTCCGCCAGATGCGCGGTGCGGATGAACGACCAGCATGACACGTCCATGGTGGTCAAAAAACCTTGCTTGCCGACGTCCACGACGCGGCCGTGCAGAGCCTCCCTCGGCGAGAAGGCGATGGAATGAAGAACGAAATCCAATTCGCCCCAGGTCTTCCCGATCGTGTCGAACACGGCTTCAAGCTGCCCCTCCTGCAGCACGTCCATTGGCAGCAGCAGGGTCGCCTCAAGTTCCTTCGCCAGAGGTTCGACGAATCGCTTGGCCTTTTCCGTGTGGTATGTGACGGCGAGTTCGGCGCCGAGCCCCCGGAACGCCTTGGCGCATCCCCAGGCGATCGACTGGTCGTTGGCGATGCCGATGACCAGACCCTTCTTGCCGTCGAGCAGTTTCGCGATGTCGCGATATTTCGGAATCATCGCGCGATCCTTTCCCCCTCCCAGGGTTAAGCAGATCGCCGACTGTAGACATTTCTCATGTCAAGTCAGCATGCTCCGCGCCTTGATTTGCGCCGACTCGGGAACGGTATTCCGTTGAGTCGTTTCGTGCAAGCCCAAGCAGGGACCAAAATTCGTCCGATAGACTTTGTGAGCGATACTACTAATCAACTGAAACACAAGAAAAAATATGGTGCTTGTTGTCCAGCTGAAGGCATCGCCGCATAGGCCTTTCGCGGTACGCTCGTTGATCTGATCCGAGAGACGATCGTCATATAGACGCGCTCGGGCCAACGACGGTAACATCCGCTCACCAAGACTTTTTCGTCACACGTCGCAATCCTGTGGCGACAGAAGTCGACAGGAGCTGCCCATGTGCTCGAAACGGATCAAGAAGGGCGACAAGGTCCAAGGCGCGGAACTCGACGCCGCGCATGACAAAAAGCTCAAATCCAAAGCCTATCTGCGCGAACTCGCGGACCTGCATGTCGAACTGGTCAAGCTGCAGCAATGGGTTATTCACAAGGGCCTCAAGGTCTGCATCGTCTTCGAGGGACGCGACGGCGCGGGCAAGGGCGGCTGCATCAAGGCGATCACCGAGCGCGTCAGCCCGCGCGTCTTTCGCGTCGTCGCGCTGCCCGCGCCGACCGAGCGCGAAAAGTCGCAAATGTATGTGCAGCGCTACATCCGCCATTTTCCCGCGGCCGGCGAGGTCGTGATCTTCGACCGCAGCTGGTACAATCGCGCCGGCGTCGAGCGCGTGATGGGCTTCTGCGACGAGGCGCAGGTCAACAGGTTCCTGGAGGTCGCGCCGCAAGTCGAGAAGGCGATGGGAGAATCGGGCATCATCCTGCTGAAATACTGGCTTGAAGTGAGCGAGGAGGAGCAGGAGCGGCGCCTCAAGGCGCGCATTGGCGATGGTCGCAAGATCTGGAAACTGTCGCCGATGGACGTGAAGTCCTTCAGTCGCTGGTATGATTATTCGAGGGCCCGCGACGACATGTTCCGGGCCACCGATACGTCCTGGGCGTCCTGGCATGTCTTGCGCTCGGACGACAAGAAGCGCGCGCGGCTCAATCTCATCTCGCATCTGTTGAAACAGTTTCCGTACGAAGACGTGCCGCGCGAGAAGGTCAAGCTGCCGAAACGGCAGGACCGGGACGGCTATGTCGAGCCGGACTACCCTTACAAATACGTGCCGGAGTTGAGCTGGAAAACATCCTGATGACGACGCCGTGACCAGAGCATTTTCAAGCGAAGCGGATGCCGGTTCGCGTGAAGAAAATGCGTCAAAACAAGACTCCAGAGTTTTTGCATGTTTCCATGAAACGTGAAAAAACTCTAGGCGTCGAATGGTTGCGGTGAAGTGGAGTTTAAGATGCGCGCCGAAACATTGTTGCGGAAACTTCGGCTGCAAGAGGCTCTCTCTGAAGCGGAGCTCACTGCATATCTCGGCAAGTTGACGCCGGACGGCGCGCTGCCGCCGTTGGAAGCTTTGACGCTGCTTGAAATGCTCGGGCAAAGGACCGGCAATCTGTCCATCGAGGACATAAAGGCGGTGTCGAGCCTGGCCAGTGGAAATCCCCTGCCGGCCGAGAAAGGCGGGGGAATCGACGAGACTCAGGCCATGCGGGCGATCATTTCAAAATTGAGCAGGTGAGACACCGTACTGGCGTCGCCGTTCGCCAAGGCGCGGCCAAACGGCGAAGGATTCAAAATCCCTCGCCGCCGAGGGCGCTCAGCTTGCGCCGATGCAGCAGGTGGTTTCGGCGCCTTCGTCCCAGCCCTCCCAGAGGAAGTCGTCCTGACGTCCGTCGGCGATGAGGCGCAGGGCATAACGCGTCTGCTCCTTGTAGAATTCGCAGAACGCGCCCTTCTGCTTCATGCCTCCGTTCATTTCATGCGCTTCCGCCGGGCAGGGCGAACCGCAGAAATGGCGGATGGCGCAGGTGGCGCAGTCCTCGATGTCCTCGACCTTGCGGCCGATCACCAGCCGGAACGGGTCACTTTCCAGCACGTCCGCAATCTTGTCCTGGAACAGATTGCCGCCGGCAAAGGCGGGCAGGCCGATGAACTCGCTGCACGGGAACAGATCGCCCCCCGGGGCGAGCGCGAAAAAGCTGCGTCCGCCGCCGCAAGGCGAAATGTCGCACATCAGCCGCCGCGCCGTCGGCGCCAGAATCGCGATCAGGATGTTGGCGAAATTGGCGACCACCAATTTGCGGCCGGTTTCCTTGTAGAGTTGGTGCGTGCGCTCCAAGGCCGCGACAAAAGCCTTCGCCACCTCGGCCTCGCCGCCGTTGACCTCGCGGGCGCCGGGCATGGTGCAGCGGGTGACGTTGAGCATGCAGGCGGGCACGCGGTTTTCGTGGAAAAACTCCACCAGTTGCGTCAGATAAGGCAGGTTCTGCGAGGTCATCGTGCAGATGACGTTGAAGCCCGGATAGCCCTCAAGCATCTTGATGGCGCGCACGACATGATCGAACACGCCTTCGCCGCTCCAGCGTTTTCGCGTGCGGTTGGCGACCTCTTCCACCGGGCCGTCCAGCGACAGGCCGATTCCGACGCCGCGCTCGGTGAGGAATTTGACCGCCTCCTCATCCAGCAGGGTGGCGTTGGTCTGGACGCCGAAACGGAATTTTCCGCGAAAAGCGTCGATGCCGGCGAAAATGGCCTCGCGCGCCAGAAGCGGCTCGGCGCCGTGGAAAATCACCTGGGGCAGGCGGTCTTCCGGCATGTGGCCGCGGAAATAGACGTGCAGCCGCTCCAGGGCGTCCAAGACCTCGGCCGTGTCCATCTGCTTGCCGCGCTTGCGCATTTCGCCGGGGATGTAGCAGTAGGAGCAATTGAGGTTGCAGCGCTCTGTGGCGTTGAAATAGACCGCCGACGGTTTGAGGTGAAACCGCAGCATCTCCATCTCACGGGCGAAATCCGCGCCTTTTTCGGCAAAAGTCTCGCGCAGCGCGCCGCCGGCCAGCGCATTCGAAACGTCTTCCTTGCGCACCAGGCCCCAAAAGGCGCTGTCGGGCTCGACCAATGCGATATGGGTGGGATGCTCGATGTCGAACGGCGAAAGAGGGCTCCTTTCGGAGCCCTCCGCGAAATTGCGCGGAACCGCGCTCAACGCTTCACCTGCTTGTCCATGAGGACATAGTGCGACAGGCCCGTGCCCTCGGCGTCGCAGGTTTTTCGCAGCGCGATCACCGCCGGGCGCGTGTCCGACTTGGGTTCGGTTTTGCAATCAGGCGTCGTCTTCATGGCATTCTCCGATGCGCAATGAGGGACGTCGGCCAAGCGCGTACGCTCGCCGAAATCCTTTCCATCGGATTTCGCCCCTCGTCACTCTCATCCAGCAGGTCTTCTGGCTCTCGGATCGTCCGGAGCAAGACGTCTTCCCAGCAGGGTGGACCCCGCCAGTGACTGGCTTTGAACCAAGTCTGCTCCGTCCCCGATTACAGCGGCGGGACCGCCGCGGATTTGCACCGCGTTCCGGGATACTGGATGTCTGGCCGGTTAGAACCGAACCGCGATCCTGTCAAGGCATATCCGTCAGCGCGCAACCTTGAGCAAGGCGTCCACGGAGATATGGCGTTCGAGATGACCGGCCAGAGCATCCAGCGTCGCGTCGAGGTCGTGTTCATAATCGAGGTCGGAGGCGGGCGCGCCAATCCAGTCGAGCCAGACGCGCCGCTGGCGGTCGTCGTTGAACAAGCCATGGACGTAGCAGCCCCGCACCCGGCCACTGGGCCCGATGGCGCCTTCGGGCCGACCGTCTTCGAACCGCAGCAATGGGCGCGACATATCGGGGCCGGTGGTCCGCCCGACGTGGATTTCATAGCCATGAAACGGCGCGCCCTCCGCGACAGAGGCGCCGGCGCAGCGCCGAAGCGTCTTGTCGCCGGCGAGCACGGTTTCGACGTCGAGCAGACAAAGCCCAGGGGACTCGCCGGGCGGCCCCTCCACCCCCTCGGGATCGGCGACGCGCCGCCCGAGCATTTGAAAACCGCCGCAAACCCCCAAAACCTTGCCGCCGTGGCGCACGTGCGCATGAATGTCGATGTCCCAACCCTCTGCGCGCAAAACCGCGAGGTCGGCGAGGGTGGCCTTCGACCCCGGCAGGGCGATCAGGTCGGCGTTTCCTGGCAGAGGCGCCCCGCGCGGCGCGAACATCACCCGCACGCCCGGTTCGTGTTTCAGGGCGTCGAAATCGTCGAAATTGGAGATGTGGGGCAGGTGCGGGATGACGACGAGCTTTTCCCCTCCAGTTTCCCGCGCGGGACGATCGAGCGCCACGGCGTCCTCTGCCGGCAGGCGCGCGGCTTGCGGGAAATACGGCACAAGCCCGAACGACGGCCAGCCGCTGCGCTCCACGATCGCCTGCATGCCCGCGTCGAACAGAGTGGGATCGCCGCGAAACTTGTTGACGACAAAGCCCTGGATCATCGCCGCGTCCTCGGGGTCGAGCACGGCGCGGGTTCCCACGATCTGCGCGATGACGCCGCCGCGGTCGATGTCGCCGATCAGCACGACGGGCGTGTCGGAGGCCCGCGCAAAGCCCATGTTGGCGATGTCGTCGGCGCGAAGGTTGATCTCGGCGGCGCTCCCCGCGCCTTCGACCAGCACGATGTCGGCCTCCGCGCGCAGGTGAGCGAAACTTTCGAGCACATTTTCGCGCAGGCGCGGCTTCCAGCTTTGAAAATCCCTTGCGCGCACGGAGCCAAGGGCCTGGCCGCGCAACACCACCTGCGCGCCAATCTCGCTTTGCGGCTTGAGCAAAACGGGATTCATGTGAACGCTCGGCTCGACGCGGCAGGCGCGGGCCTGCAAGGCTTGCGCGCGGCCGATTTCGCCGCCATCAGCGGCGACGGCGGCGTTGTTCGACATGTTCTGCGGCTTGAACGGGCGCACCTTGAGGCCGCGCAACGTCAAGGCCCGGCAGAGGCCGGCGACCAGCAACGACTTGCCGACGTCCGATCCCGTGCCTTGAAACATTAACGCGCGGGCCGCCATGCGAACTCACCTTGCCCTGGGGGAGGTGACGCGCTGGGGGACCGTCGCCTTCCTTTTGTCCGCATTGACAGTGCATGCGTCTGAGCCTACCTAAATTCAAGACGGTCTTCGCGCAAGCGAGGCTAAGAGTGAATACGGTTTCGAAACCGTAGCTGCCCCCGCAACTGTGATCGGGAAGTCCTCGTCAAAAGCCACTGGAGCCATCCGGGAAGGCGACGCGGGCGTCGGACCCGAGAGCCAGGAGACCTGCCGTCGCAAATACTGACCTGAACGGGCGGGGCGTCTCGTTCGGGGCGCCGGCTGTTTTCCGTGCGATTGCTCACGCCCCAAGCTCGTCGAGGCGCCGTGGCGGAGCAGAACACGAATTCAATTTTCATTCATGTCTGCGCGACCTGCCGTGCGGAAGGCGAGCCGCTGGAGCCGCGCGCGGCGCGGTCGGGCGCGCGCCTGTTCGCCGCCTTGAACGCGCATCGCGGCGACGACGATCCCACTGTGATCGCCGTCGAGTGCTTCAGCGCCTGCCGCCGGTCCTGCTCCCTCAGTTTCTCCGCGCCCGGCGCCTGGACTTATCTTTGTGGCGACCTTTCCGCGGACACGGACCCGCAACTCATCCTGGATGCCGCCAGGCTTTACGGCGCTTCGCCTCAGGGCGTCATCCCCTGGAAGATGCGCCCGGATTTTTTGAAGACGGGGGTCATCGGCCGCTTCCCGCCTTCCGTAGGGAGACCTGAGCGTGTTTGACAAAATTCCCGCCACCATCGTCACGGGCTTCCTCGGCGCCGGCAAGACCACGCTGATCCGCGGCCTGATCGAGAACGCCGGCAATCGACGCCTCGCGCTGGTGATCAACGAATTCGGCGATGTCGGCGTCGACGGCGAAATTTTGAAGAGCTGCGGCATCGAGTCGTGCCGCGAGGAGGACATTGTCGAACTCGCCAACGGTTGCTTGTGCTGCACGGTGGCCGACGACTTTTTGCCGGCCATCGAAGCGCTGTTGAAACGCGCGCCGGAACTCGACCACATCATCATCGAGACCTCGGGTCTGGCGCTGCCGAAGCCGCTTCTCAAGGCCTTCGACTGGCCGCAGGTGCGCTCGCGCCTCACTGTGGACGGGGTGATCGCGGTCGTGGACGCTGCGGCGGTCGCCGACGGTCGCTTTGTCGATGACGCCGAAGCGCTGGCCGCCGAGCGCGCCGCCGACCCCTCCGTGGAGCACGACAATCCGCTCGAAGAGGTCTACGAGGACCAGCTGCTCTGCGCCGATCTCATCGTGCTCAACAAAATCGACCTGCTCCAGCCGACCGAAATCGAACGCGTGAAAAGCGCCGTGGAAGAGGCGAGCAGCGGGCGCGCAAAGGTGATCGCGACGCAGGAAGGCCGCGTCGACGCCGATGTCGCCCTGGGCCTGGAGGCCGGCGCCGAGAACGATTTGGACTCGCGACCCTCGCATCATGACAGCGAAACCGATCACGACCACGACGATTTCGACTCCTTCGTCGTCGACATTCCCGCATTGGAAAATCCCGCCGATTATGTGCGCCGCCTCGGCGAGGTCGCGGGCCGCCACGATGTGTTGCGTATAAAAGGGTTTCTCGATGTCGCGGGCAAGCCCATGCGCCTTTTGGTGCAGGGCGTGGGGTCGCGTTTCCGCCAGCATTACGACCGCGCCTGGGGCGCGCGGGAGGCGCGGCGCGGACGTCTGGTCGTCATCGGCCAAAAGGGTCTGGATCGCGCGGCGATCGAAGCGGCGCTCGGCTGACGCATGCATATTCTGCGCGCGGAGCTTCGGTCGCTCGACGAGACGGCGCAAGCCGTCGATCTCGACCAGTCGCGCGCGGACATTGTCGCTCTGTCCTTTACCGACAGCGATCTCAACGTGTTGGCGAAAGCTTGGGACGCTCTGGGCGCCGAGCCCGCGACGGCGGGCCTGTCGCTGCGACTCGCGAGCCTCGCGGACCTGCGCCATCCCTATTCGGTCGATCTCTACGCCGAAAAAGTCATTGCGCACGCCCGCGTCGTCATCGTTCGCCTGCTCGGCGGGCTGGATTATTGGCGTTACGGGGTCGAGGAGTGTTTTCGCATCGCCAAGGCGAAGGGCGCGCGTCTCGTGGTGGTTCCCGGTGATCCGCGCGAAGACCGGCGCCTCGACGAAGTTTCGACAGTGGGGCAGGGCGACCTGCGCCGCGTCTGGCGCTGGTTTCAGGCCGGCGGTGTCGACAATGCCACGCAAATCCTGCGTTACGCCCTGAGTGAACTCGGTCCTCCCCAAACACTCCTGGAGCCGCGCGAAGAAGCGCGCCTCGGCGTTTTTCCGCGCGCCTGCCGGCTCGCGCCCGCCGAGGCGCCGTCCGCGAAAATCCTTTTTTATCGATCCGCCTGGATGGCTGGCGACACCGAGCCTTATGAGGCGCTGGCGGATGCGCTGGGGAAACAAGGCTTTCGCGTCGAGGCGTTATTCGCGACCAGCCTCAAGGATCCGGACGTGGTCGAAGGCCTGCGGCGCGCTTTTTTGGCCGACCCGCCGGACGTGATTCTCAACGCGACCGCCTTTTCCGCCCGACTCGACGATGGCGGCAGCGTGTTCGACGCCTGCGACGCGCCGGTGTTCCAGGTCGCCGTCAGCCTCGCCAACGAGGCGCAATGGCGGGAGTCGTCGCGCGGCCTCGCCCCCTCCGACCTGGCGATGAATGTCGCCTTGCCGGAAGTGGACGGGCGGCTGTTCGCCGGCGCCATTTCGTTCAAGGCGGCCGAACCGCCGATTCGCTGCCTGGAATACGCCCCGCTGCTGAGCCGCCCGCACGCCGAAAACATTTTGTTTGCCGCACAGCTCGCCGCCGCCTGGGCGCGGCTCAGAACAACGCCCGCGGGGGAAAAAAAGCTCGCCTTCGTGCTGTCGGACTACCCCGGCAAGGGCGGACGCGCGGGCTATGCGGTCGGGCTCGACACGTTCGCGTCCTTGGAGAAAATCGCCGAACGTCTCGCTTCCGAAGGATTTGTGCTCGGCGACATTCCCTCGGGGGCGGACCTTGCCAAGAGGCTGACCGGCCCCGCCTCCGAATTTTTCGACCTCGTTCGCTATCGCGAAGGACTGACGCAGGCGCCCGAAGAATTCGTCGCCGCGATCAACGCGCGCTGGGGCGAGCCGGAGGACGATCCGGCCTGCCAGGACGGACGCTTCCGTTTCGCGGCCCAAAAACTCGGCGACAGCATCGTGGCGCTGCAACCGGACCGGGGCGCCCGCGACGCCCGCAAGCACGAATATCACGACATCGCCCTGCCGCCGCGCCACGCCTATGTCGCCTTCTACATGTGGTTGCGCGAAAGCATCGGGGTCAGCGCGCTGGTGCATGTCGGCGCCCATGGCACGCTGGAATGGCTGCCGGGCAAGGCGGTGGCGCTGTCGCAAAACTGCGCGCCGCGCGCCACGCTCGGCGCGCTTCCCGTCATCTATCCCTTCATCGTCAACAATCCCGGCGAGGCGGCGCAGGCCAAGCGCCGCACCTCCGCGCTGGCGCTCAGCCATCTGACGCCGCCTCTGGTCGCTGCGGGCGCGCATGGCGCCGTGCAGGACATCGAAGGTCTGATGGACGAATTTGCCGAGGCGCAATCGCTCGACCTGCGCAGGGCGCAGCGCCTCGCCGAATTGATTCTTGAGCGCGCCCGTGACACGGGCCTCGCGGAAGAGGCGGGACTCGACAAAAGCCTGAGCGAGGAAGAGGCGCTGACGCGTCTCGACGCCTGGCTCTGCGATCTCAAGGAAATGCGCGTCGGCGATGGGCTGCACGTGTTCGGCGTCGCCGCCGAACCGGAACGGCTGGCCGCCCTCGCAGCGCTGTCCGGCGATTCCGCGCAGGCGCTGGAGCGTCTGAAAAAATGCCCGCAGGCCGAGATGGATGCGCTGGTCGCCGCGCTCGCCGGCCGGCGGGTTGCGCCCGGACCCGGCGGCGCCCCGGCGCGCGGGCGCATCGACGTGTTGCCCACCGGCCGCAATCTCTACGCCGTCGATCCCCGCTCCGTGCCCACACGCACCGCCTGGGAGCTGGGCCAACGCGCGGCCGACGCTTTTCTCACGCGCTACGTCCAGGATCACGGGGAGTGGCCGGGGAGTGTCGTGTTCGACCTCTGGGGCAGCGCGGCCGTGCGCACCGGCGGCGAAGATTTGGCGCAAGCCTTGGCGCTTTTGGGCGTGCGCCCGGTCTGGGACCATGCGTCCAATCGCGTCTCCGGTTTTGAGGTGTTGGAGATCGCCACGCTCGGCCGGCCGCGCGTCGACGTCACCGTGCGCATTTCCGGCCTGTTCCGCGACATTTTCCCCGAGCAGATCGCGCTTTACGATTCCGCCGTGAAGGCGATTTGCGCGCGAGACGAGGAGGGAGACGACAATCCGCTGGCGCAGGCCGCGCGCCGCGAAGGGTCTCGTTCCCGCGTGTTCGGCGCCGCGCCGGGCGTCTATGGAACGGGGGTCGCCCGGCGCGCGCTGACATCGGAGGATTCGCGCGAAAATCTCGGCGCGGCCTATCTTGAGGCGACCGGCTACGCCTATGACGGCGCGCAGGCGCGCGAAACCAAGGAGTTCGGCGCCCGGGTCGCGGCGTCCGACGCTTTTGTTCACGTGCAGGACTTGCCCGGCCAGGACGTGCTCGACTCCGACGTTTTTGCCGATCACGAAGGTGGGTTTGCCGCGGCGGCCGAAAGCGTTGGCGCCAACCCGAGCCTTTATCACCTCGACGCCACCAATCCGCATAACCCCAAGGCGCGCACGCTGGCGGAAGAAATTTCGAAAACCCTTCGCGCCCGCGCCGCCAATCCGCTCTGGATCGCCGGCCAGATGCGCCATGGGTTTCGCGGGGCGGCGGAAATCGCCGAGAGCGTCGACAATCTGCTTGCCTTCGCCGCGACCACCAACGCGGTGGCGGATCGGCATTTCGATCTGCTGTTCGATGCGGTGTGCGGGGATGCGACGGTTCGGGATTTTCTCGTCGAAGCCAATCCGCAAGCCGCCCAGGCCGTCGCAGCGCGATTCGAGAGCGCGCTGGCGCGCGGCCTGTGGCGCACGCGCCGCAACAGCGTCACGCCCTGGCTGAGCGAAATGCGGGAATTGGCGGCGGCGCGGCTCCGCGAAGAAAACGCCTGAGGAGGGAACATGAACGACGCCGCGCGACATCAGGCCAAAATGGCGAAGCGCAAGCAAGTGCAGGACGCCGAGATCGCCAGCAAGACCATCGAGTCCAAGGGGCTTCTCGTCGTCACCACCGGCCCTGGAAAGGGCAAGAGCACTGCGGCGTTCGGGCTGGTGCTGCGGGCGCTGGGCCACGGCTGGCGGATCGGCGTGGTCCAATTCGTCAAGGGCCGGGACACCGGCGAGCGCCGCGCGCTGGAACGGTTCTCCGATCTCGTGACCTGGCATACGATGGGCGAGGGCTTTACCTGGGTGACGCAGGACCGCGACCGAGATGTCGCGGCGGCGGCCCGCGCCTGGGAAAAGGCGCGCGACCTGATGGCCGACCCCGAGATCAAGATGGTGGTGCTGGACGAGCTGAACATCGCCCTGCGCTACGACTATCTGCCGCTCGACCAGATTGTCGCCGAACTGGCGGCGCGGCGGCCCGATCTTCATGTGGTCGTGACCGGGCGCAATGCGAAAAAGGAGCTGATCGAGGCTGCCGATCTCGTGACGGAAATGGGTCTGGTGAAGCACCATTTCGCCGCTGGGGTCAAAGGACAGGCCGGCATCGAATTTTGAGGCGAGCGCTGCTATCCGCAGCCTCAAATGCTGATGCGCTCGACTCCAGCCGCGTTCATGGCGTGTTCCGGTCGTTTTGCATGGCCCACAGGCGTGCATAGAGCCCGTTGGGGTTCTTCAGCAACTCG
>NZ_WNKS01000026.1 GCF_009720655.1 Rhodoblastus acidophilus | reverse complement strand
GTTCGCCTGTTGAATCAAACAAAAGCCGATTCGGGAATCCGCCGCCGAGTCAGTCTCTCGGAGACTTGGTATCAGCCCTCATCCTGAGGAGCGCCTGAAAGGCGCGTCTAGAAGGACGAGGGCGGTCCAAGGCTTTTTCAGCCGCTCAGGCCCTGCCGGCCTGGGGCCGGCGCGCCTCGATTTCGGCGCCCATGGCGCGCACCAGACAGGCGCGGGCGAAAGCGAGCAGTTCGTCCGGGCAGGTTTCGAGATTTTCGAGGACCTGCATCAGCAGGCGGAATTGCGCGGTGGTGAGGTCCGCGCCTTCGCCGCCGAGATAGTCGATCAGCCAGTGCGCCTGCTCCAGGCTTGGGGTCCGGCCGGCGAAATCCTGGAGATACCAGCCGCCGACTTTTTCCGCGAAGAACCTGCCCCAATCGGGACAGGCGGGCAGGCGCGCGCGCGCCAGCGCGCCGAGCGCGTCGATCTCGCTGTCGGTCAGGGCGCTGTCCAGTTTGGGCAGATTGGAGAGCATGCCGACGTCGTCGGCCAGGATTTGGCCGCGCCGGGAGATGGCCGCACAAATCTGCGGCGCGAGGTCGAGAGCAATGAGCGTGCCGGAGGTCATGGTCTATCCTTCCCATCGATGGAAGGACGTTAGGCGGCGGCGCTGTCCAAAGGATTAACGATGATTATGCTTGAGGACATCTTGGATTTTATGCCTAACAGACAGTAAACCCACACCCACGCCCCAAAAAATGTTTGCGCCCACAATAAAGTAGCCCTCATGGTGAGGAGGAGGCGGAGCCTCCGTCTCGAACCACGAGGGCGGGCCACGGCTTTTTCAGCGCCCCCTTCACACGTGAACCGCCTCGGCGGCTTCGTCCAGCGTGAGATCGACCATCAACTCGCCGGCGATGTCTTCGAGCGCCTGGCACAGGTTGACCAAGCTGAGCCCCTCGGGCAGCAGCAGCCGCGCGCGGGCCTTGAACATGGCTTCGCCCGAAAAGGCGCCGCTCGCCAGCTCGCTCTCCAGTTCGATGATGCTGACATGCGCCTCGGCGAGCACATGGGAGATGTCGCGGATGATGCCGGGCCGGTCGAGGCCGATGGTTTCGAGCCGCACCGTGCGCCCGACCACCGGGGGATGGGCGTCGGAGCGCTGCACGATGATGCGCAACCCCTGGGAATCCAGCGCGCGCAGGGAGGCGATCAGCGCGTCGGCTTTTTCGGCGTCGATGGCGACCAGCACCATGCCGGCGAACTGGCCGGAGAGGCTGGCCATGCGGGTGTCGAGCCAATTGCCGCCGCCGTCGGCGATGGTGTCGGAAACCGCGCGCACCAGGCCGGGACGGTCCGGGCCGATCGCGGTCAGAACGAGGTGAATTTGCATGGGCGCGCTCCTGTTGGGGCGCGAAGATAGCGCGCGACGGCGGTCAGGCCAATTTCATAATTAAAAACAGCGCGCGGCCTTTTGACCGCGCGCCGCCCTTTTGAATTACACCCCCTTGTTTTCCAGCGCCGCCATGATCTCGTCCATGATGGCGGGATCGTCGATGGTGGCGGGCATGGTCCAGGGATCGTGGTCGGCGATCTTCTTCATCGTGCCGCGCAGGATTTTGCCCGAACGCGTCTTCGGCAGGCGGTTCACGGTGATGGCGATCTTGAAGGCGGCGACGGGGCCGATCTTGTCGCGCACCAGTTTTACTATCTCCTGCTCGATGTCCATCGGCGAGCGGGAGACGCCCGATTTCAGCACGATGAAGCCGCAGGGCTGCTCGCCCTTGAGTTCATCCTTGACGCCGATCACCGCGCATTCCGCGACATCCGGATGCGAGGCCAAAACTTCCTCCATGCCGCCGGTCGAGAGGCGGTGGCCGGCGACGTTGATGATGTCGTCGGTGCGGCCCATGATGTAGAGATAGCCCTCCTCGTCAATAAATCCGGCGTCCGCGGTCTTGTAGAAGCCGGGGAAGTCGGTGAGGTAGCTTTCCTTCATCCGCTCGTCCTGCTGCCACAGGGTCGGCAGGTTGCCGGGAGGCAGCGGCAGTTTCACGACAATGGAGCCCATCTTGCCGGCGGGCACGGGATGACAGGCCTCGTCGACGATCTGCACGTCATAGCCGGGCATGGCGACGGTCGGCGAGCCATGCTTGACCGGCAGCGCGCCGAGGCCGATGGGGTTGCCGGCGATGGCCCAGCCGGTTTCGGTCTGCCACCAGTGGTCGATGACGGGAACGCCAAGGATTTGCTCGGCCCAGGCCACCGTATCGGGGTCGGCGCGCTCGCCGGCCAAAAACAGGGTGCGCAGGCTTTTCTTCACATTGTAGCGCTTGAGGTGTTCGGCGTTCGGGTCCTCCTTGCGCACGGCGCGGAAGGCCGTGGGCGCGGTGAACAGCGCGGCGATGTTATATTCCTCGATCATGCGCCAGAACGCGCCGGCGTCGGGCGTGCCGATCGGCTTGCCCTCATAGACGACGGTCGTCGCGCCATAGAGCAGCTGGGCGTAGATGATGTAGGAGTGGCCGACCACCCAACCGACGTCGGAAGCCGCCCAAAAGACCTCGCCCGGCTCGATGCCGTAGAGGTTTTTCATCGTCCACATCATGGCGACGGCGTGACCGCCGTTGTCGCGCACCACGCCCTTGGGAATGCCGGTGGTGCCGGAGGTGTAGAGGATGTAAAGTGGGTCGGTCGCCTTCATTTCCACGGGCGCGACGGTGCGGCGCTCCGCCATGGCGGCGACGACGAGATCGGCCCAGTTGAAATCGCGGCCGGGGATCATATCGGCCACGGCCTGCGGGCGCTGCAGCAACAAAACCTTTTCCGGCTTGACGGCGGCGAGGCTGATGGCCTCGTCGAGCAGCGGCTTGTACTTCACCACCCGGTTCGGCTCGATGCCGCAGGAGGCGGTGAGGATCACCTTGGGTTCGGAATCGTTGATGCGGGTCGCGAGCTCCTTGGCCGCGAAACCGCCGAACACGACCGAGTGAATGGCGCCGATACGGGCGCAGGCGAGCACGCCGATCACCGCTTCGGGGATCATCGGCATATAGGCCAGCACGCGGTCGCCCTTGCCGACGCCGAAATCCTTCAGAACCGCGGCGACCGCGTTCACCTCGGCCAGCAGTTCGGCGTAGGTGTAGGTGCGCTTGATGCCGGTGACGGGGCTGTCATAGATCAGCGCCGCCTGCTCGGCGCGGCCGTTGTTCACATGGCGGTCGATGGCGTTGTAGCAGGTGTTGAGCGTGCCGTCCGGAAACCAGCGGCCGTAAACCCCAGCGTTCGGATCGAACACCGTCTGCGGCGCCTTGATCCAGTCCACCGCCTTGGCGGCTTCGCCCCAGAATTCGAACGGCTTGTCTTTCCAGTGGGCATAGACGTCGTGATATTGGCTCGCCATGGGCTCCCTCCCCGTGTTTTTTGGCCGAACGTGTCGCGCGGAAAGTGCGACGCCGCGCCGCGGAAGTCCAGAACGGCCCCCGCTCAACCTTAGGCTAATGGCGGGCGGGTCGAGAGCCCAGGCCGTCATGCCCGGGCGCTCCGCCGGGACATCGCTTCAACAGGTGAAGGACGGAACGAACGCGGCCCGCAAAGCGAAAAGCCGCCGCACGCGGCGGTGTGCGTCCAAATGAAAATCCCCGCCGGAGAGGCGGGGATTTCAGTTGCCGACAACGGAGTTCAATGGACCGTGGCGTCGACCTTTTCACCTTTTAGGCGGGCTATTTCGTCCTTGAGTTGAAGCTTGCGTCGCTTGAGTTCGTGCAATTTAAGATCGTCCGTTCCGGGGAGCGTCTCTTCCTTCTCGATTTCCCGTTGCAGCGCCTGATGCCGGCGCTCGAGTTCGGCGAGATGGGCTTGCATGGACATGCACAACTCCTGTCGATGTTTTGACGACTGAATCATGACACGCCTGTCACCGACTGCAAGTGGTAATTCGCAGCATGGCTCAAGCTATTGGGATGAGCTTGAGCGCGACGCCAAGGCCGCATCATTGATCTTGCCCTTGACGGCGCATGCGCCCATAATCCGCGCCGCAAGGCGGTGGATGGAACGGGCGGCAGATCGGTCGATGACCAAAGACATGAGTGACGAAGAGCAGGCCGAATTCATTGCCGAACTGGAGCGATTGCGGGAAGAACACCGCGATCTCGACGCCGCCATCGAGGCGTTGACCGCCGTTGGCGCCTACGACAGGTTGCAATTGCAACGTTTGAAAAAGCGCAAGCTGGCCCTTCGCGACCGCATCAGCTTCCTTGAAGACGCGCTGACGCCGGATATTATCGCCTAAAACTCATATTTCGCTTTGCCTTCGCGGCGCGGCGCTATAGGAGGACGGCTTCGCTTTTCCGGAACGATTTCCCGTGTCGAATTCCCAACCCCCCGTCGCCATCATCATGGGCAGCCAGTCCGATTGGTCGACCATGCGTCATGCCGCGGAAACCCTCGAAGAGCTCGGCGTTGCCTCGGACGCGCGCATCGTCTCGGCGCATCGCACGCCCGACCGTCTCGTGGCCTTCGCCAAGGGGGCGCGAGACGCCGGCTTCAAGGTGATCATCGCCGGGGCCGGCGGCGCCGCGCATCTGCCGGGCATGACCGCGGCCATGACCTCCCTGCCCGTTTTGGGCGTCCCCGTCGAATCCAAGGCGCTTTCGGGCAAGGACTCGCTGTTGTCCATCGTGCAGATGCCCGCCGGCATCCCCGTGGGCACGCTGGCGATCGGCAAGGCCGGGGCGATCAACGCCGCCCTGCTCGCCGCCTCCATATTGGCGCTGGCCGACCCGGCGCTGGAAAAACGGCTCGACGCTTTTCGCGAGCGCCAGACGGAAAAGGTTGCGGAGCGGCCGCATGACTGAACGGGCGTCGGCCCCCGCGGAGCGCCTCCAATGACCAAGGACAGGGCGCTTGCGCCCGGCGCGAGGATCGGCATCATCGGCGGCGGCCAGCTCGGCCGGATGCTGGCGCTGGCCGCCGCGCGCCTCGGCCTGTCCTGTCACATTTTTTCGCCCGGCGAGGGCGAGCCGGCGTTTGAAGTCGCCGCCCAATTCACCATCGCGCCCTATGACGACGAGCCCGCACTTGCCCGCTTCGCCGCGAGCGTCGACGTCATCACCTACGAATTCGAAAACATTCCCGCCGCGACGGCGGAATTCCTGCAAAAACTGAAGCCGGTGCGCCCCTCGCCGCGCGTGCTGGCGCTGACCCAGGACCGACTGGTCGAAAAGGATTTTATTTCAAAACTCGGCATCGGCGTCGCGCCCTATGCGCAGGTCGACGACGCCGGCGCGCTCGCCCGCGCCGTCGGCCGCATCGGCCGCCCGTCGATCCTGAAGACGCGCCGCTTCGGCTATGACGGCAAGGGCCAGACCACGATCAAGGAGGGCGCGGACCTCGCCGTCGCCTTCCGCTCGCTCGGCAATCAGCCCTCGATCCTCGAAGGTTTTGTCCCCTTCGCCATGGAAGTCTCGGTGGTGGCGGCGCGCGGTCTCGACGGCGAATTTTTGGCCTGGGACGTCGGCGAAAACGTCCATGACAACCACATCCTCGACACGACGACGGTGCCCGCGCGCATGTCGCCCGACCTGCTCCGCCGCGCGGCGGAAAAAGCGCAAAAAATCGCGGAAGCCCTCGACTACGTCGGCGTCCTCGCGGTCGAGATGTTTCTGGTCGGCCAGACCCTTGTCGTCAACGAAATCGCGCCGCGCGTGCACAATTCCGGCCACTGGACCCTCGACGGTTCGGTGACCTCGCAATTCGAGCAGCACATCCGCGCCGTCTGCGGCTTTCCGCTGGGATCAACGCGCGCCCACGGCCCCGTGGTGATGCGCAACCTGATCGGCGACGACATCAACGATTGGCGGGAATTGCTGCGCCAGCCCGGCGCCTGCCTGCATCTCTACGGCAAGAGCGAAGCGCGCCCCGGCAGAAAAATGGGCCATGTCACCTTCCTGAAAGCCTGACATGGCCAACGCCACTTTTTCCCAGGTCCAAACCTCGATCTTCGAGATCATGTCGACGCTGGCGCGGGAAAAAGGAGCGGAAAACCTCGGTCAGGGTTTTCCGGAAGGGCTGGAGCCCCCCGAACTGATCGAGGCGGCGATCAAGGCCCTGCGCGACGGACCGCACCAATACCCGCCGATGATGGGCTTGCCGGCGCTGCGACAAGCGGTGGCCGACAACGCCTGCCGTTTTTTCGGCCTCGACGCCGAAGCCGAGAACGTGATGATCACCTCCGGCGCGACCGAAGCGCTGTCGGATTGTTTTCTCGCCCTGCTCAATCCCGGCGACGAAGTCATCGTGTTCGAGCCGGTTTACGATTCCTACGCGCCGATTATCCGGCGCGGCGGCGCGGTCCCGGTCGCGGTCAAACTGACCCCGCCCGACTGGCGCCTGCCCTTCGAGCAGGTTTCGAAAGCGATCACACCGCGCACCCGCGCGCTGGTCGTCAACACGCCGATGAACCCCATCGGCAAAGTTTTCGACGATTCAGAACTCCGCTTCCTCGCCGATCTCATGCTCAAGCACGACCTGCTCGCCATTTGCGACGAGGTCTACGAGCATCTGGTTTTTGAAGGCGAACACAAAAGCCTGTTCAGCTTCCCCGACGTGCGCGACCGCGTCGCCCGCATCGGTTCGGCGGGCAAGAGCTTTTCCGTCACCGGCTGGAAAGTCGGCTATGTCATGGCGGACGCCAAACTGCTCGGCCCCATCGCCCGCGCCCACCAGTTCGTCACTTTTACCACCGCCCCGGCCCTGCAAGCAGCGGTGGCGGCGGGGCTGAACATGTCGCAAACCTATTTTGACGGCCTGAAGCAGGCGCTGCGAACACGCCGCGATTTTTTGACCGAAGGCTTGAACCAACTCGGCTTCACCGTCCGCCCCGCGCAAGCCACCTATTTCGCCGTGGCCGATGTCACCGCCTTCGACGAAAACGGCGACGATCTCGCCTTCTGCCGCCGCATGGTGGAGGAAGCCGGGGTGGCCGCCATTCCGCTGTCGGCCTTTTACGAAAACCGCGACCTCAGCGGCCACATCCGTTTCTGTTTCGCCAAGCAGCAGGACACGCTTGCGCGCGCGCTGCAAAAACTCTCGCGCTGGCGCAACGCTCAATAAAAAAGGCGCGCCCAAGCGGACGCGCCTGATTGGCGTTATTCCCCAACTGGGGCGCGCCGCCCCCTCGCCCCGCGAGCGGGGAGAGGGTTGGGGTGAGGGGGACTCGCAGCATTGAACTCAATGGTTCAGCGAGCGTCGCCTGTGATACGCCCCGCCTTACGCCTGCCGCGCGATCATCAAATTCTTGATCTGCGCGATGGCCTTGGCCGGGTTCAACGCCTTCGGGCAGGCGCGAGCGCAGTTCATGATGGTGTGGCAGCGATAGAGCCGGAACGGGTCTTCGAGATCGTCGAGGCGTTCGCCCGTGCCTTCGTCGCGCGAATCGATCAGCCAGCGATAGGCCTGCAACAAAGCGGAGGGCCCGAGATAGCGGTCGCCGTTCCACCAATAGGACGGGCACGACGTCGAGCAGCACGCGCACAAAATGCACTCGTAGAGCCCGTCGAGCTTGGCGCGGTCCTCAGGCGATTGCAGCCATTCCTTTTCCGGCGCCGGCGTCTCGGTTTTCAGCCAGGGCTCGATCGAGGCGTGCTGCGCATAGAAATGCGTGAGGTCCGGCACCAGATCCTTGACCACCGGCATATGCGGCAGCGGGAAAATTTTCACCGGCCACTTCACGTCGTCGATGGCTTTTGTACACGCCAAGGTGTTCTGGCCGTCGATGTTCATGGCGCAGGAGCCGCAAATGCCTTCGCGGCAGGAGCGGCGCAGCGTCAGCGTCGGATCGATCTTGTTCTTGATGTAGAGCAGCGCATCGAGAACCATCGGGCCGCAATCGTCGCGATCGACAAAATAGGTGTCGATTTGCGGATTGAGACCGTCGTCCGGATTCCAGCGGTAGATGCGAAATTCGGTGAGGAATTTCGCGTCGGCCGGCGCGGGCCAGACTTTTCCGGGTCCATAGACCGAGTTTTTCGGCAGGGCGAGTTCGACCATTGTAAATCCTCGATCAGTACACGCGAGCCTTGGGCTCGATATACGAAACCTCGTCGGTCATGGTGTAGCTGTGGACCGGGCGGTAATCGATCGACACTTTTTTCGCGGTGTCGTCGATGGTCGCCAGCGTGTGCTTCATCCAGTTCACGTCGTCGCGTTCCGAAAAATCCTCGCGGGCATGGGCGCCGCGCGATTCCTTGCGGTTTTCCGCGCCGACCATGGTGACCACCGCCTGGACGATGAGATTGTCGAATTCCAAGGTTTCGATCAGGTCGGAGTTCCACACCAGCGAGCGGTCGGTCACCTTCAGATCGTCGCGGCCGCCCCACACCTCGTGGATCAGCTTGACGCCTTCCTGCAAAACCTCGCCGGTGCGGTACACCGCGCAATTGTTCTGCATCACCTTCTGCATGTTCAGGCGCAGGTCGGCGGTGGGCGTGCCGCCCTTGGCGTTGCGGTAATGGTCGAGGCGCGACAGCGCCAGATCGGCCGAATTTTCCGGCAGTTCCGGCTGCTTGGCGCCGGCCTTGACCAGCTCGGCGGCGCGCAGTCCGGCGGCGCGGCCGAACACGACGAGATCGATCAGCGAGTTCGAGCCGAGGCGGTTGGCGCCATGGACGGACACGCAGGCGGCTTCGCCGAGCGCCATCAGGCCGGGCACGACCACATCGGGGTCATCGCCCCGCTTGGTGAGCACTTCGCCGTGATAATTGGTCTGGATGCCGCCCATATTGTAGTGGACGGTCGGCAGCACCGGGATCGGCTCGCGGGTCACATCGACGCCGGCGAAAATTTTCGCGCTTTCCGAAATGCCGGGCAGGCGCTCGTGCAGGATCGCGGGATCGAGGTGATCGAGGTGCAGATAGATATGATCCGCGCCCTTGCCGACGCCCCGGCCCTCGCGGATTTCCATGGTCATGGCGCGCGACACCATGTCGCGCGGCGCGAGATCCTTCACGGACGGCGCATAGCGCTCCATGAAGCGCTCGCCCTTGGCGTTGGTGAGATAGCCGCCCTCGCCGCGCGCGCCCTCGGTGATCAGGCAGCCCGCGCCATAGATGCCGGTCGGGTGGAACTGCACGAATTCCAGATCCTGGATCGGCAGGCCGGCGCGCAGAATCATGCCGCCGCCGTCGCCGGTGCAGGTATGCGCCGAGGTCGCGGAGAAATACGCGCGTCCGTAACCACCGGTCGCCAGAATGACCAGTTGCGAGCGGAAGCGATGGATGGTGCCGTCGTCCATCTTCAAACAGACCACGCCGCGGCACTGGCCCTGCGCGTCCATGATCAGGTCGATCGCAAAATATTCGATGAAGAACTCGGTCTCGTTCTTCAGCGCCTGCCCATAGAGGGTGTGCAGCATCGCATGGCCGGTGCGGTCGGCGGCGGCGCAGGTGCGCTGCGCCGGCGGGCCCCGGCCGTAATCGGTGGTCATGCCGCCGAACGGACGCTGGTAAATCTTGCCTTCCGAGGTGCGCGAGAACGGCACGCCCCAATGCTCCAGCTCATAGACGGCCTGGGGCGCGTTGCGGCACAGATATTCGATGGCGTCCTGGTCTCCGAGCCAGTCGGAGCCCTTGACGGTGTCGTACATGTGCCATTTCCAATTGTCCGGCCCCATATTGGCCAGCGAGGCGGCGACGCCGCCCTGCGCCGCCACCGTATGGGAGCGGGTCGGAAACACTTTTGAAATGCACGCGGTGCGCAAGCCCGCTTGGGAGCAGCCGACAGTGGCGCGCAAGCCGGCGCCGCCGGCGCCGACCACCACCACGTCAAACGTGTGGTCGACGATGGGGTAAGCCTTGCCGCCGAGGGCCGGGTTCGCCGGCGCGTCAGAAGAAGCCATGGTTCAAGCCTTTAAATTCGGAAGCGACAGGCGCGTTACTGGATGAAGCTGAGGCGCAGCACCGAATAGGTGCAGACAAATCCCACGCCGGTCGCGAAGCACAGGTTCGCCATCAGCGCCAGTTCGCGCATGTGCTGGTGGCGGACGTAATCGACGATCACCGAGCGCATGCCCACCGCCATGTGCCAGATGCTGGCGAGGACGAACACGATCATGACCATCGCAGGGATCGGGGCGCCAAGCAGGGCGCGCGCCGCCGCGAGATCGGACTTGGACAGCATCGCCACGATCACGACGAAGCCGACGGTCAGCGGCAGCAGCGCGAACGAGGTGAAGCGGATTTCCCAGAGGTCCCGTGTTCCGGCCCTGGCGGTGCCAAGGTGTTTGACGCGGGCGCGGGGGGTTTGCAGGTTGGGGTCGGCCTTGGGCATGTCAAAACCTCAGAGCAGGTAGGCGCCGGCCCAGGCCAGCGCGGTGAGGACGACGGCGCCGATCAGCGAGCCCCAGGCCAGCAGGTTGCGGCTGACGGGATCGAAACCGCGCGCGGCCTCCCAGACGGCATGGCGCAGGCCGCCGCAGACATGCAGCATCAGCGCGAACGTGTAGCCGAACAGGATGGCCAGGCCGAGCGGCGAGCCGAAGAAGCTGGAGACCTGCGCGAAGGCGACGCCGCCGCTGGCCGCCGTGAACAGATAGACGGTGAGCAGCAGCGTGCCAGCGTAGAGGGCGACGCCGGTCACGCGATGGAGGATCGACATCGCCATGGTCGCCGACCAGCGGTAGATCTGGACGTGCGGCGAAAGCGGACGGCGCTGCTCGATCGGCAGCGGGCTGGTTTTGGCCTCGGCCATGGGACGCCTTTCTGTTGGACCGCGGAGCCGGGTGCGACTTTTGGGCGCGGCGCCGGCCTTGAAGTTGAAGTTTCGATAATGGAAAGCCGCCGCCTGTGCAATGCAATGCAAGTCAGCCCTTAGACTGACAAAAGGCTTGCGAACGCCCGAACGGAACGGCATGGATCATGGCTGATTTTCGGGGTTCGCCATGTTTTCGCCCCGGCGCGACGGCAAACTCGACGCGATTTGGAGATGAGCGCTTGATTTCGACATACCTGTTCCGCGCCGGGCGCGCGGCTACCGCGTTAAGCCTCGCCCTCTTCCTGCTGGACGCGGCGCCGGCGGAAGCCGCGGCGCGGCTCACCCTCTCCTCCGGCGGCGTTTCGCGGGCCGCCGTGATCGTCGAACGCGAGCGCCTGAAATTGCGGCGCCGCCCGCTGATCATCGTGCTGCAGCGCTCCGGCGGCGTGGTCACGCGCGGCCGGCGTCACCACGGCCTCGAACAATTCGCCGGCGCCAAGCCGATCTTCGTCTATCCCGAGGCGCTCGGCGGCCGCTGGCCGGTGGCGGCGGGAGCGGAGGCCGATCGCGAGCTGGCCTTTCTGCGCGCGCTCACCGATCACCTGATCAACCAGGGCCGGGCCGACCCCCGGCGCATCTTCGTCGTTGGAACGGGCTCCGGCGGTCCCCTGGCGTTTCGCGCGGCCTGCGCGGGCGTGGGCCGAAATGTCGCCGGCCTCGCCACCATCGCCTCGGCCATGCCGCAGGACCTCACCGCCTGCGAACCCGCCGCGCCGCTCGCCTATATCGCGGTCAACAGCGCGCAGGACGCCAAAATCCCCTTCGCCGGCGGCAAGGCGACGGCGGGCGACGCGGTTTTCGACGCCCTCGGCGCCGAACAGAGCCTGCAAACGTTTGCACGGATCAACGGCTGCGGCGCCCGGCGCGACGTCAAGGATCCCCGGACGCGCGGCTTGATCGTCACCTTCGCCGGCTGCAAGGCCCCGACGGAATTGATCCGCCTGGACCCGAGCAATCACCACCTGCCCGGTCGCGCGCCGGACAGCGGCGAAACCGCCGCCGACTATTTCGACGCCAACCGCGCCGTCTGGGAATTTTTACAGCACAGCGGCGCGTAACCCTCCTCCTTTAGTACAGGCGCACACGCCTCCTTCTTTAGGAGGAGTTTTGAGCGGCTTTCACGGCGAAACCCGTTTCGCAATGCGCGAGGAACAGGCCGGCGCGCCAAGCACATAGCCCGTTTCAGCGCTTCGCAACCGCGCCGCGCTCCCGCCTTTTCGGCAGGTGAGCGACAGGGCTTGCGCTCGCGGCGCGTTTGATCTAGATCAACGGGCGACTTTGATGCAGATCAAAGGTCGCCGCGAGACTCGAACGCTTGCGCATTCGATTCAGAGGGTTGGCGCGGTTTGTCCACCGCCGCGTCAACCCGGTCGGCACACCAAAAACGAGGATGCCATGACCCTGAACATCGATATCGCCAGCCCCTTCGATTTCGTCGAAGCCCAGACCGTTTCCAAATCCGCCGTCTCGACAGCCGCCGTTGCCACCACCTCCGTCTCCACCCCCGCCGTCGTGTCCGAGCCGGCCAACACCGAGCGCCGCGACGCCGTCCTGTTCTTCATCGGCTTTTTCGCCCTGCTCGGCGTCACGCTGCTCACCGCCGCGACCGTCGGCCTCGCCGGCGTCGGCATGATCGCCATCGGCCAAGCCGCCGCGATGATTGTCATCTGCCTCCTCTTGACTGCCGGCTGACCTCCTCCCCGGCCTAATGAGAAGCCCCGCGGACTCTTGGTCCGCGGGGCTTTTTTGCGTCAGAACGGAGTGAAGCAGAGCGGGACGTTTCAGGACTGCGGGCGCGCTGGTCGGCTCCGGGCCGGTCGCCTGCCGTTCATCAGCCGCTTGGGCGCGCGGCATCCAAAGCCAGGAGAAATGGCGGAAAGCTCTTTCATCGCCAGCACAACATATTTGCGCCCCTCCGCTTTGGCGATCCTTGGATTTCCATGCAAGTCGAGTTCGGAAAGGGCGACGATAAGATTGACCATTGCACGGTCGATGGCGTCGTCTTTCTCATTGGGCATGGTACACCACGAAACAAGAAGGCCCGCCCATACGCGGGGGGCGATGGAGCGGGCCAAGGCTGCGACGGCTGTGACCTGATCGCAACTTCAAATTACAACTCACAACTTTTGGTTGCCACCAACTCGCAGGTTGTGCGCGCGCAGGTCTTCCGGATTTTTTCCACCTCGACGGGCGTTCACCAAACGAGTTCCAGCGTCGCAAACGCGACACGGACGCTGGCGCCGTCCTTGCTCCACACCGGTCAAATGTGGAGTCCCGCGATGATCCAACTGACGCCCAGCGCCGTTTCCGCCGCCAAAACAATCGTCGGAACCGCCAAGACGCCCGCTTCAGGGTTGCGCATCATGGTCGAGGCCGGCGGCTGCTCCGGCTTCATGTACAAGATGGAGCTGGCCTGCGAACAGGAGGGCGACGCGGTCGTCGACGCCGACGGCGTGAAAATATTCATCGACGACATGTCGCAGCCGATGGTGGCGGGCATGGTCGTCGATTACGCCAGTTCGCTCGAACATTCCGGCTTCGTCTTCAACAACCCCAACGCGACGGCGTCCTGCGGCTGCGGCAAGAGTTTTGCCTGATGGCGCCTGCCTATCTCGACAACAACGCGACCACGCGGGTCGCGCCGGACGTGGTGGCGGCCATGCTGCCGTTCTTCACCGAAAATTTTGGCAACGCCTCGTCCACGCACGACTATGGCGCGGCCGTCGCCCCCGCCCTGAAGGCGGCGCGGCAGTCCGTGCAAGCGCTGATCGGCGCCGAATTCGATCATGAGCTGATCTTCACCAGCGGCGGCACCGAATCCGACGCCACCGCGCTGCTGTCGGCTCTGGAAACGCAGGCCCCGCGCAACGAAATCGTCACCAGCGCGGTCGAGCATCCCGCCGTCCTGAACTTTTGCCAGCACCTGGAAAAAACCGGGCGCGCAAAAGTCCACATCATCCCGGTCGACGAGGCCGGCGATCTCGATCTCGACGCCTACAAACAAGCGCTGTCGGACAAGACGGCGGTGGTCTCGATCATGTGGGCCAACAACGAGACCGGCAAAATCTTCCCGGTGCCAAAACTGGCGGCGCTGGCGCATGAAGCGGGCGCGCTGTTCCACAGCGACGCCGTGCAGGCCGCCGGCAAGCTGGCGCTCGACGCCAAGGACACGGCGGTCGACATGCTGTCGCTCTCCGGTCACAAATTGCACGGCCCCAAGGGGATCGGCGCGCTCTATGTGAAAAAGGGGACAAAATTCTCGCCCCTGTTCCGTGGCGGCAAGCAGGAGCGCGGCCGCCGCGCCGGCACCGAGAACGCCCCCGGCATCGTCGGCCTCGGCGTCGCGGCAAAGCTCGCGCAGCAAACCGACCTCGCCCGCATCGCCGCCCTGCGCGACCGTCTCGAACAGGGCCTGCTCGCCGCCATTCCGCAGGCGCGGGTGAACGGCGCCGGCGAGCGCCTGCCCAACACGCTCAACATCGCCTTCGCCTGCGCCGACAGCGAGGCGCTGCTGCACAAGCTCGACAAGGCGGGCGTGGCCGCCTCCTCGGGCTCCGCCTGCGCCTCCGGGACGATGGAGCCGAGCCATGTGCTGCGCGCCATGCGCGTCCCGCCGCTCTCTCTGCAAGGCGCCCTGCGCTTTTCGCTGTCGCACGAAACCACCGAGGCCGAGATCGACCTCGTGTTGCAAAACCTTCCCGAAATCGTCGCCTCGGTGCGCGAGAAATCGCCGCTGTGGGGCGAAATGCTCAAAAAGACCGCGTGAGACTGCCATGCTCAAGACCGGCTCGCACATCCAGATCAACGACACCACGCTTCGCGACGGCGAACAGGCGCCGGGCGTCGTCTTCACCCTCGCCGAAAAGGTCGCCATCGCCCGCGAATTGGCCGGCGCCGGCGTTGACGAAATCGAGGCGGGCACGCCCGCTATGGGCGACGAGGAGGTCGAGGGCATCGCCGCCATCGTCGCGGAACGGCTGACCCCGCGCGTCACCGCCTGGTGCCGGCTGAGCGAAACGGACGTCGACGCCGCGCTTCGTGCGGGCGTCAAGCACGTCAACATTTCCGCGCCGATGTCGCGCTTGCAGATGCGGGTCAAGCTCAAGGCCGAACCGGATGAAGTGGCGGCCCGCGTCACCCGCGTCATCGGCTACGCCCGCGACAAGGGCCTTGAGGTTGCGCTCGGCGGCGAGGATTCCTCCCGCGCCGACCTGCGCGACATCGGCCTGATCGCCGGCGCGGCGGCGAAACTCGGCGTGTTCCGCTTCCGCTTCGCCGACACCCTCGGTTTGCTCGATCCGTTCTCGACCTACGAATACATCAAGCGCCTGCGCGACGAGACGGATTTGCCGATCGAATTCCACGGCCACAACGATCTCGGCCTCGCCACCGCCAACACGCTCGCCGCGATCCGCGCCGGGGCGAGCGCGGCCAGCGTCACGGTTTTGGGCCTGGGCGAGCGCGCCGGCAATGCGCCGCTGGAGGAAATCGCCGTCGCCCTGCCCCGCACCGCCGACGCCCGCACCGGCGTCGACCCGACCAAACTGATGCGCCTCTGCGATCTCGTCGCCAAGGCGTCGCGGGACTCGATCCCCCGCGCCAAGCCGATCGTCGGCGCCGACATTTTTACGCATGAATCCGGCATCCACGTCGCCGGCCTCCTCACCGACGTGCGCACCTACCAGGGCCTCGACCCCGCGCTGCTCGGGCGCCGCCACAAGGTGGTGATCGGCAAGCATTCGGGCCTCGCCGCCGTGCGCTCGGTCTGCGCCGCCGTCGGCCTCGACCTCGACGGCCCCGTCGCCGCCCGCGTTCTGGCGCGCGTGAAAGCCATCGCCAAGACCACCAAAACCCTTGTGCCCGACGCTCGGGTGCGGCAGGTCGCACGCCAGGAACTCGACGGGGCCGAGCCCCGGGACATGGCCCCCGCCCGAGCGGAACTAAGGCTGCATCCATGAGCGGTTTTTTTGTCGACTGGAACGGGGACTTGCGTACGACCGACGATCCCGGCGGCGGTTACAGTTGCGAGGTGGATTTGCCGGTGCGCTATGTCGCGGTGAAAAACAAGAACGGCGTCACCATCCACGAAGCCACCCTCTACCGGAACCAGGCCGACCTCGACAAAGCCAGGATCAAGGCCGTACTGGTTCCCGGCTCAAAATCCTGGGGCAGCCCCAAGGAAGGCTTTTAGTTTAGGAGGTCCGCTTGGTTCCGATCACCGTTCTCGTCGATGAAAAACCGAAATGCGTGGTCCGTCCCAACGATCTGAAACATTTGCAGCGTTTCTTGCGCACGGGAAAACCGTGGCTGCTGGCGGGCGCGCCGGAGGGAAAACTCACCCATCGCGAAGCTGATGAAGCCGAGCGCGCGGTCTTTGAAAACGCGCGCGGCCTGCATTGCATCGCCGGCGGCGAAGACGAGGATTTTTTCGGCGCGCCGCTGTAACCGGATCATACGGTTTCCGCAAGATCGCTTCGCGATCCGCGAAAACGAAATCGCGCGGAAATCCTCCAAGCGAAGGGCGGATTTCCGCGCGAGCGGAATACGATTTCCGAACTGATCGTTCGGAAATCGTATCAGGGGGCGACACGGAAGAAGAAACGTCCCTGGGTCTCGTCGCCATCGTCGGCCTTCGCCCACCAGCGCACGGTATAGTCCCCCGCCCCCAGCCGCCTGACTTTGAGCAGCGCGCGCGAAGACTCCTTTTCGACCTTCAACCCGCCGACATCGACGCGCGCGCCCGCGGCGTCGCGGACTTCGCCGGAGGCGCCCTCGGGCGCCTCGGAAAAATTCAGCACGACGCTGTCAGGCGCGGCGGCGACGGTGGAGCCGACGCGCGGCTCGGCGCGGTCGAGTTCAACGGCGGCCGAGGCCGACGCCGGGAGAAAAGCCAGCGCCGCCAACAATCTTGCGGCGCTCATCGCGCGCCTCCAGACCCGATCATGGGCGGCCCCCCGGCGAACAGCGGCCGCGACAGCTCTGGCGGCAGGATTTCGTCGAGCGCGAGATGCAGTTGCGCGCGCACGCCGACATCCCGGCCGCTCAAGCGGTTGATCGGAATCATCGCCTCGACGCCGAATTGCCAGGCTGTGTCGGTATAGATCACGCCGGGGTTCACGGTCCCGACCGTGGCGCGGCCCGAGGTGAAGGTGTTGGCGACCGGCGTCTCGAGCGCCAGTTCGACCAGGGGAACCAGCCTGTTCACGAATCTGGGCAGGTCGAGGTCGACGACGTGCTGGCGCAGATAGGGCATCGAATATTGAAGGGACAGGCCGGTGCTCAGAACCTGAGGATTGCGTTCGACCTCGAACGCGGGCCCCATCGTGCTGGCGCGCGCGGGGATGGAATAGCCGATGTCGCCGGTCAGGGCGAAGGGACGCAGCAGGTTGAGCGAGAACGGCAGATCGCCAAAACCTTTGCCGAACGCCAGACCCGCCGTGTAGATGTGATAGGTGGGCGCGCCAAGGGCCAAAGCGCCGGTGTTTCCCCATTCGACGGAAAACATGGCCGACGCCATGAACTCCTGCTCGGGCAGGGTGACGAACTGGTATTTGACGCCGGTTTCGATCGCGCCGGGACCGAAGGTGGCGCCCTGAGGCGTCCCCAGCCAGCCCCAATGGCGACCGACCTCGATCGCCAGATTTTCGAACACGCGCTTGGAGTAATGGCCTCCGATGTCGAATCCCTGGTCGGCCGGGAGATCGCCTGTGCTGGAGGCGGCGAAATCCGGCAAAGCCAAGGCTTCGTGAACGCAGGGCTCCTCAACGGCGAGCGTGGCCGGAAAGGAGCGTGCGCCAGCGAGACAATGGGCTTCGGCAAGCGCCGGGGCGAAGGCGCAAAGCGCGAAAGTTACGGTGACGGCGCAAGGATATCGCATCGGGCCTCCGGATGAACTGCTATGTTATAACATAACAGCCCTTGCGCCTGTCAACGGCCAAGCCGGCTATTTGGTGTTGCGCATCATGTCGGCGAGCGACCTGATCTTCGCGTGCAATTGTTCGCGGTCGTCGGCGTCGGCGACATGCTCCGTCAGCGCCAGATCCATGCATTCCATCCAGACGTCGGCGGCGTAATTGTCGATGGGAAACGCCTGGTGGCGCTTGAGCATCGGCGGGTGGCCCTTTTCCGACGAATAGAGATCGGGTCCGCCGGTCTGTTCCGTCAGATATTTCTTCAGCACGCTCTTCATGGCGATGAGGCCGTCGCCATGCATCGCGCGAATGGTCTGCGCCTGCGGCAACAGGCTCATCTGCCGATAAAAGCTATCGACCACTTTATTGATCGTCTCGGCGCCGCCGATGCGCTCAAACATGTTGCCCGCAGCCGACTCACTCATGACATCCAAACTCCATCAAGGCCGGATCTTCGTCCGGCAAAAAGGTTTCGGCGCGACGCAGGCGCCCTTTCCAATCGTAGACGCGCGTCAGCGCGATGTCACCATGAACCCTCTCGACGAACCCTCTCGACGCGCGACGGCAGCCCGTTCACTCCGTATTGCGCATCCAGTCGGCGAGCTTTTTCATGTTGTCGCGCAAGCTTTCGCGCGCTTCCGCATCGGTGATGTGCTCCGCCAAAGCCTGGTCCATGCAGGCCATCCAGGCGTCGCGGGCGGCGTTGTCGATGGCGAAGCCCAGGTGACGCTGGCGCATGCGCGGGGGGCCCTTGACCGGCGAATAGAGCGCGGGGCCGCCGGTCCATTCGCTCAGATAGCGTTTCAACACCACTTTCACGCCGACGAGATTGTCGGCGTGCATGGCGCGAATCGTCCGCGCCTGCGGCAATTCGTCCATGGCGCGGTAAAAACTCTCGACCACGCGGTCGATCGTCACCGCGCCGCCAATGCGCTCATAAATGCTCATGCCGGGAAATCCAGCACCATCGGGTCCTCGTCGGGCAGCGCGATCTCGGCGCGGCTCAGCGCGCCCTCCGCGTCATAGGTGTAAACGTGGGTCAGCTCGATGTCGCCATAGACAAGCTTTTCGAACCGCAGCAACCGGCCGTCTCCATCGTAATCGGCGCGGATGTAGGTGTTGCGGTTGGAGAGCGCCTCCGGCTCGATCTCATTGACCATGCGCAGCGGCAATTTGATGCCGCTGGTGGACAGAAAATAGCGTGTCGTCATGCTCAACCCGGCGGAACCGTAATGTCCATGGTGTCGTCGTCGTCCCAGGCGCGGTCGTCCTCCACCAGCGTGACGCCATGGATGCAAACGTCGCCGGTGACCACGGCCACGCCGATTTTTTGCAGGTGCGCGCCCTCGCAGGGGCCGGAAACGCAGGTTCCGTTTTCCAGGTCGAACCGCGAACCGTGCCGGCCGCAACGCAGCGCGCCGGTTTCGTCGAAAAATGTTCCCGAACCGACGTTCAGCCACACGCCCTGGTGCGGGCAGGCGTTGCGATAGGCGAAATGGTCGCCCCTGGCGTTGCGGGCGATGACGATGCGAAACGGCTTTTGGCCCTCGCCGTCGGGTTCGGCGAGGTCGAAGGCGCGCGCGCCGCCGCGCGGAATCTCCTCGACCTCGCAAATGGCGAAATATTCGCGCGGGCTTTCCGCACTGACGCTCATGACGGTCTCATCTGATTGTTAACCGCACGAAATCAATTCGTGTGGCGCACGAATTTTGCAAGAACCACGCCAGTGTCGCTTGGGAAGGGTCAACAAAGGGCTTGTCGGACATGCGACAAAGGGCGAAATAGAGGTCGAAAGGTTTGGGCATGACACTCGACGAAATCATCGAAAGCTTTGAGTTCCTGGACGACTGGGACGACCGCTACCGCTATCTGATCGAGCTCGGCCGCAGCCTCGACCCGCTGCCGGAGGAGGCCCACACCGACGAGAACAAGGTGCGGGGCTGCGCCAGCCAGGTCTGGTTGCAGACCAGCGTCGCGCGCAACGCCGACGGCGTTCCGGTCCTGAACTTTTTGGGGGACAGCGACGCCCATATCGTGCGCGGCCTGGTGGCGCTGACGCTGGCGTTCTTCTCGGGACATACGGCGAAGGAAATCATCGACGCCGACGCGCCGGCTTTGTTCAAGCGATTAGGTTTTGAGCAGCACCTGACGCCGCAGCGCTCCAACGGCCTGCGCTCCATGGTCGAGCGCATCAAGCGCGACGCGGCGGCGGCGCTCGCGGCGGCGTAGAAGGCTTATCAATGCAGTTCCCACCGCTCGCACCATAGAGTGACCGCCGACAGACAAACGACCGACGTTTCGCCTGGACAAGACCCATCAGTGAGACGGCGGTCGGCATGTGGCAGCCACATAAAAATATTGCTTTGGAAACAAAAAAATGAATGAAATCGACGAATTGGCTGGCATTTTGGCTGAGCGATCCACGACCTTTTCCAAGGACAGAGGTGCGGATGCCAGAGAGCTCGCGACAGCCCAACGCGATCGTTGGGCGGGCGTTTTGACGAACTTGGCGCGCCATGTCAGCTGGCCTCGCTGCGACATTCCTGCGGTAAGGCAAGCTCTAGAAACTCTTGCAAAAACAGTAACATCTGGATCAGAATTTTGCGATGTAACCCAAGATAATTCAGAATATGTAGTGACGTCCAGCCTTTCAATATTAAGCCCACAGAAATACAAATTCATAACAGACTTTATGCTTAACAATCCGCTGGACACACTAGGCGGAATTATTGCGGAGAACGGACCCGCATTTGTGCAGATGGAAATATCCCAAAAAACGAACTACGACGAGATAAAAATCCTATTTGAGCCAATCGCTTCTTTTTTCGCTACTATCCACGCCGTTCGCATGAGCCAAGCTCGCGAACGCCAAATGCTTCAAAAGACCTTAAGTGAAACTCTTTCACGAGCCGAACTTAGCCAAGCTGCTATAAACGCGGCTATCGACGACGCCGCCAATGAGTTACTGAAGGCACAGGAACTAATTAAAGTTTCCGAGAAAAATATTGACGAATTTATCGAGACAAGCACTCAGAAGGTCATAGCTATTAAAGCTCTTGCTCACGAAAGTTCTTCGCTCGAGAGCGCAGCAAATATTTGGAAATCTAAGGTAATAAAACATTACTTTGTTTTCATTTTGGGGATAATTGCGCTCAGTGTACTGTCCGTCGGGTTCGCCTGGGCTGTATTGTGGAATATTGACGCCATTATTTCCCATTTACCAAAGAAAACAGACGGGGATATTCCGTATGGGGCATTAGCAATAATGATAATCCCACTGCTCGCATGCTTGTGGGTTCTAAGAATTGCAGGTCTTTGGATAACAAACGCGCAAACTCTCGCTGAGGACAGCGAACAGAGACGAGCCATGTTAGACACATATTTCGCCCTTGTAGCTGATGAGAATGCGAAGATGGAGCAAAGCGACCGTATTCTGATTTTGAACGCCATCTTCAGACCATTGCCAGGGCACCAAACGGAAGATGTTGCTCCTCCGTCGTTGCTTGATCTCGCGTCGGACGCGATGGGCGGCAAAAGAAAAACATGACTGCTTGTCCCGCCGGCATGGCTCGGCGGGACGTTTTCCAGATGCGGGGCCCTTACGCCCCGGCCTCCGTCTTCAGCGCATCGAGATCAGCCGGCGACATGCGGAAGATATGACGCCCGCCCGACAGCGCCGCGCCGGCGTGCGGAACCTTTTGGCAGAGGAAGTTGAACCATTGCTGTCCCGTCATGTTCTCGGGACGCTCGGCGATCTCCTTGATCGTGCCATCGGGATAGTAGCAGGCGTGAACGATAATCTGCGTCATGTTGTGACTCCCTGACGAAAAAAGCCCCCTGCCCGACGCGCTCTCCCGCTTCGCCCGAATCCCGGAGAGCGCACGGGTTCCCCACGCGCGCGAAGATCGGGGGCGGTCCCTCCTCCGCACGCGTCGCCGGCCCGCCAAATCAGCCAGCCGGCTCCCGTCCCGCGCGACACGGCCGCGCAGGCTCTTTTCATCCGATCCTGAAGAAACGGATCAGACGAAGCTCAGAAGTTCGACCTTGATGTCCTCGGCGCCCAGCACCTTGGTCTGACAGGCCAGCCGCGATTTCGATCCCACGCCGATGAGTTCATCGAGCTTGGAATTCTCTTCCCGCGTGGTCTTGGTCAGGCCCTTTCGCCCTTCAAGCACGAAGATGTGGCAGGAGCCGCATTGCGCCTTGCCCTCGCACGTGTGCGAAAATCCAGGGACAGCCTTTAAAATGACGGACAGAAGCGACTCGCCTTCAGCCGCCTCCACCACCTGGCCCGACGGGGCCAAAGTCACAGATGCCATGTTTCCAACTCCAAATATTTAGCGTCGCGGCTCTTTTGGCCGTCGATCGTTTTTCCCGATCGCCTTCGATGCCGAATGCGATCGACCTTCTTGTTTGCGCATATTCTTTTCCGAAAACCGCGAACACTTTTCGGGAATATGCGCTGGCTCCACCGCTCAAAGAGGGGCGGTGCCGGTATTCGCCGAGACCAGCGCGTCCTTCGCGGTGGCCATGATGAATTCGATCTGCTCCGGGCTGAGATGTGAGTGGAACGGCAGGGCCACGGCGCGATCCGCCACCTTTTCGGTGACCAAAAGATCGCCGCGACGCCAGCCGCGCTCGAAATAATGGCGCTGCAAATGCAGCGGCGTGCAGTAGGGCGCGCCCTCCACCTGTTCGAGAACGAGTTCCTCGATGATGGAATCGCGGGTCTTGCGGTCGTAGCGCGTGCCCAGATGCACGACATAGACGAACCAGTGGAGTTCGGTGACCTCAGGCCCGACATAGGGCGGCTTGATGCCCTCGAACGCCTGCACAAACTTGGCGTAGGTCTGCTCGGTCTCGCGGCGCTTTTCCAGAATTTCGTCGATGCGCGACAGTTGCACGAGGCCGAGCGCCGCCGTGATGTCGCTCATTTTCGCCTGCAAGGCCGGGGCGCTGGTCACCGCCACGGAGCCGCGCTCCTCCAGCGCATGGGACCGGCGCCGCCGCACCGCCATGGCCAGATCGACATTGTCGGTGACGATCATGCCGCCCTCGCCGCACACCAAAGGCGACGGCTGCGAAAAATCGAAGAAGCTGGCGTCGCCAAAAGTGCCGACCAGCGCGCCCTGGTAGCGCGACCCGATGGATTCGGAACAATCCTCAATGATCGGCAACCCGGTCTTTTCCGCCAGGGCGCGGAACGCGGTCCAGTTGGCGGGATGGCCGTTGCTGTTGAGCACGACGATGGCGCGGGTCTTTTCGGAAATCTTGGCTTCCGCCTTGGACGCCGCGACGCAGCCCGACCAATAGTCGATATCGATGAAGACAGGCGTGGCGCCGATCGCGGCGATGGCCTGCGCGCATTCGCGGAACGAATAGGACGGCGCGATCACCTCGTCGCCAGGCCCCACCCCCTGCGCCAGCAGGATCAGAGCCAGCCCCAGCGTGCCGCTGGGAACCGCGATGGCATAGCGCCGCCCCAGATATTTCGAAAACGCTTTTTCGAACTCATCGACAACAGGCCCCGCCCCCAAGAAAGGCGAGCGCAGCACCGCCTCCACCGCCTTCAGCTCCTGCGCGGTGAGATCGGGATCGGAGAGCGGAATCGGCTCGTCCGGAATCTCGATATATTGGCCTTCGCCTTCGTCGGAATAGTCGTATTCGGTCATCAGCCGGCCCGCCGCGCGAGAATGAAGCCGGTCGCTTGCGTCGGATCGGGCACCACCTGCGGGCAATGATCGCCGCCAACGAGATGCAGGTCGAACAGACCAACGGTCTTCCACGGGGTTTCCGCGACATCGGACGCGTCGCAGCGCAACCACGCCATCCGCGGATATTTTTGGCGCAATTGCGCCAGCACCGCCGGCGATTGCGTCGCCGCAACTGTCGCCTCGATGTCGCTCAGGACCGCTTCGTCGATACCCATAACAAAACTCCTCAGGCCGGCTCGATTTCCTCTTCGAGGCAGCCGACGACAAATTTCTGTTCGAACTCGACCATATAGACAGGCGTGTTGCTCTCGACATGCGCGCCGACCTGGACGATCTCGCCGAGCGTTCCCTCGGGGGCGAGCACCGCATCCTCGGGCGCGTCGGGGAAGGAGCCGTCATTGACCAGATCGGCCAGGCAGCGCACGCGCATGCCCCACTGATATTTGGGTTGGCGGGGATCGATCATGCGTCAAGCTCCTGAGGCAGGGGAATGTCTTCGTCGTCAGCGCTGGCGTCGGCCCATTCGAGTTCGCGGCGTTTCATGCCGACGCGGTTGCCGCTGTCGAGGAATTCGACGCCGTAGATGTAAAATTGCTGCAGGAAGGTGCCGATGGTGACGACATAGCCAACCTCGCCCTTCTTCACGAGAAGGTCGCCGATCTCCTTGCCGGCATAGGTGCCGTCATTGCGCACCAGACGCTTCGCCCGCACCTTGGCGCCGTAATTGAAATGCGGCTGGCCGACCAGTTCGTTGACCTCGCTGTCGCGAACGATGTTGCTCATGTCTGGTCCCCGTTCAAGCGCGCGCGAACAGTTTCGCGCACCATCTCGTCCTCGTCCTCCGCCAGCTCCGCCAGCAGTTCTTTGTCGATCCGGCTCGCGGCCTCGTAGCGCACACGCCAGTCCTCGTCCCCGCGCATCCGCGCCAATATTTCCGGCGCCAGACGTTTCGCCACCTCGACCCGCACGCGCGGCTCCGGATCGGTCATCATGCGCAGCAGCACGTTTTTTTCGGCGCGCTGCGCGACCATCCGTCGCACTTCCGGCTCGGGATCGCTCACCATCCAGTCCAGCAGGTTTGGCGCCAGTTTTCGCGCAATCACCTGTCGAACATAGTAATCTTCATCCTGCAACATCGGGACCAGATCGGCGTCGTCGAGCAGGGAGACAATGCGAATGCGCACCTCGCGATGCGGGTCGTTGCGCAGCTTCAGAATGTGCTTTTTCGGCAGCCGGCGCGCGGCGTTCCAGCGCACGGTTTCTTCCGCGTCATCAAGCAGCGGAATAAGTCCGAACACCGCCGCGCGCTTGGCGGCGATGGCGCGAATCTCGAAATATTCGTGCTTGAGATAGTCGTTGGAGAGTTCGGGATTCCAGTTGAAAAACCGATCGATGCGCCGGGCGTAGCGGTCATTCACGCAGGCGTGCGAAAGCTTACATTTGCCCAAGGCGAGCATGTCCTGATGCCGACACGCGCGACAATCGATCGGCTCGCCGCGCCAGTCGATGGTTTCGACAATGTCGTCATTCATCGCCGGCCTCCGCGCGCGCGAGCACGTCGAGCAGCAGACGCGCATTGATGCGGTCGGTGGAATCGAGTTCGAGCAGTTTCAGCGCGGCTTCGCGCCCCTCGTCGAGATCGCCGAGACGCATATGCAGATAGGCGTAGCCCTTGAGGCAGAACATGTAGAAGCGCGCCATCACATCGTCATAAGAGCCGAAGGCGGCGTCATCGGCGCGCACGTCGCGCCAGTCGATGGCGAAATTTTTTTCCCGCGCAGTTTTGACGAGACAGCGCTGACCGATGGCGAGCGCCTCGGCCAAACGGCCCTTGTAGAAATAATAGCGGTACCAGCCGATCAGCACCGCAAAATGGTCGGGCGCGGCCGCCTCCGCCGCGCCCAAGAAAACTTCGGCTTTTTCCGCGTCCGCGTAGCTCAGTCCGGCCTGTTCCAGGGCGCGTTCCGCCTCCGCAGGGAGACCGCCGCCGAACAGCGGATGCGACAGAACGCCGTCTTCAGAAAGCACATCGGACGGACGCGACGCGGCCTCGATCATGTCAGTGCGAGGGGGTGCAGCAAGCCGTGGCCTTGGGGTCGTGGAAGACGAGGCCGGTCGATGTGGGGGTATCGGCAAAATCCACGGTCACGCCTTCAAGCAACAAACGGCTTTCCGCCGGCAGAAAGATTTTGAGGCCATCGCGGGTGACCACGGCGTCGCCCTGCTGCGGCTCGGCGAGGACGGAAATGTCGGCGGACAGGCCCGAGCAGCCGCCGGGCGACACGGCGAGACGAAACCCGGCGCCGGGTCCGCCGTCCGTCATCACCATCATGCGCATGAAGCGATGGGCTTTGGGGGTGAGGGTGAAATTGGTCATGGAGGTTTCCTTCATTCTGCGGGAAGGGCCGGAACTCTCCTTCTCCCCTTGCGGGAGAAGGTGGCTCGCGCGAAGCGCGAGACGGATGAGGGGTTTTGCCACAAAGAGCGCCCCCCATCCGGAGCTGCGCGCCACCTTCTCCCCAAGGGGAGAAGGGGTGCGCCTTCGGCGCGCTACAGCTGATAGCGCGGGTAGCTCGTGTCGATGATGCACGTCTTGTCCACCGGGCAGACCGCCACGCATTGCGCGGTGTCGAAATGACCGATGCACTCCGTGCATTTGGCGGGTTCGATGACGAACGTCCCGCCCTTTTCCGAAATGGCCTCGTTCGGGCACTCCGCCTCGCAAGCCGAACAGGACGTGCATTGCGACGCGACGATTTTGTAAGCCATGACGGCCCTCCTATTCCGCGATCAGAGCGCCCTGGCGAATTTCGGCGTCGCCGCGCGCGACATGCGCGATCTCGCCCGACTTCACCTTTTCAAGATACGCCTTGAACCAGGAGATCGCCGATTTCTCGATGAACTCGTGCGCGAATTCATCGACAGGTTCGATGCCCGCCTTGATCAGGTCGTTCTTCGGACAACCGCCGATCTTGGCCACGAACACGGCATGACAGTCGTTGATGGCGCGGATCACCGTTCCCAGCGTGTCCTCCTCGCCAAAACCGCCCTGGCAATACATGTCGACGCGGCGGTGACCGACGAATTTCGAGCCGGAGGTCGAGAGTTCGTAGATCTGGAACTCCTTGGCATGACCGAAATGCTCGTTGATCAGACCGTTGCCCTTGGTGGCGACCGCCGCGAGCACCTTGATGGCGCTGTCCTCGCCGGCGAGCGCCGCCATCTCCTCGTTCTTGGCCTCGACCTTGGCGACGCGCTCCTGCTCGACCGCCGCCTGATACGCCTTGCGCGACTCGAGGTCGTAATTGACCTCCATGTCCATGATCTTGTCGGTGGTGAATTCCGCCGAGCGGTCCTCGCCCAGCAGACCCACGGCGTCGGCGCGGCACTGGCGACAGTGGCGCATCATGTTCATCTCGCCTTCGCAGGCGTCCTGCAACGCCTTCAGCTCCTGCGCGCTCGGGCCACGCTGTCCGGAGAGGCCGAACACGGTGCCATGCTCGGGCGCGGAAATCAGCGGCATGATGTTGTGCAGGAAGGCGCCGCGCGATTTGACGGCCTTGTTGACCTCAACGAGATGCTGGTCGTTGACGCCGGGGATCATCACCGAATTGACCTTGCACAAAATGCCGCGCTCGGTGAGCATTTCCAGCCCGCGCAACTGGTTCTCGGAAAGAATGCGCGCGGCCTCGACGCCCTCGATGCGCTTGTGATTCCAAAAGATCCAGGGATAGATTTTCGCGCCGACTTCCGGGTCCACCATATTGATGGTGATGGTGACGTGATCGACATTGTATTTGGCGATCGTGTCGATGTGCTGCGGCAGCGCCAGCCCATTGGTGGACAGGCACAGCTTGATGTCCGGCGCGGTCTTCGAAATCAGCTCGAAGGTCTTGAAGGTCTTGGCCGGATTGGCGAGCGGATCGCCGGGGCCGGCGATGCCCAAAACCGTCATCTGCGGAATGGTCGCGGCGACCGCCACCACCTTTTTCGCCGCCTGCTCCGGCGTCAGACGCTCGGAGACCACGCCCGGGCGCGATTCATTGGCGCAATCATATTTGCGATTGCAGTAATTGCACTGGATGTTGCAAGCCGGCGCGACAGCGACATGCATGCGGGCGAAGTGGTGATGCGCCTCTTCGGAATAGCAGGGATGGTTTTTGACCTTCTCCCAGATTTCCGCAGGCAGATCGCTCGGGCCGGCGGAGGAGCCGCAGCTCGACTTGCCCGAACCGCCCGACGTGCCGCAGCCCTTGTGTTCGGCCACCTGCTGCATGATCGCTTCCATATCCACGCCCTCGGCGTCCGCTTGATGCGTCAAAGATTCCATTGACCAGCCTCTCCAGCGAATTCAATCCTGCGCTGAAGGCAGCAAGGATCGCGCCAGAGGGTGCCAGAACATGTTATCTCATTAAATCAGTCACTTGCAGCGTTTCGACGCCGGAGATTGTCGCAGAGGGAACAGGGATCAGGGTGCGATCGTCGACCTGTTGTAAAGCTGACAATCGAAACCGTCCGTCATTGCGAGCGGAGCGAAGCAATCCACCTTGCGGCCTGTGCGCGAGGTGGATTGCTTCGTCGCTGACGCTCCTCGCAATGACGGCGGCGGCAATACGACAAAAAAAGGGAGCCCAAGGGCTCCCCGAAGTCGCGCCGCAAGCGTCGCCGACAGGTTCGTTTCAAGCCATGATGATTTCACAGGCGCACGCCAGCGGGATGGCGAGCGGAACGATGTTTTCCGCCGCGAAGAAACGCTTTTCGTTGAGCGTCAGCTCCTGGTCCGGCTCGATCACCGCATAATGCGGCGGCGCCGAACGCTTCGAAACCTGCCGCGCATAGGTGCGCAGCATCTGGTCGTGGAAGCGGCAACCGATGAAGAGAAAGCCGCGATCGCCGCGACGATCCTTCACCGCGTCCGGGATCGGCGTCTGAATATCGATCTCCGTCAAAACCTCGACATAGTCGGCGTCGGAGATCAGGTAATTCTTGGCGGGCGCCACCGAGCCATGCGGCTTGTAGAGCAGCGTCTTCCAGCCGGCCGCGTCAGCCGCCTTGGCCTCGCCGCCGGACGCGTCATAAAAACGGAACCAGCGATCCTCGCCGATGCCGGCGCGGGAAATGCCCTGGACCTCGCCCCAGCTTTCCGCGTCGGAAAGCGCCTTGCGCATGGCCGCGTCGTACCAGATGTCGACGATCAGCGGCAGGTTCAGCCCGGCCAGAAACGCTTGCAGCGGCGCGGGCTTTACGGGAGCCGAAAACGCCTCGGTCATGAACAGGACAACGGTCGGGCGCAGCTTGTAGCCTTCGATATATTGCGCCGCGGACCAGGCGTTTCCGCGCGCGCGGCGCGGCAGCGACACCTTCTTGCCAAAGAATTCGGCGAGACCTTCGGGCGCGAGCGGAATGGCCGATTCGGACATGCCGACCACGGCGGGGCCGAGATAGGGAACGATATCGCCGGCGCGCAGCCGCGCCGAAACCTCACCCAGGATTTTCTCGGCTTCGGGGCCGGACAGAATCGCCTCGTCGGCGAGCGCGTCGGCAAGCAGGGCCGCTGTCGCCATGATCAATCCTCCCCAGCGCGTTTCTTGGCCTCGACCGTGATCGGCAGACGGGTGTCGGCCGGCATGTCAGGAAGTTCGAGCACCCAGCCATTGGCGATCTTGATCCAGCCGCCCCAGAGGGTCTCATGCTCCTTCTCGACGATCGGCTCTTCGAGATCCTTTTTCGGCACGTAGATCGACAGGCCGAAATCGGCGGAGTTGCGGATCATGATTTTCATGGAAACCTCAGGTGGGGAAGAACGTGCGCCGGCGACGGGCGCCGGCGCGAACTTGCGTAAACTTTAGACCTTCACGCAGGTCTTCGGCACGGGGCAGACTTCGTCGCACTTGGCGTGGTCATAATGACCTTCGCATTCCGTGCACTTCTTGGGATCGATGACAAAGCTGTCGCCCTTCATCGAGATCGCCGCATTGGGGCACTCGAACTCGCAGGCCGAGCAACCGGTGCACTGCGAAGCGATGATTTTGTAGACCATAGGACTTCTCTCCTCATTCAGCCGCGTGCGGCTGAGCATTTGACGCAATGAAACGGAGCAAGCGGTGTGCCATGGAATTTCCGTACGAAATCGTGGGAAATCGCACAGTTTTGTCGTCAGCCGACCGTCAGCGACGACAGCGGCACGAACGGCTTTTGCGGCTTCACCTCTTCCTTGGGCGCGACCGCGTCCTTGTGGACCTTGAACAGCCGCTCCTGGATGGGCGAGCTCTCGACGAAATCCTGATAGGCCTGAGCGAGATGTTCCGCGCACAAGGCGTTGATCTCATCGTCGCTTTTGCCGTCGAAGGAGCCGTCGAGTTGCAGGCCCCTCAGGTATTGGCCCATGCGGCGCATGATATGCAGGCGAGACACGCGCACCACGGCCGGGTCGAAGTCGACGCCGAGGTGATTGAAAAAATCTTCCGCCGAGGACAGGCGGCCCAGGTCATCCAGCGCGCTCATCGTCAAACCTTTCTTCTTCGTGTTCGTGTTTGCGAGCCCTGCCCTGCATATGATTGAGCCGGGCCTCCAGAAATTCGACGCGGTCGAGCAGCATCGACAACACTTCGCCGACGGGATCGGGGATCAGGTGATGGTCGAGATTGACCCGGCCATTGCCGAGCGCGCGGCGATCGAGGGCGCGCACGACGCGGGCGGGAATGCCCACGGCGGTCACGCCGGGAGGAACCTCCTCGACCACCACCGAATTGGCGCCGATGCGCGCGCCGGCGCCGATCTTGATCGGCCCCAAAATTTTCGCGCCGGCGCCAACCAAAACCCCGTCTTCCAGGGTGGGGTGGCGCTTTCCCGGCGTCCAGCTCACGCCGCCGAGCGTCACGCCGTGATAGAGCGTGACGCCGTCGCCGATTTCGGCGGTCTCGCCGATCACCACGCCGGCGCCGTGGTCGATGAAAAATTCCTGGCCGATGGCGGCGCCGGGATGGATGTCGACATTGGTGAGCAGTCGCGCGACCCAGGCGAAGAACCGCGCGGGGAATTTGGCGCCCGATGTCCACAGCCGGTGGGAAAACCGGTGCCAGATGATGGCGTGCACGCCCGGATAGGTGAGCAGGATTTCGACGGCGTTGCGCGCGGCGGGATCGCGCGCCTTGACGCAGGCGATATCGTCCCGCCACAGCCGCCAAAGACTGGCGCGCTCCGCCTCCGCGTTGACGGCCGGCATGACCGCGCCCTCGTTCATGGCCGCCTCAGTGCCCCGGGCGCTTAAAACCGGTCGGCGCGGGAACGACGCGCACGAATTCGCCGAGCTTTTCGACGATGCGGGCCTGGATGCCTTCCAGCGTGGCGCTCGCCAGGCTGCAGAAGATGCAGGCGCCCGTCAGCCTGACATTGACCACCTTGCCTTCGATCGACAGCAGCTCGCAGTCGCCGCCGTCGCGCTTCAGCGCCGGGCGGATCTCCTCGATGGCTTCGCGCACGAGCTTTTCACGTTGGTCTTCGACGGTCACGGGCGCCTCGGCGACAATGGTTCCTGTGTGCATGGTCATGATATGTCCCTCTCGTCTCTTAAATTCAGCCAAAACTCTTCCCGCAGGAGCAGGCGTGGCTGGCGTTGGGGTTATCAAACGTGAAGCCGGCGCCCTCGATGGCGACGACGAAATCGATGGTGGTGCCGTAGAGCAGCGGCAGGCTGTCGTGTTCGAGGAAGACTTTCACGCCGTCGCGCTCGACGACTTCGTCATCCTCTTCGGCGGCGCGGACCAGACCCATCAGATATTTGTTGCCGGCGCATCCGCCGCTCTCGACTTTCAAGCGCAGCCCCTGCACCGGCTCCGGCGCCTTGGCGATCGCGTTACGCACCGCGTCGAGCGCGCTGTCGGTGAGATGGATCATGTCGTCCTCCAGTCAGAGAAGCCTTTGACCACAAGAGAAGCAAAAGCCGCGCCAGAGACGCGGCTCGTTTTAACATGATGATTTTGCTTGTCTTTTATTGACGTGTCAGCATCCCGACAGTCAGCAAGGCGACAGGGCGCCCGTTCAAGCGGCGCCGACCTGATCGAGGCCGCGGAACACGGCGCAGCGCTTGAACACGTCGAGATCGGGCGGCGTGTCGCGATGCCGACAATATTTTGAGACCAGTTTCGCCAGCCCCTTTATGTCGCGACCGCTGGTCTGGGGATAGAGCGCCACCAGTTGGCCGATCAGATCGTCGCCGAGGTCCAGCGCAAATTGTTCGGCCATCACGCTCCAGATTTTTTGACGCGCCTCGGCGTCGGGCGCATGAAAGCGGATCAAGGCGATGCAGCGCGAGACAATGGCCTCGTCAATGTCGTCGATGCGGTTCGTCGTCAGAAACAGCAGACCGTTAAAATATTCGAGCACGCGCAGGAAAACCCCGACGACCGCGTTCATGGTCATGTCGTCCTGCCGGCGTTTGATATAGACGTCGGCCTCGTCGATCAGCATCACGGCGCCCCAGCGCTGCGCGCGCAGCAGCGCCTCCTTCAGCGCGGTCTCCATGGCGGCGACATTGAGGCCCAGTTGCCCGGAATGGACGCGATAGAGCGGCCGCCTGACAATCTCGGAATAGACTTCAGCCGTCAGGGTTTTGCCGACGCCGGGCGGTCCCGCGCACAAAACGGTGGTGCCGCCGGATTTGCCGGCGACAATATCGTCCATCAACACATCCATTTCGGCGGTGAGGATGTCGATCAGGTCGGTCTGTTCCTCCGGCAGCACCAGTTTTTGTTTCAGGTCGGGCTGATAGGCGTAGGGGGTCAAATCCTCGACATGCGCCCAGACATAATGGTGCAGGTCGAGGTGGAACATCAGGATGAAGGGATGCACCGGGATTTTTCGAAACAAATCCTTTCCCTTGGCCGCATTGACGGCGGCCACTTCGTCCTCCTCGAAAAAAGCGTTGCTCTTGGCGGCCTTGCGCAGATAGGAGCCGAACAGGTCGCCGGTGAGTTCCAGGGTCAGCGCGCGATTGGCGAGCAGGCTTTCGTCGTTGACCAGACGCGCGGGAGCGCCGCCTGAGGAGAGAATGACGCTGTCTTTTCGCGCCCAATCGGTGTTGCGATGGGTGGAGGCGGGATCGTCGGCGAAATAGCCGAGGCCGACGCCGGAAAATTGCGCGCCGTAATGCGCGCGCCATTCAAAATACTTTTCCGAATTGGCGTCATAAGCGGCGATCAGCTCGGGCGTCTCGTGCAAAAACCCTTTGCCCGCCAGAATCTCGGCCACGGTCTTGCCCTCGACGTCGCCGGCGGAAATGCGCAGTTGCGCCGTCGCCAGCTCGCCCTTGGAATTGGCCTTCAGCTCGATGAAGATGCGGCCGGTCTCGTCATTGTTGGCGGGCGTATAGTCGATGCGCGAGACGACATAGGGCAGCGGACGCCCTCTCGTCGTGAGGGTGAAAAGCCAGCCGCGCTGCGCCTCGTCGATCAGGAACCGCGCCAGCGCGGGCACCACGGCTTCGAGATCGTCGGCGGCGAATTTTTGGCCGTCGCCGGAAAAGGCGCGGCGCAGGGTGGCGATCTGCGCCTGCTGGTTCTGCAGCGCCGGGCCGGCGGCGCCATAGAGCTCGTGCAGCCGCTCCACCTGCGGCGAGGAGAGGTCGAGAAAGGAGACCTCAACCTTGTCGCCGAACAGCAATTGCTGCTTGAGCGTCTCGAGTTCGGGGAAATCCTTGGCCAGAGCCTCGACAAAGGGGCGCGCGATGTGAATTTTGACGCTCATGTCGCCTTCCGTTCACCAGAAACATCCGGTTTTGCGACAAGCAGGGAACAGGCCATACATTTTGTGGCGAAATTTTCGGCAAACCATTTGCATAGCTATTGGCGGCGCGACGATGCGCGAAGATTTCTGACTGCGGAGAAGAAAATGACTTACGAGACGACCGCCCTCGCCGGACTGGAAACGGCGGGCCGCCTGCTCAACGCCGTGTACAAGGGCCCGAGCGACAAGAGCGGTTACCTGGCTTTTCGCGGCGATTTCGCGCTGAAATTCCAGGAAGCGATGGCCGACGAGAAGCGCCCGCCGGAATATTGCCTGGAGCAGAGCCTCGCCATCGTCAAGGACGGCGGAACCACCATCGACGCGCTGGCCGGCTACATTCACGACATCAACAACCTCAAGACTTTCCAGGAACTGGTCGGGCCGCTGCTGTCGTCAACCGGACAATACATCATCTTCGCCGGCAATATCGATTTCCTGGCGAAATACACGGTCACCTTCGGCGACGCGACCCTGACGGTGCTTCCGCTCGAAGAATCCACCGTGTGGAAGGAACTGTCGGACCTCGCCGGCCTCGACAAGAACGATTTTAAGAAACTCGACGGCGGCGGCAAGGTCCAGCTCATCCTCGACAAGGCCAACGAGGCCAAGAGCGCCTACGAGAAGATCAGCTTTGAAGATTTTCTGGCCAAGGCCCTGCCGGTGCGCAACCGCAACGAGAACCGCCCGGTCTGATTTTTTCCGATCGTCGCGCCTTCACCCTTTCGCGGTCCCCGCGAAAGGGTTTTTTTGCTGCCTGAAAAGGAGCCCTCATGCTGAGGAAGCCGCGAAGCGGCTGTCTCGAAGCGCGAGGGCGGGACCACGCATTTGGGGGCCGTTACGCCTCCTCGTCCTCGATCAGCTTCAAGCCCAGCACGCAAATGTCGCCGTCGATCACCTCAAGGCGCACCTTTTCCAGATTTTCGCCCTTGCAAGGTCCGGAGGAGCAGCGCCCCGACCCGATCTCGAACAGCGAGCCATGCTTGCCGCACATCAACCGCTGTCCCGAATCGTCGAGGAAACTGCCGGACTCCCAGTCCAGATGCGAGCCGTGGTGCGGGCACCTGTTGCGATAGCCGAACACCTGCTTGCCCCAGCGCACGACAACGATGGGAAAGGAATCCGGCTCGCCCTTCTCGTTGATGATCCCGAGGTGGAACCCCCTCGCCTTCTGGCTGGGAATGTCGCTCAGCGCGCAAATGACATAGGCTTCTTCAGACATGCGCAACTCCGTCGTCGTTCGCGACAGGAATAGCAAGAATTGCGCTATGCTGGCACGACTTTTGAAATTCCATCGCCAGTTGTCACACAGGAGACGTCATGCCGGTTCTCGTGAAAACCACGCTCGACGGGCGGAAACTGGAAGTGTTCGACCAGGGCCTGACCCTGGGCGGCAAGCTTGAGGCGCGCGATCTCATCGCCGTCGCCGAACACCCCAACCGCGCCAAAATCCTCGAAGCCGCGCCGGACGCCGTCTATATGGCGGGCCGCGTGCCGCTCAACGCCGCCGAGGCCGAAATCGCGCAAAAGGCGCTGGACGAGGCGGAAGCCCGACATCTGACCGACCCGAAACTGATCGAGGAGCGGTTTCGCCGGCTGATGTGGAAGCGCGCGCGCGACCCCGGCCTGGATTGAGGGCGGGGCGCCGGCGGGCTGGTCCTTTCGCCAAACTGCCGTAAACTCGGCCTCATGACGGAAAGACCCCAGCAATTCGCCAGCGACAATTACGCCGGACTCTGCCCCGAAGCCTGGGCCGCCATGGCCAAAGCCAATGCCGGCTCGGCGCCCGCCTATGGCGAAGATGTCTGGACGAAAATGGCCGCGGACGCATTTCGAAACCTGTTCGAGGCGGAATGCGAAGTCTTTTTCGTTTTCAACGGCACCGCCGCGAACGCCCTCGCCTTGTCGTCCGTGTGCCAAAGCTTTCACAGCGTGATCTGCTCGGCGGCGGCCCATGTCGAAACCGACGAATGCGGCGCGCCCGAATTTTTTTCCAACGGCGCCAAGCTGTTGACGGCGGCGAGCGCGGACGGTCGCCTCACGCCCGCGCTGTTGCGCGGGCTGGCGACGAGCCGCAGCGACATCCATTTTCCCAAGCCGAGCGCGGCGTCGATCACGCAGGCGACGGAGACGGGGCTGGTTTATTCCGTCGAGCAGGTTCGCGCCCTTTCCTTCGCCTGCCGCGAACTCGACTTGAAACTGCACATGGACGGCGCGCGCTTCGCCAACGCCTGCGCGGCGCTGGACTGCGCGCCCGCCGACATCACTTGGCGGGCGGGCGTCGACGTGCTGTGTTTCGGCGGCGCCAAGAACGGCCTTGGCCTCGGCGAAGCCGTGATTTTTTTCGACCGGGCGCTCGCCAAGGATTTTGAATATCGCTGCAAGCAGGCGGGACAACTCGCATCCAAAATGCGCTTTTTGGCGGCCCCCTGGCTCGGCCTTCTGGAGAGCGGCGCCTGGCTGCGCAACGCCCGCCACGCCAATTCTTGCGCCCGCAGACTGGCCGACAAAGTCCGGGGGCTGCCCGGCCTGTCGCTGGCCTTTCCGGTCGAAGCCAACGCCGTATTCCTCAACGCGCCCGAAACAGTGCTCGACGCCTTGCGCAAAAAGGGCTGGCGCTTCTACACTTTCATCGGCGGCGCCGCGCTCTTCATGTTCGCCTGGGACGCCGACCCCGCGCAGGTGGATGCGCTCGCAGCCGATCTCGCCGAGATCGCGCAATCCAATATGGCCTTCAACCGCAAGGTCAGGTAAGTCTAGCGCTCGAACCTTTCGTGCGCGAGGGAGATCGGCCGAAATGAGCGCAAGCGTTGAAGAGAAGCGGGAGAACGGGCTCAAAGCCAAAATCTGGAAGGAGCTGAAAAGCTTCTTCTGGATATTTCTCTATCTTTACATTGTCTTCGGCTTCTACACGCTCGCGGTCGGCATTGCGCATCGGCAAGATGGAATGGCCTCGGTTTCGCATGGCTTCGCCGCGATCAACGCGGCGGTGTTCGGCAAGGTCATCCTCATCGCCGAGCAGATGGAGTTCGGGAGCCAAATCCGCAGCGCCCGCCTGGTGACCCTCATCGCCTGGCAAAGTTTCTTGTTCACGCTGCTGCTGATCGCGTCCCATTTCCTCGAGCACGCCATCCTCTCCTACTTCCACACCGGCGCGTTCGAAATCACCCTGGACCTCGGAGGCGGCGGCTGGCTTGGCCTGTTGATGGTCAGCTTGATGATGTTCTTCGCGCTGGTTCCGTTCTTCGCCTACCGCGTGCTGTCGGAGACGATCGGGCCGGACCTGTTTCATGCGCTGCTGTTCAAGAAGCGCCGCCCGAGGTGAAGATGGCGGATGACGCCGAAGCGCCCGATCCGGAAAAAGCCCGCATCCAGAAAGTGTTCATCCGAAGCGCCGCCTATTTCGCGCTTTCGGGCGTGGCGCTGGCGCTGGTGATCTGGTCGTTCGTCGCGACGGTGCGAACCGAGGACGCATGCGGCGCCCACACGATCCGACCGATGTTCCCATGGGGTGTGTCAAAGATTTGGTATTGGGGCCCAAACCGGGCGTGCTGACGGGTTACGCCCGCTGCTCGAAAAAATGCGCGAGCCGCGAAATCCCCTCCTCCGAACCGAAGCATGAGGCGAAATCGTCGCAATCGCTGCACACCGGCGCGGGGCAGAGACTAAACCCCTCGGACGCGCAGACCATTCGGTAAATAAACTTCTTCCATTTCATGTCGGCCGAATTTTTCAGTTTCAGCCGGGCAAAATGGCGGGTCATCAGCTCCGAAAGTTCGCCGCGGTTGCGCAAACCCAAATCCTGCCAAAGGTGGTGCGGCTCCTGGCAGCGCCGCGCGATCATGGTCGCGAGCGGGTTCAAAAAAGCGTAGTCGCCGTTGCCATACATCAGCAGCAAATCGCGCGCGGACTCTTCTTCCGCCGATGGCGCGGGCGCCGCCGCGCCGGCGAGCGCGGCAAGATCGCCGGCGACGCCGGGAAACAGCTGTTTCCCCAGCGCCAGCAAGGCGTCCGCGTCGAGACCGCTGGTGGCGGCCAGACCCAAGCCCTCTTCCCGCGCCTGCGCCAGCGCAAGCGCGAGAATGGACGCGCAAATATGCGCGTCAAAGGACCCGTCGCCCGTCGAGGGCGCAGAGGCCTCCATCAACCAGCGATAGGTCCGTTCGGGGCTCATGCGGCCACCGCTTCGTGTTTCTGGCAGCCCGACGGACAGACGCGGGCGCAGGCGCCGCAGCCGATGCAGGCGCCGCCGTCGGCCATGATCATGACCTTCTTTTCGATCTCGTCGGCGTCCTCGTCATCGTCGTCGATGTACTCGCCTTCGTCGTTGATGCCCTTCAGGGTCATCACGTCGCGTCCGCACACCTTGTAGCAACGGCCGCAGCCGATGCACTTGGCGGGGTCGATCGCTACGAGATATTCCGGCTTCCAATCGCGGCCGTCACGTGTGTTCGCCATTACTCTCTCCTCTCGGGCCGATCAAGCTTCGCTTGTCAGGCCGCGGCTTCCGCCGCTTTCAGCTCCGCGCGCTTCGCCTCCAGAATGGCGAAGGCGTCATGGGTTTTTTGCGCGACCTCCATGACGGTCTCCCAGCCGATGGGGAGTTCTTCCGAGAGATCGTGCAGGTTCATTTTCGCGTTCATGGCGCGAGCGGAGAGTTTTTTGATCTCCGCCTTCAAAGCTTCAACGTCGCTCATGCTTTCCTCGCAGGTCGCCTCTTCCGGGCAAATTCAGTAGCGGGCGGCGTCCGGGAATTTGTCGATCATCTCGACGCCGGCCTTGACCATTTTCTCGCCTTCCTCCGCGAGCTTCGAAAAACTCTCGAAGCCGAAGCGATGGATGTCGCGCAACTGCTTGTTGACGACGATCAGGCGCCCGCCAATCAAGACCATGCGGCCGAAACCTTCATGGCTCATCTTCAGCATGGGCGAGATCATCACCTTGGATTCCGCCTCGATCGACAGGCCGATGGCGTTATAAAAAAGCTCCAGGCGCCAGATCGTGTCCGGGTCGGGATCGGCGATGATCGGAATCTTTTTGCGCTCTTCCTTGGTGACGATGTACTCGCCGAGAAGTTTGGCGTCGCTCTTGCGCTCCCAGCTTCCATGCGCGTCCTGCGCGCGCCAGACTTTTACAAGGGTCTTCAGGAACGGATTGGACGCAACCAGGGCGTCGTCGTCGAGTGCGGCGGCTTCAGTCATTCTCAATCCTCGAAATCGAACACGCGTTCCTTGCCCTTGCCCATCGCCTTGCGGATGAAGGGCGGCGGATTGCCGTTGAGCATCGCTTGCAGCTTTTTCAGCAGCGACTCGATGTCCTCGGGCTCGGGAACCTTGATGGGATGAATGTTGTTCGCCACGACGCGCGCCGCGCCGGAGCCGCCGATGGCCGCGACATAAAGGATGGCGCAATCCTTGATCGCCTCGATCTTCGGCGCGAGCTTGTCCTCGTTGCCATCTTCCTGCAGGTCGCCGGAAAAGGTGACGGTCTCCACAAAGCTGTAGCCGTTTTCGTCGAGATCGTAGATCGAGATCTGCTTGGCCCAGCCGAAATGGGCGTCCACCCTTTTCAGGTCTTGTGTAGCAAACGCGACTTTCATGGCTCGCCCCTTTGCGCCTCGGTCTCAGTGTGAAAAGGACGTTGCAATCGCGGCGCCATTTGCTTCCGCATCCCACGGATTGCGCCAGGTGTCCGGCGTGACATGGGTGTTGGCTTCGCGATGCGCGATGATGAGATTGGCGATCTTGAAGATCAGGTCGCGCGATCCGCGATAACCGATGGAGACTTCGTGCGCGGCGCCGATGCGGTCGAACATCGGGATGCCCATGCGATAGAAGGGGATGTTCAACCGCTCCGCCGCCTGGCGGCCATGCGAATGGGTGACGAGCAGGTCGCAACCCTTCTCCCCCGCCAGCCGCTCCAAATCTTCGAGATCGCCGATGACGACCTCGTCCGTCTCCAGCTTTTGCAGAATCGGCGAGGCGGTGGTGGTCACCGCCGCTTCAATGCGCGCGCCCATGTCGTTCAGGAACGAGCCGATGTCCAGGAGCATGTCGGGCTCGGCGCCGATGGCGAGTTTTCGGCCGCCAATATGGAAATGGCCGTCGAGCATAGCGTCGACAAGTTGCCCGCGCTGCCGCCGATATTTCGCCGGCGCCTCGCGTCCCGAAATCTCCATCAGGAAGGCGATCAGCGCGTCGCTGGCTTCCAGACCGCACAGCTTTTCAAACAGGCGATAGGGCGCGCCGGTCTTCGCCTGAAGCGCTTCGGCGGCCGCGCGCATGTGTTCGCCAACCGCGATGGTCCAACCGGCCTCGCCCATCGCCGCCACTTCATCGACGCCGACGCCGCCAATGGTGGTGGGGGTGAAATCGTCGGGAATGTGACCGTCGAGCGATTGGCCAATGTCCGGCAGGAAGGTGGGCGCCAGGCCGAAATCCTCGATGATGGTGCGCAGTTCCTCGATGTCGCCGGGGGTGAGATGGCTGCCCGGCAGCACGTTCACCGCCCGCATGTTTTTTTGCGCCGCATTCTCCGGCTCGCGCACGAGTTCGTCGACCAGACGCACCACCGCCTTCTCAAAACCGTCCTGAAAGGCGCCGGTAAAATCGGGCGTCGAGACATGGACCAGCGGAAAATCGTTCAGCTCGGGATTCCGCTGCCGGATCAACCGAATAAAACCGTCGACGTCATCCCCCTTGGTCTCGGTGACGCCGGTGGTGGCGATGCCGATGATTTCGGGTTTTGTGCGCTGGATGATGTTCAGCACCGCCTGTTCGACATTTTCGAAGCCGCCCAGAACCGTCGCCACTTCCGACATGGCGGTGGTCTGCATCGGAATGGCTTCCTTGAAGTGGCGCACGAACAGGACCAGCCCGAACGAGGTGCAGCCCTGCGAGCCGTGCAGCAGCGGCATGCAGCCGCGCAGGCCCATGAAGGCCAAAGCCGCGCCGATCGGCTGGCTCATCTTCAGCGGGTTGACCGAACAGCTTTTCTTCGCGTGCGAAACCTTGGCCATGTCCTCACTCCGCCGCGACATTGATGGTTTGTGTCGGCTGTCCGACAATCGCGCCCTGATCCAGGATTTCCTGGATGCGCACGGCGCAGGCGCCACATCCGCCCGACGCGGCGGTCTTCTCCTTCACCGCTTCCGGCGTGGCGGCGCCGTCGCGAATGGCGTCCTCGATGGCGCCCAGCGTCACCCCCTTGCACATGCACACCGGTTTTGCCCGGCGCGCCTCTTCCGCCTTGGCGGGATCGGCGGCAAGCGCCTCCTGCTCCTGCGCGATCTGGGCTAGGGCTCTTTCCTGCCAGCTGTCGCCAACCTTCGCCCAGGGCGCGGGCTTTCGAACCTTTTGCCAAACGGGATTGGACAGGGTGCGGTCGATCTCCTTGACCAGGTTCACCATGCCGAAATAGCCCATATAGCCGTGATGGCGCTCCTGGTTGATGTCGAGCCAGGGCATGGTGGCCTTCAGCGCCACGAATTGCGAGCGCCCGCCCGACAGCATGATGTCGGCCTTCGCATCCCGGAGCATCTTGTACATGTCGCGAGGCTTCATATCCTCGATCATGTGGGCGTCCTGGCCCATCAGCTCCTTGATGCGCTCCTTGTCCTCGCGCGTCGATTTTTTCACCGACGTGCCGACCATCTCGAAGCCCGCCTCCAGCAGTGCCGCCACCACCGACCAGCTCTTGACGCCGCCGGTGATCAGCAAGACCTTCTTGCCTTGGACGCGCGGCTTGAGCGCCGCGATGGCCGCGTAAGCGCGCTTTTCCTCGCGTTCGCAAACCGCATTGACGCGGTCCATCAATTCGGGATCGGCCCCGCGCTCGATCAGCAGGCGGGCGAGTTCCTTCAGCGAATCCGACGTATCCTCGATGCCATAGAACGAGCCCTCGAAGAACGGAATGCCATAGCGTTCCTCCATCTTGCGCGCGACATTGATCATGGCCTTGGAGCAGACCATCATCGTGGCGCGGGCGCGATGCGACGAGGCCACCTCATTGTAGCGGCCGTCACCGGAAATGCAGGAGAGGATGCGGATGCCCAGCTCATCGAGCAGCGGCTTCACCTGCCAGAATTCTCCGGCCAGATTGAATTCGCCGATGATGTTGATGTCGTAGGGCGTGGTGTATTCCGGCTCGACCGTGCCGATCACGTAGTCGAGGAGCGCCTCGCCGGCGAGCTTGTTGCCCAGATTCTTGGGGCCGACGAAGCCGGGGACATTCACCGGAATCACCGGCTTGTTGAACTTTTGCGACGCCGCCTTGCACACCGCGCCGATGTCGTCGCCAATCATGGCGGGCACGCAGGTTTGATAGACAAAAATGGCGGGCGGATCGTATTTCTCGATGATTTCCTTGCAGGCCTTGAACAGCTTCTTCTCGCCGCCGAATACGACATCCTGCTCGGTCATGTCAGTGGTGAAGGAGGTGCGCCACAAGGTCGGGCCGGAGGATGCGGAGCCTCTGTTATCCCAGGAATTGCCTTCGCAGGCGATGGGGCCGTGGACGAGATGGGCGACATCCGCAAAAGGCTGCAAGGCGATCTTGGCGCCGTCAAAAGCGCAGCCGCCGGCGGCGCCGCCGGGCTGCAATTGCTTGGTGCAGCCCTTCTTTTTCTCCTTGGTCGATTTATTGGCGTTCTTGCTGCACCCGGGCTCGTTGAACACGTCCTGAATTTTCGAGGAAACGGACATCTGCCCTCCTGTCGTGTTCGGCGCGCGAAAATTGTCGGGTTTCCGCCGCGCGAAAAACTGTTTGGAGACGAGAGCAGCAAGCGCCGTGCCGAACGATGCCGGCGGCCCCGTACCGCGGCGACCCAGAAACTGGTAAGGATCGCCCACAAGCGCGGCTCCGATGGCGCGGCATCATGGTTTCGAGGTTGGTTCATGACGATTGTCGCCGCTTATCTGTATCGGGACGGCCAGCGCGTTCGCGAGATTTCGATCGATGAAAAGGTCGATTGCGCGCGGGACACATCGGAATTCGTCTGGATAGGCCTCGCCGATCCGTCCCCGGAAGAATTGCGCACGCTCCAGAGGACCTACGATCTGCATCCCCTCGCGGTGGAGGACGCCCTGAAGGCGGGCCAATTGCCCAAGATCGACATCTATGGCGACCAATTGTTCGTCGTCGCGATGACGGCGCACCTGGAGAACGACGTGATCGCCTATGGCGAAACCGCGATGTTCGTCGGCCGCGGCCACATCATCAGCGTGCGAAGCGGATCGGCGCGATCGCACAGCGACCTTCGTCAGATGCTCGAAGCCGCGCCGACCCACCTTCAGCAAGGGGTGGATTACGTGCTTCATGCGATCCTGGACTATATCGTCGATGGCTATCTGCCGATGGTCGAGACGATCGAGGATGAGGTGCTGGCGATGGAGCAGCGCACCATCGACCACTTCCTCGGCCGGGAGGAGATCACCCGCATTTTCACCCTGCGCCGCGAACTGATCCGATTTCAGCGTGTGCTCGTCCCGATGGGCGAGGTCGCCGCCAAATGCGTGCGCACCGACCTGCCGTGCATAGACAGCGACGCGCGTCCCTATTTCAATGATGTTCTCGACCATGTGCGCCGGGTGCGGACGATGGTCGACGATCTGCGCGAGGTGCTGACCTCGGTGTTCGAATTCAGCAACTTGCTGGAACAACAGCGTACCGGCGCGATCACGCGCCAGCTTGCCGCATGGGCCGCGATCCTCGCGGTGCCGACGGCGGTCGCAGGCATTTACGGCATGAATTTCGAGCACATGCCCGAGTTGAAGACGGAATACGGCTATTTCGTCGTTCTCGCGGTGATCATGACGGCTTGCGTCACGCTCTATATCCGGTTCAAGCGGGCGAAATGGCTTTAGAGCGTTTTCAAGCGACCTGTTCGTCATTCATGGATTTTGCTTCGCTGGGAGCGTTTCCTGGTCAGGCGGCGAGAATGTCCGTCTTCGAAAAATCATTGCCCTTGAACAGCAAGGGAACGCGATGAACGCACGCACAGGCGTACGACATGCAATCGGCCAGATTGAGTTGGGCGGGATGGCCGCGCCCTTTCCCGTAAGCGGCAAAAGCGGCGACGGCGGTTGTCGCGATGGCGCCGTCGATCGCAATGACGGCGATATCGGCCTCCTCCAGCAGCGCGCGAATGCGCGCCTCGACGAAGATGGGATCGAGGTCGAGCAGGCTGGAGAGGCGCATCGCCGCTTCCAGAATGACAAGCCCAGACGTGATCGGGTTGGTCGCCGCCGCGACTTTTTCGGCGAATTGGCCGGCGTCCGGTTCGCCCGCGAGCAAGGCGACGATGACGGACGTGTCCACGAACATCAGTCGTGCCCCCACATGGCGTCGATTTCGTCCTTGGTCAGCACGCGGCGATTGGGGCCGGCGTGTCGGGCGAGGTCGGCCGAAATTTTCTGGATTCGGACGGCGAGCGGTTCCGCCGATCGGGCGCGGCGAAGTTCCTCCTGCAACGCCTGCACGACAGCTTCGGTCATGGTCACGCCACGTTGCTGCGCGAGGCGCATGGCGAGGTTCCGCGCGCGGACGTCGCGAATTTGAAGGGTGGTCGGGTTTCGTTCGGGCATCCGGCGCTCCTGTCATTCCATACAACATAGCGCTTTTCGTATGGAAAGACCAGATAAGCCTGTTCGCGCGCCGCCGCCGGCCAAGTTCGCGCGCCGCCGCCGACCAAGACGAAAAAACCCGGGAGACTTGCGTCTCCCGGGTCCTTTGTTCCGTTTCCGACACTCAGCGGATGATGTCGAAGGAATAGTCGGTCTTGCCGGCGATGATCGTGTTGGCGTCCATCGTGTCGAAGATCTTGTCGAGGATCGTCACGAGAACATTCAGGCCGCCCTGGTAGCCCCACACCGGGTAGCGGTGCTTGTGGTGACGGTCGAAGATCGGGAAGCCGATGCGGATCAACGGGGTGTTGGTGTCGCGCTCCAGATACTTGCCGTAGGTGTTGCCGATCAGGAAGTCCACCGGACGGGTGAACAGCAGCGACCGCAGGTGCCACAGATCCTTCTGCGAATAGACTTCGCAGTCCTTGCCGAACGGCGAGGAGGCCAGCAGCGCCTTCATCTTCTCTTCCCAACGCTTGTTGCCATTGGTGGAGAGCACGGTGGTCGGCTCGGCGCCCAGCTCAAGCAGGAATTCCGCCAGGCCGTAGCACAGGTCGGGATCGCCGTAGATGGCGAACTTCTTGCCGTGGATGTGCGCGGCGGAGTCGGCGATGGCGTCCACCAGACGGCCGCGCTCCTTTTCGAGCGACGCCGGGATTTCGACGCCGGCGAGCTTGGCGACGGTCATCAGGAACTTGTCGGTCGCCTTCACCGAGATCGGGTGATTGAAGGCGGCGACCTCGTGGCCGTGGTCGGCGACCATCGGCAGGGTCTTTTCGGTGCAATATTCCTGCATCGAAATGGTGGCCGAAGCATGGACCGCGTTGGTCACTTCTTCGATCGTGGTGCCGCCGTCATACATGCGGAATTCGCCGTCGGTGGGGGTGTCCCACACGTCCGAATTGTCGCCGACGATGGTGTACTTGATGCCCATCTCGTTGAAGATGCGCTTGATTTCGCGCAGGTTGCCAACGGTGTAGCCGTCGAACCCACCCAAGAAATTGATCGAGCCGTTCTTGACGGGGGTGATCTTCTCGACCGTGCCGGCCTTGCCGTCCCAGAAATGCTCCAGCATGCCCTTCATGGCGTTGTCGTAGCCGGTGATGTGGCTGCCGACGAAGGCCGGGGTGTGGGAGAAGGGAACGTCGAAGTCAGCCGGGACCGAGCCCTTTTCCTTCGCGGTCTTGATGAAGGCGTTCAAGTCGTCGCCGATGACTTCCGCCATGCACGTGGTGGAGACGACGATCATCTTCGGCTTGTACATGTTGTAGGTGTTGGCCAGGCCGTCGATCATGTTGTTGAGGCCGCCGAACACCGCCGCGTCTTCGGTCATGGAAGACGACACGCAAGACGTCGGCTCCTTGAAGTGACGCGAGAAATGCGAGCGATAGTAGGCGACGCAGCCCTGCGAGCCGTGGACGAAGGGAATCGCGCCGGCGAAGCCGACCGCGACGAACACCGCGCCGAGCGGCTGGCAGGCCTTGGCCGGGTTAACGGTCAGCGCTTCACGGGCGAAGTTGAGCTTCTGGTATTCTTCGGTCTTGAGCCACTCGCGGACGCGCTCGACTTCGGCCGGATCATGGCCGCCTTCGAACTTGGCCTTCTTGTTGGCCAGCATTTCCTGATATTCGGGACCACGGAAAAGGTCGAAGTGGTCGAGTACGTTGTCGGCGTTCTGCGCCATGGTCATGCCCTCTGCTATCTGAAGGAGCGCGCGCGAGACCGTTCGCCGGTCAGGCGGTCATTGCGTCCGATTGGGGTGTGAGGGGCCGGCTCCGTCGCCAGGGCGCGGAGCCGGCTCCAAATTATTCGGCCGCGACGGCGGTGGCGGCGGCTTCCGCCTTCCAGGGCGCCTTGGTCATTTTCCAGACCGGCGAGTTGATCGCCATGTCCATGTCGCGGGCGAAGATGGCGAAGCCGTCATAGCCATGATACGGGCCGGAATAATCCCAGCTGTGCATCTGGCGGAACGGCACGCCCATCTTCTGGAACACGTACTTTTCCTTGATGCCGGAGCCGACCAGGTCGGGCTGCACCTTCTCGACGAATTTTTCGAATTCGTAGCCGTTGACGTCGTCGTAGATCAGGGTGCCGTCCTTCACATAGTGCTGGGCGGTGCGCTGATAGTCGTCGTTGTGGGCGAATTCGTAGCCGGTGCCGACCACTTCCATGCCGAGGTCTTCATACGCGCCAATGACGTGGCGCGGACGCAGGCCGCCGACATAGAGCATGACCTTCTTGCCTTCGAGGCGCGGACGGTACTTGGCGACGACCGCGTCCATGAGAGGCTGGTACTTGGCGATGACCTTTTCCGCGTTCTCCTTGATGTTGTCGTCGAAGAAGCTGGCGATCTTGCGCAGGGATTCGACGATCTTGGAGGGGCCGAAGAAGTTGTACTCGCACCACGGAATACCGAACTTCTCTTCCATGTGACGCGAAATATAGTTCATGGAACGGTAGCAGTGCAGGACGTTGAGCTTCGCCTTCGGCGTCGCTTCCAGTTCCGCCAGCGTGCCGTCGCCGGACCACTGGGCGATCACGCGCAGGCCCATCTCTTCGAGCAGGATGCGCGAGGCCCAGGCGTCGCCGCCGATGTTGTAGTCGCCGATGATCGCGACGTCATAGGGGGTCGACTCGAAGGCCGCCAGCTTGGCCGGGTCCTGCTTGTCGAAAATGTAGTCGCGCACCGCGTCATTGGCGATGTGGTGGCCCAGCGACTGGGACACGCCGCGGAAGCCTTCGCAACGCACGGGAACGATGGTCTTGCCGCCATATTCCTTCGACTTGGCCTTGGAGACCGCCTCGATGTCGTCGCCGATCAGGCCGATCGGGCATTCCGACTGAACCGTGATGCCCTTGTTCAGCGGGAACAGTTCCTGGATTTCGTCCATCAGCTTCGACAGCTTCTTATCGCCGCCGAACACGATGTCCTTTTCCTGGAAGTCGGAGGTGAACTGCATGGTGCCGTAGCTGTCCACGCCGGTCACGCCGATGAAATAGTTGCGGCGCGAGGACCAGGAATACTGGCCGCAGCCGACGGGGCCGTGGGAAATGTGAACCATGTCCTTGATCGGACCCCACACCACGCCCTTCGATCCCGCATAGGCGCAACCGCGAATGGTCATGACGCCGGGGATGGATTTGATGTTGGACTTCACGCCGCAGTCGGACTTGCCCTGCTCGTGGACGTTCAGATGCTTGGCGCGGCGCTTGGCGGTCTTTTCCGGATAGACGGCCAGCACTTCCTTGATCAGGTCCTTGTTGCGCGCCTTGACGTCAACAGTATCTTCGTTCGCAACGCTCATGTCGCCACCTCTTCAAAATCAGCGCCTTGGGTTAGCGGCGCATGCCCTCTATTCCCCTTGAAGGGGTGTGTCCGGCCGCGCGGCGCGGCCGGACCTTCAGTGTCAGGCTTCGACGGCCTTCTTACCGACCTGGCTCTCGTCGATGGTCGGCATGATGCCGTGTTCCATCAGCAGGTCTTCGAGTTCGTCCATGGTGATCGGGGTCGGGATGGTGCCGTTGCCGGCGTTGTTGTGCACCTTGTTGGCGAGCGTGCGATATTCGCCGGCCTGCTTGCAGTCCGGAGCGTATTCGACGACCGTCATGCGGCGCAGTTCGGCGTGCTGGACGATATTGTCGCGCGGCACGAAGTGGATGAGCTTGGTGCCCAGCTTGCCCGCGAGGGACTCGGCCAACTCGTATTCCTTGTCGGTCTTGCGCTCGTTGCAGACCAGGCCGCCCAGGCGCACGCCGCCGGAATTGGCGTATTTCA
>NZ_WNKS01000025.1 GCF_009720655.1 Rhodoblastus acidophilus | reverse complement strand
TCTGGGGGACTAGGGGTCGTGGGTTCGAATCCCGCCACTCCGACCATTTAAAGCCTGATATTCAAAGGCTTTTTCGCAGCGTCGAAAACCGGCGACGCTGGCCATAACGGAACAGAGGCGCAACAAACGGCGCGTTCCGTGCAGAAAGTCCCCACGGAAGTCCCCACGCTCGTTCTTGGGTTGTTCAAGGTGCAAAAAAAAAGGCTATCCGTTTTATGGTGTGGAATCGCCGTCTAGAGCTACGCCAAAAAATCGGCGCACGGCGCGGCTCTCCATAAGCGCACCGACGATGACGATGACAGGGCCGGGAATGTCGCGCTCTCCAGCTTTCCAGCGCCGTACGGTGCGATCAGCATTCGCGCCTGTGATGCCGACTAAATGCGCAAATCCCCCGTCCGTCAGACCGAGGGATTTGATTGCTGATTTGAGATCATCGGGGGTCATTGACATGCTCGATGCCTGGACTATCCTAATCGCCATCCCCCCGCATTTGCGGGGATAGCCCCGTATTTGCTCAGTCACGGGCTGATGCTGAGGCAGTTTCCCCACATTGTGGGGATAGAGGGGAGGCTCAAGCCTCCCTTCTCGCGTTGGTCAGTCATGCCAGTCGAGCTTCTTCATGGAAGCGCGGAAGAGTTCATCCTTTGACATATCCGACCGATAAACGGATTTCACCGCTTCGTTGATCTTTTTCCGAAGCTCCGCCCCGCTCGGGAAAGGCGTTTTCTTTCCGAAATTCGTGGCGACTTCGTAGCAGTCCTGCGCGACAGCCGTGGTGATGCTGGTCATCGTCGTCTCCAATTCTGGCGGGCACCACTGCCCTTTCGACATGATCAATATAGGGCCATTGGCCCTATGTGTCAAGCGGTCATTCCACACTTAAAAACGGATAGCCAACAAAAAAACCCGGCGCCGAAGCGCCAGGCTCAAGTTTCCCCGCCTGCGCCTTTGCGTGCGGCGCAGACCTCTCGACGGGCCGAAGCCCGAAGCTCTATTTTTCGGCGATGCGGTCGATTCGCTCGCCCAATTTGGACACCGAAGCCTCGACGCGCGTGCCCAGGCCGTCGATCCGGTCGGAAAGCCGGCTCTCCATCGCCGACAGTTCCATGCGCGGAACGAACTTTTCCGCAGCCGCCAATTTAAATGCCGCAAGATCGGTCGCGATAGCTTCGGCGTGCCGCTTGGCTTCTTCAGCTTTTTCCTTGGCGGCGTCGGCCGCGGCGTCCTTCCGCCCTCTCACATGCAAAACGCCACCGAGGGTGACGAACAGCGCGCCGATCCCGGCAAATGAATTGAGGTCGGAAAGCGACCACCCCCCGGTTCCGTCCGGCATATCCATTCCTTTGCCGAGACTAACGCCCGGTCTCTCGCTTGGTAGGAAAATCCAGGGCGCGCAGCCCTGGCGCGTCACGGGCATATCGCTTTGATCTGCCGTCGCACGAGCCTGTAGTCGCGGATCATGGCGCGCACGTCGGACGACAGCCCGGGATAGGCGTCAGCTACGGCGTTAAGCTGCGCGCGGCTGTACGTTTTGAGTTGCGGACACATCGGCTTGACGCGCTCCAGATCGCAGCCGGCGAGCGCCAAACTAGAAAGAGCCGTCGCGCAGATCAGAAATCGTTTGCTCATCGGATTGCCCTTGAACTGCGATTGCTTCAATTTTCCGCGCGGCGGCAGCTTCCGCCTTGGCGTCTTCCGCCTTGACCTCATCGCGCCCGGACTGGCGCGCGGATGCCTGCCCGAGCTTGATGGCAAAGCCGGCGATCACGACGACCGCCAGCAGCCCAGCCAAGACGTAGGCGAATGTCACTTCGTCACCACAGCCGCGCCGACGGCGTCAGCCGACACTGTCTCAGGGACGATCCCAGACGCCGCCAGCTTGGAAAGGATCAGCGGGCGCAGATTGTCGCCAGCCCATTTGGACACGCGCGGCGCAGAAGCCACGGCGAATTGCTCGGCGGCAGCCAGGACCTCATTGGTGGTTTCCAGCGTCAGGGTCTTGCCGGCGACCGCGCCCTCGACCGCGCCGAGCCCATAGTTCACAGCCTTTGCAATCAGGTCGTCAGTCAAGAACACCTTGACATAAGCCGGCGCCCATTTGGCAATGACGAAAGACAGCACCGCGACAGCAAGAGAGCCGACAGAGACGATGATTTCCTTGAGCCAATCGCCCCACGGGATGACGACAGCGGTAACCGCGTCGGCGGCGTTGGCCGGAATCCAGGCGAACAGGATGATCGCGACAGCGAGGGCCGCCGCTTCGAGATAGCGTTTCATTTGGGTTTTCCTTCAGGGAGCCGGGCGGCGAAGGATGAATGCGCGCACCGCCCGGCAAGCCCCGCGCGCAACTCGGGATTCGGTTGAATTTTATGGATTGATCGCCTATGTCTTAGGCGTGCGGCGGCGGGGATGGACCCGTTATGCGCGACCAGACCTACAGCTAGTGATCGCCTTGGTACGTTTGCCTGTAGGAGCCGGTATCAAGCCCGGCCCGCACATCTTCACTTTACGCCGGCCATTTTCAGCGCCAGCGCAAGGCAAGCGGTCTCTCTGCGTGACCAGCCTTTGCCGAAGGTGGCCCAAGTGCGCAGACGCCGCCAGAAGCCCATGCGAAGGCCATGCAGCGCCTTGATGCGCTCGGTGGGCTTGAGAGCCGCAGTCTTCGCCAGCCAAGGCAGAACCCGCCCAGGCCCCATGTTGACGGCGATATCGAACGCGAGCGCGTCAACGCCAGCCGGCAGCGCATCGGCTCCGATCTTGTCCCAATAGCCCTTGCGGTAGATCGCCTCGAAATGAGCCATCGGCGCGTTGCGGAGTTGCGTGGCGGTCGCGCCAGGGTGATAAAGCCGATAGGTCGTGAGAGTGACGCCGCACATCGTGGCGTGGCCTGGATCGGCCGGATGGTTCGACCAGCCGCCCTCATAAGCCAACGTGAAGGCGAGCGCCGTTTTGAAATTGTCTTTTGCCATAGGGAAGACTTTCACAGATCATGCTCATCGGCGGGACGGCACCCGTTGACCGATTTCAGGTGAAGCGATGGGCGTTCCGTCAGCCATTGCGTGACGCGCATCCATCCGGCGCCCATCATGCAATGCACGGAATTGTCTGCTTCGACGGGAAGCCTCTCGCGCCGGCATTGCTCCTGCGCATTGCAGACCGTCGCCAGCACCACCCACCGCTGTTGCGGCGGCGTGTATTCCTCGGCGCGGGCGTTGAGCCATTGCGCAAGGAGAAGGAGCACGACGAGAATGGCGCCGGCGCAGATGTCGCGAAGCATGGTCAGCCCCAAGCGATCACGTTCGGGTCAGCCGGTTTCCCAATGGCGCAAGTGACCGGGAAAGGCAGTTGCCACGGCGCAGGGGAGAACGGTGACGGGTCAGACCAGATCGGCGGCCGAGGCGGATAATATGGAGCCGGGAGCACAGGAGCCGCAGGCAGGTGCGGAGCCGGCTTGCTCGCAACCCTCTCGCATTCGGAACACTGGCGCACATCAGGCGCCCAACACCGGCCGCAGCCGGGACATTTCCAGCCCATCATTTTCAAAGCCTCGTTATGGTGACAGCCCCAACGCCGGGCAGTCCGATGGCGCAGGCGGCGGCTCGCGAAAGATCGAGCGCCCGCCCACGCGCGAAGGGGCCTCGGTCGTTTACGCGCACCACGACGCAGCCTGACCGGCAGACGCGAAGCCGCGTGCCAAATGGAAGCGTTTTGTGCGCAGCGGTCAGAGCGTTCGCGTTAAACCGCTCTCCGGAGGCCGTGTAGCGGCTCAGGCGCTCGCCCTTGCCTCCACCATAGAACGACGCCACAACGGCGCTGCCGCCCCCTACAGCCTCGCCACATGGCCTCTGTAGCCGATGCTGATCTTGACGCGCGACCCTGACCTTTTTGTTGGCCTCAGGAAAAACCTGCCCAGCCGGCGCATGAGGCGAGAAAGCATCGTCCCAATATCCTCCTGCGTTGGCGGAAATCGGCGCGCAAAGGATCGCGCCCGCGAGTAGCGTGCGTTTCAACAAATTGGATTCCTTGGATTAGTGGCTTAGAGAGACGCCGCCAGCGTGAATAGCGCGTCGATCTCGGCCGATGTCTTACCCATACTCACGGCAAGCAGGCTTACAAACGGATTCAGGCGCTCGAAATCACGGCTCCCAACGACCGCCATTTGCGCGGCGAAGCGCTGGTCTTCAGGCAACGTATTGATCGCCGCCGCAATGCTCGCCGGGACCACCACGCCGGCGACGGCACTGAGCGCTTCGTCCGGCGTGATTAGGCCGGATAGCGCCGCAGCCTGGAAGAACTGCCGGCGCGACACAGTGGCGAGCGCCGCAGCCTGCGCGGCGTCGTAAGCGTCAGCCTTCGCCTTCACCGCGTCATAATCGGCGGTCTTTTCCTTGAGCGCGGCAAGCTCAACAGTCGCCGCGTCGTAGTCGTCAGCCTTCGCCTTCAAATTGGCGTAGTCGGTCGCCAGCGTGGCGAATGCGGCCCCGAGCACGCCGCCGACCGCGTCAACGGCCAACGGACGCGGCAGGCCGGGGACGCCCTGCTCATTCCAATCAATCTGATGAGCGCCGACAAGAGAGCCGTCCACCGCGCCACGGATGAGAATTTCATAGATTGCCACTTGTGATCTCCGTTAAGCCGCGACGGGCGAACAGTCAGAACAGCGCCGCCATGATCCGTTAGAATAGAAAACCGGGACACCCGACCCGGCGCCCGGCCCCTCTCCGTCCTTGCGCCCGTCAATGGCGTAGGCGTTCGCACGTTCGACGCCGGCAGGGAGAGTTGCGACAGTGAAAGGCGCGTCAAAATTGGGAGACGCGAACGACCAAGACCCAACAGCGGAAATCGGCCGAACAGCAGCGCCGGCCCCTGTGGCTTGCGTGCCGACGATGCAGGTGTTCGCCGTAGTCTTCCAGTCGATTGCAAACCACTCTTGGGCGCCGCCGCTGGTCCATGTGTTGTAAACGCGATCAGCCTGCGCGTTCGTGCCGTTGCGCTGGGCGATGATGCCAGCGGCGTCTAGATAAAGTCTTCCGTTTCCTGCGCCGTTAAAGTCTAAATACCCAGCAAATGAAAATTTAGCTCCGTCGCTTCCAAAAAGCGTAGCGCCTCCTTGGCCAACAACACTACCGCTGTCACCTGATCCTAATACAAGATAAGAACCGGATGTACCGGCGCGCATCGTTGGGTTGTTGTAACTTCCAGCCCTCCCATTAATCTGCCCGGCCGGAGTTATACTTAAAACAGACGACCCGTCTCTCTGAAAATCAGCCAGCTTTGACCCAGCCGCACTATTCGTATTGGTGACGTTGACCAGCAACGCGCCGGGGAAAGCGACGCCAGACGCATTCCACGTTCCGGTGATTTCTAGCCCGGAACCGCTCGACGTGAGCGTGCCAAAAGAGACAGATGCCGGGAGCGTCAGTCCCGGCGCGCTCAGAACGCCAGAGCCATCAATCGAAAGCCCAGAGCCGACCTTGACGCCGCCAAGCGTGGAAGCGCCCGCTATGGGCAGAGTGTAAGCCGTCGAAGCACCGGCCCAATCAAGGTTCCCCGTGAACGGGTTGAATTGCCAGCCCATCTCTTACGCCTTCGTGATCGAGGTCAGGTTGTTCGAGCCATCATAGGCGAGGGTCAGCGTGGCTACGGTCGTTCCGCTCGCGCCCCCTGTTTTGTAGGTGACGGTCGTCACGTTGCCGCCGGTGTAGCCAAGGCCGATATAGTCGTGGACAGGGATGGACATGCCGGCAATCGCCGCCTTGAGGTCGTCTTGTTTGGCGCTTGTGGCCGCCCCAGTCGGGAGGGGGAGAGTCGCCGCGCTGATTGGCTGCGTCGCCTGCCAAAACGTGCCGGTGACGGCAACGGACTCACTGACGGATACCGAGGGCGTCCCAGAAATTGTGACGCCGCCGATGACGTTGGAGCCAGTCGCGAGCGCCGGGAGCGACGCCAGCGAAACAGGTTGCGTCGCCTGCCAGAATGTGCCGCTCACAGGGATTGCGGACGATGCGCTAATCGCCTGCGTCGCCGACCAGTTGGTGACATGCGCCAACGCGCCGCCATCGCCATTAAGCGAGGGCTGGTTTGCCGCCGTCGCCGCGCCAGCAGGCAGAGGGAGAGATGACGCGGACACCGCCTGCGTAGCCGGCCAATTCGACACGGCCACCGACCACGAGCCGCTTTGCAAAACGGGGATCGCCGGCTGGTCGGATGCGATGGCAACGGAAATCGCATTTGCCCCGGCCTGATACCCGAGAGGCGGCGTTTGACCCGTCTTTGTCGCGCCGGCGCCGTCCGTGAATTGATATGACTGCGGAGCAGTAGCCATAGGGAACCTCTCAGAAAATCATTGCAGCGGCGGCTGCGGCGTTGATCGGGTGGAATTGAAGCCACGGCTCGGAGGGGGTCGGAGGCCCGGCAGGGACCAGCGCCCACGGATCAGCGACCACCGAAGCCGTAGCCTCGAAAAGCCCAGCGTTGAGCGTCACTGTGGCGCTAAAGAGCCCGACGTTAAGTCTTGCCGTCGCTACCCCTGGAGGAGGATCGCCGACTGGCTCAAGCCGCGCCGTGATTGGGACATGAGCGCCGGCCGGGCGGCGAAGGAGGTGTATCGTCGTCATTGTGGCGCCGGGCGCACGTAGAGCCGCCCCAGCAACACATTGCGGGTGTGGCCGTCAGCAGTCGCCTTGCACACGATGGAGTAGTTCTCACCCGCGGCGAGCGGCGTCAGCGTCTGCGCCGAGGCCGCAATCAACAGCGTGTCGCTGACTGACGAGCCCTCGCTTTGCACGATCTGCAATTCGCCCGTTGATGTCCCGAGCGTCAACGGCGTGTGCGCCGCAGACGACAGCGTGAGCGAGAATGCGATGCCTGAAAGATCACACGGCGCCGCTCCATTCGTGTAGGAAAACGCGGCGATCCAATCTTCAGCCGGCCCTACCGCGTCAGAGATTTGGTAGGGCCAGAGGTCCAGAATGTTTGTCATCAGGTCACCCGGCGCGCGAAGTCGAACAAGCGCACGAAAGCGCGCCGACGATGAGGCGTTTCAGCATTTCAAAATCTGGCCTTTTGGGTGGAGCGTTTCAGCGAGCGCGCACGCAAAACCGCGAGCGGCTGAAGCAGGCCTGTCCCGTCCGAACCGGAACCACATCGGTCGTCATGTTGGGCAGCGCGCCGACGATCATCTGAGCGATCGCCCTCTGATCCCCGAGAGGGAGCGATTCGACCAGAGAGACCAGCCACGAATCGCTGGTAAAACCAAGCGGAACTTCGCCGCCGCCAGCGCGGGTCAAAAACCCGCTCCCGTCAAAAACGACTTGGCCGCCCCCCACTGGGACAACGCCGTCAACGATTTCCGGGATCGCGGCAAAAAGCAGCTGTGAGACTAGCGCGCAATCAGCCGGGGATAGCGCGGCGAACTGCGCGGGGAGACCCTCTGGCGTCACCCGCGCCGCAGCCGCCCGCACCGCTTCCAGTATCGCCGTTTGCGACACAGGCAGCGCAACAGGCGAAAATTCCCCCAGCACTTCGACTGTGTCGCCAAGCGCCAATGTCGAGGGGCTGAGATCGCCGCCCCTGGACGTGACGCCGCGCGTAAAGCCAAGACCGCCCGCGAACGGCGCTTTCTTTGAGCCGTCCTGTAGCTCGATCCGGCAATCATATCTCAGCGCGACCGGCATCATCGCCATCTGCGCCGCCGGCGCAGAAAACACACAGAAGCCGGTTTGCGGATCGAATTCGACTTTCCCATCTTCTGAGCTGTCGCTGGCCCATCCATATTCGACGGCTTGCGACGCCGCCGAAATGCGCGCGTGCATCCTGATCACGCTGGCGGGAATATCGTATGCGATCGCGATCTGGCTAAAATCGCGCGTGAAAATGAAGTCCTCATTCGTTCGCGCGCGCAGGTTAAGGGTTTGTGTTCTCATCGCGCCGACCCCTCACTGCACATGCCAGGCGGACCCATCGGACAGAAAGGTGCGCCCCACGCCGGCCGCCAGGGTTGTGGGCGAGCCGGAGATGCTGTTGCCGTCGCTGTCCTTGACCGTCATCGACGTGACCCCGCCATCAGACGACAGTCTGAAAATCTGACCGTTTGCTCCGGTCAGCGGCGGGATCAGCACCGTGAAAGCCGGGATGAGTGTCGTGTTGATGAGTGTCGCATTGTCTCGTCCCGCAGACACGACGGCCGTGTTGTCCTCAGTGTGGTTGATCGGGTCGATCCATGCGGCTCCGCCGTGATGGAGAGCCCCGTTGACGACGATCTTGCCCGCGTTGTCCCCGTCCTCTGTCGAGAGAGTGATTGTTTTCGGACTGCCCTCGATGCCGCCAATCGACACGCTGTCCGTGTCGCCACGCATTTGCAGCGCTGTCGTGCGCTTCGTGCTCGTGTGATAGTTCAGCGCGGCAATCTGGTCCGAATTGGAGATCTGGCCTTTCCAGCCAAACGCCAGCGACGAGCCCTCGCTGAGAGGGCCGAAACCGCCGATTGTGTTGATCACCCGATTGTCATGCACTTGGGATTTGGTCGGAATTTTCCCGAGAAATCCGTAAGCGACTGTCCGCGTCTCCTGATTGTCAATGCAAGTATTGTTGCGAATGATCCAGCGTTCCGCAGTCGTTCCCGGCGCAAATTGAAAGCAGACGCCGGACGCGCCGCCTGGCCCAGGGTTGAAAATCTTGTTGTTTTCGATGGTGAGCGCGTTCGCTCCAAGGGCAATCTTGATCGCCGGTGACGTGGACGCCCCACCATATGAGAACGACGAGTTACCGGAAATGTCCGAGCGCTCAATCGCAGACAAGGCAATGTCGCCAAGAGAAAGATTCTGTGTCCCGTTCCCAACCAGCACGTTGTCTTTAATTTTGATGTTGTAATGGTTCCGCGTCTGATCGGTGCGCGTTCCGACCGATACTTCCAGGCCGACGCGCCCGTTGCCGCGCAGAATGTTGTTGGCGATCACAAGGTCATGACTCAGCGTTTGCGTATCGTTGTCGTTATAGACGCCGATACCAGAAACAAAGCCGCCTTCGATGACAGAATCAGTAATGCCGGAGTTCCAGACGCCTTTATAAAAAACAAAGCTCCCGTCGTTGTCGATGTTGCTGATTTTCAGACGCGAGGCCCAACAATTGTTTGAGCCCGCCGCAAACTCGGCCGAATTTGTCGAGTCCCGCATCGTGACGTCTGTAACAGAGCAGCCGGAAACGCCGACGAGATTAAGCGGCCACATGCGGGCTCCCTGGATCGTCACGCCGCGAATTTGAACATTCGAGGCAGTCGGCCCCGAGCTGATGCCCCCGGCCGCGCCGTTGGCCCCGGTTGTGTTGTTGCGGTTGCCGTCGATCACGCCAGATCCGTCGATCACCACATTACTGGCGCCGCTGCCGATCTGGATCACGGTTTGAACGATCCCGTCCGGCGCCTTCAGCGTTCCGTCAACGGTCAGATGCGAATTGGATGGCAGCGTGAGAAGGTCCGCGCGACAAGTGACGCTGGCAGGAATCAGCACGCGAGCATTACCAGCCGCTGCTGTGATGATCGCCCGCAGCGCTGTGCGGTCGTCAGCCGCCCCATTGCACACTGGGGCGGGCAGCGCGCCATAGCCGCGCAGCACGTTGACCGTCGCCGTCATCGCCGACAGATCTCCCGTCGCGCTGGCGGTGCCGCCTTGCCCTGTCGAGAGCGGCATGGTGAGCCCGTTGATCGACGTGATGTCGGAATTCGCGCCACGGCTGGCCGCGCCAAGATTGCTGCGAGCGGCGGACGCCGCCTCAGCCCCTGTTCCCCCGTCACCGACGCCCAATATGCGTTTTGTGCCGGGCGCCGCAAGCGCCGGCGCCGCGCAGAGCAGCGCGATCAGCAAAAGTGTGATTTTCATGATGGCCTCAGTTACGTCGCGTCACAGAACGCCGGCGACGGCGTCGAGAATTGCGCGCCCGCCCAATGACGGGTTGAGCGTGGAGCCGCCTTCGCTGTGCTCATTCCACGAATAGACCAGACCAGTTTGTGCTGGGCATTCTGTGGGATGATCGCGTAGAAATTGCAGCATTCGCCCAACATGCGCAGCGATTTCAGAAGGCGTTCCAGCGACGACATAATCCAGCCAGCCCCGCCATGCGGTTTGCGGGCCGCCTGCGGCGTTGGGCCGCTCCACCATTGGACGATGGTCCCAGCCAGTCATTGCAGTCGGGATGCTCGCCTGTCCGGAATCGGCGCGCGTTTGCCATGTCTGCTCGACAAGCGCCACAAGGCCAGAATACGGTTGCTCGGCGATGGGGCTGGAATTCGTCGCGTAGAAACCCAGTGCATCCGCCCCGGTCGCGGCGAGCACGCCGTCAATCGGCACAGGATGGGACACCAGAACGATATATGGGTTCCCAACTCCTGCGGTACCGCACGCCGCCCTGAAAGCCGTGATGTCTGCCGCTAGATCGACCACGGCGTAACTGTCTGCGAGCAAGCACACGAGAGGACGCCCGCTGATCACCCGCTGATAATTGCTCTGCGCGAGGCGGCTCATGACGTCCGCCATTGATGATTGAATTTCCAAGTGAAAATTCGTGTACGACGACCACAGATGACACCAATTCATCTGATTTTTGATCGACGATGTTTGGTGGAATCTCCATGCGTTTTGGATCGCTCTGGTCGTGCCGTACCAATCATACGCCCAGTAATCTAGACCGGCGCCATGCGCGGCAGTGATCTCCGCGTCGATAGCCGATTGCGACACGCACGAATCCAGCGAAATCGTATGATCATTGATCACCGTAGCGCAGGCTGGAGCGCGAGATTGATACCGCTGCGGGCTGAGATTGGACTGCGCTTGCGGCGCGTTGAGCGAAGCTGGCCCGGCGTACCATGCATCCCATCGGATCGCCCCCACCGTGACCCCAGGATGCGCCGCCGAGGCGGGGAGCGGCAGCATCGTGGCGGCGGCGGCGGCGGCGATGGAGGATTTCAAGACTTCACGGCGATCAAGCTTGATCATGGAACCCTCGTGGCGCGCAGCGAGCCGTATCCAGTGACAGCCCCGGTGTGGCCGGCTTGGCCCACCAGATTGTATTCTTTGGGCGCAGTGAGATTCACGCGCAGAGGGCCGACCGGCAGCGAGTCAAAACTCACCCCGTTGCCCGTCCATTGCCAGCGCGCGTTGTTGTAGTTGCCGCGATCGGGGCGTCCGAGCACCGTTCGGTCCGGTCCGTCAGGCGTGTCTATCGTGACGGTAGCCGAGCATATCTCGTAAACGATCGGCGTCGCGTTGGCTGGCAGAAACCCACAATCCCCGGAAATATCCCAATTTCCTGCCGTCAGCGTGATCGACATGATGGTGGTCGGGGTATTGTTCGTGAGCGAGACACCGGCGGGCGCTTCCTTATACGTCGAAATCAACTCGCCGATATTGCCGGCGCTTGGATTAGCTCCGGTGGCCGTGCCCATCGCAACCAGCGGTTTGCTCAGCGTCGCTTGAATTTTCGACACCCGAAACACGCGTTCTTCATCGATCATCATGTCGATCTTGCCATAGTCGCCGACTGCGGCCAGCGCCGTGCTCCCAGTCGATCCGTAAATCGCAATATTGTCGGGCCGAGCCCCGGGCCTGATGCGCGTGACCACTGTGATGGCGTCGCCGGGGTCCTCCACGCGCAGCATTTCGCCATGCCCATTCCCGAACGTATGTTGGCCAGAACCGATAGCGGCGTAATTGCATCGTACCGACGTGCTCACCGCCGACCAACACAGCCATGTTGCGCCGTGACCGAGCTGCCCGTTCTGCATCACCGCAAACTCAACAGGTGTCACACCGCCAAGCGTGTGCTGTTTCCCGACGCCCTCCGACCCATCTGGGGCTGAAAGCGTCGCATTCCCGGAGCTATCGACGGAATGCGTCCCGACGCCCAAATTACGGCGAGCGTCCGCCGCAGTCGCGGCGTTGGTTCCGCCGTCCTGAATTTGTAGTTTTGGGTTTATGCCAGGGTCAGCCGCAAGCGCAGGGACAGCGCACAATACGAGCACAAACGCTCCATGAATGCATTTCGACATCACGGCACTCCGGGCGTTAACTGGATCGTCGCGGTTTCCAGCGTGTTGGTGTCGGTCGCTGTTGCGACGCCAATCTTCACGGAGATCGTCGTGGCTGTCGCCGTATTGACCGCGCTGTAGTATGGGATGCCGGCAGACGCGCCGATGACGCCGCCGCCGCTGACGGCGCTCACCTGCACAGTCTCAGACCCGGCATTCGCCACACCAAAGAGGTACGACGCGCCGCGTGTTGTCGTGGTTGAATTCGACCCGAGTTGAGACGCGCCAAGGTATAGCGATGTGCTTTTTGCCCCAGCGCTATTGTTGTTTGACAGGGTTGCGGGCACATATACAGCCCCGTTTGGGCCGATTAGACCAGCAGGCACCGTCATGCTGTATGCAGTGAGCGCTCCCGTCGTCTGGGTGTAAGCGCCCGTCCCTGTGGTCGCAAAAGCGGCCTTGCTCGCAGGGATCGCCGGCGTCCCGCTCGTATAGGCGTTGTTGTAAACCGTCGCCGCCGTGGTCGATGAAAATTCGGCGTAATACCAACCCGCCGCGACGCCTGACGCGATGGCGTTCGCGGGCAAATAGACGTAGGCGGCGGGGTATGGGCTGGCGACGGCAGTGATTCCGCTCAGCGCCCCATTGGCGCCCATCGTCCCGGAGGACGGGATAACGAATGGGACGCGGCTTTGACCGATGACGCGCACAGCGCCAGGGGTGAAGTCCGACAGGCTGTCAGCGCGGGCCGGCGCTTGAGGCAAGCCAGACACGATCAGGAGCGCCGCAACGGCGTAGAAAACGGCGCGGCGCATCAGTACGTCTCCAGCGCGTCGGCCGCCTGCCCGGCGGACCCGGAAATGCCGTATATCGCCGCCGACGTCTCGACGGTTCTGGCGCGCCCCGGGGGGATGCGCGCGCCCGTCGACGTCGTCACGTCGGGATTGCCGACGTAGATATCAGTGGCGCCCCAATTTGCGATCGTGACCGCCCGCCGAGATGTACGGGCTGCGACGATCTGCGATGCGGTGACCCCGATTGTCCTTTGGGCGGTGGCAATGCTCTGCCCACTCGACTGGCTCACAGGTATCACGCCGATGGTCGCTGACGCCGCGCCCTGTCCCGGCAGCACCCACCATTGGTTTTTGGCGGTGAGCACTGGCGAGATGTTGCCCCCGGAGACATAGACGACTCCAGCCGCGCCGGCTGGAGCGGTCGCGCTATCGGAGAGCCACACACCGCTGGTTGAAAATGCTTGCACTTGAACCGGTTCAGTTCCGGACCCGACGCGAGTCCACCCGACCACATCCCCTCGGCCCGAGACAATCGGCGTATCGGCGAACGCAGATGACGCGCAGATGAGCGCCAACGCGCCCGCGAGAAGCGTTCGTTTCAACATTGCAAAATGTCCTATGATGTCAGAGCGTAGCGGCGAACCGGAACAGGTCGTCAACGTCGCCCGCGTCATGGCCGAGAGCCGCCGCCATGAGGTTCATCAGCGGGTTCGCGCGCTCAAACGTCTCAGCGCCAATCGCGAGCATCCGCGCTCCAAATTGGTCTCCTGCCGGGAGTTTTCCAATTTCGGCCAGGACAGCAGCAGGCAGCGCCTGACGCGCGACAGCGGCTTCGGCTTCGGCTTCCGTCAGGAACCCCGCCAAAGCAACGGCATGAAAGAATTGGCGGCGGCTTACCGATTGAGGCACGGGCGCGGGGGGCGCCGGCGGCGTGCGCCCAGCAAGCACTTCGGCGATGATCGGCGCAACGACCGCGTCCACAGCGTCTGTGGTGGTGAGGATGCCGGAGGTCGGCGCCTCGAATGTCACGGTAGAGACCGTGGCGCCAGCCTCCGGAGCCGCGACCTTCTCTTCTGACGCGATATGGTGCGTGAGCGCGAAGGAAAGCCCCGCGTCCGGCCCGCGCATGGCCAAAGGAATCGCAGCCATCACTTTATCCAACTGCGCAAGAGTGAGTGTATAATCCGCCATGTCCCTGCCTCAGATGCCGACGCGAAAGCCGGAAAAAAAGTTGATGGAATTGTTGCCCATCGCCTGCGTTGATCCTGCATCATGGTAATATTTTGCGTAAACGGTATCGCCGGCAGAAACGCGGATCACACCAGAACAGCAATTTGGATCGAGGTTCGCGATAGGCGTGCCCGATACCGAGAGCGCTTGATTGGCGATGGCGGCGCTGTTCTGGAAAATGAGAATTCGCTCGTTGTTGGATGCGCCGTTTGTGTTGGCGCCGGCCGTGAAAATCCAATCTCCGGCGTCGCCAGCTGCGGCGTTGAAATTTCCGGCTGATTGATCGACGCTGCCGCTAATCCCCGAGATGGTCATGCTCGGCCAGCCCGTCAAATTTGTCAGTATGCCCGAGGGGATGTCAGCCGGAGCCCCGAACATTCGGAACCCACATGACCCCGCCGCCAGGCCATTGCCCGCGACCAGCAGCCATGAAGCGCCGTCACATTCGAAATCCATGACGGTGCCCGGCCGCGAGACCATTGTCACGCCGGTCCAAGTCGTGTTGACGATTTGGCCAGCGCTGGTGGTCAGATTCCAGTTCGCGCTTGAGCCATTGATCCACCGAAACCGGGCGCCGCCAGATGACGCCGGGGTGGGCAAATGGAACGTTTGCCCGGTCGCGCTGCCTGTGGCCTGAATGGTTCCGCTGTAATCGTCGCTGTCGAGCGTATCGTTCGATGTGATAGCCCTGCCGGTCACCATCAGGCCACCCTGCAGAGTCAGCAACCCCGTCACTATGCCGCCGGACTTTTTCAGGCGCGCGCCAAACAGCTGCCGCAACTGCGTCAGATCGGCATCGTTTGGCGTCAGCCCGTCAAGGAGGATCGCATTGACGATCTCGCGCTGCACCACCTCGAAGCCGCGCGCCGTCGGGATTGACCCGGCGAGACCGACGGCGGCGTTACCCTGGACATAGGAAGCTTCCAGATCGGTCGATCCAAGCGGCGGAACGTATTTCATGAGGCTGCCCCAGAGTAATCGAAAAAGACGTAAGTTTCGACGTTGGCGCGATTGCGGATGCGGCGTTCGAGCGCGGTCGCGTACGGGATCGACGTCAGCGCCTGCGCGCCGTCGAAGCTCATCACGCCGTCAAAGGCGAGATAGGTGGCCTGGATATCGAGCAGCTTGACCGTCCAGAACTGCGTCGGATCGACGCAAAAATTGGTCAGGCCGGTCACGCTGTCGAAGCTCATCACGCCGTCGCACGAAAACAGGCGCACATCGGAAAGCATCGCCAACCGGGTCGCGCCATCGAACGGCGTTCCGTCGAAGGCGAAGAACCCGTTTTCGGTCACCTCGACGCGATAGCCGAGCTGGTCCGCCACACAGATGAAATAGCCCGGCGAGGCGCCGCCGGCGTCGGCGTAGGCCTGCCGCACCGCGCGTAACCGGGCGGCGTCGTCAAGCGTGGCGTAGATCGCCTCCTCGCCCGCCTCGGGCAGTCCAAGCTCGGTCTCCCAATCGGCCAGCGCATCCGTGACCAGCGACGGGAACGCCTGCGAAAACACCGTGAACAACCGCGTCCACATGTCGGCGGCGAAATCGGCGATGGCGAGCCACACGCCGCGCAGCACCGTCTCAGGCTCGAAATTCTCGTCTGTCGACCAGGCCGCCCCGCGCGGCGTGAAGTGCAGGATCTGCGGCAGCAGGGTCTCGTCCGTCGGCGCGCTCTCAACGTCCACGATCGAGGGCGGCCGCGCCGAAATCAGCGGGCAGATCGCCGCGTCCTGCGGCGTCCTGATGTCGAGCATCAGACGTAGCTCGGCGCTTGATAGGCGGGGATGCGCCCCGGCGTGTAATAAGTGATGTCGCCCGCCGGCGCGACGCGGGTGAAAGTCAGCAGCCCCGGCGTGCGCCCGATCGCCTCGTCGATCCAGTCCACCGGCAAAACAAAACTGCTGTTCGGCGTCGCCGGCGCGACATGGGCGCCATCGACGGGATTGTAGGAGGTGAACAGCGCCTGCAGCTCCAGCGCGATCCCCGCGCGAATTGCGGGCGTATCGGGAATAACGCGGGTCAGAGTGACCGGCACGGGCGCGGGCGTGACGCCAACGACGGTCGGGCGCGCCGTCACCGGCCGCTGGTTCGGATTGCCGAGCGCCGCTCGCATCGCCGCGACATCGGCGCCGGACGGGGCCCCAAGCGCGCGATCGGACCGGGCGAAGGCGATCCACACCTGCCGCGTCGAATTCGAGAAGGAATCCACCCAGGCCCAGGCCACGCCGGCCGACGACGCCCGCGCCCATTTCTGCCAATCCGACACGGACCCCCCGTTCGGCGGCTTGCGCTTTTTCTCCAGAATGCGCGCGCGCCAGGCCTCTTTGCCCTCGGCGTCCGCGCCGCCGCCCAGGCCGCCGGCGCCCACAATCGCCACAGCCCCCAGCTGCGGGGTGTCATCGGGATAGACCAGCGCCAGCTCGGTCGCGGCCGCCGTATTCCCCGCGGCCCCGGCGACGTTTGCCACGAGCGGCAACACCACGCTGGCGCCGGACGCCGTCACTTCGGAAGCGGTCGAAAACAGTGCGCCATCGGGGCGCTGGAATTGCACGCCGCGCGGGATGACCAGCCCGGACACCGCGTCACAGGTCGCGGAGCCCGTGGCGGCGACGGCGGGGATAGCGGACACGCCCAGCTCATAACCATGCCTGCCGATGATGGCGACATCGGTCGCGCGCGAGACAAAAATCTGGTCCCACAACCAGGACATGCGTTGCTCGAACGCCTGCGCGACCGGCGCCAGCACCTTGCCGAGCACAGACCAGGTGTTAGGCCAAACAGACACGACGGCGCCGTCCACCGCCTTGGCGAACAAGCCGCGCGCCCACTGGCCCAGGGCGTCGAGTGTGCGAACCGTCAGAGGCATTTTAGTTCCTGATCAGGGCTTCAGCAGCGGACCGCCGGCCTTGCCGGCGATGGCCTGCCACAAAATGTCGAATCTCGCGGCCCACATCACGCCGCCGTCTTCGCCGTAAATCGTCACAAACAGACGGATCAGCCCGGCCGGTGCGTCCACTTCGGCAGAGACATCGATGCGCGCGCAGGCCTTTTGCGTGATCAGCGGACGCAGCGCGCTGCGCGCCGCGTCCTCGACCTTGTAACCGGTTTCCGCCACCAGCTCGGACCGGCGAAAGCGCCACAGCAGCGACCCCATCGGCCCTTCGCCGGCGCCAGCGTCGATGTCGAAGGCGTCGCCGATCCAGCCGCGACGGTCGCCGTTGTCGAACATGGTCAGATCGGATTTTTCGCAGGCCGCGTCGGAAAACAGCAGCATGCAAACGGCGGAAGCGAATGTCTCGCCGCCGCGCAGCCCACCATCGGCCGCGAGCGCGAAATCGCCGCGAACGCCATTCCAAACGATGTCCGGCGGCGGAACGGCGTTCTTGGTGGTGAGAACGCGCGTGGTGATCGCCATCAGGCATAGACCTTTTCAGACGGCCCGTTTTCCGTCATCACCCGCGCGCCGCCCTTGCCGTTGAGATAGACATTTCCGGCCGACGTCACGACCACATGCCCCTGCTTGTTGGAAATGTGGATGCCGTTCTTCAGGCCCATGAAAATCGTGTTGCCTTCAGCGTCGTAAAGCCGGCATTCGCCCGGCGCGAGGTCTTTGGGCCGAAGATCGGGATGCTCCATCCCAAGCATGAACGCCAAATCGCCCATGCCGCGCGGCGAATAGCCGACGCCATGCGACCCCTTGGGCGGATTGTACGCGTAGCCAAAATGGCCGACGCGATGCGCGCCGGCGAATTCCTCGCCGGCATAGCCCTTCCCATCGATTTTCTGCAGCTTGCCGCTGTCATCGACCTTGTCGAGCAGGAAGCGGAAAATGTCGCCGCTCATTCGTCCAGATCCTTGCCGTCGCCGCCCGCGCCGAGCGCGCCGGCGTCACCCTTGCCCTTGGAGCCGCCGAGCGCCCGCGGATCGACCATGGTCAGATCGGCGATGGTGCCGTCCGTCAGATCCTGCGAAAACGACACACTTTTGATCGCCATGTCGCCATCGATGTGCCAGCGCGGCGCCCGGCACGCGACCAACTTTCCGGGCGTCCAGAGCTGCCCGGTCGAATCGCGCCAGCTCGAAACCTTCGGCGTCCAGACCTTGCCTTTTGCCGCCTGGCGCAACACCTCATGCTTGCCGCGTTTTTTCGCCAGCTTGATGTCGCCGTCGCCCTCGAGATGGACGATTTTGCGGCTGATGCGCTTGATCGTCGCGTCGAGCTCGATGTGCTCGACCCGCAAGCTTTTCTCGTCCACGCCGAGCGCGCGCTGCCCGCGCACATGAATGTGCGAATGCTGGCCGGAGCGATCAAATTTCACGCGGCCCGACTTCAGCGGAAAGAACCCCTCGACCAACTGCCCGGCGTGCCGATCGCCTTTGGGGCGGGTGATCTTCACGGTCCCGTCCGGCTGCGGCACAAGCGCCGCGCCCTGCTTCCGCGCCTCGCGCTCGACCGCATGGAACACGGTGTCATCCCGCGCAAGCTGGATTTTCGGAATCGGCTTCAGCGACAAATCGCTGGTGAATTTCACTTGAAGGCCAGTGGATTTCGACAACTCGTTGGCCGCGTCCACCAGTTTTTTCTTTTCGATCCGCCCGGTCTTGTGAACCGCATGCGACTTGATTGCATCGCCGCTCTTGGACCGACCCGAAATCGTGACTTCGTGATTGTCCGTCGAAATATTGGCTTCGTAAGTGTCGATATAGCCGGTGACGACAAGGTCGCCGCCGGCATAAATCGACAACTCCTCGTCAAGAAACGGCACAGCCGCGCCTGGGTCCCACGCCTGCGTCCATTCGGGCTCGGTCACCTTCAGCTCAAAACTCTGCGCCGCCGCCTCATAGTCCCAATCGATCGAAACCGACGTCCAACCGGTCATGCGCAGCGACGACAGCGCGACAGAAACTTGCTCGATCGCCATTATTCGGCCAGGGCGACAAAGATATTCGGCATGAACAGCGGCGTCCCCACGCCATTGCGCGCCAGCAGTTCGCCTGCGCGCGACGGGTCGCCATAAAGCGCATAAGCGGCGGCGGCCGCGGGATATCGCAGCGTGGTCGAAACCTCAATCAGCGGCGCCGTGTCCAGCATGGCGGCGTTGAGCGCCCGCACCGCGGCGATTTGCGCGTCTGCCAGCGCCTGCGACGCGTCCGCGCCCAGCACCTGCCCCAAAACGTCAATCATTGGGTCGGTCGCCGCCACCAGCGCGTCCAGCGCTTCTTTGGCGCTTTGCCGGTCCGTCAGCTCCAGCGACGACGCCGCGCGCGCGATCTCGCCCGCCGCCGCGCCCCGCGCCGCGACGAGCAGCGCCGAGGCCAGCACATTCTGCGCGGCGATCCCGGGCGAGGCCGAAGACGGGGCCAAAGCCGCCAGATTGGCCGCCAGCCCGACCGCGAACGCGTTGCCGTCAGTCGCGGGCAAGGCCGCGCCCACCGTCTGGATTTGCGCGGCCACAGCCTGCGCGAAATCCGCGACATCGGCCAGCGTGGCGATCGACGCGGCGGAATCCGTCAGCTGCGCGCCCGAGGTGTGGACGCTGGCGGCGTCATCGGACGCAAGCGGCGCCGCCGACGACGCCGAAACCACGGCGGAGGCCACGGACTCCGCGAGGCCCGCGGCGGCGGCGATCTGCGCGACGGGCGGCGACACCATGCCGCCGATCGCGACGGACAGCAGCGCCGGCAGGCCGGACAACACCGAGGCGCACACCCGATCGAACAGCTCGACCGAAAACGGCCCGAGCGAACCGCCCCAAGGCAAAAACTCCAGCTCGAAAGCGACATAGCCTTGCTTGTCGCGATTGTACTTGCGCTCGACCTCCGTGCAGATGCACGCGATCACCTCGCCGTCGGGCATGACGAGATCGCCGGACCCTTTCGAGGCGCAGACGCCGAGCAGCGCCCGACCATCGGCATAAGCGGAGCCGTTGGCGATATAGGCGGTGATCCTGTGCGTCCCGGTCTTGCGGCCGAGGTCTTCGGCCTGCCCCTGCTCGCCGCCGACGTAGTCGTGGTTGACGGCGTGCCGGCCGAACCCGCTCGGGCCGCCGCTCTCGACCTGGAAAGCGAAGCCCTTGTAGCTGGCGCGGCGCAGCCGCTTGGTCCAGTCGGTGACGGACTCCATTATTGCGGCGCCCCGGCGTTCGGCATGGTCGGGCCGGTGCTCGCCTTAACATTCGCCTTAATGTGACCTTTGGACGAGGCGAACATGCTGTCGACCCTCCCGGCCCCTTCCAGCACCCTGATCCCGACAGTGACCTGCGCCGAACCTTCGAGCTCGACTTTGCCCGTTACATCAACGGGCTTGTTCACCACTGCCTCGATCTTGCCGTTGAGGATGGCCTGAAGGTCGAGCGGCTTGTGCTCGCTCTGTTTGCTGGCTTCCGTCTTCGGCGCGCCGTTCGCATCAAGCCCGGAATAGTCTTTCGACAGCGGGAAGGCCGCGGGGCCGCCCGGATGACGGTCGCCGGGCTTCAGTTCCGGTTTTTCCCGGTTCATCGCATATTGCTTCAACGACTCGAGCGCCTGTGCCGCGCCATCGGCGTCCGCGCGCAATCGAGCAAGCGCCTCATGCGCTTCAATCATCGACCCGGCTTCTGCGGCGATTGCCTCACGCGCTGCGTTGATCTGCGCGACCTGATCCTTCCATGCCTGTGCGCCGCCCGTTTGGTTGACCATGCCTTCGGCGAACTTCAAATCCTTGTTGAGCTTTTCCAGTCGGCCAAAGAGCTCATCACGCCGTTTTGCATAAGCGGCTTTGTTGTTTGGATCTCTCGTAAGGTCTCCCACGACCTTGTTGGCGAGATCGTTAAATCTCTCTTGCCCCGGCGAAACCTCGCCCTTTTTGTTGGCCTCGAGATTTTCGTGCAGGCGCTCCGTCGCCGACGCGACAGCCTGCGCAAATTCGTTCGTCGGCGCGGCGAGACTGTCGGCGATCGCCTTGCCGGCTTCCTGCATATAGCTGCCGAGCTGCTGGCCGAGGTTTCGAAACGCGATGCCGCCGTCGCGGCTGTTGAACATGTCGGCCGATTCCAGCCCCTTGGCGCCGCGCACCAACGCCGCGTCTTTCATAAACCGCGATTGCTGGGTCGCAAAAATGCTGACGAGCTGCGCCGCCGTGCCCTTCGAGAACAGCGTGGCGATGACTTCCTGGATCTTGTTGGGATCGACGACGCCCTTTTTTGCCAGCGCCGGCAGCAGAAATTGGTTCACCCATTCATACGGATTCGCCATCGCCATCTGCGATCCGATGATTCCACCCGGCTTGACCTGCGCGATGTGGCCGCCCTTCGGGGTGTAAACTTTCGATGGATCGACCAGCCCGTAATCCATCATTTGTTTCAGGGCGGTCTTGGTCATCTTGCCGCCAACGATGGCGGAAAAGAACGCCTGTTGCGCCGTGCCGGCCTGGGCGCCGCCCAATTCCTGCGCCAGCGTCGGCGCGACCTGAAGCATGTATTCCTGAGACAATCCGCGCGTCGATTGCCGGCCATACTTGAACATTTCGTAATAATCGGTCGGGCGCAACGTGTCGCCAAACACGTTCATGGCCTTGGCCATACCGTCCATGTACTGACGGAACTCCCGAGGATTCTGCGTCGCGCCTTTGATCTCCATGCCCTTGATGAGCTTGTCAAACTCCTCGGCCATGTTCTCGCCGCCGCGCGCCGCTTCGGTGACGGCGCGCAATTTCATCATCGGTTCGAGCAGTTCGGCGGCTTCCTCATACGACCCGACAATCGAGCGCATGTTGCGCAACATGTGCATCGTCGTCGATTGGTCGAAATTCGGAATATCCTTCGCCAGTTTCAACGCCTGGGCGTTGGCGTGCTCGATCTCCTCCTTCGCCATGCCGGAGGCTTCCATGCGCAACCGTTCATGCTGCGCCTTCTGCCCGGCGGTGATCACTTTGCCGACGCCATAGGCCATGGCGGCGGGCCCGGCGACGGCGGCGACCTTGTCCAGCATGCCGGCGGCGGCGGCCGACGCCATGGCGGCGCGCGAGTTGCCGAGCCCGCGCGACAGCCGCGACATTTTCTCCATGTCCTTGGCGTTGAGCCCGAGCGACGCCGCGCCCTTGATCGATTCCGCCGTGCGCCCGAAGCCCTTGAGCGCCGCGCCGAGCTTCGACAGGGTCGAAGTAAACCCGGCGTCCCTGGCGCTGATTTGCGCCTCGGCGCGCATGATGCGATCAGCCATCAATCACCGCCGTTGCTTCTTCAACCATTTCACGCAGTGTTTGGCGACGGCCAGGAGGTCAGACCGCGCCATTTCCGAAAACGCTCGCGCGTCCAGCACGCGGACGCCCGGCATCAGGACGAGGAGCTCGAAGAGTTGCTCGAAATCTTCGCCCGGGCTTCCCAAAAAAAACCGAGCATACCCTCCTTGATCCGCATGGCGTCGACCAGTTCGGCCTGATCGAGCAGGAGAGAATCGGCAGGCGCGACAACGCAGCGCTCGATATAGCCCTTGATCGCATCGTCGTTTTCGATGCGGATGCTCACGCCATCTTTCACGGCCCAGCGAGCAGGCTCGCCAAGCTCGGAATATTCGCTGTAACGGGGCTCGCGAAGCGTGACCGCCGTCACCGGGCCGGAATGGCTTTTGATCGGCTCGCCGATCAGCTGAATCGTCACTTGCTTCGCCATCGCCGCCTCACACCGCCTGATACTTGTCGGTCTCGACCTTGAGGCCGGTGATTTCGCCCGTCGCCGTGTCCAGCTCTGGCCGCCCGCTCCAGCGCGCGCTGGTGAGCAGATGGCTGACGCCCGTGTCCATCTCATTGACCGTCACGTTGATGTCGGCCAACAGCATCGCGTTGTCCCATTTGATGCCGGAAGTCTGCCCCCGGTCGAAGCTGATATCCGCCGCCGCCAGCACCGGCTTGACAGTGGAATACCCGGTCCCGTCGCCATTGGCGCCGTTTTCCATCTCCACCGTCGTCGGCGAAATTTTCACGCTGGCTTCGCGCGGCGAATAATTGACGCCGTTGATCGAAATCGAGACGCGGCCGCCCTTGTTGTCCATGTCGAACTCCTATGTTTGGCGCGGGCCGGCTCAGCCGTTCAGCAGCGCGTCGGTCATTTGCGTGTAAATCGTGATGTTGGCCGCAAACACGCGGAACTGGTTGGCCACGTCGGTTGGCAGGAAGGAATTGACCCGGTTCGGGTCGGAATCCCGCTCGACGATCAGATATTTCGCGAACAGCGCGACATTCTCGACCAGCGAGGCGCCGGCCAACTCGGTGTAGGCGTGAATGTTTGCGGCGCGAAGCGCGTCCGTCGTGACTACGCCCTGGTTGTTGTTTGGGTTCTCGTCGACCAGCACGCAGCGCGGAAAGAGCGACTCGACGCGATGCCGCATGTAGCGGCCGACATATTGCGAAATCGCCAGCGTTTCGATGTCGAGCCAGGTCGTGTCGGGCGTGTCGTAGGGATTCCGCTGGTAGGTCGTGACCAGCCGCTCCAGCCGCACCGTTTTGGCGGCGTCCACCGTGTAAGCCGCAATGCCGTTGCGATAGAGCGATTCCCGATCCGCACGCGCCCAATAAGACGATGGAGCATAAGGCGCCAGAATGCCCGAAAGCGCGATGGTTTGCAGCGGCCGCGCGATTTCCGTGGCTTGAGAGAGCGGCGCGCCAAGGTTCTTGCTGCGCGCGACCACGCCGCCGACCGCCGCCGCCACCACCCACGGCGCGGCGGGCATGCCGCGGATGCCGAGAATAGTCGCATGCGGATCGTTGCGCGCCGCGCCGAACGCCGTCAGCTCCGACAGTGTGCCGGGACGCGCCGTGATGTAATGGCCGCCCTGCTGCACGGTCGGCGCCCAGCGCCCGGAGCCGGAATTCGCCAAAAACGTCTGCGACGCATTGAGTTGCGCCGTCGAGGCCCAGGGCCCGGAAATCCATTCGGCGTTGACCGGGCCGAGCCGCGCCAGCGCCGCCGCCATATCGACCTCGCCCGAGCCCCCACCCAGCAAATAGGCGCTGTTGACCGTCGAAGCCGCCGTCCCACCGGAATAAGTGACCGTGATGCCGGCAGGATCGTTTTCGCCCTGAAGCGCGCTTTCGATGCGGATGTCGTTGCCATACGACCCGTTATGAACAGCCGTCAGCGTCACGACGGCGCTGTTCACTGCCGCCGTCACCGGATAGCCCATCCGCAAATTGAATTGCGTGTAGCCGGCGTCGACGGCCGCCTTGAAGGCGGCGGCGACGGACGCGGCGGTGTCGCCCACGGCGACGGCGACCGAAACCGCCTGGCCGGCGATGTAGCGCGTGAACGTGCCGCCGGCGGTGGCCGGGCCGGCGAAGGTCACTGTCGCCGAGGCTTTGTCGCCCGTCGGCTCCGCCACCACCAGCACGGAAATCGCGCCGAGCGGATCGTGCTCGCGCGCATAAAGCGCCATGTCGGCGGCCATCGATCCCAGACCGAACAGATTGGAGGGATTGCCTCCACCCAGTTCGTTCAAACCGCCCACGGCCGGATAGCCAGCCTTAGCGTGCGCGATCAGCACATGCCGCGAGGTCGAATTGTACGGCGCGGCGCCGGCGTTGAATTCTGCGAAAAACAGCGACGTCCTGATGTTGGACGGCATGCTTTCAAAAGCGACATTGCCCATCGTCAGGCTCCAGTGTTGTCAGCGGAAGGTTCAGCGGAAGGTTCAGCGGAGGCGGCCGACGGCTCCACGATCTCGATATCGCCGCGCATGATGTGACCGGCCCAATAAGCGTCGTAGATGCGCGGAACGCCTTCCTCCACCCACGGCAGGCGGGCGCCGCCATGCGACGGGTCGGAAATGTCGGCTTTGGGATCGGTCGGGCGAATGTTGATGGTCTCGGTCATGTCGATTGTTCCGGGTGGGCGACAAAGGTCGGGTCGGCGGGGTCGGGCGTGGTGGACGCGGGCCCGCCGGCGCGGCCGGGCTCGAGCGTGAGGGCGACGGTTTCCAGCCTCGGGAGATCGTCCGGCGCGCTGAATTGCGCCGCAAGGCGTTTCAATTCCGCCAGCACGTCGGCCGGCGGCGACAACGCCGCGAGCGCCCCAAGTGCGGGCGGGAGCAGGTTCAGCGGCGCGGGCAAAACGCCCGCAAATGCGCCACGGGTCTTCATCTCGCAGGACAGCGTCACCACTCGCACCGCGAACCGCTGCCCGGTGGCGTCGTCTTGATAGCGCGACGACGAAACCTTGCTGATGCGGCGAATGACGTGGTCGCGCAGATATTTGGAATAGGTATTTCCCGAGCTCAGGAAAAACCCGCCATTTTGAATATCCGAGGCGTCGCCAACGATGCGATGTTCGATCAGATCGAGATCGCCTTCCATCTCACGGTCGGACACAGCGACCACGGCGTCGCCGGTGTCTGGATCGGTGGCGCGAATGGCGATTTCCATCGTCAGTTCGCACGTCCGGTTGAAATCCGGGCCGCCGTTGTTGGCGGAAAACGCCCCGCCGTCGTCATCTTCCGCATAGAGCAGAATGAGCGGGACCGGCTCCGCGCTGTCGAACATCGCCAAACGTGAATCGAACACGCGCCCATTCAGCCGCGCGGCGAGCACGGGGTCGGCGAGCAGGGCGCAGCAGGCGCCCAGCCGCAAAGCGGTCCGTTGCAGCGACATCAGTCGTAAACCGGCTCAGCGAGCGTGCGCGAAAGCTCCGGCGGATTGGTCGCCACCAGTGTCATCTCCACCATGCCGAGATCGAGAGGTTGCGTCATCTCGACGCGAAAAAAAGCTTCGTCTGCAAGCCGCGCTACCAGGTCGCCGCGCTGCGGGTCGCTCCCCGAAAGATCGCGAATGCGCTGCGCCTCGGCGCCCGAAAGCGCCAGAACGGGCGAGACGCCGGACAGCGGATGCACATCGGACGCCGGCTTGTTGCGCCCGGCCGGATGGATGACTTTTGGAACCATCCGGAACCGCCCGGTGAAATAGACCGGTTGCCGATCGGTCGCCTCCAAGGAAGGCCGAGCGTTGACCGCAGGCTGACCATCGGCGCGCAAAGGCGCGCCGCGCGGAATGAGCCGCCATTCTTCGCCCATGGCTTCGTCGAGGGCTGCTTCAGCGTCCACCCATTCCCGCGCGAAATTACTCATCTGGTCAGCCAGGGATTACGCGCAAGAGTTCGTGGAAAACGCGCGGCATGAGGTCGGATTGCACGGTTGAATAAAACGACGACGCGGACGCGCCGGTTACCATTTCATCGGGAATGTCGAGGCCTGACTTCACAACCTCAAGTGGCTTGCGTGAGCCTCCCACCCTTCGCATGACGTTGCCGCCGAATTTTTTTGTTTTCTTGCGCCGCTTCTTACCGAAGCCGCCGCCAACTTTGGTGAAGCCTCCGGCATAGTGGTGCTGAGCATTCCACGGCGACGCGTCGACGCCGTCGCCGCCCTCACGCGGCTTGAAAAACTTCAGACGGATGTTGCCGCCCTTGGACTTGATGACATACGCGCCCCGCGCAGCGCCGCCCGACCTGCCGTCGTAAGCGGTATGCTGCCCGAGCGCTTTCTTGATAGTCTTGTTTTTCAAGCCCGTTTGCGGGACTAGCGCCCTGACCATCGCGATGCGGGCTTTCTTGCCGGTATGGTTGAGGGCGCGCATGATCGCGGTTTGCGATTTCTCGCCGGCCGCGCCCAGCAGATTGCCGAGCGTGGTCAATTGGCTGGCGTCGATCCTAATCTGGACAGCGGCCATTTCACGCACCTTCAATCGGTAAGGCGAACGGCGCGCCGAACCCGTCGCCATCGCCAAAACGCTCAATTGCATCAATCATCCGTCCACGCCGCCCCATCACAGCATCACCGAGAGCGACGAGAAGCCGGTTTGGCTGTATGGATGGACTGGCCCGATACATATCGGCGGAGATCTCCGCCTCAGCCCTCTCCGGTGATAAGGCGCAAGCGACAATGAAAGCCGCCGCCGGAGACCGGCCAATGCCACGCCAGCAATGAACCAACATGGCGTCGCGCTTGCCCCAGGATTGCGCGAATGCGATTAGCCTTCGAGCGTGCGCGGCGGTTGGCGGCAAAAGATCACGCCGCCGCCGCGCTACATCGGCGAATTCCAACCGGAGGGTCTCAACCCCCGCAAAAAACGGGGCCTGTTCCGTCGCATCTCCAAGCGAAACAACCGCGCTAATCTGGTTCTTGCTCGCTACATCTTGAATTTCGTTTATTGCGCAAACCCAGATGACGGCGCTCACGGAGCCGCGCCGGAATCGAGCTCGACCAGCACTTCGGGGCGGCGCACCATGGCGAGCTGGTTGGACTGCGTCATCAGTTCGACGCCCTGGCCGTGATCGAGGATCTTCGGCGAGATGAACACTTCCTGGCCGGGCGCCTCGTTGACGAAGCGGATGTCCTCGGGCGGCGCGTCATAGGTGTAGAACGTGTCGAGCGTTCCGGCCGGATAGGCGTGGCCCTTGCCAGTGGTGACGAAGGACTTGGACACCAGGGAGCCGCTCACCTTCACCGGCGCGACGCCGTAATATTCGCGGAAGATGATCTTCTGATAGGTGAAGGTGCGGCCCATCTGGCCGCCGACCTTTTGGCGATCGACCTGCGCCAGCTTTTCGGCGTTGGACCAGTTGAGCCAGTATTTCTGCACCTTGGGATGGCCGATGAAAGCGTCGAAAAAGGCCGGAGAGACAATGGCCTCGACGTGGCTCATCACTTCGCCGCGCAGGTTGGTGGCGATCTGCTCGAACAACTGGCTGCACAGCCCGTCGACATCCGTGGTCGAGCTGGAGAGGTTGAAATAGATGGTGACCTTGGTGAAGCCGAAAGCGTCGAACAGATTGTAGAGGGTGGCATCCTGGCCATCGACGATGTTGCCCTTCAGGGCGCCCATACGAATCCATTCGCGGGTGATCGCGTGCTTGCTGCGGATGGCGCGCAGGCGCTTGGCCATCTCGTCCTCGAGCGTGCGCGGCCTGGCGGCGCGGCCGTCGACCGTCAGCATGTTCTGCAGGTCGCGCGGGCCGATCATGTCGAGATGCGGGAAGTGCGGAACCTCGAAATAGAGCACGTCACCGCGTTTACGTTCGGCGACCGAAGCCGGGCCGCCGCGTTCGACGGCCGGCAGCACGGACAGCGTATGCTCGTCGCGCCGCACTTCGATCAGAGTGGAGATCGACCCGGACGACGGAAACAGGTCGAGATCGTTGAGCAGACCGTAGAGGTTCGGAATGCGGTTGACCTGCCCGGTCAGTTGCAGGGCGGTATAAGGAAACAAAATGTCGGTCACGGTGACCTCGCTTGAAGAGAGAAGGTGGAAGACATCAGACGGCGGCGCGGACCTTGACCGGGCCAGGAAGCGCGCGCAGCTCTCCGACGGCCTTGGTCTTGTTGGCGCCGGAAATGCCGGACGGCCAAACGATGCCGGAATCGGCCAAGAGCGCATTGTTGGCAATGTAGAGGGCGCCATCCGTGACATCGGCGACGCCGGCGCTGCGTTCAGCGATGGAAACGCCGATGCAGGCGAGCGACCCGTCGTTCGGCAACGCCACCACCTTGCCGTTGGCGTCATGGGCGACGGGCGTGCCAATGACGGTTGTTTCGCCGGCTTTCAGCGTGCCGGTGTCGCGGGAATAGCCCACCTCTTCTTCGTACTTGACGAGGTCGGACAGGATTTTCGGCTGGGTGTAAGTGCGAACGGGAGCGACCATTGCGCGTGTCTCCTTGTTTGGCGGTAACGGCCGCTCAGCGCTTCGGCCGAGCGATCATGCGATCGACGGCGGCGGCGAGGCCCGCGCCGACGGCGTCTTCCGGGCTATTGTCCCTGTCCTGGGCGTCAACCGCCGGGTTTGGCGCGATCGCGTCGAGGCGGTGCGTCTTCGGCGCGGCAGTGGCGAGCGGCGAGGCAGCGAGCGCGGCAGCAGCGGCTTCCGGCGCCATATCGGTCTGAAGCGCCAGATGCTGCGCCAGGGCCTCACGCCCTTTCGCGGCATCATGGCCAAGAATGGCGGCGACGCGCTTGCGTTCGGCTTCGGCGCCCAGCGCCATGGCGGCGGTTTCGGCAGCGGCGAGCTGCTCGGCAGTGATGGTGGTTTCGCTCATGCTTTTCGGTCCTTGATTTCCGCGCATAGCGAGCCCCAGCGCGTCCTCGGCTTTCAGATCGGCGGCGATCATGGCGAAGACGTCGTCCAAGCCGCCGACGGCGTCGGCGAGACCGGCTTTGACAGCCGCCCGCCCCATGAAAATCCCGGCTTTGGTGTCGCGCACGGCTTGCTCGGAAAGCCCACGAAAGGCCGCGACGGAAGAAACGAACAGCCCGTAAGCGGATTCCAACCGCGCATCGATGCGCGCCGCCGCTTCTTCGGACACCGGCCCGTAAGGGTGGCCGTCCGCTTTGAATTCGCCCTTGGTGAAGATCGTCGGCTTGGCGCCGGCCTTCTCCAGCTGCGCCGACCGGTCCACATGCACCATGATCACGCCGATCGAGCCGACCTCCGCCGACGGCGTCGTCACGATCTTCGACGCGCCGGCGGCGATGGCGTAGCCGGCCGAGGCCGCCAGCCCATTGACAAAAGCATAGACCGGCTTTTTGGCCGAAAGCGCCCGCACCCGCGCCGCCGTCTCCATCGCCCCAGCGACCTGGCCGCCCGGCGAGTTAACGTCAAGAATAACGGCGCGAACCTCCGCCGCCTCGGCCGCGGCGAGCTGCGCGTCAAGCCCTTCATAGGAAGTCAACCCGCTCGATGCGCCGATCCAGGCGCCGCGATTGACCAGCTCGCCCATCACTGAAATCAGAGCGACGCCGCTTTCCATTCGAAACATCGGAATGGTGCGCCCGTCTTCGCCGCGAGGCCCGGACGGGCGCCCGACGAAACGGCTGGCGTCAATCTCGACAAGGGGATCGACGCCGAAGCGTTCCGCAAGACCGGAAACCAGCGCCTCGGCGGCGCTGGGCTCGACCATCAACGGCTGATTGAACACCAGCGAGGCGACGCGGAGGGTTTGGGGCATTTTGGAACTCTCTGCCCGCTCGGGCGAAACTGATGGCCGTCTTTCCGACCTGTCACCGCTTCCCGGGCCTGCAAGGCTTGCGGTCAACCCAACTACAACCCCCGGGTGGGGAGAGCGCTTTAACGAACCGATATGCGCCCCATTCTTTCTCCCTCACCCGCCACCCCGATAGGCTGAAGCTGATCCTTCTTAAGGGGCCTCACCGTCGCTCCTGCGGGAATAGGTTCGTAAGAAAAGCTCGTTTCAAATTCGGGCGGCGGGCTGAACCCCTACACCTGACTGCCGCCAGGGTCCTCAAAGAGTGCTGGGGGCCTTGCGAGCCTTACCAGACCGCCCTCTCTGGGTATTTCTAAGTTTGTTCGCCCGCGCCGGCCGGGCCGGTCGCTTCCTCGGAATCGGGCTTAACGCCCTTGTTCGCCTGCACGGCGGCGACGATGGACATGCGCGACAAACCGTTTTCTTTGAGAACGTCATTTTCGAAAGCGATCTGCTCGATGTTTTCTTCCCAGTCGATAGACTGATCAGCGCACTCGGTTTCGAGATTGGACGTCAATCCCTCCATGCGCAGCGCGGCGCCTTCGGCTTCCTTGACCGGGTCCACGTAGCCGCGCCCGGGACCGATCCAGCGCACTGACGCATAAGCTTCCGGCATGCCCCAAAAATCCGGCGCGCCTTCGGGCGCGACGACATAGCCTTTGTCGAACGCCTCCTCGAGAAAGGCGAGATAAATTGGCTGCACATATTGCTCGGCGAACACCGCCTGTAATCTCTTGATGGCGCGCCAGACCTCATTCAAGGCGGCGCGCGCCGACGAATAGTTCGTGCGGCTCCAGTCCATCGAAAGCTGCTCGTACGACAGGCCGAGAGCCGCCGCGATCGACTGCAGGAAGGCGGATTGAAACGCATGGAACGCCGTCGTCGGGCGCGGCGCGTTGTTCAGCGAAATCTTGTGCCCCGGCGGCATGATCGGGATGCGCACGCCGCCGAGTACAGCCGGGTTTTTCTCCAGATAATCCAGCGCGCGCGTCATGTAGGACGCGCGCACACTCGACTCCTTGCCGCCAGCGGCAAGACGCGACGCAACTTCCTCATCCGGAAGATCGGAATAAACAAAGGCCGCGAGCAACGCGTTGGCGGTGGCGTTGGCCAGCTCGGTGTCGCCGTGCTTCCCGATCATGCGCAAGCGCGAAACCAGCGCGGCAAACGGCGTGACGGCGCGGGTCTGGTCCTCGCGCTCCGGCTCGAACGCGTGAATGAACACCGGGCGGCCCCAAGATGTCTCACGCTCGATTCGGGTCCAGGTCTGCGCCTGCACGGACGCCCACCAATCCGCGATATGGCCGTTGCGGACATGATAGGCGACAGGGACGCCGTCGCGGTCGAACTCGACGCCGCCGCGAATTTTCAAACTGTCGGCGGCGTTTTTCGGATTGCAAACCCGGTCCGGGTCGATCTGCGCGACGCAAGTCGCATAGCGCGCGCCAAGCTTTTCGACGCGGCGGCGGTCGTATTTGATCGCGGATGTCGCCTCGCCGCCGATTGCAAAGGTGCGCGCCGCAAGGCGCAACAACCCGTTGAGCGACAACCGCCGACGCGCATCGGCAAATTTGCGAGGGTCGCGCGAAAACAGCTTCCATTCCGACCGGATCACGCGACCGATTTCGCGCGCCGTTTTCGGGTCTATCCCCAATGCTCTCGCGTCCGGCGTCGGTACACATTGCCAGCCGGCGCCGACAACCATGTCGACCAACCGCATGATCGCCGCTGTGGCGTGCGGATCGTTGCGGACAAGATGTCGCGTGCGGTCGAGCGCGATCCGCTGGTTCGGAAGCGTGGCGGAATCGCCCGACGTCATCGCCGGCCAGAACGCCGCCAACTCCTGCGTCATGCCGGAAGACGCCGTGTAAGCCGTGCTGGCGGGCGCCGGCCGCGCCGTCGAAGACGATATGGCAGCCGCCTGGGGCTCGTAGGTCGCGCTCCAGTGGACGCGCAGGTTGGCGGGCGCGTTCATCAGAACACAATCCCGACGCCGGAGGGACTATAGGTCCCGCCGTTCGCAATCTGCGCCTCAAGCCGGGCGACATAACCGCGTAATTCGCTGACAGTGGCAGTGGTATAGGTCACCCACTTCTCGCCTTCGCGCACCTCGACGCTCCGGCGACCGATCTGCAATTGATGCAGCGCGGTGCGGGCTTCAGTGAGCCACTGCGTCAGCGTCTCCATCGGAACAGCGGCCATATTCATCCCTGATTAAAGCGCGCCAGGCGCTCGAACGGATCGTCGGGTTCGTCTTCCGCTGACGGCAATGGTATCGGCGGCGGCTTATCGGCGGCGCCAGCGATAGGGCGCGCCGCAAAGAGGTCGTTGGCTATAGCGTCGTCAGGCAAGCCACGCCGACGCGCGAGATGCGCCCATTCGACATCCGTGGTGCTCGACAGACCGAGATATTCGGCTAAAGCCAGATTGTAGATCCTGCAATCGAGCAAATGGTTGTCTTCATAGGCCCGCTTCCAGACTTTCCTTGAGCGGCCGCGATAAGCCTCATCAGCCATGTATTCGGCAGTGATTTGCCTGAAATATTCTTCGTCAAGCCACATGCCAAAATGACAATAGCCTTCCGGATCGGCCGATGCGCCTGACTTCACCCCGAGCTTGTGCAGGTCGGAATAAAACGCCCCTTTCAGCGGCCATGTACCGACCGGCCAGAGCTTGACGCCTTTCTTGGCCTTGTGCCCAGCCAGATCGATATCCATCAGGCTCGGTGTGCCGATCGGCGGCTTGCCCCAACCGTCGCGCCCGTCGAGCGCCAGAACCATATCCTGCCCGGTGTCAATGTGAAGCCGCTGGTTGCTTCGCACCCACGCGTAAACCACATGCGACCGGTAGCCGGAGTCCACGCCGAGCGCGTCAATTTTGCGCATCCGCCCGAAGGCGTCGGGAAATTCCCGGTTAAGCGTCTGCGCCCGAAGCTTCTCGAATGCGTCTCCGTCAGGAGATTCTGTCGAGCCGTCGAGATAAAGCGCGTCCACCACCCATGTCTGCCGATCCGGCGCGATCGCAATGATTTCCAGCCAGATGCCGCGCATCTGCACGTCAGCCGCCGCCAGCAGGATGAGCCCGCGAGGCGGAATATGGCCACGCGTTAGACCCTCTTCGCGGCGCTCCATCAGCCGTACATGGTCCGGCGCGTCGCCCCGGAACTGGTAGGGCAGGCCGAGAACCAGGTTCCAATAATCCTTGCGGCCGATCTCGCCTTTTTTGCGCTGCTTGAGCCAGTCCTCGGCTATCGCCTCATAGGACATCATCAGCGAAATGAAGGCGTCGATGTGAAAACCAGGATGGCGGTTCTCACCCGTCGCCGTCGCCCGCCACTCGCCGGCCCGGATCATCGGCACTCGCGACGCATCATCGATCAGCGTGCCGCAATTCTGGCAGACATAGGCTGTCTTGTGCGGCCGCTCCTCATCGATTTCGAGGAAACGGAACTCGTGCACGAACCATCCCTCGCAATTCGGACATTGGCAATGCCAAAATCGCTGATCCGAGCGCTTGAAGGATCGGTCAACCCGGCAATGACCAGGAGCCTCCCCCAGTTCGTCGCCGGAATCGACCTCCGGCGTCGAAATCTCCAGAATTTTCCAGTTTCGCCGCCGTCTGAAAGCCGTAAAACGCCCAAAAAACAAGGTTTCTGGGTCGCCATAACCCGGAATGTCCTGCCACTTCGACACCTCGTCCTTGACGCCTTTTTTGGCCGTCTTGGACGAAAGGTCCATTACCGCGTTGGCGTTACCGAGCCAGAGGCGGCCGCGCGAGAAAACCTTTTCGTATGTTGTGGAGCCTGAGCCAGAGCGCGACGTCTGCGGCTCGATAACGTCACGACCGGTCCGACGCTGCCACGCGTCAATAAGTGGCTGCAGCTTTCCCGCGTTGAGGTCGCGCAGCGCGTCGATCCCCGGCACAGCGTAAAGCGTGTTCGCCGGTTCGCGATCAGCGATGTAGAGACACCATGCGAGCGCCAGAATGGAAGCGCCGGTCTGCTGGCTCTTTCGCACCGTGACCAGGTTGCACGGATGATCGTCGCCAAGACAGTCGGCAATCTCGACGAGATAGGGCGCGCCCTTCGCGCTCCAGAGTTGGCCCGCGGCGGGGCCGTCGACCAAAACGATGTTTTCCGCCATCCACTCTGACAATGGCATCGGTGGCGCGAGAACAAGACGCTCCGCCAGCGCGTCGAGCACACCGGCGATAGCCGACATGTCGTTTATTGCGTCTTGGAGGGCGCGTCCTCGACAATGGACGCGCGCAGATTGTTGGCTTCGGTCTTCAAGGCGCGCACCATTTCAGCGGAGAATTCCGCCGCCACCCTCTTCAGAACCGGCGCGAGGCCTCGCACGCCATCCTTGGCGACAATCGCCGCCAGATCGTCGGCTTGCTCTTCCAACCGCCCCAGCACGTCCAGAATCACGGTCGCCGCGCGGTCATACCCTTCGGCTACCGCCTGAGTGTCGACGAGCTTGCCCTTGATCGTTTCCAGATCAATCCGGCGCCGCTCGGTCTCCAGCCAAGTCTTCTGCCGCAGCGCCTCGTCATAGGACTCTCCGTCCTTGGGAAGCTCTGTGCGCTCCTGCGGCTTTGGCTGTTGCGCCTTCGATGGATCATCGAACCGACCGCGCAGCGCATCATACTGGGCGACGTTCACAGCCACCACATTGCCCCGCGCGTCGCGCTCAACAGCCAAATCGTGCTGCTCTACGAACCGCTTGACCCGAATTGAAACGGTGGGCTTCGAAACGCCGTCACGCGCCGCGATCTGAGCGATAGACCACATCACAGCGCGAGGAGTGTTAGGCGTGTTAGTAGCAGCCGTTAGCACCGTTAGCCCCTATTAGCCCTGATTTTTCCATTGCCTAACTGGAAACACGCCGGGCCATTTTCCTGCCGCGTGCGATTTTAAGCGGCGGAAGGACCCGTGAAACGGGGATGTTTCACGGGGTAGGGCGACCGCGCGGCGGAGGGAGGGGCTGCGGTCACGCGCGGCGACCAATGCCCCAGAGCAGCCACCACGGGCTTGTCACCCACGCCGCAGCCATACCCCATGACGCCAGCCACAGCGCCAACGCCAGCGCGTCGGCGGCGTCTATCGCCGGCATACGCGCGACCCGCCGCAGCGGCGTTCGGACACCAAGGCGCGGCCCGACAGCGCCATGCTGACCAGAAGCAGGATCAGACCGATACGGATCAGCATCGATACACGCCGTTGAAGAGAGGATTTTCTTGCCGCGCTTGCGCACTCGGACCGGATATCATCCGGTTTGCTTTCGAGGACGTCGGCGCTGTCTGGCGCTCTTTTTGCCCTCGACGGGCCAGTGTCTCACGCTGCCTGGGGCGGCCTTGGGCCGCATACCCGCGATCTGGACCGGTTCGTTGGCCGGTCCGCACGCGACTGGCGCATAAACAGCCGTGATTTGATTTGATTCGTCAAGCCGTCATACGCGTCAGTTCAGACACATCCACTTTCAATTCGAACTGCTGACGCCCGCCCAGAGCGTCCAAATCCAGGAACGCGCGCATGCGTTTCTTGCCGTCGAAGTTTGTGATGTGCGCCATCATTCCGGCAAACGGCCCGGATTTGATCTCGACGCCAGCGCCGACATCGAGCCCTGGCTCAGCCTTGACGAGCGCGGCGGCGTCAATCATCGCGCCCGCCGCCATCAGCATGATCATCTTCCAGCGCGGGATCAACGCCGGCGGCGAAAACCGATCGCCATCGCGCAGCACATCGACCACGCCACGCACATGCGGCGCGGCGCTCCATTGGTCAAAATCGTTCCAGCCGAAAAAAAGATAGCCCGGGAACAAAGGAAACGCGGCCGCCTTGGCCTTCTCCTGCTTGCCCGCGCGCGAGGTCCGCCACCGCTGTTCGACGATCGACGGCGCGAACACATCAAATCCCGCAGCTTCGAGCGCCTCGCGCGCCGCCGCATTGCACGCCGGCTCCGGCAGCATCCGCGCCCCAAAGGCAAATTCCCGCCGTTCGCCCAGCGCTTTCACGCCTTGCTTCACCGCCGCCACGCCCCAAAATTGCCGATCCATCATCCCCTCACCCCTCGCAGAACACGCAAAAACGGCCATCCTCCCGTCCCTCCCGGAATTCTCAAAAACCTCCCGTCCATAAGTCTTTGAATAAAAACCATTTGGGAGGATTTGGGAGGATAGGGAGGGTTTTTGCATATGAAATTCTATTTTTTCCTGCGCGAGCGCGCGCACACACATATGAGGCCGAAGCCCGCGAAAACCTCCCTATCCTCCCAAATCCTCCCAAAGCCAGCTTTTACAGCAGCTTACGAGCGGGAGGATTTGACAAAAAACGGGAGGATGGGAGGATTGCATCACGGATCACGCTCCTCATCATCGCCAAATCCGCGCTCGCGTTCTTCGTTCGTCCAGGCGCGCCCATGCTCATTGACGAAGTCGCTGACGCCCTTGGTCAGCGACAAATCAAGCCACCAGATTTCAGACGCCTTCTTTTTCGGAATGCCGCGTTCGGTGAGGGCCATGCCCAACCCCTTCATCGTCCACTCAGCCTCGCCGTTGGCTTTCGCCCAGGCGCAGAACAGCCGATGCATTTCCACCGCCTGGACGCGCTTGCCGAGATCGGGCTTTGTGCAGACCTCCAGGAAGCGCCCAAGCGGGTCACTGTCCGCCCTGTAATCCGCCGTCGCGGACTTCACCGTTTCCGGCAGCAGCAGGCCGTGATCGAGCCAATCGCGCAGCCCGTCGAGGCACCAATTGAAGATGCCCGAGGCCTCCTGATAGAGCTTCTTGTCGAGACCTCTGTCCTGCTTGGCCGGCGCGATTGTGATCGGCCAGGGCACGAGGATCATACGTTGCCAAATGCCCTCATCCGTGCCGCTGATTTTTGGCCGGTAGTTCCCCTGCATGGTCAGCTTGGCCTGCGGGCGAAACGAGAAGAATTCCTTGTTGAGGTGGCGCGCGTCGATCCTATCTTCACCGGTAAAAAGTTTGACCAGCCCCTCATCGAGCGTCGCGCCCTTTTTGGGCTCAGATGTCGTCAGCAGCCGCACGCCCGGCAGCTTGGCGAGATCAGGCGTAGCCTGGCCGCCAGCTCGCGCGCGGCCGGAATCGAGAAAGCTTTCGATGGGGATGGTGTCGGCGTAGTCGCCGCCGATATGCAGCAGGCACTTGGTCCAAACACCCTTGCCGTTCCGCCCCTTGCCATAGTGGAAGGTCAGCCGCTGTTCCGACGTGTCGCCGGTCAGGCCAAGGCCAGCCCATTGTGCGAGGAAACGTTGCGCCGGGCGGGAACCGTCCGCCTCCGGCGGCTGCACTTGATCCAGGAAAGCGCGATAGTTCGGCGCTTCCGCATCTGGATTATAATTCACGCGCGCTAGTTTGGTGATCCGGTCTTTCGGGGCGTGAGGATCGAGGCGCACATAACCCTCGAAATCCTTGCTGACGCGCAGCGTCCCATTAAGCACATTGATCGCATAATGGTCGCGGTCGAGCTCCTCAGGGCCAACGGCGAATTTCGCCGCAGCCAATTTTCCGATCGCGGATATCCGGTTGTTGCTTTCCGAGGCGCGACCCCACTTCGAGACCTTGGCAGAAAACAGCGTAACTTTCCCGCGATCATCGACAATCTCATAATCGTCGTCAGTGCCGCGAATGGCCTTGGCTTCATTCTGGATCGCACGCACCGTCGCTTGCACGGCCGACATCACGGCGTCATTGGCGCCATCCCGCGCAAAACGCCGCCCGTCCCAGATCAGCCAGCCCAGCTTTTCGCACCACAAAACCTTCCCGTCATGGCGCGCGAAAAAACGCTCCGCATTGCCAAGATCGGTCATCGGCAGAAAGGCGCAGCGGCGATCAAGTGAGCTGTCGTCAGAGACGACGCCGCTTCCCCCACCCCCCTGGGCAGGCCCGCCGTCGTCGCCTCCCGTTTGGGAGGGTTCTTCAGGCGCGCCAACAAAGGGTCCGGGTTCAGAGGAGCGCGGGGCGATGGGTTCGCCTGGCGGGATGTACCCGTCATCGGGAGGCGCAGCTCGTGCGGCGAATGGCACAACATTCGAACGCTCCCGCGCGCGCGTCCCGATCTGCGAAAGGTCGGCGGGTTCGGATTCGCCGAATTTCAGGCCGCGTTCGATGGTCCCGCCAGGCCGCACCGCCTTATCGTTGCCCTTGATGCCCCACGCCATGCACGCGTCAACGAGCGCCGCCAGCGCCACCGAGCGCGACAAAATGCCAGCGCCGACCAAATGGCCAATCTTGATCGCGCAAATGTTGGCGGTGTCGCTGCGTTCGCCTGGGGGCGTGCTGGACAGGATGCGGCATTCGGCGTCAAGCGCCGCAAGCGCGTATTTGCGCCGCGCGTCATCGACGGCGGAAGCCTCTGCGGACGCCCTCTTGGCCACATCGACTCGAGGAGCTAGCCTCTGCTCGAACTCCCCACGTTCCATTATCAGATCGACGAGCCGCGCTGGCGCTTCGGGCAGCAGACCCGATGGCGGCGTCAGCCATTCATAACTGCGCCCATTGAGCATGACCGAGGGAGGCGCGATCACATAGCCATAAGGACCGCGCACGTCGACATGCGCACGGATCGCCTCGGGCGCGTCATCGCATTTCTTGAACAGGTTGGCGCGATTGCGCATCTCGATATCGACGGGAGAACGAAACCACAAATGCAGTCCGCCCGATTGCGTTCGGCTGATCGCCATGCCCTCAGGAAAGCCGCCGCAAAATTCCTCCAGCGCCGCCAGCATGTCTTCGGCCGAAACGTCGCGCGGATCGAGATCGACAACGAAGCCGGCGCGCGCATCGGTGCGCACGCCGATCAGCGCGCGCGGCCACTGTCGCCACCAGGCGCGAATTTGCTCAGCGTCGCAGGTCGCGAGGTAGAAGCCGCCATCCTTAGCTCCGGGTACGGACTCTTTGGGCGTGAGCGGCATTTTCCCGACGCCCTTGTCGGGCGAAGGCGAGCAAGGGAAAACCGCCCATCCGCGCGCGGCATAATCGAGTGCGGCCTCCAGAGGCGAAAATGTCCGTGCTGGCTCGCTCATTTTGCCGCGCTCTCAATGCTCTTCTTCTTGGTTGGTGGGAAAACGCACGCGAACAAAAAGTCAGATCCAGGACTCGACCTGCGGCGAGAAGCTCATCACGCCACCTTCCGGCGCTTCGGCCGCGCCACGCCTTTCTGCGCATTGGTCATCCATTCACCCCTAATCTTCCCGACGTGGCGTCCAACGGCCATCTCGCTCAAACTGAGGCGCAGGCCTATCTCGCGATTGGTGATGCCGGGGAATTTCAGCAGCAGTTCAAGCACAGCGCGTCGGTTGGCTAGGTCTATCTCGCGCGGGTCGGCCGTCACTGCGCCAGCGTCACTCATCACGCCACCCGGTCAAGCGCCAACGGGCTGCGCCGCGACACCCGCATGCAATCGCGGCCTCCGTTCGCGTCGCGCGACCAGGCCAGCCATTCGTCTTCGGAAATGCGATAGAACTTCAGCACGTCGCCAAGCGTCGCGTGGCCGTTCTTCACCGCCGCCACCAGCGCCATTTTGCGCGCGGGCGTGAACCGCCCGATCTGCGCGAACAGTTTCAGCACGCCGTCAGAACAGCGATCCTTGACCGGATTACCCCGCAGATCGATCCACATGGCCCTGACCTCCAGACGACGCGGACGGCCAACACCGCCCGCAAAAATAGCTCTTGCCGATTCCAAACGGCGGAAACTTCGCCCCGCAAGCGCAGCGCCGCCGGTCGTATTCCGCGAACCAGTCGCGCAACCCCTTGGCGCGCGCCTCCGCCTCGGCTTTCGGATCAGGCCGCCGCGCCATCGCCCGACTCCAGCATTCCGGCAAGCGCATCGAGCGCGGCCCCGGCGATCCCCTGGGCCTTGCCGCAGGCGTCGCGGGTGACGCCGGCGCGCAGCCGGTCGAAATCGCAGCCCAATTGCAGTGCGTAGGACAGCAGCACGCCAGTGTCGCGGATCAAATGATCCATGAACTGGTCGCGCTTCACCGCATTGATGAAAATCTCGCCGGGTCGGCCATCAGCCAGAAACCCCACCGTCGCGACGGCGGGATGCGACGAGGTCGCCGGATCGGCGAAAAACTCAAAAGTCAGCGCCGGCCGGCGCGCGGGAAGCTCGGACATCACGCCGGCGCCCGCAGTTCGGAAAACCGCACGACGCCGCGCATGTGCCAATTGTCGCGCCGCTGCCGCGTTTCCCGCGACTCATAAGCGAGCCCCATGTGGTGCGCGCAATAAGGGCCGCCATCGATCGGCTTGCCGGCGCCGCAAAAATGAAAATCCTCGGCGCCCGGATGACCGATCGGCCATTTGCACATGCGTTCGGTGAGATGCGCGATCTGCACGCGCCCACTCTCGGGAAGTGCGACCTCGCCGACCGCCAGATCAATCGCCGGGGCGGAGGGCGAGCGAGCAGACTGTGCGCCCTCCGTCCCGGCAACCTGCGGAAGCGCTGAAGGCGCGCGCGCGTCCGCTTTGGGAGGCGGCGGAAGTCGCGACGCCGCCTCATTCCTTTTTTTCTCCGACGCGTTCGATCGCGTGTCGCCGCCCCGCGCGCCCTTGAACCGCAGCCCCAGCCGCCACGCCAGCCCCAGCACCGCATTGCGCGAGCCGAGATCGGTCGTCACCGCAACCTGCGCGGCGCTCAGTCCTTTCGCGATCGCCTCCGTCAAGATGCGATAGGACGGATGGTCCTCTCGCGTTTTCGCATTGCCGAACGCTCCCGCCATGCCTCAGACTCCCCGTGTGTCGCGCGCTATTTGCGCCCGCGCAGCTTGCGCCTCGACCAGGAGGCGGGCGGACGCCAGCGCGTCAGGCGAACCAGCGTCCACCCCGCTTTCATCAGCCGCCACCAGCTCCGCCTGAATTCTCGAAATCTGTCGCAGCAGCGCACGGTCGATCTTCCTCGCAATCGCGACACGGACGCCTTTGTGGCGCTCCCGACGAATATTTTCCGCTGTGCCGCCAGCCACGCCGATCGCGTCGGCGACGATTTGGCGGGCCTTTTCCGCGCCCTTGCCCGATAACACCCGCGCAATCGCCTCCAGCAGCAGTAGGGAGACGCGGGCGCGATCGTCCGGGTTGTGGGGGAATGCCAAATTCATGGATGTTTTATCCAGATTTTGGGATGTTTTATCCATGTGGGCTGGATGCATCGCGCCGCTCCCCGTGTGATCCTGTGATCGCTGACAACGGGGAGGGCGATGCGTGAAGGAGATGAGACGCGCGGCCGGGCAAAGCAGGCGCGTCTCGTGGTCAAAAGGAAGCGGCGGATCGCCCCAGTGCAGGTGACGAGCGATCCGCCGACGGCGCGGGCGAGAAGAACCGGAGATCCCGCGCCTTCCCCCAGCCCACTTGCGCGACGACCAAGACCGCAAGAAACCACCGGGAGAACAGAATGTTGAAAGCCTATATGTTCGAGACCAAGCGCGGCGTGTTCCGACTGCTGCCGGAGACGGACGGCTATGTCCTGATGTTCGGAAACGAGCGACTGGCGAAGGCTCACGACGCCCCCTCCGCCTTGTGGCAATTGTTCGCGGGCAAGTCGGCGTTTTCCGCCGTCGAGGCGCGCGAATTCGGCGTTCCCTCGACGTTGGACGATTGGGACGCGTTCGATTTGCGCGCCCGCAGCACCTGATCGTGCCCGACGATAATTTCGTCCTGCCATGCACGCTCTTTCACCGCGAGAACTGCGCGATCGAGCAGCGACGGGTCCATGGCGACAAACGCTCCGACCAGAAACCGCACCTGCTCATGCGTGAGGCGAATCCACAGCGCGTCGCGCAGGGTCGGATGGTTCTCAGGCTCGACGGTGACGCCCCATTTCGCGCCGAGATAGGGCCCGGACACCGCAACATGCTTAGCGTGAACGGAGCGGTCGAACGGCGTGCGCACGGGGAGCTCGGGGATCATGAGCGCCGCTCCGCGAAATAGCGCTGGAAAGCGCCGAGGGATTGCAACCGGAGGTCGGCATGACTTTTGACGCAAATGACACGGCCAAGGATTTGCTCCTGGCAGGACTGCTGCAAGTCCTCGACCGCGTCGCCGCCGAGGGCGGCGAGACTGTCGCGATGAAAATCGCCGCCGACATCCACGCGGCCTGCGACACCTTCGGGTTTCCAGGCTTGAATGCTGAACAGGCGCAGGCGGTCCGCCGCGCCTTCGACGTCAAGATGGCCGCACTTGAACAAAGCCTGCTGAACGCAGCGCGCAAAGGCGGCAAACCGGGCGAGGGGTGAAGCGCTCACGCGGCGGCCTCCGAATCGGTGGGAGCGGGGCGCGGCACGTCGGCGGGCCATTGAGCGCCTTCGGGCCATTGCGCGGAAAATGAAGCAAGAACGCTCGCCAACTTGCGCGCACCCATGTCACCGCCAGCCCGCAATTCGCGACTGCGACGCCCCGCGCCCAGAAATCTGGTCGACACGGTCGCCTCGGCTAAGCCGGTGGCAGCGGCGTAAACGTCAATGACGCGAATAAGGCTTTCAACGTGGCTCATGCGGACAATATGAGCGGACTATAATCCGCATGTCAAGCGAGGACTGCAGTCCGCGTTCTAAAACCATTCCTCATTTGCGATAATTCTAACCATGAAGCCGGCGACAAACCCAATCGTTGCGCGCATCGATCAGGCGAGAGAAAAGCTTGGCAAATCGCGCGAAGCGGTATCCCTCGAAGCGAAAATGGTGCGCGGCTATCTACAAAAGATGGCTGAGCGTCCGCACGCCGTTCCGAAAGCCGACACATTAGCGCGCCTGGCTACGGCAAGCGGAGCGCCGCTGGATGAATTGCAGGCCATAGCAAGCGGGGCGACACCTCGCGCTTTCAGCAGCACAGAGCGCGAAGCTGTCACAAGATCGCTTGCGGAGCCGCCGATTCCTATCCTTGGGGACGCGAAAGGCTCAGCGCTCGGGGCTGTGATGTCGTGTTCGACCCCTATAGGCTATGTCGCGCGACCGCCGGGCCTGATTGGTGTCGAAGGCGCTTACGCGGTTTTCGTTCAAGGAGATTCCATGTCGCCGCGCCACAAGAATGGCGAATTGCGCTTTGTTCATCCCTACAAGCAACTAAACCCAGGCGACGACATCATCGTCCAGATTGTGAACGCCCACCACGAATCGGGCGCATTCATTAAGACGTTTGTCGCCAAACATCAAAAGTGGTTAGTATGTCGACAAATCGCACACGACGCCGAAGTCAAATATCCAGTCCAGCAAGTAACGTCTGTCCACAAAGTGCTTAATACAAACGAGCTCTTCAATGTTTGATTATCGAATCGTCGTGAATTTTCCTGCGCGCAAAATCACACGCGATCGGCATGCGTTGCAGTCTGCGCCAATCGCATCGTCTTTCGGTCTGCCTACTATGAACACTGGAGAACCGCAGGCAGGGCAGTCACCAACCCACGCTCCTTGACGCCAGCGACGACCAAACAGGCTCACTCCACCAACAACAAGAAACGCCCCAAACCAAAACATCGGGTCAATCAAGCCTAGCCGCGTCCATGCGCCGAACATAAGCGCTAGACCGCCAATCATAAGCGTCGCGCCAATAAAAGCAGCAATGGTCATTGCTGCTGCCGCCATCGCCCATCCGCGCCGGACAACTTTTCCTGTTTTCAGGCTCACGGCAACGTTTCGATCGTATTTTGCGGGTGTCGGGGTGTCGGGCATGGGCTACCTGCAGAGCTTGTGGCGCATCATCGCGACGATCGCCGATGCGGACCCGCCAAAAGCGCCGCACGCCGCCGTGCAAAGAAAAATCGCAAAAACAACAAATATCGCCCGCAATCGCCTGCTCCGTCCCAGAAGGCCGCGAACTGAGCCTAAAGCACATGTGCGTCGGCGTCATGCGGAAAATAATCCGCATCCTCTTGACGCGGACTAAAATCCGCACATATGATCCTCCCATCGCCGCACCGAGCGCCGATGGGAGCCGTCATGCCGCACACCCCAACCCCTACCGAAAAGCCGATCCACAACCACCTTGGCGCGGTCTGGCTGCACATGCGCCCGGAAATGCGCGATCCCGAATACATCGTCACGCGCATGTCCGCCGACCTCTGCGCTCTTCGCCGCAAGCACGGTCACTACGACCTGCACGCGCTGCTCGCCCTCGGCTGGACCGAGGCGCAGATCAACGAGCACAGCGCCGCCGCCATCGCTTCCGCCATCGCTTCCGCCATGTTCCTTTCTGTCGGAGTCTCCGCATGACCCATCTCATCGACGCCTGCACGCCGTCCGCCGTGGAGCTCGGTCGCCGCATCAACACCCTGATCGGCCGTCGCCTGCAAATCATCGCGGCGCTGCAAACCGACAATGTCGAACACGCCCTGGCCGCGTGCACCGATTACGCCGACGCGATGACGGACCTCATCGACGAAAGCATGAAGCTGGCGTTGCTTATCGAGGCCGCCTTCGAGGCCCGCTCGGCCAACCCATCCCTCCAGACCGAACAGGGGGCGTGATGTCCCATCGCATGACGCAAATCCCCCGCGACATTCTCAACCAGATTTTTGCGCGCAATCTGGAGGCCACCACGGCGGTCTGCGCCATTTACGGCCGCATCCAGGACAATCCCGAGATCGCCCGCGTCGCCGCCGAGGATCTGACGCAGGCCGCCGAAGGGCTGCAAGCCCTGGCGCAAAGCCTCGCCGCCTACCTCGCCCCCGAAAACTCCAAGCTGAATTGAGACGACGATGACGAACAAGATGGACGATGGCGGCCCGGCGTTCCCGAACCTCGAATATGTGGAAGGCCAGCGCGACGGCCATGGCGACACGATCGACGGCTACACGGTGGCGACCGGTGGCATGTCTCTGCGCGATTGGTTCGCGGGGCAAGCGCTGACAGGCCTTCTGGCGGCGTGTGAAATATCATGCCCTGCTTCGCTGTTTGCAAAAGAAGCTTACGCCGCCGCCGACGCCATGCTTGCCGCGCGCGCGATGAGGAGCCACTGACATGGTCCAACTCATCGCCGAACGGAAGATCGCCTTCACCCGCATCAACGGCGCGTCGCCGTGCAACGTCCGCGCCGAGTCTGACGCGCTGGGGGACGATTTCGCCTCGCTCGCCGCCACCATCGACGCGCTCGGTCAGATCAAGCCGCTCGCCGTCCATGGCGACGACCTGTCCGGCTACTGGATCATCGACGGCTTGCGGCGCTGGAACGCGCAGGCGCTCCGCATGCAGCAAGGCCGGCTCGATCCCGAGGCGGACGAAATCCCCGCCAAGATCTACGAAGGCACGTCCGCCGAGCTGGCGGAACTGTCCATCGCCGCCAGCCTGCAAAAGCAGCTTCATCCGGTGGAGGAATTCGAGGCCTTCGCCTGGCTCAACGAAGCCGGCATGACCACCGAAGCCATCGCCAAGGATTTCGCTTTCACCCTTCGCCACGTCAAGCAGCGCCTCGCGCTTGGTCGCATGGCGACGCCGATCCGCACCGCCTGGCGTGTGGGAAAAATCACCCGCGATCAAGCCGAAGCCTATTGCGAGGCCGGCGACCCCGCTGAGCAACAGGCGCTGTTCACGCGCCAGTTTAATCAGGGCGAAATCAACGCGCCCGCATGGCAAATCCGCGCCTTTGCCCGCAAGGACAAAGTCAGCGCCGCCGATCCCATGGCTCGCTATGTCGGGCTCGACGCCTACGCCAAGGCCGGCGGCGTCATCCGCGAAACCCTGTTCGACACCGACGAGGAAAAACTTCTCACCGACGGCGCGCTGCTGCGTCGCGTGGCGCGCGAAAAACTCAGCGCCGAGGCCGAGATGATCAGGGCCGAGGAAGGCTGGGGGTTTGTCGTCATCGAAGACGACCCCGAGGCGCCGAAATTCAGCTTCGACCAGCGCGCGCTCGACCTGACCGACAAGGAGCGCGCGCGCCTTTTGGAGATCGAAGAGGAAAGCGCCCAGGGCGACCCGGAAGAGGAAGCCCGCGTCCGCGAAGTCGACGCCATCGAAAAGAAAGCCTTCGCCCGCACCTATTCCAAGACCGAACGCAAAAGCCTCGGCATCACTGTCGAGATCAACGATCTCGGCATGCTCTCCGTCACCCGCGCCGCCATGCTTCTCCCCGCCCAGGCGGCGCCCGAGCCGGCTTCTGACTCTCCCCGGGAGCCGGCTCCCCAATCCGACGCCTACCAGCCCGCGCCGCTGGAGCGCGCCAAGATCGAAGTGGAAGCCCCGCCGAGCAAAGGCGCAGGCGAAGTGGTCAACAGCGCGGCGACCGAAGCGCTCGCCGGCGTCGCCGCCGCCTGCGGCAATTTCGCCCTGGCGCTGCTGGTGGCGCGGCTGGGCTGCTCCTATGGCGGTCGCGAAGGCGGACTTTGCATCTCCGGCCACGAGTCCGCGCATTGTTTTCAAGAGCCGAGCAACGAGCTGCTCAAGAGCATCAAGCGCGAGAACTTTGGCGCCGCTCTGAAAATCGTCGCGGACGCGCCGTTGAACGATATCACCGTCGCCGCTTTTGCTTTGATCGGCGCGCACATCAACACGCGGCCGGAGGATTTCAAACACACCCGCCATACGCTGCGGGTCGCGGCGGAATTCAGCGACGTGCGCGCCCGCCTGCGCGAAGCCATGGATTACGAGGCCTATTTCAAGGCGTGCCCGCGCGAAGTGGCGTTCGACCTGTTCGAGGAATTCCTCGGAGCCTCGGACGTCGCCGCCGCGAAGAAACTGAAGAAGGCGCCAATCGTCGAGAAGGCCGCCCAGCTCGCCAAGGACAAGGGCTGGCTGCCGGAGCAGTTTTCCGATCTGCCGGTTGACGCGGACGCAGAACACCCCGCGCCTGTTGCAAAGCCCGGCCGCGCCGCCAGCGTCGAGGTCGCGACTTTCGTCGACGCCCAATGCGTGCGCGGCGACGACATCGAGCAGCCGACCCCGGCCAAGGAAATCTACGCGGCCTATGCCGCCTTCGCCAAGGCGCGCGGCTGGACGCCGATCACCAACGCCGCCTTCGGCCAGGAGATCGCCGCGCTCGGCGTCGAGAAGATCAAGACCCGCGCCGGCATGGCCTATGTCGGTTTGGGCCTGCCCGCCATCCCCCGTCCCGTCACCCAAGCCGCGGAGTGATCGCCATGCAGCAGCAAGCCTTTTTCACCATGCGCGCCGGCCGGCTGGAGCGCATCCCCGTGGACCGCTCGGAAGACGGCATTCTCGACCTTTCCACCCATTTCGCCGCCGAACAGAGCGCCGCGATGATGACCGCCCCGGGCGAGGTGCGGAAGGAGACGGCGCGCCTGCTGACCGAACTGTCGCTTGACCTTGAAGCGGTCCGCGACGCCATCAAGATCGCCATTTCGTCCGGCCTGATCGAGGAGGCGATCAGCGCGTTGGAGGAGCTGAGAGACCTGTCCTTCGTCGACGCGAACCATGTCGCGCCGATTGTGCGCACCGCCTTCACCACGCGGCGCGCCGAGATCGCCAGGGAGCTGCACGCCCTGCTGTGCGCCGCCTACGAAAAGTTGACCGGCCGCTGTGTCGAAATCGAGCGGAGGGCGTGATGGACCATCCCACAGTTCCAACCGAATCCCCGATCCAGGTTCCGCGCTGGCGTGTCACGATCACCTATCGGGCCGACGCCAACCGCCCCGGCCTGACGCGCCTGGTGGCCGACCAGGACGAGGCGGCGGAATACGTCCGCACCGCGCCCTATTTCGACGAAATTGAATTCATCGACCTGGTGCTGATCCCGCGCCGGCAGGCGGAGCAAGCGGCATGACGCCAAACCTCCCCTGGGCGCCAATCTCCGGCCAGACCGCGCTGCGCGTGATCGAGCGCAGCGAAACCTTTGTGCTGTGCGAGGACAGACACTCAGGCGCGATTTGCTACCTGTTCGGGCTGGACGGAAAGCCGGTGTCCATTGGCGGCCGCAGCCTGACGCTGCAAGCCCGGGTGATGAAGCCCGAGCCCGTCGCCGAGATCGAACCCGATCCTCGCAGGCCCGCCTTTGAAATGGTCGCGCCGCCGGCCATCGCGGCGCGCGCCACGAAGAAGGCCAGCAAACCCAAACCCGCTCAGATGAGCCTGTTCTAACCCCGGGAGTCGCCCATGTCATACGCCATTGTTGGACTGATCTGTTTTGCCCTCGGCTCTTGGTTCGGCGCGGCCCTGACCGACGACCGCGACCCGCTCGACCAGCCGGACGAATGAGCCGAACGAACCCCTGAAGTGAAGAGGAGGAGACTATGAAGACGATCCACGTTTACGACCGGCGCAAAATCATGCAGCGCGCCCACCAGATCGCGCGCCAGACGCGCGAGCAAACGGCGCGAAAAGCGTTTGACCTCGACGTCCGCATCGTCGGCGCGATGATCATCCATAACAAGCCGCTGTCGGCGCACATCGCCGCGACGCCGGTGGATTTCGCCGCCGCCATGCGCACGGCCTGGGCCGAAGCCAAGGGCGCGAACGTGCTCCCGCGCAGCCAGGCGCTGACGATCGCGCGCCCCACGCCGCTAGCTCCGTTCAACCGCCGCATGCGCTTCGCCCGCGTGTTCCGCCTGCTGTCGAGCGCGGCCCGCTGGGTCGGCGCCCGCTTCATCCCCTCGCGCGCGGCGTGAGTTCAACGAAAGGCTCGCACATGACAGAGACGGCCGAAGCCGCGCCTCCGGAAAACGACGGATGGGAATGGGCGATTGTCGAAATCTTCGGCCATCGCAAGCACGCCGGACGCACGCGTGAAGAGGAGCGTTTCGGCGCCAAGCTCCTCCGCATCGATATCCCGAAAGACGGCGATCCGGAGACCAATGGCTGGGAGACGGTCTACTACGGCGGATCGTCCATCTTCTCGTTTGCTCTTGCGGATGAGGCGACGGCTTTGCGCTTCAACAAGCCCTACGCGCCGCCCTCGCGCATCCAACTCACCCACGAGCCGGCCAACGAGTCCGACGACGACGACGACATGAACTTTTGAGGGACCGCGCTATGATTCCCGACATCACTTGGCCTGAGAAATTGACGCCGCCGCTAGACGACGTGTTGAGGCTGATGAATTTTCAGACCGGCCCTATCGCGCATTTATACCGCCGCGCCGGCCATGATATTCCCAGAAAATGTGAAGCCGAGCAGGCTTTCGTCCTGCATCGATTCATTGGTCTTGCGATCAAACACGGCGACGAATGGCGGAAGTACGCGCAAGAGGAACTCAACGCGATGATGCAAGCGGCTGAGGCGTGACGCCATGACCGACCACGCCGACGCCGAGACCATCGAAATGGTCCTGTTCTTGGAGCAGACCACCGCCGGCGCAATCCGCGTCGGCGACGTGCACACCAAGAGCGTCTGGCTCCCGAAGAGCCAGATCGCCTTTCAACCAGATCAGCCGCGCATAGGCATGGTGACGGTCACCCTGCCCGAATGGCTGGCCAAAGACAGGGGGCTGATTTGACCACGGGAACCGACGCCGGCGTTGTGCCGGAAATCTACATGGACGAAACCACCCCGCCGCCGCGCGCCACGCCTGATGATTGGATCGTCCGAAAGGGCGACGCCTTCATGATCGATTTCGTCCCCGTATTTTGCGATGACGACGAAGCGTCGGAAGCGCTTGCCCTAAAAAACGGCGAGAGGGTCCCCTTTGGGCGGCTCTACACCTATCCCACAGCCACACTGACTTTTGGGGAAAACGGCAAATGGCAGTGTGAGCCTCCGGCGCCCAATGGCGCCGAACAGGTCATGGTTGAGGATGATCCCGAGACAATGTCGGATAGCGTCGCTGAATTGGTCGAGAATGCAGATCTAGATTCCGATTTTTCCTACACCCTCCATTTCTACACATGGACAGACGAGCTTTGGACCTTCGACGCCGAGGCCGGCAAGTTCACGCGAGGCGCCGCATGAGCAATCGCTGCGACATATCCCCGGAATACGCCGATGCGCAGATCGTCAGCAAACCGGGCGAACGGCTGCACCGGCTGTTCGCTATGCTCTGCGACACATGGATTGATGACCTGAGCCTGGAGAGAATCCACCAACTTGAAGAGTTCATTATCTCATGGAGGTGGATGAACGCGCGCGGGGAGCGGATGGACACATGACCCCGCGCCTCACCATCAACGAGAGCGAGCACGCCACGCCCGGCTATGTGGTCGCGACCGCGCGCAGCGCGTCGCCCGCCATCGTCTGGCGCGGCCCCTTCGCCGATCTCCAGCACGCCCGCGGCTATGACGCGATCCACTGCCACCCCAGCGACGGCGCAAAAATCCGCGCCGCAGCGGCGCGCAAGAACATTTTGGTTCGGGAGGCGGCATGAACGACGTCAATGCGCTGATCGCCAAAGCACGCGAAGCGTCAAACCACGTCAAGGACTGCGGCCACCGGAAAGGCGGCAAGCGATGACCGTCCCGCACCTGAATGCGACCGAAACGACTGTCCTTGCGGCCTTGCAAGGAGCGAACGGCGATTATTGCTTTCGGAACTTCACCTTCCTCTCGCGGGAAACAGGCCTGGACCGCCAGCAAGTCCGTCGTGCCTGCCGATCTCTGGCGCGAAAAGGCTTAGCTGTCTTCGGACGGGGCCTTTGGACGGAAGACGGAACGCCGGCCGGCAGCGGCTACGCGGCGGCAGGAAAGGATGGCGCGCGTTGAAAGAGCCACTCAAGATCGCAGGACAGATCAAGCCGACGCCAACGATTGAACGCGTCGGCTCTCAGATCATCGTCGCACTCGACGGGAAGCCGGTCGTCACGCTCCATTACGATTACGCGTACATGGACAATGCGACGCAATGGAGCTGGGCGCGAAGCATCGTTGAAGCGTTCGGGTTAATCCCACCCGAGGCCGCACCATAGACAGAGAGATGACGCCACATGAACCAGCACGCCAAACCCGACAAGCCGCCGAAGCCGAACTCAAGGAGTTTCGCGAGCGCGTCATCTCCGCTGAATTGGAGCGCGATGCGATACAAGAAGCCTGCGCCACGCTGGCCGCCACGTCTCCTGTTTCTGAACCGCAAAGTCCCGAAAACGCATGGACTTCGTGCCGTTCTTGCGGATGCCTACAAGACAGCACGGCGACTTGATCGCCGGGGTTACGCTCCGAACGACGATGATAAGGCGATGACGGACAAGCAGGCCGGTCGTCGTCTAGTTTTCCTCGCGCTCCTCATATGTCCTCTCGACCTTGAGGTTTGGCAGGCGAAGGAGGCCGGACAAGTCGTTCGCGTCGCTTGAGTTCACGGTCTATCGCCTCGCGAATGAAGTCCAGGCGGACTTCGCCCGCCTCAAGAACGGCGGCAATGCGCTCGGTGACCCCTTCGGACAGGGGGAGCGTGATCCTCGTCTCGAATTGCTTCTTTCTGCCCACAGTGGGCGGCTTGCCGTATGTACGATTTAGAGTCAAGCAGCACCTTTTTTCGTATGTACGATATTGACGGCATATCATACATACGTTATGACTTCAATCATAGATACGATTGGAGATGAAAATGATGAAAGGCTTACCTCTGCTCCCGCGTTCTGTCTCCGCCCCGTCAGGCCATAAATGCCTTGGAGCCTTCCCGGTCTTTGAAGTTGGTTGCGAATGCGGCTGGTACTCACTTCCGCACAAGGAACGGCGCCACGCTTATTCGGAGTGGCGCGAGCACGCGCGCACTCATGGCGGGGTAGTCGAAAGCTATGAAGAGCACGCAAAGCGCGAAGCGGCGTACAGGCGAAAGCTGGAAGCGCAATGAACCTGCCGCTTTTCGCCAAGCTGGTCGAGCCGAAAGGCCCGGCCAGTTCCGCAGCTCTGCAAGAGGCGCGCGTGCATGTGAAGGCCGAACATATTGCCGAGCCTGACAATTGGGATGCGCGCGATTGTGTTGCGCTCATCGACGCCGCCTTGGAAGAGAAAGACCAATGATTGACGAAGAACTGATTGATAAACTGGAACGCGGCGTCCCGCGCGTGAGCGGTATGGAACAAGAATGGGATGACATTGCCGAAGCTGACAGCATCATGCGCCAAGCCGCCGCCCGCCTCCGCGCCCTGACGCAGCCCGGCATGGGAAACCCCACGGAGCCGAGCGCCAGGGCGAGCGCCTACGCCATCGACTTCCCCCGCCCCGCGAGCGCGCAGTCGCAACCTGACAGCCGCGCAGACCGCTATCTCCGCGACGCTCAGGCCCGCCAGCGTGGGGAAAATCTCGACGGATCGCCGAGGCGGGAGTGCGTTGCTACAGCCCCGGGCGGCAAGACTGACGATTGGGATTTCCGCAGCAAGACCGTGATCGAACAGGTGTCGCCGGGGCGGTTTGAAGCCAAGGCGCAGGAGGAAACGAAGAATGTCTTCGCCTGCTTGCATTGCGGAGGTTTTGGAACCGTCCATGGCCGTCATTGCCCACGCTGCACCGGCTCGGACACCATCGCCAATCTTGAACGCAAGGCGCAACCCACGAAAGGAGGTGATGACACTGCCAAATCCAAGCAACAACCTGGCACGCCCCCCGGCGCGAGTGCGAGCGTGACCGTGGGCGCGCCAGATAAGCCAGACGAAGGCTTGAGCTATGGAAGCTCTGCTTATCGGTGGTGGCGGTCGCACGGTCATGTAAGGACAGCGGAAAATTCACCGGCTCAGCCAGCGCTTTTGGCCGATCTGGCGGGACTGGCGAGCTATGACGCGGGGCTACTCAGCGATTACGGAGGCGGAAACGTCGAATGGTGGCAAGATTACATGCGGGCTGAATTGGGCTGCGCCCATGACTTCTACGAAGCTCAACTCTCCGCCATCATCGCGCGCCATGGAGGAAAGTCATGAGCGATGGTGAAAAACCAGCAGCTGATCTGGCCGCGCTGGTGAAGCGTCTAAAAGGCGCCGCTTACGGAGCCCGCTACACAGACGGCGGGTCTTCCCCGCGCGCTGACTTGCTCGATGAAGCTGCTGCTGCCCTCATCGCTCGCCACAGCGTCGCGCCTGTGCAGGGAGCGCCACCCGAGTGGAGACAATTCCCTGCGCCGACACTTGAGCGCGTGTTCGCCTCGGGGTGGCAGAAGCCGAGCGGCAACACCGTTGGTTATTGGTGGGTTCACGAAGACACGACCGATGAGCGCGGCGTCCCGATGGATAAGCCAAGCGCGTTGCTCTGGCAGCCCATCCCAGAGCGCCCACCGTTCAAAGACCCTGACGCCATGCGCGCCGCCCTCGCGCAGAAAGGCGGGGAGTGATGGAGGCCGCATGAACCAGCTCCTCTCCCTCCAGGAGGCCGCCTCCCATCTCCGCATGTGCGAGCGCAGCTTGCGCGCTTGCGTGGACGCGGGAGAGCTTGCTTATATTGACCTTGCCAGGCCGCAGGCCAAGAGGCGGCGTATGCGCTTCGACCCTGCCGACCTCGCAGCTTTTGCGGCGGAGCGCCGGAGGAAAACATGTCCGTCTTCAAACGGAAGGACTCCCCCTATTTCTGGTACGAATTCCGGCTTCAATGTTTACGATTTCGCGGCTCTACGGGAAAAATGGGACGCCGAGAAGCCGAAATCGAAGAACGCGCCAGAAAAAGCGAAGCGGCGCGGGAAATAGAACGCCACGCAGCCGCTGAAAAAGCGTTTCGAGGGCAGGGCGCCCTCACCCTTGGCGCATGCATTGCTCGATATTGGTTGGAAAAAGGCCAGTTTTTAGCTGGGCCAGAAACCGTCAAGCATAACCTCAAGCGCATAGCCGACCACTTCGGCGAGCATCGCGCGATGACGGAGATTCACGACGCCGACATTGCCGCCTGGGTCGCGCAGCGCCGCGCCGAAAAAGCCTGGGGCCGCGACAAATCGACGCGTGTCCAGAACGGCACGGTCAACCGCACCACGATCGACGCGCTGCGAAAAATCTTCGGCCACGCCCGCGAATCCTGGAAACTCCCATTTCCGACCGAGCCCTCATGGTCAAAGCATCGACTGAAGGAGCGCGAGACGATCGGCGCCGAGGTCAAGCGCATCGACCAGCAGCAGATCGCCGAGGCCATGCCCGAAGGCTACCGCGAAATCTGGCTGTTCAGCCTCGCCACCGGCCTCAGACTGGCGGAATGTTTCATGACCTGGTCGCAGATCGACATGGAGCAGGCGACGGCGACGCTCACCCAGAAAGGCGGGGGACAACGCCAGGTGATCCTCGGCCGCGCCGCCATGGCGATCCTCGCGACGCAGCGGGGCAGGGACCCCGAACACGTCTTCACGTACATCTGCCGCCGAAGGGGCGGGAAGGGCCTCACCGGCCGCGACGAGCGCCTGATCCTGGGCCAGAGCTACCCGGTGAGCTACAGCGGCCTGAAAAGCGCCTTCCGCCGCGCGGTCGCGCACCTTGGGCTAAAGGTCAGATTTCACGACGCCCGCCACACCATGGGTTCAGCGATAACCCGGGTGAAAGGCCTGAAGGCGGCCCAGCGCCAGCTCGGCCACGCCAGGATCGAGACGACGGCCAAGTTCTACGCCCACGTTTTGGACGACGAGCTGCGCGACGCGCTCGATGCGGCCGCGCCGCATATCGGGACGGTGGACGACGGGAAGAAGAGGGAAAGTAGATGAGAGACACTCTTAGACAAATAATACACGCCGCAATCCTCGCCAGCCTAAAAAAACAAGCTACCGAGTACCAAGGATCGCCGCCCGAGCTTTACGAAGAAAATGATGATGGATCCGTGACCCTCGACGGAACGTTCAATCTCAATAAGGCCGCAGACGCGGTGTTTTCTGCACTTTGGGACTTACCGTTTGCCGTCACAATGGGCGAGGAGGACGCTGGCGCCTGGCTTTTCCACGGCGCTGGATGGACGATCAACGGGAAACCCCTTCCTTCTGTTGTGACGCTTGAGCCCGGTCAAAGCGTCACCGTGTCGCTAGAAAAAGCGCCACAGCTCCCCACATCACTCCCCACGTCGGCAAAATAAAATAAGTTAAGCCTCAGACAAATAAAGAGAACCAGCGTTAAGCGCCGGTTCTGGGGGACTAGGGGTCGTGGGTTCGAATCCCGCCACTCCGACCATTTAAAGCCTGATATTCAAAGGCTTTTTCGC
>NZ_WNKS01000024.1 GCF_009720655.1 Rhodoblastus acidophilus | reverse complement strand
GAACGCGGCACCATCAAAAGCCGAGCCGGATTTCACTGGTGGCCCGAAATCGCAAATGCGAAGTGATCAAACGGAAACCGTATCAAACCCCAGCCGCCGCTCGCCGGCGCTTCCGGAAGCAGCGCGACGCCGAAATAGCAGGCGGAGACCACCACGAACATGAAGGTGAGCGACTTGATGCCGCCGATGCGGTCGGCGATGGCGCCGCCCACCGGGCGGAAGGTGGAGCCGAAGAACACGATCGGCGACACGATCAGGCCAGCCGCCACCTGAGTGACGTGAAAGTGAGCCGTAAAATACAGCGGCAGCGCCGAGGCGAGGCCAATGTCTGACACCATTAATGAATTCTTAATTGATCGCATTAATAATTTTACGGGAAGCAATGCCGGTTCAAATCTCTTCAGCGCGCCTCATGGTCGCAACGCGTGCGGGTATTCAGCGATCCTGCCCAAATCACGTTGTTACGCGTTTGGCGCTCATCACCAGTGGGGTGGATATGGCTCGACAAGCGGCTTACGTATCGCCAGCATATGTACTCGATATCGACGACGACGACTGGCGGATCATCGTTCCCATTTATGGCAAGCTGAATCCCTACAAGCACGGCGTCCGTTTCGGAACGCGCGTTGAAGCGGAGCAATGGCTGTCGGGCGCCGAGGGTCAAACCATGATCTCCCAACTGCAATCGCGCGTTCCGGCCGCCCGATAGATCAAAAAAGACAGATGCGTTCATTCGCGCGCCGCATCCAAGGAATCCGGGGACGCCAAAGGCGCGCGCGTGGCTCTCGTCTGTTCCCGGGCCGCTGAGCAATCCGCCATTTGGGATGTTGTCCGACGATCGCCAAACGATGCCGTGGCGTCCCGGTCGTCTGTGGCCTTCGTCACCCGGCGGGCGGCGCCCGATCGCTGATTTTTTTTGAATTCAAAATTGTCGGTTAACGATTCGTTCAGCAATACAACGCAAGGTTGCGTCGCGCGCTGTGTACGTCGGAACCCCATGTTTTTCCACTTGAAATCCGAGACCGCCAAAGCTGTTGCCGCTTTCGCCGCGCTTGATCGCGCGCAAGCGATGATCCCGTTCGACAGGGCGGGCGCGATCCTCACCGCCAACATTTCGCAAAACATGCAGGTCGCGGCCGGCGGCGTCGAGGCGATCACCCATGCGATGAACCGGATCGCCGAGGCGACGACGAAGATCGACGACGCCGCGCAACAGGCGCCCGCGATTTCGCCTGCGGCCGCACAAAACGCCCGGCGAAGGCTCACAGCCTTCGCGTTCGAAGCCGTCGAGCCGGGCGCCCCCCGGCTCGATATCAATGTCAAGGATCGAATTCGTGCCGGCCATTCTTCGAAAACCTTCGGGGCCCATCAAACAGAAACTGCTCTCGCGGGTCGCTCCGACAGGCGTCGAGCGCAGCTTCGCCGAGACCGACATCATCGTCTCCAAGACGGACGCCAAGGGCGTCATGACCTACGCGAACAGGGTCTTTCTCGACATGGTCGGCCTGAGCGAGCGTGAAGTCATCGGCGCGCCCCATTCGATCCTCCGGCATCCGGACATGCCGCGCGCCGTGTTCGCGCTGATGTGGGAGCGCCTCAACGCCGGGAGGGAAATCTTCGCCTATGTCGTCAATCTCGCGGCGAACGGCGATCATTACTGGGTGCATGCCCATGTGACGCCAACCTTCGGCGCCAATGGCCAAATTCTCGGCTTTCACTCGAACCGCCGCGTTCCCGACCGGGCCGCGGTCCAAAAAATCGAGCCGATCTATCGGACCCTCAAGGGCATCGAAGATGGCGACGCCAGCCGGGCCGAGGGGCTCGCGCGATCCTGCGCCCATCTGAAATCGATCCTCGCGCAAGCTGGAATGACCTATGACCAATTCGTCTTCTCTCTCGCAAGCTAAGGCGCTCGCCTGGCTGAGCGCCGGCCTGACGACGGCGGGCGCGCTCTTCTCCATCCTGTCGGGCGAATGGCTTTGCGCGGGCCTGTTCGCCGGCGCCGGAATCGCCGCGATCCTGACCGTGGTCCGCCTGGGGCATTGCCATTCCACGATCAAGGCGATCCGCGCCGTTCTGGCCGCCGCCGCCAGCGGCGATCTGGAGCCTCGTCTCGTCCTCATCGGCGAAGGCGGCGAAATCGGGGCGCTGACCGACGACCTGAACCGCGCGCTGGACCTCGTCGACGCCTTTGTGCGCGAGGCCACGGCGACGCTCGCTTGCGTGCGCGACGGCGAATTCCATCGCCGCATCGTCCGACGCGGTCTTGGCGGCACTTTTGCGCGCGGCGCGCAGACGATGAACGAGGCGGTCGCGGTCATCCACGACAGGTTGAACAGTTTTTCGCAAATGATCGGCGCGTTCGAGCGCACGGTCGGCGCCATTTCCGGCGTCCTGTCGAGGGAGGTCGATGTGCTCGATGGCGCGGCCAAGGCGATGAAGTCCGCCGTCGCCGACACGCGTCATCGCTCCGGCGCCATCACGCATCAGGCCGGCCAGACCTCGGCGAGCGTCGCGACGGTCTCGTCCGCCTCGGAGGAGCTGACGGCTTCGGCCAGCGAGATCGCCGCGCAGACGCGCCGCGCGCTCGACGTGTCGCGCTCGGCGCAGAGCCAATCGGCGCTCGCCGGCGAGGCGATGACCACGCTCGCCGCGTCCATCGATGAAATCGGCGCGATGGTGGACCTGATCGCCAGCATTTCCGGGCAGACGCGCACCCTCGCCCTTAACGCTAATATCGAGGCGGTGCGCGCCGGCGAACATGGTCGCGGCTTCGGCGTGGTCGCCACCGAGGTGAAGATGCTGGCGGCTCAGACCGCCGAGGCCACCGAAAAGATCAGGACGCAAATCGCCGACATCCAGGCGAAATCGGATCGCGGCCTGAATTCGATCGAGGAGATGGGCAGGACGACCTCGGAAGTCGTGGAGATCGCCACGGCGATCTCGGCGTCCACGGAGCAGCAGACCCTGGCGACACAAGAGATCGCGCGCACCATGCAATCGGTGACCGACGCGACCGTGGCCGTCTCCAGCGATGCCGCGGCGGTGACCGATGTCGCCAATGACAGCGGGCGGACCGCCGACAATGTCGCCAAAATGTCCGCCTCGCTCGCGGAGGAAGTCGGACGCCTCAATGGATCCGTCGCCGATTTTCTCTTGATGGCGCGCGAAGTGGCGACCGGGCGGACAACGCAAGCCGCGTGAACCGGGGCGTCAGCGCATCGGCGATCTGTCCGGCCCGCGCCGGCCAGCCCAAGCGATCTCGTCCCGGGCCACGCCGGTCGGGGCGACGAGGGCGCGGCCGCCGGAAGGCCCGGGCGATTGCGGCTTATACGGAGCGCAACACCGGGAACCGCATGCGTCGGCGCCGGAATGAACGGCCTTCCCCCGGCGCGCGCCGGATCTTCAAGATCAATGTCAATGGCCACGATGTCGACGGCCCCGAGGACAATCCGCTCCCATCAAGCGGAATCAACAGGCTACAAATTTTGAACGAGGGAGCTTCCGTTTGGACGCGCTGGCAAAATCCGCCGACGTTGGTGTGGCCCAAAAGCGTCAGTCTCGCCGGATTATGTATCGCCACTTCTGAACGCCGATGACTTACCCCATTTGGGTGAAGCGTCGGGCTTTGTCACATGATTAGAGAAGGCGAATGTGTCTGATCGCGGACGAGGTGGGGCATGCGCGATTTCCTTGAGTTCGGGACCAGGTTGGCGCGCGAGAAGGCGCCGGGCAATTACATGGTCTGCGTCGGCGGCTACCCGCGCGAGGCCCTGCCGACCTTCGCGGCAGCGGAACGCCGCGCATGGGATCTGCTCAGGGTCGAGCCGAAAGGGGACTTCTCGATCTACGAAGTCGAGACGGGCATCCATTTCGACATCCCGGAAAGCCCTCGACTCGATGAAGGCGTGATGCCCGGCGTTTTCGATGCGTTTTTCGGCGTTCCGCAGATGAGGTAGGTCTGAATAGACTTTTCGGCGTCCTTCGTTAGAGTTGCACGCAACCTAACGGATCGCTCCGCCATGGGCGGGTCGATATTTGAAGCTGAAATGTTCGATCCCGATTCCTTTATCGACCGCATCTACGAAGCCGCCATAGTTCCCGAAGCCTGGCCCGACGTCCTGGAAGCCATTTCGACTCCGGCGCGTTCGGTCGGCGGCGTGTTGTTCACGGCCAACATGCATTATCAGGGCTGGACCGCCTCGCCGGCCTTCGCGCCGCTGTTCCAGGATTTTCTCACGACCGGGTGGAGCGAGCGCAACCAGCGGCGTCAGCGCGGCCTCGACCGGATGTTGCGCGGCTTCTTCACCGATCTCGATCTCTTCTCCCAGCAGGAGATCGACGCCGACCCGAGCTACGACTATCTGCGCGGCGTGGGATGCGGGATTTGCGCGGCGCTGGCCGCGCCCGTGCCCAGCGGCGACGTGATCGCCTTCAGCTGGGAGCGCAGCGTCGAGACCGGCCCCTACGAGGCGGCAACGCTCGACGCCTTCAACCGGATCGCCGCGCACTTGCAGCGGGCGGCGCTGATCGCGGGGCGGCTGGGCCTGGAAAAGGCGCGCGTCGCCGCCGAGACCATGCGCGCCATCGGCCTGCCGGCGGCGGTCTTGGGGCACAGCAGCAAGCTTTTGGTCGCCAACGATCTGTTCTCGCCCTTGATTCCCGGCGTGGTGCAGGACCGCCTTGCTCGCGTCGCTTTCGCGGACCCGCGCGCCGACGCGCAGTTCGAGCAAATCCTTGCGCGGCTGCGGCGCGGGCATCTGGTCGCCGACCAGGTTCAGTCGCTGCCGATTGCCGCTCAGGAGGGGCGCTCGCCCATGGTCGCCCATGTCGTCCCGATCAAGCGCAGGGCCGCGGATGTGTTTTCTGCCGCCAGTTGCATGCTGGTCATCACCGAACTTGCGGCCTGGGCCTCGCCACAGGCGGCGCTGATCCAGGGGCTTTTCGATCTCACTCCCTCGGAAGCGCGGGTGGCCCAGGCCATCGCCGCCGGGGCGCAGCCGGCCGACATCGCCCGTCAGCAAGGCGTGGGCGTCGATACGGTGCGCACCCACATGAAGGGGGTTTTTGCGAAAACCGGGACGTCGCGGCAGGCGGAACTGGCCCTGCTTCTGCGTGGGGCGGTGCTTTAGAGCATTTTCAAGCGAAGCGGATGCTGGTTCGCGTGAAGAAAATGCGTCGAAACAAGAATCTAGAGCTTTTTCACGTTTCCATGAAACGTGAAAAAGCTCTAGGTCCCTGATCGACGATCGAAGCCAAGGCGGAACAAAACGCCTTGCTTATGACAGTCGTGCAATCAGGGCCGCGAGTTCCGTCTGGCTGCGCACGTTCATTTTCTGCATCGCCATCTTCAAATGGGTCCGGACCGTTCCCTGGCCGATTTGCAGGCGCCCGGCGACGGCCTCCACGTTGAGCCCGGTGGCGATCAGGGCGGCCACCTGGGATTCGCGTTGGGTGGCGCCGAAGGCGGAGCGCAGTCCGCAGAGCAAGGCTTCGCTCAGGTCGAGCCGGCGCGCCGTGTCGACCAGCGCCACGATCGCGCTGGCCGAACAGAAAATGTCGCGCGCGTCGCCCTCGACGGGCATCGCCACCAGCAGGTACCGCGCGGCGCCCTGGCCATCGTCGATCCGCTCCATCGCCGGACGAAGGTCGCGAATGGCGCGGCCGATCGCCTGTTCCACGCGCTTCTGGTCCAGCGGCGAGGCCGAGGTCAGGCGTCCGTTGACCAGGCGAAGCGGCCCCTTCAGGGCCTGTTCCGCCGCGGCGTTCATGCCCATCACCGCCCCGTCGTAGTCGAGGCGGAACACCGCTTCGCCACGGCGTTCATAAGGCGCCGCCTGCACTTCGGCGCGCAGCCGCGTGAACTCCTGCGCCACCAGCACGGTCGCCTGCAGGTGCGGAATGACCGTGGCGAATTCGGACAGTTCGCCATCGTCATATGGACGCAGGCGGGGGTCGCGAATGATGTTCAAAGCCAGCGGCGCGTTGCTGATGTTCAGGACCGGCGTCGCATAGCGTTGGGTCAGTTCGTTCGGGCGCATGAATTCATTGTAGAACGGATCCCGATTGGCCTGCTGGAGCCAGTCGGAATCCAAGGTGTGGGAAAAGCCTGATTTGCCGGATTCGAGGAGAACATGGAGCTGCGACATCGGCGGCGTCTTGTTCGAAAGAAAGGCGGTGGCGCGCTCGTCCGGCGGCGCGAAAATATAGGGGCGCTGATGGGCGAAACGGCAGAGATAGATGAGCGAAGCGCCCATGGCGTCGGAAATCGCTCGCATCGCCGGCGCAACAGAGGTCTGCGTCGCGCATGCGGTCAGGAGAGAGCGCGAGGCTGAGAGCAGGGCTTGCGATCGGCTGCTCAAGGCATGTCACCTCATCGAAATTCTTATAATCTCTGTATAGGTTAAGCTCTGGCCTGTGAAGCCGGGAGCGCGCCGCGTGCGTCCCGTTCGCGCTTCGGCCGTCCAATTGCCCCGCCGAAACGGCGGAGGACCTGAATATTGCGCTGCTCGAAATGGAGCATGTCGAATCGGGTTGTTGACGCGCCCCAGGACATACGCGCCGCCCTCAGGGCCGGCGTTTCCGCCGCCTCACGATCAAAAATGCTCCTTTTCGTCCTCCGCCTTGATCTCGTGTTTCATGATGAGCGGGGTCTGGGCGAGGGCGAAGATGAGCGTGAGCGGCATGATCCCGAAACTCTTGAAGCCGGTCCAGACATCCCAGCTCTGAGTCAGGCGCACCGCTTCGTTCAGACCTGCCAGCACGAAAAAGAACACGCCCCAGCGTAGGGTGAGCTTTTTCCACCCCTCCTCGTCGAGGTGCAGCACGCTGTCGAGCGCGATGGGCAGCAGCAACTTTTCGAACGCCAGCCCGATCAGCAGGGCGCAGCCGAACAGCAGATTCACGACGGTCGGCTTCAGCTGAATAAAGGTCTTGTCCTGAAAGACAAAGGTCAGCCCGCCGAAGAACAGCACGGCGACCGCCGTCACCAGCGGCATGATCGGCCAATGTTTTGTCAGGACCCAGGAGGCCGCCAGGGCGACCACGACGGACGCCATCAACACGGCGGTCGAGGTCAGGATCGCGATCTGTTCCGCCGGCAGTCCGGCGGGCAGGGCGGGCGCGACCAGCCAGGAAAACAGGGCGGGTTTCGAATTGGCGAGGAAGAACAGGACCAGCGGCCCCAACTCCAGCGCGAATTTCAGCAGCGGATTGATTCTCTTGTTGGCTGACATTCTGTTTACTCGTCAAAACCCGCGATGGCGCGGGCGAAATCACGGGCGGCGAACGGCTCCAGGTCGTCGGCCTGTTCGCCGACGCCGATGAAATGCACGGGAAGGCTGAATTTTTCCGCTATTGCAACAAGGATGCCGCCGCGCGCGGTGCCGTCGAGCTTGGTCATCACCAGTCCGGTCACGCCCGCCGTCCGTCCGAAAATCTCGACCTGATTCAGGGCGTTCTGGCCCACGGTGGCGTCGAGCACCAGCAGAACCGCATGCGGCGCCTCCGGGTCGACCTTGGCCATGACCCGGACAATCTTGTCGAGTTCCGCCATCAGTTCGGTGCGGTTTTGCAGGCGTCCCGCCGTGTCCATCAGCACAATGTCAGTGTTCTGCTCCTGCGCCGTCTTGATGGCGTCGAAGGCCAGGCCCGCCGCGTCGGCGCCGGGCTCGCGGGCGATGACGGGGGTGTTGTTGCGCGCGCCCCAGATTTTGAGCTGTTCGATCGCGGCGGCCCGAAAGGTGTCGCCGGCGGCGAGCAACAGGGTCTTGCCCTCGTCGGTGAACTTTTTGGCGAGCTTGCCGATGGTCGTGGTCTTGCCGGAGCCGTTGACGCCGACAACAAGGATGACGAACGGTTTTTTCGTCTCGTCGATCTCCAGCGGCAGGGCGACGGGGTCGAGCACGCGCTCGACTTCTTCCGCCAGGATGGCGCGGACCTCGTCCGGGGCGATCTGCTTGTCATAGCGGCCCTTGCCCACCGTCTTGGCGATCCGGGAGGCGACGGTCACGCCGAGGTCGGCGCGCACCAGCACGTCCTCCAAATCCTCCAGCGTGTCCACCGACAGTTTTCGTTTGGTGAAAATGTCGGAAATGCCCTGGGCGATGGAGGAGGAGGAGCGCGAAAGGCCCTCGCGCAGCCGCCGCCACCAGCTCTTTTTCTCGGCCATTTCGGGCGGGGAAGGCGGCGCAATTTCGGGCGCCGCGGGGACGGGGGCCTCCAGGGGCGGCTGCGTCGGTTGCGGGTCGATGGACGGCGGATATTCGGGCGGCGAGGGCGGCGAGGGCGGCGCGACCGGCGAGGGCGTCGGTGCGGGAACGGGGGCGGGCGGGACCGGCTGGGGCGGCGTCGGCTCGGGCTGGGGCGGGACGGGCTGCGGCGTTTCCGGCAAGGAGGAGGGAGAGGGCTCGGGCTGAAGTTCGGGCTGCTGGTCGGCCGGCTTGGGGCGCACGCCGAACATGCGGGACATGAAGGTGGATTTCTGCTCTTCGCTCATGCGCAAGAATCTCCCAAGGCGAAGCCCTTCTCAGCGTAAGAGCTATCTGCGATAAGCGGGCATGGCCTGCCGCGCAATCCCTAAACGCCGAACCATCGTCTAAATGACCCCCGAAGCGATTTCCACCAGACTGCTCTATCGCGACGGGCTGGTGCTGGTGGTGGACAAGCCCGCCGGCTTGCCCGTGCATCGTGGCCCCAAGGGCGGCGAGTCCTTTGAAGACTCCTTCAAGCATCTGCGCTTCGGCCTGCCGCGCGATCCGGCGCTGGCGCATCGGCTCGACAAGGACACCTCCGGCTGCCTGGTGCTCGGGCGCCACCGCAAGGCGCTGGAAAAGCTGATGAAGCTGTTCAAACAGGGCCGCATTTCCAAAACCTACTGGGCCGTGGTGCGGGGCGGGCCTGCCGACGATGAAGGGTTTATCGATCTGCCGCTCGGCCGGCTCGACGCCACGCGCGGCTGGTGGATGAAGGTGGACCCGATGGGACAGCCCGCGCAGACCCGCTGGCGGGTCTTGGGGCGCGGCGGCGATTTTTGCTGGCTGGAGCTCAAACCGCTCACCGGGCGGACCCACCAGCTGCGCGTCCATTGCGCGTCGGAAAACTTTCCGATTTTCGCCGATCCCGTTTATGGCGTGGCGGCGCCCGGCGAAACCCTGCACCTGCACGCCCGCGCCATTTCCATCCCGATTTCCGCCAACAAGCCGGCCGTTGAGGTCGAGGCCTGCGCGCCCGACCACATGAAGGTCCTGCTCGCCGCCTGCGGCTGGACGCCGGCGCTGGACGTGGCCGTGGTTGCGGCGCGCCGGGCGCGGGAGGCGGAGCAGCTGCGGCGCGCCGACGAATCCGCCTCGAATCCGCCCGAAGCGTAACGTTATCTCCACGCGGAGAAACGGCGCCTCGCGCGCTGGGTTTCGCCCGCATATATGACTATAGGACTGGCGCCCGTTCGGGGCTGAACATGAGCAGGTTATGGCCACCACACCGCTGAGCGCGAAGCTTTCGTTTTCCTTTGTCGTCGTTTTCGCAACCGCCGTCTTCGCCTGGCTGCTGCTGCCGTTTTACGGCGCGATCCTCTGGGCCGCCATTTTGGCGATTGTCGTGAATTCCGCGAACAAGGGTTTTTTGCGCATGCTCAACGGGCGCAGGACGCCCGCCGCGGCGCTGTCGGTGCTGACCTGCGTGTGCATGCTGCTGTTGCCCGCCTCAATTGTCCTGGCCTCGCTGACGCGGGAGGCGACAAACCTTTATGTCGCCACGCGAGACCGCCAGTTCGACCCCGCCAAGACCCTGGAGCAGGTCTGGGCGGCGATCCCCGCCTCGTTGCGCGACCTCCTCGCCAACAACAATTTTGTCGACGTGTCCGACCTGAAACAGAGCATCAACGCGCTGGTCGGGCAGTTGAGCCAGATCATCGCCACCGGCGCGCTGAACGTCGGGCAGGGGACGGCCATGCTGCTCGTCAATATCCTGTTGATGCTCTACCTGCTGTTCTTCTTCGTCCGCGACGGCTCCGAGGTCATTGAAACCATCAAGAGCGCCAGCCCCTTCGAGCGCCGGCACACCGACCATTTTATTGAAAAATTCTCGGCGGTGGCGAAGTCGACCGTGCTCGGCAGCATCATCGTCGCCATGGTGCAGGGCGCGATCAGCGGCCTGATGTTCTGGGTGGTCGGCATACCCTCGGTGCTGGTCTGGTCAGCGGTGATGACCCTGCTGTCGCTGTTGCCGGCGATCGGCGCCGCTCTGGTCTGGGGTCCGGCGGCGATCTATCTCATGGCGACCGGCTCCGTCGCCAATGGCGTGGTCCTCGCCGTGGTCTGCGGCGTCGCCAATACCGCCGTGGACAATTTCTTGCGGCCGCTGCTGGTGGGCAAGGGGATCAGGCTGCCGGATTACATCGTGCTGGTCGCCACCATCGGCGGTCTCGCCTCGTTCGGGGTGAACGGGCTGGTGATCGGGCCGCTGATCGCCACCCTGTTCTTCTCCGCATGGTCGCTGTTCCGGGACGATTTGCGGCGGCCGAAGGAAGAGTAGGCCGAAGTTCAGCCCATATGGCGCATTGCCCTCACTCTCCCGATGCTGTAGTCACTCGGCCTTAAATCTGGAGAGGATCATGGGTTACAAGGTCGCTGTCGTCGGCGCCACGGGAAATGTGGGCCGCGAAATGCTGGATATTCTGGCCGAACGTCAGTTCCCGGCGGATGAGGTGGTGGCGCTCGCCTCCTCGCGCTCGATCGGCACGGAAGTCTCCTACGGCGACAAGACCCTGAAATGCAAGCATCTCGACACCTATGATTTTTCCGACGTGGACATCGCCCTGATGTCGGCCGGCGGCGACGTGTCCAAACTCTGGTCGCCGAAAATCGGCGCGCAGAAATGTGTGGTGATCGATAATTCCTCCGCATGGCGCTACGATTCCGATGTGCCGCTGGTGGTGCCGGAAGTGAACGCCGACGCGCTCGTGGGTTTCGGCAAGAAGAACATCGTCGCCAATCCGAACTGCTCGACGGCGCAACTCGTGGTGGCGCTGAAGCCTTTGCATGACGCGTTCGGCATCAAGCGCGTGGTGGTTTCGACCTACCAGTCGGTGTCCGGCGCCGGCAAGGAAGGCATGGACGAACTGTTCGCCCAGACCCGCGCCGTGTTCGTCTCCGATCAGGTCGAGAGCAAGAAATTCCCGAAGCGCATCGCCTTCAATCTCATCCCGCAGATCGACGTCTTCATGGAAGACGGCTTTACCAAGGAAGAGTGGAAGATGATGGCCGAGACGAAAAAGATTCTCGACCCGAAGATCAAGCTGACCGCGACTTGCGTCCGCGTGCCGGTGTTCATCTCGCATTCCGAAGCGGTGAATGTCGAATTCGAGAGGCCGGTGACGGCGGATGAAGCGCGCAAGATTTTGCGCGAGGCGCCCGGCGTGCTGGTGATCGACAAGCGCGAGCCCGGCGGCTACATCACTCCGCATGAGGCGGCCGGCGAAGACGCCACCTACATTTCGCGCATCCGCGAGGACGCGACAGTGGAGAACGGTCTGGCCTTCTGGTGCGTCTCCGACAATCTTCGAAAAGGCGCGGCGCTGAACGCGGTGCAGATCGCCGAGGCGATGATCAATCGCAAGCTGCTGACGCCGAAGAAGATGGCGGCCTGAAGTCGTTCCGATGGCCATGGTTCGAGACGGCCGCTGTCGCGGCCTCCTCACCATGAGGAATTCTCTATAGTCAAGTCGCCCTCACCCTGAGGAGCCGCCGGCAGGCGGCGTCTCGACGGGCGAGGGCGGGCCACGAACCGCACCGGCGCCGCGAGCGTCGGTTTTTCGTTGGAGGGCCAATGGAGCCGCGTGAACCCCTCAATGAACTGAAGCTGCCCGAGGGCCTGCGTCCGTTCAACGATTTCGTCCTGGACCTGATGTCCTGGCTGAACGGCCTCGCCCATCTGGTGCTGGGATTGGCGCTCGGCGCCTCCGTCCTGCTGTTCACCTGGCTGTTCGTCATGGACATTTGGACGGCGGTCGGCGCCGACAATCTCGCCCAAGGGTTTTTGCACGGTCTGGGCACGCTGATGCTGCTGTGGACGGTGTCGGCGCTGATCACCGCCGAAATCCGATATATGCGCGGTCACAAGCTGAACGTGGACACTTTTGTTGAAGTCGCCATCGTCGTGTTGGTGCGAAAATTGATCACCATGCCGGTGCAATCGACCCTGCCGAGCCCGCAGGACTTTTTGCTCTGGGTCGGCGCGGCGGTGCTTTTGGGCGTGATGTATCTCGTCGTCCGCTTCGCGCAGAATCTGGAGCCTCCCGACAGCCGGCCGTCAAAGGCTGAGGACATGCTCCGCAATCGCCAGTGACGAGGTGAGGCCCGGGCTCTCGATGCCGAACAGGTTTATCAGGCCGGGAACGCCATGTTTTTTCGGGCCGTCGATGCGGAAATCCGCCGAATCCTGGTCCGGTCCCACGATTTTCGGCCTGATGCCGCAATAGGCCGGGGACAATTTTTCCACCGGGGCTTCCGGCCAGTAGCGGCGGATGGCGTCGCTAAACATTTTGGCGCGCCGGGGATCGACATTATAATTGATGTCGTCGATCCATTCGACGTCCGGCCCAAATCGCGCCTGCCCGCCGACGTCAAAAGTGAGGTGCAAACCGACCCCGTGTTTCATCGGCATGGGATAGATCAGGCGTGAAAACGGCGCGCGGCCCGGCAGGGTGAAATAATTGCCCCGGGCGTAGCGCGTTTCCGGAATTTTCGCGGGATCGAGGCCCGCGATGCGCGCCGCCACCCGCGAGGCGTAAAGGCCGGCGCAATTGACCAGCAGCGCTGTTTTGAGCCGCATCGGCTCCGCCCCGCCGGCTTCGACCAGGATGCCGTCGTCCTCGACCTGCGCCGACAGGAACGGGGTTTTGAGGGCGAAACTCGCGCCCGCCGCCTCCGCGTCGCCTTGGAGGCTCAGGAAATAGGCGTGGCTGTCGAAAATGCCGGTGGAGGGGGAGAGGATCGCGCCGACGCAGGCCAGCGCCGGCTCCAGCTTTTTGGCCTCTTCCGCCGAAATCAGTTTGAGGTCGTCGACGCCATTGGCGGCGCCTTTGGCCGCAAGCGCTCGCAGGCCCGGCATTTCGCTGTCGTCCGCCGCCACCACCAGTTTTCCGCAGCGCTTGAAGGTCACGCCCCGGCTCTCGCAATAAGCGTAGAGTTTTTTGCGGCCAGAGACGCACAATTTCGCCTTCAGACTGCCGGTGGGATAATAGAGCCCGGCGTGGATCACCTCGCTGTTGCGCGACGAGGTCTCCGAGCCGATGCGATCCGCCGTTTCCAGCACGACCACGCTGCGCCCGGTGAGCGCAAGGGCGCGGGCGACCGCGAGGCCGATCACGCCGGCGCCAATCACCAGGGCGTCGATGTCAGTCATGGGTGAAATTTGCCGGACGTTTTTGCACGAATGCCGCCATGCCCTCCTTCTGGTCGTTCATGGCAAAAGTCGCCTGGAAGACGCGGCGCTCGAAGCGCACCCCCTGCGCCAGCGGCATTTCGAAGGCGACGTTCACCGCCTCCTTGTTCATCCGTGTGGACGGCAGCGACATCGAGGCGATCAGTTTTGCGGCGTCTAGCGTCTCGTCCATCAGGCGTTCGGGCGGGACCACGCGCGAGACGAGGCCGGAGCGCTCGGCTTCCGCCGCGTCCATCATGCGGCCGGTCAGGATCATGTCCATCGCCTTGGCTTTGCCGACGGCGCGGGTCAGGCGCTGCGAGCCGCCAATGCCGGGCATGACGCCGAGTTTGATTTCCGGCTGGCCGAATTTCGCCGTGTCGGAGGCGATGATGAAATCGCAGATCATCGCCAGTTCGCAGCCGCCGCCGAGCGCATAGCCGGAGACGGCGGCGATCATCGGTTTGCGCACGCCCGCCAGCAAATCCCAGAGGTGAAACCAGTCCAGCCTGTGGGCGTCCATGTAGGACAGGTCGGTCATTTCCTTGATGTCTGCGCCCGCCGCAAAAGCTTTTGCGCCTCCGGTCACCACGATGCAGCCGATGCTCTCGTCCGCATCCAGTTCGCGCGCGGCGTCGGTGATGTCGTGGGCCATCTGCACATTGAGTGCGTTGAGCTGCTTCGGCCGGTTGAGCGTGATCAGCGCCACGCGGTCGCGGCGTTCGACCAAAAGTGTTTCGTACTCGGCCATGTCAGCCCTCGGCGGCGCGCAGGAATTCGATGATACCGGAAAAATCCTTTTCCGCGCCTCCGTGGTTCACGAAAGCGGTGAAAATTTCCGCCGCGCGGCGGCCGAGCGGGGTATGCGCGCCGGAATTTTTGGCCGCCGACTGCGACAGGTTCAGGTCTTTCAGCATGAGAGGCGCGGCGAAGCCGGGGGCGTAATCGCGGTTGGCGGGGCTTGTCGGCACCGGGCCGGGCACGGGGCAGTAGCTTGTGAGCGACCAGCATTGGCCGCTGGCCGTGGAGGCGACATCGAACAGCGCCTGATGCGTCAGGCCGAGCTTTTCGCCGAGGATAAACGCTTCGGAGACGCCGATCATGGAAATGCCGAGGATCATGTTGTTGCAGATTTTCGCCGCCTGACCGGCACCGGCCCCGCCGCAATGCACGATCTTCTTGCCCATCGCCTCCAGGATCGGGCGGGCGAGCGCCACCGCGTCTTCGGCGCCGCCGACCATGAAAGTGAGGGTGGCGGCCACCGCGCCGCCGACGCCGCCCGACACCGGGGCGTCCACCGATTTGAGGTGGCGTTGCCCCGCGAGGGTGTGGGCGGTGCGGGCGCTTTCCATGTCCACGGTCGAACAGTCGATCAGCAGCGCGCCTTTTTTCGCGGCGCGCAACAGGCCATCTTCCGCTTCCAGCGCGGCCAACAAGTGCTTGCCGGTTGGCAGCATGGTGATGACGACCTCGGCCTGTCCGGCGGCCTCGGCGCTGCTTTGCGCGGCTTCGACCCCCGCCTCGCGCGCCTTGGCGAGCGCGGCATTCGAAAAATCGAAGCCGAGCACGCGATGGCCCGCCTTGACCAGATTGGCGGCCATCGGACCGCCCATGTTGCCGAGGCCGATGAAGGCGATTGTTGTCATTTTCCCCCCTTTCGTGGACCGCCCTCTCCTTCGAGACGCCGCTTTCAGCGGCTCCTCAGGATGAGGGCTACTTATCGGAAACGCCCTCATGGTGAGGAGCAAGGCGCAGCCTTGCGTCTCGAACCATGGCCATGAGAACGGTCCTCAACCTCTGTTTTCGATCAAATGCCGGGCGACGATCAGCCGCATGATTTCGTTCGATCCTTCAAGAATCTGGTGGACGCGCAGGTCGCGCACGATCTTTTCGACGCCGTAATCGGCGAGATAGCCGTAGCCGCCGTGCAATTGCAGCGCGTCATTAGCCACGGCGAAACAGGCGTCGGTGACGAATTTTTTCGCCATGGCGCAGAGCGCGGTGGCGTCGGGCGTCTTGGCGTCCAGCGCGCTGGCGGCGCGCCACAGGAATGTGCGCGACGCCTCCAGGTCGATCGCCATATCGGCGAGGCGGAATTGCAGCGCCTGAAACGTGTCGAGCTTTTTGCCGAAGGCTTGGCGCTCGCCCATATAGGTCACGGCCTTGTCGAGCGCTTCCGCCGCGCCGCCCAGCGAGCAGGCGGCGATGTTGAGCCGGCCGCCGTCGAGGCCGGCCATGGCGATGCGAAACCCCTGGCCTTCGTCGCCGAGCCGGTTTTGCGCGGGAACGCGGCAGTCCTCGCAAATGACCTGCCGGGTGGGCTGGGCGTTCCAGCCCATCTTTTTCTCGTTGGCCCCAAAACTTAGCCGATCCTTTTCCACGACAAAGGCGGTCAGGCCGCGCGCGCCCTCATCCGACGTGCGCGCCATGATTACGTAGAGGTCGGAGACGCCGGCGCCGGAAATGAACTGTTTGACGCCATCGAGGACATAAAAATCGCCGTCGCGCCGCGCCTTCATTTTGATCGCGGCGGCGTCCGAGCCCGCCGAAGGCTCTGTCAGGCAATAGGAGGCGAGCAGGTCCATGCCGCAAAGGCCCGGCCCCCATTTTTCTCGCTGGGCGGCGTCGCCGAAGCGGTCGATCATCCACGCGCACATGTTGTGGATGGAGAGATAGGCGGCGACGGTCGGGCAGCCGCGCGAAAGGGCCTCGAAAATCAGCACGGCGTCGAGACGAGACAGGCCGGAGCCGCCGATGTCTTCTCGCGCGTAAATCCCGGCCATGCCGAGCGCCGCCGCCTCGCGCAAGACGTCGGTCGGAAAATGCTTGCGCTCGTCCCAGTCCAGCGCATGGGGCGCGATCTTTTCGCGCGCAAAAGTCTGCGCCATGTCGGTGATGGCGCGGTGGTCGTCGTTCAGGGCAAACAATGGGGAGGACACTTTTCTTCTCTTTTTGGGAAAACCCCTCATCCGTCTCGCCGCCTGAACGGCGGCGAGCCTCCTTCTCCCGCAAGGGGAGAAGGAGGCCCAACCTACCAAGATTTTTTATGGAGGAAACACCTGCGGTCACACGATGGACTTGAGCTTTTTCGGCAAGACTTTCGTATAAACTGGCGGAGACCGTGGATTTGCGCACATCGGTTCCGCAACGGCGCGCATTGCCTCGGCCCCCCCGAACGCCGAGAAAGCAACAAAAAGGGAGGCGAAACATGCGCGAAATGACGCATTTCATCGGCGGCCGGCACGTCAAGGGGACGTCCGGCCGCTTCGTCGATGGTTTTCAGCCGATGACCGGCGAGGTCATTTCGCGCGTGCCGCTGGCCTCCAAGGCTGAAGTGCGCGCGGCGGTCGAAAACGCCCGCGACGCGCAGCCCGCCTGGGCCGCGACCAATCCGCAACGCCGCGCCCGCGTGATGATGAAATTCGTTGAACTTTTGAATCGCGACATGGACCAGCTGGCTGATCTGCTGGCGCGCGAACATGGAAAAACGGTTGCGGACGCGCGCGGCGATATTGTTCGCGGTCTGGAAGTGGCCGAATTCAGCATCGGCATCCCGCATCTGCTCAAGGGCGAATACACCACCGACGCCGGCCCCGGCATCGATCTCTATTCGCTGCGCCAGCCTCTGGGCGTGGTGGCGGGCATCACCCCGTTCAATTTCCCGGCGATGATCCCAATGTGGAAATTCTGCCCGGCCATCGCCTGCGGCAACGCCTTTGTGCTCAAGCCTTCGGAACGCGATCCCGGCGTGCCGCTCAAGCTCGCGGAGCTGATGATCGAGGCTGGGCTACCCGCTGGCATCCTGAATGTCGTCAACGGCGACAAGGAGGCGGTGGACGCCATTTTGGACGATCCCGACATTCGCGCCATCGGTTTTGTCGGCTCGACCCCCATCGCGGAGTACATTTACACGCGGGGATGCGCCCACGGAAAGCGCGTGCAGTGTTTTGGCGGGGCGAAGAACCATATGGTGATCATGCCCGACGCCGATCTCGATCAGACGGTCGATGCGCTGATCGGCGCCGGCTATGGCTCGGCGGGCGAACGCTGCATGGCGATTTCGGTGGCCGTGCCGGTGGGAGAGGCGACCGCAGAGGCGTTGATCGAAAAACTTGTTCCGCGCGTGGAGGCTTTGAAGATCGGCCCCTCAACCGACGCTTCAGCCGATTACGGCCCGGTGGTGACCCGGGCGCATCTCGACAAGATCAAATCCTATGTAGACCTCGGCGTGAGCGAAGGCGCAAAACTGCTGGTCGATGGACGCGGGTTCTCGCTGCAAGGCTACGAGAACGGGTTTTATATGGGCGGCTGCCTGTTCGACGGGGTCACGACTGACATGCGCATCTACAAGGAAGAGATTTTCGGCCCGGTGCTCTGCGTGGCGCGCGCGGAAAATTTCGAGACCGCGCTGCGCATGTGCAACGACCACGAATACGGCAATGGCGTCGCCATTTACACGCGCGACGGCGATTCTGCGCGCGATTTCGCCGCCCGCGTCAATGTTGGCATGGTCGGCGTCAATGTGCCGATCCCCGTGCCGCTCGCGTACTACACCTTTGGCGGCTGGAAGCGTTCGTCGTTCGGCGATCTCAACCAGCACGGTCCCGACGCCGTGCGGTTCTATACGAAAACAAAGACCGTGACCTCGCGCTGGCCCTCCGGCGTGAAGGAGGGCGCGAGTTTCGTGATCCCGACCATGAACTGAATTGCGGTGGGGGGACGGCGGCGGTCGGACGAAAAAAATCCGGGGAGCCCGCTCCGTCCTCCCAAGGGGTTAGTCGTAGTAGCCCACGCCGCAGGCGTAATCGGCGTTCACCCTCGTCACATAAGAGGTTTTGTGGGCCGGTTTCGGGTCGGTCGGCTTGCCGAACATATAGGTGACTTCGCCGATCACGCCTTCCTTTTGTCCGGCGGCGTAGATTTCCTCGCCATAGGCCTTGCCCGTCGGATCCTTGAGCGCCCTCACGTCCGTGCCGAGCAGGTCCTTCGCATTGACGTTGCCCTGGGCGACGAATTTTCCGTCTGCGGCATTGAAGCAGAACACATAGATGTTGCCCGTCATGCCGGTCAAAAATTTGCCTCTGCCCATGTTGAATTCTTCAAAAGCGTGCTTGCTGTCGAAGGTCACGTCGGCGGCGGCCGTCATGAGCATGGCCTTGGCGATGTATTTGTCGGCGGGATGAGCGAAAGCCATGGGCGAAAGCGCCAGGATTGCGCCAGACGCCGCCGCAAGGATGTTTTTGCGCATTTTGCCCTCCGTGATCGCCTCGCGCCTCTCGCCCAAACGGAGACGGCGCCCGATTCAGCCGCTTACGACTTTAGCGCGAGATGGAGCGGTCCGGCAGGGCCCTGATCCTTATTTAGCTTTGATAAAGCGGCGCCGCCGCCTCAAAAGCATTCCTCTTCAAGCGTCTTCAAATCCTTGAGCGCCTGGTCGTCGTCATGGTCCTCGAACAGCTCGACCATGTAATAGACGTGCGAATGCAGCAGCAGCAGCTTGTCGGTGATCGAGTTTTCTCCGGCCTCGATGGCGGCGAGGCGGGCCTTGAACCGGTCCCAAAAGGCGTTGCCGGTCTCGGGATTGTCGATGTAGCGGCGCAGATGCGTCAGCACGCGCACCATATTGCCCTCGAAATCAATGTCGAGAAAGCTGACGTAACGGTCGGGCTGGGCGGCGGCGTTCATGATCGGCTCCGGTCAGGAATTTTCTCCAGTAAGACCTGAGCTTTTTCGCCCGCGCAACGGCGAAGGCGCGACCGGCGGTGCGCTTGCATGAGCGGTTGCCTGCTTGAATAAACGGCAAGCCTAAAAAGCCAGCAGTTTTCGCAGGCGCTCCACCTGCCGGCGTCCCACAGGGATCTTGGTCGCGGCCTTGTCGGCCATGCGCAGGAACCATGCGCCGTCCAGCCGCTCCGCCGCGCGGACATGGCTGAGGTTGACGATGTGGCGGCGGTGGACGCGCACGAACAGGGCGGGATCGAGCCGCGCCTCCAATGTCGCCAGCGAGCGGGGGCAGAAAGCGGTAAAATCCAGCGTCAGCGCCTCCGCATAATGGCCCTGAGCGGAAAGGGCGGCGACCTCGTCGATGTCGATCAGCGCGGTGACGTCCCCCATGCCTTTCTGAATCGGCAGTTTGACCAGGAAGGGACCGGGTTCGGCCTCGGGCTCGGGGGGCGCCGCGAGATCGCCGAGCATGAAGAACATCAGGACGGTGGCGGGGTCTTCCGGGCCGCCGCCCGTCGCCAGCGCGATGGCGCGGGCCAAAAGGTTGCCCATGCGGGTGGCGACGATGATCGAGGCGCCGAGTGGGGATTCGCCGGCGCTGGCGATCAGCCAGCCCACTTTGGCGCGGGCCTGGGGCGGGTGCAGGTCCAAAATGTCGACGCCGAAAATCTCGCCGGCGCCGGCGCCTAAAAAATTCTGGACGGCGCCGCTGGCCGCGCGGATGCGGCGGTCGCGGTCGAGCATGACGACGCCGAGAGGCAGGCGCTGGAGGCGGTACTCAAAAGTCTGCCCCTCGCCGGCCACTTCAGCTCACGAAATCCTGGAGCCGGTAGCCCTGCGCGAACAGCAGCGCGGTGAGGTCGCTGTGATCGATGCGCGCGTCCGCGGCGCTGGCCACCGCCGGCTTGGCGTGAAAGGCGACGCCCAGTCCGGCCGCCTGGAGCATGTCGAGGTCGTTGGCGCCGTCGCCGACCGCGAGGGTTTTGTGGGGCGGCAGTTCGTGCTGTTCCGTCAGTTCCTTCAGCGCCGCGAGCTTGGCGGCCTTGCCGAGCACCGGCTCCTCCACCTCGCCCAGAAATTTTCCATTGGCGATTTTGAGGACATTGGCTCGGTTTTCCTGAAAACCCAGCTTTTCCGCGATCACCTGGGTGAAAAGGGTGAAGCCGCCGGACACCAGCGCCGCATAGGCGCCGTGCGCCCGCATGGTCATCACCAGTTCGCGCCCGCCCGGAGTCAGGGTGATCCGGTTGGCGATGGCCTCGTCCACCACCGCGGCGTCGAGGCCTTTGAGCAGGGCGACACGCTCGCGCAGCGCCGGCTCGAAGGCGATCTCGCCGCGCATGGCGCGCTCGGTGATTTCGGCGACTTTCTCCTTGAGGCCGACGAAATCGGCGAGTTCGTCGATGCATTCCTGGCCGATCATGGTCGAATCCATGTCGGCCAACAGCAGCTTTTTGCGCCGGCCCGCCAGCGGCTGCACGAAAATGTCGACCGGCGCGCCGCCCAGCGCCAGACGCAGCACGTCGGCGGCGGCGCGGCAATAGCCGGCGTCGGCGAAGGAGCCGTCGGCGTGATTGCCATGGGCGGCGCCCGGTGCGAAAGGAATGTCCGCGGCGCGGCCCGGCGCGAGACTCTGCGGGTCGCGCGCGCCCGGCAGCCGGCGGGCGGCGGCCATGAGAAGATCGGGGCTGATCGTCTGGGCGTCGGCGGCGCCGACCAGGGTCGCGACATGGGTCATTTGCTGTTGAACACTCTCAAGATTCCAAATTCCGACGCCGTGCAGGCCGTGCTCATCGCAGGTCCGACCGCCAGCGGCAAGACCGCACTTTCCGCCGACATCGCCGAAAAAATGGGCGCCATGGTGATCAATGCGGATTCCATGCAGGTTTACGCCGATCTGCCCGTGCTCTCGGCGCAGCCGACGGCGGCGGAAAAAGCCGCCGCGCCTCATCTGCTTTTCGGACATATCGCAGCGGAACGCAATTATTCCGTCGGCCAATGGCTTGTGGACGCGCGAGAGGCCGTGGCGGAATGTCGCGCGCAAAACCGGACGCCGCTGTTTGTCGGCGGCACCGGCCTGTACTTCAAGGCGCTGCTGCGGGGGCTGTCCGACATTCCCGCCGTGCCCGAAGAGGTGCGCGCGCGGGTGCGGGCCGAGTGCGAAGGAACGGCGCCGGCGGAGATCTACGCCCGGCTGGCGAAGGTCGATCCGGAAACAGCGGTGCGGCTGCGGCCGACCGACCCGCAGCGGCTGATCCGCGCGCTCGAAATTTTCGAGGCGTTCCAGACGCCGCTGGCGCGCTTGCAGGGCGCGCGGCAAGCGCCGTTGCTTGAGGCTTCAAACTGCAAATGCGTGTTTCTCGCGCCGGAGCGCCCGGTCTTGAATGCGCGGATCGAGGCGCGGTTCGACCGGATGATGGAGCGCGGCGCGCTCGACGAGGTTGCGCGGTTGCGGGCGCGGGGGCTTGACCGTTCGCTGCCCGCCCTGCGCGCCGTCGGCGTTCCCGGGCTCCTGGATCATCTCGACGGGCTGTGCGCGCTCGACGAGGCGGTGGCGCGCGGAAAACGCGACAGCCGTCATTATGCGAAGCGGCAATTCACTTTTGCGCGCACGCAACTGCCTGAGTTCGAGTGGGTCGCGGCGTCCCGATGATCCGACGCGGTTCTCCCGGGCGGACCAACAATCCGCCCGGGCGGACAAAGAGTCCGTCCGGGTCGGCCATGATTTGATTGCGTCGAACGGCTGTTACCGACGGCCGCCGTGAAAGCCGCCGCCGCCGCCGCGATAGGCGCCGCCGCCACGATAGGCGCCGCCACCGCGATAGGCGCCGCCGCCGCGATAGACGCCGCCGCCGCGATAGACAGCGCCGCCCCGATAGTAAGCGCCGCCGCCGCGATAGCCGTAGCCGCCGCGATAGCCATAGCCGCCGCCATAGCCACCCGCGAATGGAATGCAGCCACCGTAGGGGCCGCGGTAAAAGCCGGGGCCGCATCCTCCCGCGATCAGCGTCACGTCAGGCCGCGCCTCTGGAACCGAAGAGGGTGAAAAGGCTTCCGCGCCCGAGGCAAACAGGCCGGTCGACAACGCGCCGACCATGCCTAGCATGCGAAAAAATGTCCTCATGGGCTAAATCCTCCTTGGAGTTATGGTCCAGCAGCATCTGGACCCCCAGACGTTCGCTCGGACGACTCTTAAGGTAGTGCATTCGCGCAGCCACGGCCACCTTGCGCCGAAATCTACTTTTTTGCGCCCTTCGCCGCCCTGGGGACTTTTCCCGGCCAGCTGACCACGCGCTCGACCTGTTCGTCGATGGAGAGATCGTCCTCGAGCGCGTAGACGCGGCCGACCACGGAAACGCCGGCCTCGACCACGCTCTCCTTGCGGCCACTCACCAGTGGATGCCAGTGCGGCAAATCCTGGCCCTGGCCGATCAGGCGATAGGCGCAGGTCGGCGGCAGCCAGGTCAGGCTTGAGGCGCTTTCGGGGTCGAGGCGGATGCAATCCGTCACCCGGCGCGAGCGGTGGCCGTAATCGGCGCAGCGCGCCTTGGCCGCGTCGAGCAGCCGGCAGCCGACGTCGGTGAAGTAGATTTCCCCGGTGTCTTCGTCCTGCAGTTTGACCAGGCAGCAGCGGCCGCAGCCGTCGCACAGGCTCTCCCATTCGGATTTGGAAAAATCCGCGAGCGACCGGTCGACCCAGAATTTCTCGCCCTTGCGCGCCAAAAATGCTCCGCTGTTCCAGAATGAAACGCTTTTCGTGGCGCCGGTTTTGCGCCGGAGCCGAGATGCGCCGCGACGGTGTGCGCGTCAAGCTCCGCGCTCGTCAAGCGCGTAAAAAAAGTGTTAAGACAGGTCCGCTCTTTCGCGTGTAGAGGGTTTGAGGTGCAGTCCGATCAAGACAAATCCGCTCTGTTGCGCCGTCTGCGCCATCTGGCGCTGGCCGCGGATTCCTGGCTCGATTCGCAGCTGTTCTCGGCGCAGGTCAGGGCGGGCGAGGTTTGGCGGGATTTCTCCGGCTTCATGGAGAATTTCTCCGTGCGCGGCGTTTCGCGCGTCGCGGTCGAAGTCGCCTGCGAGGGGCTGACGCTCGGCGTGTTCGGCGGCATGGTCCTGGTCGTGCTGGCGCAGCCCGCGTTCAAGATGACGGCCAACGACGACTGGCTGAAAAAGACCAATCTCGCCGTGGTCTTCCGCGACCGCGACGATGTGGAGGTCGGCCGGCGGGGCGCGCTTCATGAAGATTCCGTGCCGATCGAGCAATATCCCGACCATGTGATCCAGGCGCTGCTGGCGACCGAGGACCGCCGCTTCTTCGACCATCTCGGCATCGACCCGATCGGTCTGGCCCGCGCGCTCACCGTCAATGCGCGCGGCTCCGGTTCGGTGCAGGGCGGCTCGACCCTGACCCAGCAGCTGGCGAAAAACCTGTTCCTGTCCAACGAGCGCACGGTCACGCGAAAAATCAACGAGGCTTTCCTCGCCTTTTGGCTGGAGAGCCGGCTGACCAAGCGCGACATCCTCCAGCTTTATCTCGACCGCGCCTATATGGGCGGCGGCGTGTTCGGCATCCAGGCGGCGGCGCGATTCTATTTCGGACATTCCATCAAGGATGTGACGCTGGCCGAGGCCGCGATGCTGGCGGGCCTGTTCAAGGCGCCGACCAAATATGCGCCCCACGCCAATCTGCCCGCCGCGCGCGGACGCGCCAACGACGTCTTGAGCAATCTGGTGGCCGCCGGCTTCATGACGGAAAACCAGGTCGCCGAAGCGCGGCTCATCCCGGCCTCCGTCGTCGAGCAGCGCGGCGCCAACGCCACGCCGGACTGGTATCTCGACTGGGCCTTCGGCGAGATCAAGGGCTTGGCCGATTCCGGCAAGCTCGGCGCCGACCGCGTGTTGAACGTCAAGCTCGCGCTCGACAGCGGCGTGCAAAAACTCGCGCAGGACACGATCGAGAAGAATCTTCGCGAGAGCGGCCCCACCTACAACGCCCATCAGGCGGCGGCCGTGATTCTTGAACCGGACGGGGCGGTGCGCGGTCTGGTCGGCGGTCGGGACTATGGCGCGAGCCAGTTCAACCGCGCCGTGGACGCGCGGCGCCAGCCGGGATCGTCGTTCAAGCCCTATGTTTATCTGACCGCGCTGATGAGCGGAAAATTCACGCCGCAGACCACGGTGGTCGACGCGCCGATTTGTCTGGGCAACTGGTGCCCGAAAAATTATGGCGGCTCCTATGCCGGCTCGATGCCGATGTGGAACGCGCTCGCCCATTCGCTCAACACCGTCGCCGTGCGCCTGTCGGTGGCGGTCGGCGACGGCGACCCGAAAAAGGGGCGGAAAAAAATCATCGACACGGCGCGGCGTCTCGGCGTCACCGCGCCGCTGCCCGACACGCAATCGCTGCCGCTCGGCGCCGACGACGTCAGCGTCATGGACCAGGCCACCGCCTATGCCGCCTTCGCCAATGGCGGCAAGCGCATCAAGCCCTATGCCGCGCTGGAGATCGCCAACAGCCGCGGCGAGCTGATCTATCGTCACGACCGCGACGGCGAGCAGCCGCAGCAGGCGATCGAGCCGCGCTTCATCGAAATGCTCGACTTCATGATGACGCAGGTGGTGGAGCAGGGCACCGGCGGGCGCGCCAAGCTGGACGGAATCAAGGTGGCCGGCAAGACCGGCACCACCAATGAATACAAGGACGCCTGGTTCTGCGGTTTTACGGGCAATTTTGTCGGCGCGGTCTGGTATGGCAACGACGACGACGAGGCCATGGCCAAATTGACCGGCGGCACGCTGCCGGCCATGACCTGGCATGACGTGATGCAATACGCCCATAGCGGCGTCGATTTAAAGCCGCTGCCCGGCATGACCCTGATCGCGACGCAGGGGCCGCCGGCGCCGGCTGGCGACGCCAGCGCCGGCGCCCGACGCCCCGAACGGCTGACGCGCAAGGCGACCGAGACGATCGGCGCCATCGAGGTTTTGATGAAAACGTCGTCTGGGCGGCGCGCCATGCTCGACCTCGGCGAAGGCCGCGCGCGGGGCGGCGGCGTCATCGAACTGCGCTGATCCGGCAAGGGGACGCGCAGGAAAATGTTTTCGCGGCCGTCCGGCGCTTTCCTCCAGTCGATGATCCGCCTGCTGCGGGCGCCCAGCTGGCGGCGGGCCGCCTTCGGCGTCACGCTCGCCCTGCTGGCGGCGGCGCTGCATTTCGTCTGGCCGCCTGTGCGGCTGGAGCCGTTGCAGACCGCGGGCTTGGGTCCCTTCATCGCCATCGCCGCTCTGCTCGGGCGCCGCGCCGGCGGCTTGGCGGCCTTGGGCGTCGCCACGGCGCTGATCATGTTTTTCGACGACCCCGACCCCGAGCCGTTCCGTTTCGTCCTGTTCATCGGCAAGTGGCTGGTCGTGGTCCTGATCGTGGATGTCGCGCACGATCTCTGGCTCCGCGCCGCCGAAAACGAACGCGTCAGGGCCGAGGAAGCCCGTTTGGCGCAGCAGCGGCTGGAACTGGCGCTCGAATCCGGCGCGATCGGCACGTTCGAGGTCGATCTGTCCACCGACCACATACGCTTCAACGAAAAACATCGCGAAATCTTCGGCTGGAGCAACGACCAGCTCGTGACGACCGGCCTGCTCGATACCCTGGTCGTCGCCGAGGATCTTCCGGGGCTGCAAGAGGCGCGGGCGCGGACGCTGACCGGAAAGGAGCGCTTTCACGCAAAGATTCGCATATTCCGCGCCAATGATGGCGCATTGCGGCACGTCGAGACGCGGGGCGAAGCGGTTTTTGAAAACGGCGTTCCGGTTCGCGTCTTCGGCGCCACCCGCGACGTCACCGATGAGATGGAGGCGGCCGCCTCGCTGGAGGAGCGGGCGCGGCTTGCGGAACAGAACCGCTCCAGGGCCGAAGAACTGGTCGAGGCGCAGAAGGGCCTGGCGCTGGCGCTCGAGGCCGGCGCGATCGGGGTGGGCGAGCTCGACCTGCGCACCGGCGTAGTCAAGGTCAGCGACAAGCTGCGCGAGATTTATGGCCTGGGCGCCGCCGACGCCGTCACGTGGGAAAGCCTCGACGGCCTTGTCGAGGACGAGGACCGCGCGGCCTATCATGCGATGATCGCGCAGGCGCTTGACCCGCGCGGCGACGGTCAACGCGAACAGCGTTTTCGCATCCGCCGCCGCGACGACGGCGCCTTGCGCTGGGTTTACACGCGCAACCAAGTCTTTTTCGAGGACGGCGTCGCGGTCCGTGTCGTTGGCCTGATGCGCGACATCACCGACGAACAGGCGGCGGAGGCGGTTCTGGAGGAAAAGGCGCGGCTGGCGGAACAGGATCGCGTCCGCGCCCAGGAACTCGCGCTGGAGCGGCGGCGCCTCGAATTGGCGCTCGAAGCGGGCGCCATTGGGACTTTCGAAGTCGATTTGATCAAGGGCGACATCCGCCTCAGCGAGAAACACCGGGAAATTTGCGGCTGGACCAGCGAGCAGCCCTTGCCGGTCGGTCTCATGGACGAAGATTTGGTCGTCGACGAGGACCGCGCCGCGCTTCATGAGGCGCGGGCGCGGGCGACCGCGTTGCACGGAGACGGGCGCTACGCCGCGCAATTCCGCATCCGCCGCGCCAGTGACGATACGATCCGCTGGGTCGACACGCGCGGTCAGGTCTATTTCGACGCCGACGCGCCGGTGCGCGTTTTTGGCGTAACCCGCGACATCACCGACGAGAAGGCCGCCGCCGCCGTCCTGGAGGAAAAGGTGAAGCTGTCGGAACAGTTGACTCGGCTTGCCGAGGCGCTGCCCGGCGCGATTTACACCTATGTCCTGCCCCCGGACGGCAACGCGTTCATTCCTTACGTGTCGCCCAATGTCTGGGGATTGCTGGGGTTCGGACCCATGACCTACCTGCGCGAATTGACGCGGTTCTGGGAGCGCATTCATCCCGATGACGTCGCGCATCTGGCGGAGGCGGAGCTGGCCTCGGCGCGCGACCTGTCGCGTTGGACGGTGCTGTTTCGCTACAATCACCCCGAAAAAGGCGAGGTTTGGATCGAGGGCGATGGTCAGCCGATGCGCCGCGAGGACGGCGCCACCGTCACGCATGGCTACCTCCAGGACGTGACCGCCCGCGAAACCTCCGCCCGCGCGCTGGCCGAAAGCGAGGCGCGGGTCCGCGCGCTCAAGGACGAACGCCTCGCCGAGCTGGAGAAACTGGCGGCGCGCCTCGCCCATGAGGTCAACCAGCCGCTCGCCGCCGCCGCGACCCTGATGGCGGTCGCCCGCCGCCGGCTCACGGCGCGGCCCCTGGATGACGCGAGCCGCGACGCGGGGGCCGAAGCCTTGCGCAAGGCCGCCGATCAGCTGTTGCGCGCCGGCCAGATCATCACCCGGGTGCGAGAGTTCTCCCAGTATGGCGAGGCGGACAAGACGTTTCGAAGTCTGCACCAGACCATCCACGAAACCTTGGTGCAGCTCGAGGGCGATTCGAGTTTCTCGGACTTCGAATTTGTGTTGCGTCTGGAGGCCAGCCGCGATCGCGTCCTGATCGATCGCGTGCAAATCGCGGCCCTGCTCACCAATCTCCTGCGCAACGCCGCCCAGGCCGCCTTGCCCGGAGGCCGGCGCGCCATCGTCGTCGCCACCCGCAACCAGCGGGACAGTATCGAGATTTCGATCATTGATTATGGCGCGGGAGTGTCGGAAGATGCGCGCCGTCATTTGTTCGAATTGTTCTGGACCACCAAGGGGTCGGGCATGGGCGTGGGTCTCGCCATGTCCAAGGCCATTGTCGAGGCCCATTGCGGGCGAATCTGGCTGCAAGACCAGGCGGAGGAAACCATGTTCATTTTCAGCCTTCCCTTGATGGAAGCGGGCGACGGCGCCCAGGACGCGCGATGAACGAGGCGGCGTCCGTTTACATCGTCGATGACGACGCCGCGATCCGCGAGTCCCTGACCCTCTTGCTGGAGACCGAGGGCCTGAATGCGCTGGCCTTCTCCAGCGCCAGCGCTTTTCTCGCCGCCGCGCCCGCCGCGGGGCCGGCTTGCGTGGTGACGGACCTGCGCATGTCCGGCATGACCGGCATGGAGTTGCTCGCGCAGATCCGGCAATCGCCATCGCCCCTGCCGGTCGTGGTCATCACCGCCTATGGCGACGTGCGCCTGGCGGTGGAGGCGATGAAGCTCGGCGCCAGCAATTTCCTGGAAAAACCCTATTCGGAAACGGCTTTCGTCGCGGCGGTGCGCGGCGCGCTGGACGAGGCGGCCGACGCCGAGGCGCGCGCCGCCGACCGGCGCGAAATCGAGCTGCGGTTCAAGGCGCTGACGCCGCCCGAGCGCCGGGTGCTCGCCGGCCTGCTCGAAGGCAAGCTCAACAAGACCGCCGCTTTCGAGATGGGGGTCAGCCTGCGCACCGTGGAGGCGCTGCGCGCCAGCGTCATGGCCAAGCTCGGCGCCGATTGCCTGTCCGACCTGGTGCGCAGCACCATGCGCGCCGGCCTCGACCGCTTCATTTCCTTCGGATCAGACGAGACAGGCCCATCTCCGCGGCCGTGACGCCCAGCGCGCGGGCGCCGGCCACCAGCGCCGCGCCATAGACCAGGGCGCCCAGCAGGCCCAGGCCCGCAACGCCGGCGAGCAGGCCGGGAACGCCGCCGATGGCGCGCGCCAGGGCGAGGAACGGCCCTTGCAGCCAGAGCGCGATATTGGCCAGGATCACGCTCGCCGTCGCGCAGGCCAGCAGGATCGAGCCGAAGGTCTTGTCCGGCTGGAACAGGTAGCGGCGCAGCGCCAGGATCGCCAGCAGCCCGACATTGACCCAGGCGTTGACCGAGGTCGCGACCGCTATGCCGACGGCGCCCAGAGGCTGGTACAGCGCGATCTTCAGCAGCAGGTTGATCGCCAGCGCGCCGAGGGCGACATACATGGGGGTTTTCGTGTCGCCCATCGCCTGGAAGCCGGAGCGCAGGGCGTTGATCGCCACCATCGCCAAGAGCCCCGCGCCATAGGCGCGCAGCACGGCGGCGGTCGCCAGCGAATCCTCGATCTGGAAACGCCCGTGCTCGAACAGGGCGCGCACGAGAAAATCGGGGATCACCATGAAGGCGACGACGAAGGGGGCCGTCAGGGCCACGCTCATCGCCAGCGTCCGGTTCTGCGCGGTGAAGGCGCCCTCCCAGTTCTCGCGGGCGAAGCAGCGGCTCATTTCCGGCAGCAGCACCGTGCCGGCGGCGACCCCGACGAGGCCGATCGGCAATTGATAGAGCCGCTCCGCATAATAAAGCGACGACAGGCCGCCGGTCGCCAGCAGCGAGCCGATGATCGTGTCGGCGAACATAGCGATCTGCACGCCCGAGGAGCCGATCACCGCCGGACCGAACATGCGGAAGAAGGCGCGCACGTCCTGGCCCAGACCGGGTTTGGCGATCTTCTCGATCAGCCCGTGCCGGCGCGCTTCGAGCATGAGCAGGACGAGCTGGGCGACGCCGGAGGCGACCACGCCTGTCGCCGCCGCATAGGCCGCGCTGGGGAACAGGAAGCTGATCGCGAGAAACGCCATGGTGACGACGTTGAGCAGCACCGGCGCGAAGGCGGGGACGGCGAACACCCCGTGCGCGTTCAGCGTCGCCGAATGCATGGTGACCAGGGTGATGCAGAACAGGTAGGGGAAGGTGATACGGGTCAGCGACACCGCCAGTTCGTATTTCTGCGGATCGCGGGAAAAACCGGGCGCCAGCAGGTCGACGAAGGCGGGCATGAACAGCCAGCCCAGCGCCAGCATGACCACCTGAGACAGCAGCAGCAGCGTGAAAATCTGATTTGCAAAGTTTTGGGCGCGCGTTTGGCCGTCCTGTTCGAGGACGCGCAGATAGGTGGGGACGTAGGCGGCGTTGAAGGCGCCCTCGCCAAAAATGGCGCGGAAATGATTGGGCAGGCGCTGGGCGACCGCGAAGGCGTCCATCATCATGCCCGCGCCCAGCACGCCGCTGAGCACGATGTCGCGCAAAAACCCGGTGAGGCGGGAGAGCAGCGTGAAGCCGCTGACCGATAAAAAGCTCTTGTACATCGGGACCGGGCGGTGGGGGTGGGACTTTTGGAGATGAATCACGTTCGATTAAAATTTGGCCTTTTCCGCCTTCGCGGCCGGGCCGGCGTCGAGGTTTGCCGCGCCGATGCGCCTGCCGATGCGCTCCTGCACCAGATAAAGCGGGCGTCCCTTCACCTCGGCGAACACCCGGCCGATATATTCGCCGAGCACGCCGAGCGAAATCAGCTGCACGCCGGCGAAAAAGGTGATCGACACCACGAGAGTCGCAAAACCGGGGGCCGACACGCCCAAGATCAGGGTTTCCAGCACGTAATAGAGCGCGTTGGCCAGCGCAAAGGCGGCGACGGCCATGCCAATGTAAGTCCAAATCTTGAGCGGCACGGTGGTGAAGGAGACGAGGCCGTCGAGGGCGAAACGGGTGAGTTTCCGGTAGGAAAATTTCGATTCGCCGGCATGGCGCTCCGCCACGTCGAAGGGAACGCCGACGCTGCGAAAACCGATCCAGGCGTAAAGGCCTTTTGAGAACCGCGCCTGCTCCCGGAGCGTCTTGAGCGCGTCGAGCGCCACGCGGTCGAGCAGGCGGAAATCGCCGGCGCCTTCGGGCAGGCCGATCTCGCCGAATGTGCGGAACAGCCGGTAAAAATAGCGGGTGAGCCATTTGCGCGCCGGCGAATCCGTGTCGCGGCTCTGCCGCACGCCAAAAATGTTCTGGTAGCCCTCGCGCCACTTTTCGACGAACAGGGCGATGGCCTCGGGCGGGTGCTGGAGGTCGGCGTCCATGATCACCGCGCCCCGGCCGCGGGCCGCGTCGACCCCGGCGGCGATGGCGATCTCCTTGCCGAAATTGCGCGAAAACGACAGGGCGGTGATGCGGGGGTCGGCCGCGTTCAGCTCGCGCGCGACATCCAGCGTGTTGTCGCTGGAGCCGTCGTCAACAAAAATGATTTCGAAACTTTTCACGCAGGCCAGCGCCGGGATGAGGCGCGCGACCAGCGCGCGCAGATTGTCGCCCTCGTTGAACACGGGAATGATGACCGAAAGCTCCGGCGTTTCCTCTGTTGCGTTCGACATCTTTTCCCGTTCCAGCGGCCATGCGTGCGTCAGGTCTAGTTTGCCGGACAAAAATGCGCAAGAAAGGGGCGGATTTTCGACTGGTTGCGGGACACATGACCTTCGCTTTCGCCCTGTGCGCCGACGATTTCGCGCTCTCGCCGGCGGTGACCGCCGGGATTCTGGAGGCCCTGGCCGCCGGACGGCTCAGCGCGACCTGCGCCATGACCACGCAACCGGGCTGGCCGGAGGCGGCGCGGGCGTTTCGCGATCTGGCCCCCGACGCGGACCTCGGTTTGCATCTCAACCTGACGCTGGGCGTTCCGCTGGGCGGCATGCCCCGCTTCGCGCCGTCGCGCTTTCCGGCCATGAATGCGATTGTGCCTGCCGCGTGGCGGGGCGCGCTGCCGCTGGACGAAATTCTGGACGAATTGCGCCGCCAGCTCGATGCGTTTGAGCAGGCTTTCGGCGCGCCGCCGGATTTCGTCGATGGCCACCAGCATGTCCAGGTTCTGCCGGGAATTTCCGATGTCCTGCTCTGCGAGCTTTCCGCGCGGGGTTTTGCGGGAAAATGCTGGCTGCGCGATTCCGCCGATCGGCCGCAGCGGATTTTTTCGCGCGGAAAACATTGGGGGAAGGCGCTGACGGTCGCCGCGCTGGCGCGGGGATTTCGCGGGAAGGCGCGGGCCGCCGGCTTTGCGCTGAACGACGGGTTTTCCGGCTTTTCCGATTTCGACGCCGGCGCCGATTATGCGGCGGATTTCGCGACGTTTTTGACGGCGCCGGGGCCGCGACAGCTTGTGATGTGCCATCCCGGCCATGTCGACGAGGACCTGGCGCGGCTCGATCCCGTCACCGCCTCGCGCGAGGCGGAACTGGCGTTTCTGCTGTCGCCGCGCTTTGAAGAGGTGGCGGGCGCGGCGGGGGCGCGGCTGATGCGGTTGTCGGCGAGGCTCGGGGGCTGAGCGGGGGGCTTTGGCCGTCAGGCGAGGATCGAAATCGGCTCGTTTCCGACGTTCGTGACCAATGTTGGGAACGTAAAGCTTAAGCCACCCTTGCATTGGCCAAATACGACATCTAGAATCGCGAATACAGGTTTGGAGGGGGTAGTCAAGCCCATCTGGGCAAGAGAAATCCTTCCAAGTGGACGAAGCGCACTTTGAATTGCGTGAGTGGACTAATATAATCTTCCCTCTTACTAATTTCGAGAACAAGCATGAGAACCGATCTTGCTGTTATAGAATCGCGATGGGAGCGTGAAACTAACAAACCCGTTAAGCCAATATTCGATTTGATTACACAAGGATTGCTCAACAACGAGTTTGACGCGATTCCATACGAGCGCTTTATTAGCAAGAGTGGATTGGCCGAAGCTATTGATTACTTCAACTCAAATAAAAATATTCTAACTATTTATATTGGGTGGCACGGAGACGAAAGGCGCTTATGTGTAGGTGAATATGAAAAAATGGATGCAAAAAGTCTTTTGGAAGTCATCAAAATGAGGAGATTCGAAGATAGAGAAAACCCAATCAAGGGCATGTTTGTTGGATCATGTTATTTTGGTCGAAAGGCAAACGCAAAAATACTTCTAGGTTTTGATAGCCCTCTAACGTGGTTTGCTGGATACCGAGATGAGGTAGATTGGGGCCTGTCGAGTTTGCTTGATGGTTTCTTTATGATGGAATACGTGAATATTCGCTTGAGGAACGTCATCCAAAAATACAAAACGCGAAACACATTGATTTATGTCTGCAAAAGCATCAGAAAGCATAATAGTGGATTGATATCAAATCTTAAATTTAGTGTTTACTTAAAGCTAAAAAATGCGGAGCAAGAAATTGTCGACTTGATGGAAATTAGCGATGAGGAATTGGATTCGCTTGGTTATTACAAGGGGGATTAATGAAAGTTTCATTGTCTTCATTATTATGAGTCCAAGACGTAGTTTTTAGCTACCGCACGGCACCGTTAACTTTGTGACGAAGAGCGGATCGTTGAGCCAAATCGCCGCATAAGCGTTGGTCCGCTTTCCGCCGTTTCCGGCCGATCGGGGCGTGTTTCCCCGCCGAACGGGCGCGGCGAGAGCTGCGGCCGTGTTCCGGTGGATCGCCGGGTCGAACCGGTGGCGGGCCGACGTTTCGGGAAAGTGCTGGATTGCTTTTGGCGCCGTTCGACGGCGCTTGAGAGCGGGCGTTTCTCGCCCTGGTTGAAACCTGTCCGCGCAAAATGTGGAAAAATACGCGAATTCTTGCAAAAAACGCGCGATTTTTGACGAAAACAGCGTGGTTTTCGCCTGTGCAACCGTGCGGTTGCTGGCGTCAAAAGTGTTGGCCGCCTGGGGCCGGCCGGGGTGGGCCACGAGATAATTGGCTGTTTTTCAGAGGATTGCAGCTCACTCTGTCATGTTTCATGTGAAACATATCATGAACATTGCCTGACAAAATCGCGGTTCCGGCGGGTTTGCGGTTTTCACTTTCCGCCAAAAGGCTTTTTTGGCGACGGATCGCCCTTCATGCCGGCGTGGCCGTGACAAGCCCGGCCATGACGCGGTGGCGTGACTGGGCTTAGACGGGAGTCGAAGCCGGGTTTGAAGCGCTCGCCCCGTCGTCCCTGATATGCACCGCCAGCCAGAGCGTCGGCGGTTCGGCTTGCGTCCATTCGATGCGATGGCGCCGGCGCGGCGTGATCAGGACGTGGTCGCCCGGCCGGAACAGCACCGCTTCCGTATCGTCCTCGAAACGCAGCCGCGCCGCGCCCGCGAGCAGCATCACCCATTCCGTCCAGTTCTGGTCGTACCAGAAACCGGGCGGGCTCGCCTGTCCCGTCGAGACGATGCGCTCGATCATCACGCCGCCCCGGTCGAACAGGACGGCAAAATTCTCCTCCATCGAGGAATGGGGCAGGTCTTCGAAAATGTTGAGCGTTTCTTCCATCATGGCGCGCATTTCGGGGGATCGAGGAACAGGGCTTTTTCCGCGTGGGTCGCCGCGTGGATGTGGTCGGCGACGGCGCGGATCTGCGGAAAATCACGGCCATCCGCATGCATCAGCAGATAGAAGCTGCGGGTGATGCAGATGTCATCCGGCAGGATGGGAACAAGGTTGAAACCTTGCGCGAGAAAACGCGGCAGCACGGCGATCCCCAATCCGGACAGCACCGCGTGCAATTGCGCGATGAGGTTGGCGCTGCGGATCTGCGCCGACAGGCCCGGCAGGATTTGCGGCAGATAATCCAGTTCCGGGGTGAACAGCAGTTCGGAAATATAGCCGATCAGCCGGCGGTTTTTTATATCCTCGCGGGTTTTGATGGGACCCGTTTTGGCGAGATAGTCGGGCGAGGCATAGAGGAACAGCCGATAATCCAATAATTTTCGCCCATAAATGCGTCCCTCGCGGGGCAGGGCGAGACTGATGGCGATGTCGGCCTCGCGCTTGGACAGGCTGAACAGCCGCGCCGTCGCCACCAGTTCGATCTGCAAATCAGGGTGTTTTTCGGCCAGCGGGCCGAGCCGGGGCGCGAGGAAGAACGAGCCGAACCCGTCGGGCGCGCCGACCCGCACCGTGCCGGCGAGTCGCGCCGCGCCGCCGGAAATCTCCGCCTGTCCGCCGCGAATCTGCGATTCGATGGTTTCGGCCATGCCGGCGGCGCGGCGGCCGGCGTCGGTCAGCTCATAGCCGGTCTTGCGCCGGGCAAAGAGCTTGGCGCCGAGGTCGCGCTCCAGCCGGTCGATGCGCCGGATGATGGTGGCGTGATCGACGCCGAGTTTTTTCGCGGCGGCCGACACGGTGCCGTCGCGGGCCACCGCCAGGCAGAATTGCAGATCGTTCCAGTCGAGCGCCATAACAGCTTCTTTTTAGGGCGCATGCGCGCGCCCTATTCTGCAAAGGTTTCGGTCGCCGCGCAAATCCAATGCGCATTTTTGCCCGGTTTCGTCCGCGCGCCCCCCGGCCTATAGACGGCGCATGAGCGATGACACCGAAATCCTGCTTGCGCGACATGGCCATCTCGGCCTGATCACCCTCAACCGCCCCAAGGCGATCAATGCGCTGACGCTCAACATGGTGCGCGTGATGACGCGGGCGCTGGAGGACTGGGCTCGCGACGATGACGTGGCCAATGTCCTGATTCGCGGGGCGGGGGAGCGCGGTTTTTGCGCCGGCGGCGACATTGTCGCGATTTATCATGCCGCGCTTTCGGGCGACCGGGCGCCGACACATTTTTGGCGCGAGGAATATGCGCTGAACCTGATGATATCAGAATATTCAAAGCCGATCGTCGTGGTCATGCATGGGATCGTGATGGGCGGCGGCGTCGGCGTTTCCGCCCATGCGGCGCATCGCATCGTGACCGAGGGGTCTTCGGTCGCCATGCCGGAGGTTTCCATCGGGTTTGTTCCGGATGTCGGCGGCACGTTTCTGCTCTCCCGCGCGCCGGGGGAGCTTGGAACCCATCTGGCGTTGACGGCGGGGCGCGCCGGGCCGGCCGATTGCCTGCTGCTCGGCCTCGCCGATCTTTATGTGCCCCAGGACCGGCTCTCCACCCTGACCGATCTGCGCGAATGCGCCACGCATGAGGATGTGCGCGCCGTGCTGTCGGCTTTGTCGGCGCCCGTGGGGCCGGCGCCGTTGGCCGAACATCGCGCGTGGATCGACGTTGCTTACGCCGCCGAGACCGTGGAGGAGATTTTCGAAGCGCTCGCGGCCAGGCCCGAGCCGGCGGCGCAGGCCGCGCTGACCCAGATCCGAAAACACTCGCCGACATCTCTCAAAGTGACGCTGCGCGCTCTGCGAAAGGCGCGGTCCTATGGCCGTCTCGCCCCCTGCCTCGACATGGAGCTGATCGCCGCCTCCGCCTGCCTCGGCGGTTCGGATTTTCCAGAGGGGATACGCGCGGCGGTGATCGACAAGGATCGCGCGCCCAAATGGGCGCCGGCGCGGCTGGAGGACGTGGGCGAGGCGGAGATCTCCCGCTATTTCGCCCCACAGGCGTAATCGAGCGCCGCCGCGATCAGGTCCTGGAACGGGGCGAGATCGCGGTTTTCTGGCGTCACTTCGATCCATTCGCGCATCGCCGGCCTGCCATAGGGCTGGAAAGCGGTGGCGCGTCCCGCCGCCTTGGCCTTGATCGCCAGAGCTGCGGGAATTTTCAGCGCGACCGCCGCGCCATGGACGCAAACCGCCAGCTTCTTGCCGCCATAAATCGCGGGACAGCCGAACATTGCGCCGCGCCGCACGCCCGGGCGCAGCATTTCGGCCAAGGCCGCGAGCGCGGCGAACAGGTCGGCGTCGTGGTCGGCGGGCTTCACGTCAGATGTGGTAGGAAAAGTGAGTCTCGTCCGGATTGCTCTGCGCGCGCATGTCGGCGAGGCTGTGGTTGTCGAGCACGTCGGCGATGGCGTTGCGCGCCTTGACCATCATCAGCCTCACGGCGCAGCCCTTTTCGTCGCCGCAATCGTCGCAGGGGCGATAGGCGGTGACGCTGGCGCATTGAATCGGCGCGAGCGGGCCGTCGAGCACGCGCACGATCTGGCCGACGCTGATCTTGTGGGCGGGCTGGGCCAGCGCATAGCCGCCGCCCTTGCCCTTCTTCGAGAACACCAGCCCGGCGTTGCGCAATTCGGACAGAATCTGGTCGAGAAATTTCTTGGGAATGTTGTTCTGGTCGGCGATGTCCTGGACCTGGGCGAGCGCGCCCGGCTCCATGCCTGCGAGATGAACCATGGCCTTGAGGCCGTATTTCCCCTTGTTGGTCAGCATACACGAATCCCTTCGGCGCCCAACATATCAGCATCGGACGTCCGCAATCCAGTAATTGACTAGAGAAGCTGTGGCGTCTTTGTCCAAATTTCACGCTTTTCGTGCGATAGTCGGGCGTATGGACACCGAATCGCCGCGCGGCCTCAAAATTCTCTCCGACCGCAAGCTCACCATGATGCTGGGCCTGGGGTTTTCCTCCGGTCTGCCTTTCCTGCTGGTCTTCTCCACGCAATCCACCTGGTTGCGCGAAGTGGGCGTCAGCAAGGAGGCCATTGGCATGATCTCCTGGGTGGCGCTGGCCTATTCGCTGAAATTCTTGTGGGCGCCGTTGCTCGACCGTTTCGACGCCCCGTTCTTGGGACGAAAACTTGGGCGGCGGCGCGGCTGGATGGCGCTGATCCAGATCGGCGTCATGCTCTGCCTCGCGGGTCTCGCCTTCGGCGATCCCGGAAACGGCCTGCTCTGGACCATTGTTTTCAGTTTTCTGCTCGGATTCTGCGGCTCGACCCAGGACATTACCATTGACGGCTGGCGCATCGCCGTGGCGCCGCCGGAAAAGCAGGGGGCGATGTCCGCCGCCAGCCAGGTCGGCTACAAGATCGCGTTGCTCTGCGCCGGCGCCGGGGCGCTTTATGTCGCGCAATTCTATTCGTGGCGCGCCGCCTATCTGGTGATGGCCTTGTTGATGCTCGTCGGCATGGTCGCTAATTTTTTGGCCCCGGAGCCGCAGAAGCACATTGAGACGGCGCCGGGGGCGCATCGCTCGCTGGTTCAAACCTATGCCGAGCCGTTAAAGGAGTTTTTTGCGCGCAACGGGCGGCACACCATCCTGTTCCTGTTGCTGCTGGGCATCTACCGCCTGCCGGATTTTCTCTCCGGGGTCATGGCCAACCCGCTCTATATCGACCTCGGCTTTTCGAAAACCGACATTGCCAATATCACAAAGGTGTTCGGCTTCGCCGTGGGACTCACGGGCATTTTCGCCGGCGGCTGGAGCGCATCGCGCTTCGGGCTGATGCCGACGCTGCTGGTCGGCGGCATCGCGGCGGCGGCCTCGCATCTGAGCCTCGCTTTGCTCGCCCATGTCGGCCATGACATTCGCCTGCTGACCTTGGCGATCTGCGTCGAAAATTTCGCCGGCGGATTTGCCGGGACGGCGCTGGTCGCCTTCATGTCGTCGCTGGTGTCGCCGCTGCACGCCGCCGCGCAATATGCTTTGTTGTCCTCGCTCTACGCGCTGCCGGGAAAGATTTTGGGCGGCTTTTCCGGCTTTGCCGCGGCAAAATTCGGCTATGCCGCGTTTTTCGTCGCCACGTCCTGCATCGGCCTCCCGGTGGCGGCGCTGTGCCTCGCGGTCTGGCGCGCATATGCCGCGCAAACCAAGGCTGGCGCGGAACAAAACTCTCTGGCATGAAACCGCATTCAAAAAACAGGTGAGCCGATGACCGCGCCGCTGCCGATCAAGACCGTCGCCACAAGAGCTTTCAATGACCAGCGTCCGGGCACGTCCGGCCTGCGCAAGAAAACCAAGGTTTTCGAACAGCCGCACTATCTCGCCAATTTCGTCCAGTCGATCTTTTCGTCGCTGGAAGGTTTTGAGGGCAAGGCGCTGGTGGTCGGCGGCGACGGCCGTTATTTCAACCGCGAGGCCATCCAGATCATATTGAAGATGGCGGTCGCCAACGGGTTTGGCGAAATCATCGTCGGGCGCGCCGGAATTTTGTCCACTCCCGCCGCGTCGGCCGTGATCCGCCACGAAAAAGCCTTCGGCGGCATCGTGCTTTCGGCGAGCCACAATCCTGGCGGCCCCGACGCTGATTTCGGCATCAAATACAATATTTCGGCTGGCGGCCCGGCCCCCGAAAAGATCACCGAAGCCATTTTCGCCCACAGCAAGGTGATCGAGAGCTACAAGACCGTCGAAGCGCCGGATGTGGACATCGATCATCTCGGCGAGACTTTTGTCGGCGCGACAAAGGTGCGGGTTATCGATCCCGTGGCGATCTACCGCGACCTCATGGCCAGCCTGTTCGACTTTTCGGCGATCCGCGCGCTGTTCGCCTCCGGTTTCACCATGAAATTCGACGCGATGAGCGCGGTCACCGGTCCTTATGCGAAAGCCATTCTGGAAGGCGACCTCGGCGCCGCCCCTGGAACCGTCCTGAACGGGGAGCCGCTGCCGGATTTCGGCCACCACCACCCCGACCCGAACCTCGTCCACGCCAAGCACCTCTACGATCTCGCCATGTCCGACGCGGCGCCGGACATTTGCGCGGCCTCGGACGGCGACGGCGACCGCAATCTGGTGATCGGACGCGGCCAGTTCGTCACGCCTTCGGATTCGCTGGCGATCATCGCCGCCAACGCCCATTTGGCGCCGGGCTATTCGCAAGGGATTGCGGGTGTCGCCCGCTCCATGCCGACCAGCGGCGCCGCCGACCGCGTGGCGAAAAAACTCGGAGTCGGCATTTTTGAGACCCCCACCGGCTGGAAGTTTTTCGGTAACCTCCTTGATGCCGGCAAAGTCACGATCTGTGGCGAGGAAAGCGCCGGCGCCGGCTCGAACCACGTCCGCGAAAAGGACGGGCTGTGGGCGGTGCTGATGTGGCTGAACATTCTGGCTGTCCGAAAACAGAGCGTGAAGGAGATTGTGCGCGCGCATTGGGCCGAATTCGGCCGCAACTATTATTCGCGCCACGATTACGAGGAAATCGCCACAGAGGGCGCCAATGCGCTGGTGGCCGGCTTGCGCGAAAAGCTCGCCAGCCTGCCGGGGCAGATTTTTGGGAGTCTGACCGTCGCGGCGGCCGACGATTTTTCCTACCTCGATCCGATCGACGGCTCTTTGTCGCAGCAGCAGGGGATTCGCATCCTGTTCGCGGATGGGTCGCGCATCGTCTATCGCCTGTCCGGTACCGGCACTTCGGGCGCGACCCTGCGGGTTTACATCGAGCGTTACGAGCCCGATCCCGCGCGGCACGACCTGGAGACGCAGGCGGCTTTGGCCGAGTTGATCGCGCTGGCCGGGAGCATTGCGGAGATTCGAAAGCACACCGGCCGCGACGCGCCGACCGTGATCACCTGAGCGGCGGTGCTTTTTCCCAACATAATCAATAAAATCTCAATACGACGCGCCGCCGACGGCCGGCGCGTCGCTCTCTTGGCCGGCGCGGCTTGGGTCGGCCGCGCGTCGCGCGCTTTATTAACCTCTCGTTAACGCCTTGCATTATGCTCAGACTGAGTATATGTAGGAACCATGACGCCGTTTAGACGGCGTATTTTTGGGTGCGTGTTATGCTCAACATGAGCATAAGGGGGGTAAGCGTCATGCAGGCCACTTCAGCCAAAGCCGTCCTCGGATCGCCCGCGATCGCCCTCGACGCCGAACCGCGCCGCGAGCGGAAATTCGCCCCCGTGGCCCTGCCCAATCTCGCGTGGACGCCGGAAGTCGCCCGCGAAACCGCGCATCTCTACGAGAAGGTCAAGGCGATCATCCCGCCGATCGAATGGCCGTTCCATGCGCCCTATGTGAAGGCGATCAACGAGCTGAAGAAGCAGCGCAACGCCGTCATCCTCGCGCATAACTACCAGACGCCGGAGATTTACAATTGCGTCGCCGACGTCGTTGGCGACAGCCTGCAGCTCGCCCGCATCGCGGAGCAGTCGGAAGCCGACGTGATCGTGCAGGGCGGCGTGCATTTCATGGCCGAGACGTCAAAGATTCTCAGCCCGGAAAAAACCGTGCTCATCCCCGACAGCAAGGCTGGCTGCTCGCTCGCCGCGTCCATTACGGGCGAGGACGTGCGCGCGCTCAAGCGCAAATATCCGGGCGTGCCGGTTGTGGCCTATGTCAACACCTCGGCTGAGGTGAAGGCCGAGGTGGACATTTGCTGCACCTCGTCCAATGCGGTGAAGATTGTCGAGAGCCTGGGCGTGGACACCGTCATCATGGTTCCCGACAGATTCCTCGCCGCGAACATTGCGCGCCAGACGCGGGTCAAAATTATCGCCTGGCATGGCGCCTGCGAAGTCCACGAGCGTTTCACGCCCGAGGAACTGCAGGCCTATCGCGAGGCCGAACCGGGCATCGAATTGATCGCCCATCCCGAATGCCCGCCTGAGGTCGTGGATGTCTGCGATTTCTCGGGCTCCACGGCGGCGATGATCGACTATGTGAAGACGCGCCGGCCGAAAAAAGTCCTGTTGGTCACCGAATGCTCGATGGCCGACAATGTCGCGGCGGAGACGCCCGGGGTGGAGTTCATCCGCCCCTGCAACCTCTGCCCGCACATGAAGCGCATCACCCTGCCGAAGATCCTCGACAGCCTTGTCTACATGCGCGAGGAGGTGGTCATTGACCCCGCACTCGCCGCCCGCGCCCGCCGGTCGGTGGAGCGGATGATCGCGGTCAAATAGGCCGTTCGGGAGGGCGTCATGCCCAGGTCTGATATTCTCATCGTCGGCGGCGGGCTCGCCGGGCTTTTTTGCGCGCTCAAACTCGCGCCGGAGCCGGTGACCCTGCTGGTCGCGGCGCCTTTGGGCGAGGGCTCGTCCTCGGCCTGGGCGCAAGGCGGCGTCGCCGCCGCCGTGCTGCCCAGCGACAGCCCGGAAATGCACGCGAAAGACACGGAGGTCGCGGGCGCCGGCATTGTCGATGCGGACCTCGCCCTGTCGGTCGCGCGCGAGGCCCGCGCCCGCGTCAACGATTTGCTGGCTTTTGGCGCGCCCTTCGACCGCGATGCTTCCGGCGCGCTGCTTCCCTCGCAGGAGGCCGCCCATTCGGCGCGGCGCATCGTGCGGGTGAAGGGCGACGGCGCCGGCGCGGCGATCATGGCCGCGCTCATCGCAAAAGTGCGCGCCACGCCGTCGATCAACGTGGTCGAGGGATTTGTCGCGGAAGACCTCATCGTTCAGGACGGCCGCGTCGCCGGCGTCTTCGCCCGTGACGCGCAGGGCGCGTACAAAGCCTTTACCGCGCGCGCCACGATTTTGGCGACCGGCGGAATCGGCGCGCTCTACGCGCTGACCACCAATCCGCCGCAGGCGACGGGAGCGGCGCTGGCCATGGGCGCGCGCGCCGGGGCGCGGATCGCCGACGCCGAATTCGTGCAGTTCCACCCCACCGCCATCGACATCGGCCGCGATCCCGCGCCGCTCGCCACCGAAGCCCTGCGCGGCGAGGGGGCGATTCTCGTCAATCGCGCGGGAAAGCGGTTCATGCCGGCGCTGCACAAGGACGCGGAACTGGCGCCCCGCGACGTCGTCGCGCGCGGCGTGTTTGCCGAAGTCGCCAGCGGGCGCGGCGCTTTCCTCGACGCCACCAAGGCGGTCGGCGCCGCTTTCGTCGAAAAATTCCCGAATGTCGCGAGCGCCTGCCTCGAAGCCGGCATCGACCCGGCGACGCAGCCGATCCCCGTTGCGCCGGCCGAGCATTACCATATGGGCGGGCTGTGGACAGACGCGCGCGGCCGCACCACGCTGCCCGGCCTGTGGGCGGCGGGCGAAAGCGGCTCGACCGGCCTGCACGGCGGCAACCGGTTGGCCTCCAACAGCCTTTTGGAGGCCGTGGTTTTCGCCGCCCGCGCCGCCGAGGACGTCAAGACCGCCCTGGCCGAGCTGCCGGCGCCAAAGACTCCGACGCATGCGCCCCGCGCCGTCGCGCCCGATGCCGCCGGCGCCCGCGAAATCCGCGAGATCATGCAGCGCCATGTCGGCGTGCTGCGCGACGAAAAGGGTTTGCGCAATGCCGTCGTCCGGCTGCTGCGCTTGCGCGAAAAAGCCGTCGCTTGCGAAAATCTTGACCTGCGCAATCGCGCCGAGGCGGCGCTGCTGATCGCCGCCGCCGCCTATGATCGTCGCGAAAGCCGGGGCGGGCATTTTCGCACCGACTATCCGCAGGCCGATCCGAAGCAGGCGCACCGCTCCAGCCTCACGCTGGACGAAGCGCTCGCCCTCGCCAAAACCCTTGTCCGCGAAGAGAAATCCCATGTCCTTGCCCGTGCTTAATCCCCTCATCGTCGAACAGGCGGTTCGCGCCGCCCTCGATGAGGATTTTGGCCGCGCCGGCGACATCACCTCGCAGGCCACCATTCCGGCCGAAGCCCGCGCCCGCGCCGTGATCGCCGCGCGGAAAAAGCCGGGCGTGCTGGCCGGGCTCGATCTGGCGAAAAAGGCGTTCGAACTGGTCGATCCCACCCTGACTTTCGAGGCCCTGGCCGGGGACGGCGATCATCTCGCCCCCGGCGCCATCGTCGCCCGCATCGAGGGCTCCGCGAGGGGCATTTTGTCCGCGGAGCGGGTGGCGCTTAATTTTCTCGGACGCCTGTGCGGCGTGGCCACCCTGACCTCGCACTATGCGCAGGCCATCGCCCACACCAAGGCGAAAATCTGCTGCACGCGCAAAACCACGCCGGGTTTGCGCGCGTTTGAAAAATACGCGGTGCGCTGCGGCGGCGGCATGAACCATCGATTCGGCCTCGACGACGCCGTCCTGATCAAGGACAACCATATCGCCGTGGCGGGCGGCGTCGTGCCCGCTCTGCGCGCGGCCAAAAATTTTGTCGGCCATCTCGTCAAGATCGAGATCGAGGTCGACACGCTCGACCAGCTTCAAGAGGTTTTGGCGGAAGGCGCTGATGTCGTGCTGCTCGACAACATGACGACCGACCAGTTGCACGACGCCGTCAAAATGATTGGCGGCCGCATGCGCAGCGAAGCCTCGGGCGGGGTCGCGCTCGGCGCGGTGAAGGACATCGCCGAGACCGGAGTCGATCTGATTTCAGCGGGCGCGCTGACCCATTCCGCGCCGACGCTCGACCTCGGCCTCGACATAGAAATGACCTGAGCGCCCTTGTGCTTCGGGCGCAAAATCGCCATCTTGAGCTGCGATTGCTTCGTTTCGCGACGCGCCCCACCGTGCGCAAAGCCGCCAGAAAGTTCATTCGTGCCCAAAACCTCCCTTACGCCCTCGCGTGGCCGCAGACTTGGTCTGTTGGCGGTTTCGCTGCTTTTCCTTGGTTCTGGGCTGGTCCAGGCGCGTGAATCGGTTTCGTTGTCCGACCCCTTCGAGGTCAGCGACAGCCCGGCCGGCAATTATCTCTCGGCCCGGGTGGCGGAGGCGGAGCGCGATTCGCTGGCGGCCTCGACCTTCGCCCGCGAAACCCTGCGCGCCGACCCGCAAAATCTCGAACTGATCGAGCGCGCCTTTGTCGCCACGCTGCTCAACGGCGACATGCCCGACTGTTTCGCTTTGGCGCAAAAACTTGTGGCGCGCGACCCGAAGAATGGCACGGCGCGGCTGGCCCTGGCCGTGCGCGACATCAAGGCGCGCAATTTCGCTTCTGCGCGCAAGCACCTCAACAGCAGCGGCAACCTGCGCCAGCGCGATCTCACCGCGATCCTGCTGGACGCCTGGACCTATGTGGGCGGGGGCGACGCCAAGCGCGGCGTGGCGCTGGTCGACACGTTGTCGGAATCCAACCTGGCCGTGTTCCGCGATTTCCACGCGGGACTCATGCTTGATGTCTCCGGCAATGTCGAAGAGGCGGGCAAGCGCTTCGCGGCGGCCTATGCGGTCGACCAGAACACCTTGCGCCTGGTGGACGCCTATGCGCGCAACCTTTCGCGCCAGGGCAAGACCGACGAGGCCAAGGCCGCCTATACCGCCTATCAGAAAATTCAGCCGCGCCAGCCCATGGTGAAGGCGGCGCTGCGCGATCTCGAAGCCGGTCGCAAGCTCGATCCGCTGGTCAAAGACGTGGGCGGCGGCGCGGCCGAAGTGCTTTATGGCCTCGGCGCCTATGGCCTCGGCTCCTCCGGCGGCCGCCAGGGGGATGAAGTCGCCGCCACTGTTTTCCTGCGGCTGGCGCTGGCGCTCTCGCCCGCCCATGAACTCGCGATCGATACGCTCGGCGAGGCCTACAGCCGGTTGAAGCAATACCGCACCGCCATCGAGGTGTATGACGAGACGCCGGAAAACGGCCCGATGCGGACCACCGCGGACATCCGCATCGCGCTGCTGCTCGACGCCATCGGCAAGCCCGACGAGGCGCTCGCCCGGCTGCGCAAGCTCAGCGAAGCCCATCCGGACAATCCGGAGGCGCAGTCGGCGCTCGCCGATCTGCTGCGCAACAAGAAGAAATATCTAGAGGCCGCGGACGCTTATACCCGCGTGATCGATCTGAGCCCCGCCGGTGAAAAGGGGCTGTGGGCGGTCTATTATTTCCGCGGCATCTCCTATGAGCGCGCCAAGGTCTGGAACAAGGCGGAGCCGGATTTCAAGAAGGCGCTCGAACTCTATCCCGAACAGCCGCTGGTGCTGAACTATCTCGGCTATTCCTGGGTGGACCAGGGCGCGCATCTCGACGAAGCCTTTAAAATGCTGCGGCGCGCCGTCGAGTTGCAGCCCGAGGACGGCTATATCGTGGACTCCCTTGGCTGGGCGCATTACCGGCTGGGTCACTACGATGATTCGGTGAAGCTGCTGGAGCGCGCCATCGAGCTCAAGCCCGGCGATCCCACCATCAACGACCATCTCGGCGACGCCTATTGGCAGGCGGGGCGCAAGCTCGACGCGCAGTTCCAGTGGAACCACGCGCGCGATCTCAATCCCGAACCGGATGATCTGCCCAAGATTTTGGGCAAAATCGCCAACGGGCTCACGGAGCCGAAGCAGCCGACCGCCGAGCAGAAGCTGGAGGCGCCGCCGGCCACGCCGAGCAACGGCGGATAATCAGGGCTCGCTGTCGTCGTCGGTCTGACCCAGCGCGGCGACCAGCGCCGTGTCTAAGAAACGCACGCATTCGACGATTCTGAAGTCCCGCCACTTCAGGCGATCGACGCCCTCGATGTCGGCTTGCGCGCCTGTGCCGCGACCGCGCAGCGTCATGCGCCAGGACACAAAGGCGAGGCGCGGCAGGTCCGCGACGAAATCGTCGATTTCGAAATGGACCATTTCGAAATCCACCTCGAACGCCCTGAGGGCCTCGCGGATCTCCTCCTTGCCGACGCGTAGACCGGCGGCGGGAATCAGCGCGCGTGAGCCCAGGATGCGGAAGGTGGCGTTGTCGTCGAACAGGGCCAGCGCCGTTTCAAAATCGCCGCGCGCGCGGCGCCCGTAAATTTCGCGACAAATGGCGACGAAATCCTCGCGCTCCATTTCAAAAAAATTCATCGGAATCCTTGCACGCCATCGAAACTCGCGCCACCGCGCTTCGAAATCGTGGCGCCAGTCGAGCGAATGAGCAAGAGGCGTGTAGAGCATTTTCAAGCGAAGTGGATGCCGGTTCGCGTGAAGAAAATGCGTCAAAACAAGAATCTAGAGCTTTTTCATGTTTCCATGAAACGTGGAAAAGCTCTAGAGCGGCCCAGACCAAAAAAAGAAAATAAGGGTCCGATTTCGGACCGATATGTCGCCTGGGCGCCGTTCAAGCAATACGGCCTCGGCGCCCACGCCGTTCAGTGGCAGGCGGCGGCGGCTTTGCCGAAATGGATGCGGTGAGAATCGAAAACGGCGCGTCCCGAGGGACGCGCCGTTTATCTCTTAGTTCTTCGCCTTGTCGACGAGCTTGTTCTTGCCGATCCAGGGCATCATGCCGCGCAGCTTGGCGCCGACTTCCTCGATCTGGTGGGAATCGTTGACGCGGCGGATGCCCTTGAAGCGGGCGGCGCCGGCGCGATATTCCTGCATCCATTCGGAAGTGAAGCGGCCGGTCTGGATGTCGTTCAAAACCTTCTTCATCTCGGCCTTGGTCTCGGCGGTGATGATGCGCGGGCCCGTGACGTATTCGCCCCATTCCGCCGTGTTGGAGATGGAGTAGTTCATGTTGGCGATGCCGCCCTCATAGATGAGATCGACGATCAGCTTCACTTCGTGGAGGCACTCGAAATAGGCCATTTCCGGCGCATAGCCGGCTTCCACCAGGGTTTCGAAACCGGCGCGGATCAGCTCGACCAGACCGCCGCACAAAACGGCCTGCTCGCCGAACAGATCGGTTTCGCATTCCTCGCGGAAATTGGTCTCGATAATGCCCGAGCGTCCGCCGCCGATGGCGGAGGCGTAGGACAGGCCGATGTCATGGGCGTTGCCGGAGGCGTCCTGGTGGACGGCGATCAGGCAGGGCACGCCGCCGCCCTTCAGATATTCGCCGCGCACGGTGTGGCCGGGGCCCTTGGGGGCGACCATGAGCACGTCAATGTCCTTGCGCGGCTCGATCAGGCCGAAATGGACGTTGAGGCCGTGGGCGAACAGCAGCGCGGCGCCGGGCTTGATATTGTCGGCGATGTCGGCCTTGTAGATGTCGGCCTGGAGCTCGTCGGGGGTGAGCATCATCAGCACGTCGGCCCATTTGGCGGCCTCGGCGACGGTCATCACCTTCACGCCCTCGCCCTCGGCCTTCTTGGCGGTGGCGGAGCCGGCGCGCAGGGCGACCGCGACATCCTTGACGCCGGAATCGCGCAGGTTCAGCACATGGGCGTGGCCCTGAGAGCCATAGCCGACCACGGCGACCTTCTTGCCCTTGATCAGATTGATGTCGGCATCGCTATCGTAATAAACGCGCATTGTTATTGCTTTCCGCGGTGAGGGACGGCCGGGCCGCCGGGAATTCATCCCGCACGCCTATAAATGCACAGCGCCCGCTCGTCAAAGGGAGCGCGCGCTTTTCCCGCCTGTTCCTAGCCGAATCGCGCGAATGCCGATTGGGGAAATCGCCCTGGCCGGGCCGGTCATGCCGTCGTTCCACGCTCTTTCCCGCACCCTGATGCGGCATGAGGAACTCATCTCGGCGGGGGGCGCGCCGCCATCACAAAAACACCACAGTTTGCCAATGCTTTATGCGATCCTGTCACGGAAACGGGCGTGGTCCCGCCGCGTTCAGCGAACTGGAGGAGAGGTCATGCTCATTCGCGTCGGAACGGATCTCCCAATCGCCTCCAGCGAGATCACGCCGCGTTCGCTCTGGCTTCGGCGCCGCGATTTCTTGGGGGCCGGCGCGGCGCTCGGGCTTGGCCTCACCGGAGTGGCGCGCGCGGCCTCGCCTTATTCGACGGATGAAAAGCCCAACAGCCGCGCCGACATCACCGGCTACAACAATTTTTATGAGTTCGGGACCGACAAGAGCGATCCCGCCGCCAAGGCCGGCCGTCTCAAGACAAAACCCTGGACGCTGCGCATCGACGGCCTCGTCGACAAACCCGCCGACTACGCGCTGGAGGATTTTCTCAAACCTTTTTCGACGGAGGAGCGGATTTATAGGATGCGCTGCGTCGAGGGCTGGTCCATGGTCATTCCCTGGCTCGGCTTTCCCCTGGCTGAAGCGATCAAGCGGGCGCAGCCGCAGGCGAGTGCAAGATATGTCGCGTTCGAGACGCTGGTGCGGCCCGAGGAAATGCCGGGGCAGCGCAGTTTTCCCCGCATCATTCCCTGGCCCTATCGAGAGGGGCTGCGGCTCGACGAGGCCATGCACCCGCTGACGATTCTGGCGACCGGCCTCTATGGCGAGCCGCTTCCCAACCAGAATGGCGCGCCGCTGCGGCTGGTCGTTCCCTGGAAATACGGGTTCAAGGGCATCAAGTCGATCGTGCGCATGACGCTGGTCGCCGAGCAGCCAAAAACCTCGTGGAACATGATCGCGCCCGACGAATACGGGTTCTTCGCCAATGTGAACCCGGAAGTCGATCACCCGCGCTGGAGCCAGGCGACCGAGCGGCGCATCGGCGAGGGCGGCCTGTTCGCCAAGCGGAGGCCGACGCTGATGTTCAACGGCTACGAGTCCGTCGCCAGCCTCTATTCCGGCATGGATCTGAGGGCGAATTTTTGAGGCGCGGCTTTCCCGTCTGGGCGGTCTATGCGCTCGGGTTTGTTCCGGCCGTGGTCGCTTTTGGCGGCGGGCTCGCCGGGACCACCGGGCCGGACCCCATTCGCGCGCTTGAACAGACGCTTGGTTTGTGGGCTCTGCGTTTTCTGCTCGCGGCGCTGTGCGTGACGCCCTTGCGCCGGTTTTTTGGCGTCAACCTGCTGCGCTATCGCCGCGCGCTCGGCCTGCTCTGCTTTTATTACGCCAGTCTGCACCTGCTCGCCTTTATAGGGCTCGACCACAGTTTTGACTGGGCCGAAATCACCCGCGAAATCCTCAAGCGCCCCTACGCTTTCATCGGCATGGCCTGCCTGCTTTTGCTGATCCCGCTGGCGGCGACGTCCAGCAACGCCATGATCAAGCGCCTCGGCGCGAAAAACTGGACGCGCCTGCACAGGCTGGTTTATCCGGCGGCGCTGCTGGCCGCCGCCCATTTCATTTTCGCGGTGAAAAGCTGGCCGCTTGAGCCGCTGCTTTATGCCGGCGCCGCCGTGGCGCTGCTGGCGGCGCGTCTGGCGCCGAAGCGCCGTCCGTCACTCGAACAGCCCCATGAAGCCTGAATAGACCCCGAAGGACGCGGCGATGACGATCACCGCGGCGCACAGGGCGGCGTACCATCCGCGCAGACGGAGAAATTCGGGCAGGCGCCGCGCCAGCAGATAGAGAAAGCCGAGCACGAACGGCAGCAGCAGCGCATTCATCACCTGCACGCCGACGCTGAGCGACACCAGATTGACGCCCGAGGCGACCACCAGGCCGCAGACAATCAGGGCCAGGGAATAGGCGCCATAAAACCACGGCGCCTCGCGCGGCGAGTCGTCGAGGCTGCATTTGACGTCGAGCATTTCGCTCAAGGTGCGCGCCGCCGTCAGGCTGACGACAATGGCCGCCACCAGCGCCGCGCCGGTCATGCCGAGGCCAAACAACAGTTTGCCGCCGAACTCGCCGAGAAAGGGGGTGATGGCCTCGGCGATGCGCTGCACGGTGTCGAGATCGGCGGCCTCGCCCGCGCGTCCCAGGGTCGCGGCGGTGGCGACCAGCACCGAGGCCATGATGATCTGGGTGAGCACGGCGCCGATGATCGTGTCGAGCCGCGCCGCAGGAAGGTCCTCGGGCGTCAGTTTCTTTTCGACGACCGCGCTCTGCTGGAAGAACACCATCCAGGGCATGATCACCGCGCCGATGTTGGCGGCGATCAGATACAGGTATTTGTCGTTGTGCAGCGGGATGTCCGTCATCTGGGCCGCCACGGTGGCCGCGTCGGGCTGCGCCAGCATGACGACGACGAGGAAGACCAGTTCGAAGGCGCCGATCGCTATGGCGATGCGCTCGACGGTGAGGTAGCTGTGCGACCACGCCATGACGATGAGCGCGGTCACGACAAGCCCCATGGTCACGGGCGGGGACAGGCCGAGCAGGGCGCCGACGCCGGCGAGGCCGGCGAATTCGCTGAGCAGGGCGCCAAGGCATGCGACCAGCAGGGTCGCAACCGAGGCCCAGGCCCAGAACCGGCCGAAATGGCGAAGAATGAGCTGCGCGTGGCCCTCGCCGGTGGCGACGCCGATGCGCACCGTGAGCTCCTGCACCACGAACAGGATCGGAATGAGAATGATTTGCAGCCAGAGGAGACGGTAGCCCCAGGAAGCGCCGCTCTGCGCGGCGGTGATCACGCTGCCGGCGTCGGTGTCGGCCAGCATCACCACCAGCCCGGGGCCGGCCACGGCCAGGAATCGCGCCAGGCGGGTTTTTTTGGTGGGCAGAGGTTCGCTCAGGACCGTCATTGCATCGCTCAAATCAATTGCGCGCATATTGCGCCGCGGGAGTGGGCGCTTCAATCGCAAAGGTTTAGCGCGGCTGAATTATTGGTCGGAGGACTCGCCGTCCGGGTCCTCCTCGGCCGGCGCGCCGGCGATGGAATAGGAATTCTTCAGCCAGCGGTGCAGGTCGACATCGGCGCAACGCTTCGAGCAGAACGGCTTGTATTTCGGGTTGACCGGCTTGCCGCAGATGGGGCAGGGGGCCGCCTTGTCCTTCTCCTTGGCGTCGGTCACACCGCCGCCCCCACAGCCCGCAAATCATGCGCGGGAAAGCCCAGGCCGTCGAGGAGGGCGCGCGTCTCATAGAGCGGCAGGCCGACCACGGCGGTGTAGGAGCCGACGAGTTGCACGACAAAACCGCCGGCGGCGCCCTGGATGGCGTAGCCGCCCGCCTTCCCCATCCATTCGCGCCCGGCGAGATAGGCTTCGATGTCGCGGGACGACAGGCGCTTGAAGCGCAGCCGCGTCTCCACCAGCCGCGAACGGTCGCGATCGTGGGGGTCGATGACGGTGACGCCTGTATAGACGCGATGCGCGCGCCCGGACAGAAGCCGCAGGCAATCCTCGGCCTGTTCCACCGTCTCACATTTCGGCAGGATGCGACGGCCGACGCAGACGACCGTGTCGGCGGCGACGACAAAACAGGGGGAAAGGTTTTCGCGCGCGCGCGCCACATGCGCGCCCGCCCGCGCCTTTTCCAGCGCCAGACGCGCCGCGAGCTTTCGCGGCGATTCGTTGCGGCCGGGGGTCTCGTCGAGGTCCGCCGGCAGCAGCGCGTCGGGCTCCAGGCCGATTTGCTGCAGCAGCGCGAGACGGCGCGGCGATCCGGAGGCGAGCGCGAGATGCGCGGGGCGGGGAGGGCTTGCGGCGAACAAGGGCGGCTATTTGAAGCGGTAGGTGATGCGGCCCTTGGTCAGATCGTAGGGCGTCATTTCCACCAGGACGCGATCGCCCGTCAGCACGCGGATGCGGTTCTTGCGCATCTTGCCGGCAGTGTGCGCGATGATCTCGTGATCGTTGTCGAGCGTCACGCGGAAAGTGGCGTTGGGCAGCAGTTCGCTGACCACACCGGGAAATTCAAGCAGTTCTTCCTTCGACATCGGGTTCCTAACATGGTCGGCCTGCGCCTCTCCCCCCTGTACCTTCGGAGGAGAAAAAGACGCTTGTCATCCGCGCGCAGGCCGCGCAAGATCAAAAGTCGCGGCAAAGTTCGCGCCTGCCCGATCTAGGGCGCGGCAGGACGTTCAGCGAGGCAAATCGCGCTGATATCCGCCGCGCTATAACAAATTGTGACGCGCCTGCCAATGGCGCGGGAGGAGCGTACGAGTGTTTTCGCCGCCACAGGCGTTATGTGGGTGTTTCTTGAGACGGTGGGGTCATGAACGATATCTTTGCCTTCAATCGGCGACTGGCGAAATCTTGGTGGGACTTGACGGAAGTCGGCCTGGCGGCGTCCCAGACGATCGCGGCGCGACTGCCGATGATCGCGGCGGCGGCGACCGGATTCGGCTCCCCTCACGCGCAACGTGAAACGCGGGAGATGGTCACCGAAAAGCTGCAGGCGACGGCCGAGGGATTTCAGGCCGGCGCGCTGCAGACGGCCAAGGCGACCTTGCAGGTGATGACGGGCCAGAGCCATCCGGCGGCGATGGCGAATCACATGTTCGATGTCGCGGAGGCGGCGACACAGCCGGCGCGCCGAAAAGCCCGCGCCAACGCCAAGCGTCTGTGGACGGAGGGCGGATAAGCCGCAGGTCGTGTGACGGAATTTTGCACGTCTGGCGTTTCGAGGGCTGGACAAGCGCGGATGCGCTTTCTATAAGGCCCGTGCTTCGGCGTTGAGCCGCAGCCGCCCAGGTAGCTCAGTTGGTAGAGCATGCGACTGAAAATCGCAGTGTCGGTGGTTCGATTCCGCCCCTGGGCACCATCAAAATCAAGCACTTAGTCAAGTGGTCTCTCTCAGCGTAGACAGTTTTGTCGCTGCGTGTAGACAGCTTTCTTCAGCCTTTGTTCTTCGTCTCCGTCAGCCTCAAGGTCCGAACTAGCCCTTGCGCCTGCTCCGGCAGTGCAGCGTTTTCGGAATAGCGCCGAGCCATGCTGCTGGTCTTCTGCCCGAGAACGTCCGCGATGGTTCGATCGTCCGCTCCGGCCTCTCTAAGACGGGTGCCAAGGGTGTGTCTCAAGCCGTGGGGCGTCAGGCCTGGAGCCACGACGCCCTCCTGCTCCAGCGCCTTCTTGAAGGTCCGGAAGGACGCGTTGAAGCCGGTCTCAGTCCAAGGTTGACCCAGAGAATTGACGGCGATCTGAACGGCGTCGCTCTTGGGTCGCGTTTCGAGCGCCTGGGCCAGGATGGGATGCACCGGGACCGAAATGGGAACCCCGCGCTTCGATGTGCGGACAGTGATTGAGCCGTTTCTCAAAGACGTCAGCGTCACCTTCAGAAAGTCGCTCTTTCTCAAGCCCGCGCACATCGCCAGCGCCAAAGGGAGCTTCAGTTGCGGCGGTGCTCGGTCGATCACGACGCGGCATTCCTCTTCGCTCCAGGGTCGATTCGGCGCGCTACGATCTTCCGCGACTTTGATCTTCTTCACCGGCTCAGCGAGAGGATTTGAGGCGATCCAGCCGCGATCGCGCGCAAATCGCAGCACGATGCCCAAAACGGTGACGGCGTAGTTCGCCATCCAGGTGCCGTGTTTGGGAAAGAGCTTTTGGTCGCGCAGCTTGAAGACGAAAGGTCTGTCGATCTTCGCAAGCGGCATATCGCGCAGCGGCTTCAGCACGGCGAACGCCCGCTCATAAGAAACCCTTGTCTTATACCGAAGATTGCTCCAATCCGGAGACTGCATGTATTCAGAGATCGCAAGCCCCAGGGTCCCAGGTAACGGCTCAGACGCCTTCACAACTTTCTCGATCTCTGCAAGCTTACTGAAGAACTCAGGAGATCCGAAGTCTGCGTCAATGCGCTTGCCGGTCTTCCGGTGGTAGCAATAGACGATTCCGGTTCCGGGGTGCTTGTAACGCTTAATGCCTCTTACGATTGTCACGGATTTCATTGTTTTGGTCCATTGCTGCTAGCCAGTCTCGTTCAACTTCATCTTGCACGCCGCCCATGCGGTCTATCCATTTGTCGAGCGCTCGTATGTCGTAGCGAAGATTGCGGTTGCTCTCCCCCAGTCTCAGGGGCGCCACGGGGCACACGGACGCGAACGTAGGCGCGCTGACCCCGCAATAAGCGGCGGCCTGCTCCTTCGTCAGCAATCTAGGTGTGATCGACACATGGGACTTCATCCTAATTGTAATAGTGAGCGCGCGACGATTTGCGCGAAAAAAAATAAATGCTGATATTTCAACAACTTATGACGAGTATCGGTCAAAAGTGGCATATATGTCACGGACCGAGGTCGAGCTTGGTGCGCCGACCAAGGTCCTGGGCGACCCAGAGCACGACGGCGTCGTCGTCGACGGAGTGGCGCAGGCGGCACCCAGCCTTTACCCCTTCTCACGCCCTCTCAAGAGCGCGCGGGACGCCGGCAGCCGTCCAGTTAGCCCCGCTCCTTCTATGCCAGCGCGGCATAGACATGGAGCATGAACGGGCCCGCGTCGGCGTCCAGCTCGGCGACGATGAATGGGACGCGATGCGACATAAGACCGCTGATGAAGTGAACATCGCGGTTCAGCCGTCCTCGACGAGCCGGAGCACGGAGACGTCGTCCTCGACATCGCGGAGCACGGCGACGTCGTCCTCGACGACCTAGAGCACGGAGACGTCGTCCTCGACATCGCGGAGCACGGCGACGTCGTCCTCGACGACCTGGAGCACGGAGACGTCGTCCTCGACGTCGCGCTCCGCCCTACAGCCCCCAGCTTGCCAAAGCCGCCGCCGACTCGGTCGGATTGTCCTTGATGCGATAAATGGTCTGCCGCGACAGCGACGTGCTCTTGGCGATCATGCTGACGCCGGCGCCCTGGCTCAGCATGTCGTGGACGCGCTGGAACTGCTCCGTCGTGAAGCTCGGCTTGCGGCCCAGGTAACGACCGTCCTCAGCCGCCTTGGCGTGGTCAATGCCGGCCTTCTGCGCTTCCTTGGTGGCTTCGGCCTGAGCCTGGGCCGTCGCCGCCATGAAGGCTATCAGCGCGTCTCTGACGGCTTGCTGCATGGGGTCTTTGGTCGCGCCGTCGAACGTCATGTTGTTGATGACCGTCCTGACAATGACGCCCCGGCGCATGAACTCGCGAATCGTGTCGCAGACGTCGGCATAGTTTCGGCCCAGGCGATCGACCCAGCGAACGACGAGCACGTCGCTGTCGCGCAGCATGTCGAACAACCGCCGACCCTCCGGGCGCTCGCTCAACCGCGTGGTCAGGCCGCTTTCGCCCTTGTCGGCGACAACCTCGTCGATCATGAACCCCGCCGAACGTGCTTGAGCCTCTTGGTGCTCAATCGTCTGATCGGCAGTCGAGACGCGGGCGTAAAGGACGATCTTGGTCATGGGCTCCTCAGGTCCGTTAGGGTTGCGTCCGTATATAGACGTGTCCGAAAACGGAAATCAACCCTTACGGACACACTTTCTTGAGCTTGGCCTCATGTCCGCTGGGCTATACCCCAACAGACACTACCGAGAAATTTGCGCGCGCGATTGCCCTCGGGTAATGGCGCTTCTATTCGCTTGCGACGAACGCCGAGAGATTCGAATGATCAAACGCAAACTCATTATCCAAGCAGCAACCTGCAGCTTATACCAAGTCTCGCTGATCAGAACCCATGCGCCCAATCGCGGAGTCCGATGGACATGATGCGCCACGGTTGGTCGACGAGCT
>NZ_WNKS01000023.1 GCF_009720655.1 Rhodoblastus acidophilus | reverse complement strand
ATGGAAGAGAAGCTGCGCTTCGCCATCCGCGAAGGCGGCCGCACCGTTGGCGCGGGCGTCGTCGCTTCGATCATCGAATAATTTTTAGGCGGATAGCGTAGGTGCGGGCTGCCCGTCAGCCCGCACCGATTCGCTCAGAGGATCAGAAAATGAACGGACAAAACATCCGGATCCGCCTCAAGGCGTTCGATCATCGGATTCTGGACACTTCGACGAAGGAAATCGTCTCCACCGCCAAGCGCACCGGCGCTCAGGTGCGTGGCCCGATCCCCCTTCCGACCCGGATCGAGAAGTTCACCGTGAACCGCTCGCCCCACGTCGACAAGAAGTCGCGCGAGCAATTCGAGATCCGCACGCACAAGCGGGTGCTTGACATTGTCGACCCGACCCCTCAGACGGTCGATGCGCTGATGAAACTCGACCTCGCCGCCGGCGTGGACGTCGAGATCAAGCTTTAAGCTCCCGCCGCCGGCGTGGGCTTGGAAAACAATCTCTGAGTCACAGAGAGTAGATTTGGTTTGAGACGTCCTTGTGACGTCTCGCGGCGCCTCTTCGAAACGAATGCGCCCTGAAGGAAAGAGAAACATGCGGTCAGGCGTCATCGCACAGAAGGTCGGCATGACCCGCGTCTTCACGGACAGCGGGGAACATGTTCCGGTCACGGTCTTGAAACTCGACGGCGTTCAGGTCGTCGCCCAGCGCACCATGGAGAAGAACGGCTACACCGCTCTTCAGCTCGGCATCGGCCGCGCCAAGGTGAAGAATGTCTCCAAGGCCGAACGCGGCCGCTTCGCCCAGGCGAACGTCGAGCCGAAGATGAAGCTCGCCGAGTTCCGCGTGGCCGAGGACGCCCTGCTGCCGGTCGGCGCGGAAATCACCGCCGATCACTTCGTCGTCGGCCAGTTCGTCGACGTCACCGGCACCACCATCGGTAAAGGCTTCGCCGGACCGATGAAGCGCTGGAACTTCGGCGGTCTGCGCGCCTCCCACGGCGTGTCGGTGTCGCACCGCTCGCATGGTTCGACCGGCGGCCGTCAGGACCCCGGCAAGACCTTCAAGAACAAGAAAATGGCCGGCCACATGGGCACGGATCGGGTGACGACGCAGAACCTGCGGGTCGTTTCGCTCGATGTCGAGCGCGGCCTGGTTCTGGTTGAAGGCTCGGTTCCCGGTCACGCCGGCAACTGGATCTTCATCCGCGACGCCGTGAAGAAGGCGCTGCCCGCCGAGGCGCCCAAGCCTGGCAAGTTCCGCATCCCGGAAAGCAACGCCGCTCCCGAAACCCAAGCTGCGCCCGCGGCCAACGACTCTTCGGAGGGCTAAGCCGTGAAGATCGACATCACCACTCTCGAAGGCGCCGCGTCCGGCGCGCTCGACCTCGACGACGCCATCTTCGGCCTGGAGCCGCGCGAGGACCTGATCGCCCGCATGGTGCGCTACCAGCTCGCCAAGCGCCGCGCCGGCACCCATGCGGTGAAGAACCGCGCGGAAATCGCCCGCACCGGCAAGAAGATGTACAAGCAGAAGGGGACGGGTTCGGCCCGTCACGGCTCCGCCCGCGTGCCGCAGTTCCGTGGCGGCGGTCGCGCCTTCGGTCCGGTCGTGCGGTCGCACGCCCATGACCTGCCCAAGAAGGTCCGCGCCCTCGCGCTGAAGCATGCGCTCTCGGCCAAGGCCAAGGACGGTTCGATCATCGTGCTCGAGGCGGCCAACGCCGACGCGCCGAAGACCGCCGCGCTCAAGGCCAATTTCGCCAAGATCGGCCTCACCAACGCGCTGATCATCGACGGCGCCGAGCTGAACGCCAACTTCGCTCTGGCCGCGCGCAACATTCCCCAGATCGACGTTCTGCCGATCCAGGGCATCAATGTTTACGACATTCTCCGCCGCGAGAAGCTGGTGCTGACCAAGGCGGCGATCGATGCGCTGGAGGCGCGATTCAAATGAGCCAAGGCGCACTCGATCCCCGTCATTATGACGTCATCGTCGCCCCGGTGATCACCGAAAAGGCGACCATCCAGTCCGAGCAGGACAAGGTTGTGTTCAAGGTCCGCATCGACGCGACCAAGCACCAGATCAAGGCCGCCGTCGAACGCCTGTTCGACGTCAAGGTCGAGGCGGTGAACACTTTGCTCCGCAAGGGCAAGAAGAAGATTTTCAAGGGAACGCGCGGTGTGCGTTCCGACGTCAAGAACGCGGTGGTCACCCTGGCGAAGGGCCAGAAGATCGACGTGACCACCGGGCTCTGAGCTGAATTGAGGTAATGGCAAATGGCTCTTAAAACGTTCAAGCCGATCACGCCGAGCCTTCGTCAGCTCGTGATCGTCGACCGCAGCGAGCTCTACAAGGGCAAGCCGGTCAAGAAACTGACCGAAGGACAATCGTCCGCCGGCGGACGCAACAACAATGGCCGCATCACCGTCCGCTTCCGCGGCGGCGGCCACAAGCAGGCCTATCGCATCGTCGACTTCAAGCGTCGCAAGGAAGGCGCGGCCAAGGTCGAGCGGATCGAATATGATCCGAACCGCACCTCGTTCATCGCCCTCATCTCCTATGAGGACGGCGAGCAGGCCTATATCATCGCGCCGCAGCGTTTGTCCGCTGGCGACACGGTGGTGTCGGGCGCGCAGGTCGACGTCAAGCCGGGCAACGCCATGCCTTTGGCGGCCATCCCGGTCGGCACCATCGTCCACAATGTCGAGCTGAAGATCGGCAAGGGCGGCGCCATCGCCCGCTCCGCCGGCTCCTACGCTCAGATCGTGGGCCGTGACCAGGGTTATGTCATCGTTCGCCTGAACTCCGGCGAGCAGCGCCTGGTCCATGGCCAGTGCTATGGCACGGTGGGCGCGGTGTCGAACCCCGACCACATGAACACTTCGATCGGCAAGGCCGGTCGTCAACGTTGGCTCGGCCGTCGCCCGCACAACCGCGGCGTCGTCATGAACCCCGTCGATCACCCGCACGGCGGCGGTGAAGGCCGCACCTCGGGCGGCCGCCACCCGGTCACACCGTGGGGCAAGCCGACCAAGGGCAAGAAGACCCGCTCCAACAAGTTCACCACCAAGTTCATTGTGACTTCGCGTCACAAGGCGAAGAAGAAGAAGGGCTGACCCTGATGTCTCGCTCGATCTGGAAAGGTCCGTTCGTCGACGGATACCTCCTGAAAAAGGCCGAAGTGGCCTCTCAAGCCAAGCGCTCCGAGGTCATCAAGACCTGGAGCCGCCGCTCGACCATCCTGCCGCAGTTCGTCGGCCTCACCTTCGGCGTCTACAACGGCCACAAGCATGTGCCCGTGAACGTCACCGAAGACATGATCGGTCACAAGTTCGGCGAATTCTCGCCGACCCGCACCTTCCACGGCCACGCCGCGGACAAGAAGTCGAAGAGGGGCTGAGATGTCGCAGGAAAAAAATCCGCGCGCCCTCAAGGAGAATGAGGCCAAGGCGGTGATGCGCATGATTCGCGTGTCGCCCCAGAAGCTCAACCTCGTGGCCCAGCTCATTCGCGGCAAGAAGGTCGATCGCGCCCTGGCCGACCTGACCTTCTCCGAGAAGCGCATCGCCGCCGACGTGAAGAAGACGCTGGAAAGCGCCATCGCCAATGCCGAGAACAACCACGACCTCGACGTGGACGATCTCGTCGTCGCCGAAGCCTATGTCGGCAAGGCGCTCGTGATGAAGCGTTTTCACGCCCGCGCCCGTGGTCGCGCGGGTCGCGTCGAGAAGCCGTTCGCCAATCTGACGATTGTCGTGCGCGAAGTCCAAGCGTCGGCCTGAGGAGAAAACGATGGGACAGAAAGTCAATCCGATCGGCCTTCGCCTCGGCATCAACCGCACCTGGGACAGCCGCTGGTTCGCCAACAAGGGCGAATACGGCAAGCTGCTTCATGAAGACTTCGCCATTCGCGAAGCTCTGATGAAGGCGCTCAAGCAGGCCGCCATCTCGAAGATCGTCATCGAGCGTCCGCACAAGAAATGCCGCGTCACCGTTCACTCGGCTCGTCCGGGCGTGGTGATCGGCAAGAAGGGCGCCGACATCGACAAGATTCGCAAGCTTGTCGCCAAGCTGACCGCTTCGGAAGTCGCGATCAACATCGTCGAAGTGCGCAAGCCGGAAGTCGACGCGACCCTGGTCGCCGATTCGATCGCGCAGCAGCTGGAACGCCGCGTCGCCTTCCGTCGCGCCATGAAGCGCGCCGTGCAATCGGCCATGCGTCTCGGCGCCGAAGGCATCCGCATCAACTGTTCGGGCCGTCTCGGCGGCGCGGAAATCGCGCGCCTGGAATGGTATCGCGAGGGTCGCGTGCCCTTGCATACGTTGCGCGCCAATGTCGATTACGGCGTCGCCACCGCGCACACCGCCTACGGCACCTGTGGCATCAAGGTCTGGATCTTCAAGGGCGAAATCCTTGAGCACGATCCGATGGCCACCGAGCGCAGCGCCGAAGCCGCCGCCCATGACCATCACGGCGAGCGCCGCGACCGTCGCGACCGTGACGGCGAGCGTCGCGGCCCGCGTCCGCCGCGCGGCGATCGCGCCTGAACCTTGTGAGTTTGACCCATGCTGCAACCCAAGCGTACAAGATTCCGCAAGGCCTTCAAGGGCCGCATCAAGGGCGTCTCCAAGGGCGGCTTTGAACTGGCCTTCGGACAATTCGGCCTGAAGGCGCTCGAACCCGAGCGCATCACCGCCCGCCAGATCGAGGCCGCCCGTCGCGCCTTGACCCGTCACATGAAGCGCGCCGGACGCGTGTGGATCCGCGTGTTCCCCGACGTCCCCGTGTCCAGCAAGCCCACCGAAGTCCGCATGGGTAAAGGCAAGGGCGCGCCGGAATTCTGGTGCGCCCGCGTGGCGCCCGGACGCATCATGTTCGAGGTTGACGGCGTCGCGCCGCAGCTCGCCCGCGAGGCTTTTGCCCTTGCGGCCGCCAAGCTGCCGATCAAGACCCGCTTCATCGAACGCATTGCCGAATAAGGAGGGCAGGATGTCGAAACAAGATGGCCGCCTGAACGACCTCAAGGCGATGACCGAAGACCAACTGGCTGACGAATTGCTGAAGCTGAAGAAGGAGCAGTTCAACCTGCGCTTCCAGAAGGCGACCAATCAGCTCGAAAACACGTCGCGCGTTCGCGTCGTCCGTCGCGACGTCGCCCGCGTGAAGACCATCGCCGCGCAGAAGCGCGGCGAGGCCAAATAATAAAGGCGAAACCACATGCCGAAGCGCATTCTCCAGGGCGTTGTCGTCTCCGACAAGCAGGAAAAGACCGTGGTGGTGAAGGTGGAGCGCCGCTTCACCCATCCGCTGCTGAAGAAGACCGTCCGCCGCACCAAGCACTATCACGCGCATGACGAGGCGGGCGCTTTCAAGGTCGGGGATCAGGTGTCCATCGAGGAGACCCGTCCGATTTCGAAGCTCAAGTGCTGGATCGTTCTGCCGAACGAAAACAAGGCTTGATTTCTTCGGAAAAATGAACGAGGAAGCGGTCCTGCTTCCTCAATCGAAGTCTGCGCCGGGTCACGGTCGCCCCTCAACAGGGAAAACGACTGTGACGCCCCGGCGCATTGATTTCGGCGAACACCCCAGAATTGGGGAAGAACCCGCCGCGAAAGCGGTATCCAGGCGAAGTCCGGCCGGAATGATCCGCGTCGGAAACCGATCTGACAGAAAGGCTCGTAGCCATGATTCAGATGCAGACCGCCCTCGACGTGGCCGACAATTCGGGCGCGCGTCGTGTGATGTGCATCAAGGTGCTTGGGGGCTCCAAGCGCAAGTATGCAGGCGTTGGCGATATTATCGTTGTTTCCGTTAAAGAAGCTATTCCGCGCGGCCGCGTGAAAAAAGGCGACGTGATGAAGGCGGTGGTCGTTCGCACCGCCAAGGACATCAAGCGTCCCGACGGCTCCGTGATTCGCTTCGACACCAATGCGGCCGTTCTGATCAACAATCAGAAGGAGCCGGTGGGCACCCGTATCTTCGGACCGGTGCCGCGCGAGCTGCGCGCCAAGAACCACATGAAGATCATTTCGCTCGCCCCGGAGGTGTTGTGATGGCCGCCAAGATCAAGAAAGGCGACAAGGTCGTCGTGATCGCCGGCCGTGACAAGGGCCGCAAGGGCGAAGTGACCCTGGTGCTTCCCAAGGAAGGCCGCGCGCTCGTGTCCGGCGTCAATACGGTGAAGCGTCACCAGAAGCAGACGCAGGCGCAGGAAGGCGGCATCATCACCAAGGAAGCCCCGATCCAGCTGTCGAACATCGCGATCGCCGATCCCAAGGACGGCGCTCCGACCCGCGTCGGCTTCAAGATCCTCGATGACGGCCGGAAGGTCCGTTTCGCCAAGCGTTCCGGAGAATTGATCGATGGCTGAGGCAAAGACCCCCAAGAAGGGCGCCGCCAAGGCGGACAAGGGCGCCGAGAAGAAGGCCAAGGGTTCCGAGACCGTCGCCCACGCCGGCGCGGTCTCCTCGATCCCCGAGGGCTATGTCGCGCGCATGCGCCAGCACTACGACGAAGTGGTGCGGCCGAAGCTGATCGAAGAGTTCGGCTATAAAAACGCCAACGAAGTTCCGTCGATCGAAAAGATCGTGCTGAACATGGGCGTGGGCGACGCTGTCAACGACACCAAGAAGGTGACGCTGGCCGCCGCCGACCTCGCGCTGATCGCCGGCCAGAAGCCGGTCATCACCCGGGCCCGCAAGGCGATCTCGACCTTCAAGGTGCGCGAGAACATGCCGATCGGCGCCAAGGTCACGCTGCGCAAGACCCGCATGTACGAATTCCTGGACCGCTTCATCACCGTCGCGCTGCCGCGCGTGCGAGATTTCCGCGGTCTCAATCCGAAGTCGTTCGACGGCCGTGGCAATTATGCGCTCGGCATCAAGGAGCACATCGTGTTCCCTGAAATCGACTACGACAAGGTCGATACGGTTCTGGGCATGGACGTGATCGTGTGCACCACGGCCAAGACCGACGACGAAGCCCGCGCTCTCCTGCGCGCCTTCAACTTCCCGTTCCGGCAGTGAGCCGCAAGGCTCAGACGCGGAGACCAGAGGTAACTCATGGCTAAGAAAAGCGCTATCAACAACAACAAGAAGCGCGCCAAGATGGCGGTCGACAAGGCCGGCAAGCGGGCGCGTCTCAAGGCGATCGCCAAGGATCGCTCCTTGACCGTGGAAGAGCGTTTCGAAGCGACGCTCAAGCTGGCGGAAGTTCCGCGCAACTCCTGCGTCAATCGCGTGCGGAATCGCTGCGAAGTGACGGGGCGTCCGCGCGCCTATAACCGCAAGCTGAAAATGTCGCGTATCGCTCTGCGCGAATTGGGCTCCAAGGGTCTGATCCCGGGCCTGGTCAAGTCGAGCTGGTAAGGAGACCGTCATGGCGATCAACGATCCTGTGGGCGATCTGCTCACCCGCATCCGCAATGCGCAGATGCGCCGCAAAACCTCCGTCTCGACGCCGGGCTCGCGCCTGCGCGCCCACGTCCTCGACGTGCTCAAGGACGAAGGTTACATCCGTGGCTATTCGGTCACTGAATACGGCAACGGCCGCACCGATTTCGAAATCGAGCTCAAGTATTTCGACGGCCAGCCGGTGATTCGCGACATCACTCGCGTGTCGAAGCCGGGCCGCCGCGTCTATGCCGCTGTCGACAAGCTGCCGCGCGTCGCCAACGGCCTGGGCATCGCCATCATTTCGACCCCGAAGGGCGTCCTCGCGGATCATGCCGCGCGCGAAGCCAATGTCGGCGGCGAAGTGCTCGCCACCGTGTTCTGAGCCGAGAGGAGAACAAAATGTCTCGTATCGGTAAGAAGCCGGTTCCGGTTCCGGCGGGCGTCACCGCCAAGGTCGAGGGTCAGACGGTCACCGTCAAGGGCGCCAAGGGCGAACTGTCCTTCATCGTTCATGACGACGTGTCGGTCGAACTCAACGACAATGGCGTCAAGGTCGATCCGCGTTTTGAAACCAAGCGCGCCCGCGCGCTGTGGGGCACCGCCCGCGCCCAGATCAACAATCTGGTCGTCGGCGTCACCAGCGGTTTCGAGAAGAAGCTGGAAATCACCGGCGTCGGCTACAAGGCCGCTGTCGCTGGCAAGAATTTGCAGCTGTCGCTCGGCTACAGCCACGACATCAACTATCCGATTCCGGCCGGCGTCACCATCGCCTGCCCGAAGCCGACCGAAATCACCATCGCCGGGATCAACAAGCAGCAGATCGGCCAGATCGCCGCTGAGATCCGCGAGTATCGTGGCCCCGAGCCTTATAAGGGCAAGGGCGTCAAATACGCTGGCGAATTCATCTTCCGCAAGGAAGGCAAGAAGAAGTAAGGACCGCGTATCATGGCTAAGGATACCACTGATCGCCGTAAGGCGCGCGTCCGCCGCACGCTTCGCGCCCGCGCTTACGGAAAGCCGCGTTTGTCTGTGTTCCGCTCGTCGAAGCAGATCTATGCTCAGATCATCGACGACGCGAACGGCGTCACTCTCGCCGCCGCTTCCTCGATCGAGAAGGCGCAGCGCGAAGGGCTGAAGACCGGCGCCGACGTCGAGGCCGCCAAGGCCATCGGCAAGTTGATCGCGGAACGCGCGGTCGCCGCCGGTGTGACCGAGGTCGTGTTCGACCGCGGCTCGTACATGTACCACGGCCGCGTCAAGGCGCTGGCCGACGGCGCCCGCGAAGGCGGGCTGCAGTTCTGATCGGCGCGATCCGTTCAACGCCTTTGGCGTTGGACGCGCCGGTTGGCTGAGTTTTCAAACTCGTCCCGGAACGCGATTTTCGCGTTCCGGGATTGACGTTTGAGGAAAGCTCCCGTATCGGGAGCGACCCAGCGAGCGGGGGTCTAACGGGACCTTCCGCGCAAGTGACGGAAAAACAAATGGCTCGTGAAGAACAGGGCGGTCGCGGTCGCGATCGCAAGGATGAAGAGCGCGACAGCGAATTCGTGGATCGTCTGGTCCACATCAACCGCGTCGCCAAGGTTGTGAAGGGTGGCCGTCGCTTCGGCTTCGCCGCCCTCGTCGTCGTCGGCGACCAGAAGGGTCGCGTCGGTTTTGGGCATGGCAAGGCGCGCGAAGTGCCGGAAGCCATCCGCAAGGCCACCGAATCCGCCAAGCGCGCGCTGATCCGCGTGCCGCTGCGCGAAGGCCGCACCCTGCATCATGACGTGAACGGCCGCCATGGCGCGGGCCGCGTCGTTTTGCGCGCGGCGCCCGCGGGTACTGGCATCATCGCCGGCGGCCCGATGCGCGCTGTGTTCGAATCGCTCGGCGTCCATGACGTCGTCGCGAAGTCGCAGGGTTCGTCGAATCCCTACAACATGGTTCGCGCCACGTTCGACGCGCTCAAGGCCGAGGATTCGCCTCGTTCGGTGGCGGCGCGTCGCGGTCTGAAAGTGTCCGTGCTGCAGTCGCGTCGCCCCGGCGGCGAAGACGGCACGGCTGAAGGCTGAGGAGAACGGACATGACGGACAAGACTGTCACGGTCGTTCAGACCAAGAGCCCGATCGGCCGCCCCGCCGACCAGCGCGCGACTCTCGTCGGCCTGAAACTTAACAAGATCGGCCGCAAGGCGGTGTTGAAAGACACCCCCTCGATTCGTGGTCAGATCGCCAAGGTCGCGCACCTCGTGCGCGTCGAAGATTGAGGATCGCGACCATGGTGAAACTCAACGACCTCTCCGACAATCCCGGTTCCTCCAAGAACCGCATGCGCGTCGGTCGCGGTATCGGCTCCGGCAAGGGCAAGACCGCGGGACGCGGCGTCAAGGGTCAAAAGGCCCGCACAGGCGTCGCCATCAAGGGTTTTGAAGGCGGCCAGATGCCTCTGCATCGCCGTCTGCCCAAGCGCGGCTTCTGGAACCCCTTCTCCGTGGATTACAACGAGGTCAACCTCGGTCGTATCCAGCAGGCGGTGGAAGCGGGCAAACTGGACGCCTCGGCGCCCGTGACCCTGGAAGCCCTGATTGCCGCCGGCGTGATCTCCAAGGCCCGCGACGGCGTGAAGATCCTCGGCAATGGCGAAATCAGCGCCAAGCTCGCCTTCGAAGTCGCCGCCGCGTCCAAGTCCGCTGTCGCCGCCATCGAAAAGGTTGGCGGTTCGGTGAAGCTGCTGGCTTCCGCCGAGGCGTGATTTTTCTTTAGGCGAAAGGCGCGAATGCGCGTGATTTTGCCGGGATGAACGGTTATTGACGGGGCGGAACTCGAAGGAGTTGCGCCCCGTTTTCGCATCATTCATGCGCGCGTCGCGCATTTGGAGCAGTTTTCATGGCTTCGGCAGCTGAACAGCTTGCGGCTAATCTCAACTTCGCTTCGCTCGGCAAGGCCGAAGAGCTCAAGAAGCGTATCTGGTTCACCCTTGGCGCTCTGGTCATCTACCGCCTCGGCACCTACATCCCGCTGCCCGGCATCGATCCCGTGGTGTTCGAGCAGAGTTTTCATGGCAAGCAGCAGGGCGTGCTCGAGCTGTTCAACATGTTCGCCGGCGGCGCCGTGCAGCGCATGGCGATCTTCGCCCTGAACATCATGCCCTACATCTCGGCCTCGATCATCGTGCAGCTGATGACCTCGGTGATTCCCGCGCTGGAAACGCTGAAGAAGGAAGGCGAGCAGGGCCGCAAGGTCATCAACCAGTACACCCGCTATCTCACCGTGGCGCTCGCTGTGTTCCAGGCCTATGGCATCGCCATCGGACTCGAGGGGCAGACCGGCGTGGTGACGGAGCCCGGCTGGTTCTTCCGCGCCTCCACCGTGATCACCCTCACCGGCGGCGTGCTCTTCCTGATGTGGCTTGGCGAGCAGATCACCTCGCGCGGCATCGGCAACGGTTCGTCGCTGATCATCTTCGCGGGTATCGTCGCGGCCTTCCCGTCGGCGGTCGCCAGCACACTGGAGCTGTCGCGCCAGGGCGCGATTCCTCCGGCCGTGATCGTCGGCGTCTCCGTCATGTCCTTCGCGGTGATCGCTTTCATCGTCTTCATGGAGCGCGCCCAGCGCCGGCTGCTGATCACCTATCCCAAGCGCCAGCAGGGCAACCGGGTTTATGAGGGGCAGACCTCGTTCCTGCCGCTAAAACTCAACACCGCGGGCGTGATTCCGCCGATCTTCGCCTCGTCGCTGTTGCTGCTGCCGATCACCTTCTCCAATCTCGCGGGCGACGGCGGAACCAGCGGCTTTCTCGGCTTTCTCGCGACCTATTTCGGTCACGGGCGGCCGGCGTATATCGCCTTCTATGTCGGCATGATCGTGTTCTTCGCCTTCTTCTACACGGCCATCGTGTTCAATCCCCAGGACACGGCGGAAAACCTGAAGAAGCATGGCGGCTTCATTCCGGGCATCCGGCCCGGCGAGCGCACCGCGCAATATATCGACCACGTGCTCACCCGCGTGACCGTGCTCGGCGCCGGCTATCTCGCCATCATCTGCCTGCTACCCGAAATGCTGATTTCCCAATTTGCGCTGCCGTTCTATTTCGGCGGGACGTCCCTGTTGATCGTGGTCTCCGTGACCATGGACACGGTTGCGCAGATTCATGGCCATCTCCAGGCGCAGCAATACGAGGGACTGGTGAAAAAGGCCAAGCTCAGGGGGAAGAAGAAATGAGGCTCATTCTGCTCGGACCGCCGGGGGCCGGCAAAGGCACCCAGTCGGCGCGCCTGGAACAGAAGTACGGCATCCCGCAGCTCTCGACCGGCGACATGCTGCGCGCGGCGGTCAAGGCGGGCACCCCTGTCGGCTTGAAGGCCAAGGCGGTGATGGAATCGGGCGGCCTCGTCTCCGACGAAATCGTCATCGGCATCATCGCCGACCGAATCGACGAAGCCGATTGCGCCAAGGGTTTTATCCTCGACGGGTTTCCGCGCACGGTCGCGCAGGCCGAGGCTTTGACGGCGCTGTTGAAGCAGAAGGGGCGCGGTCTCGACGCCGTGGTCGAGCTGTTGGTGGACGACGGCATTTTGCTGGCGCGAATCGAGGGCCGGGCGCGCGACACCGTCGCCGCCGGCGGGACCGTACGCGCCGACGACAATCCGGAAGCGTTCAAGAAACGTCTGGCTCAGTATCATGAGCAGACCGCTCCGGTCTCGGGCTATTACAAGTCCATCGGCGAGCTGCGCACCGTCGACGGCATGGCGCCGATCGACGAGGTGACAAAACAGCTCGACGCGGTGCTGGCGAAATGATTTACCGCGCCGGTTGACGGCGCGGCGGAATCGTTCTAAGCGAAACGTCTTCTACGGCGCTCCTGCTGGAAAGCAGGAGCGTTGTTTTTATACCCGCAGGGGCCGGCCTCCACCGGACGCGGGTTTGTCTGGGCGCAAGCCCGTCAACATGGAGCATGTGAAAAAATGGCTCGTATAGCTGGCGTCAATATCCCGACCAACAAGCGCGTGATCATCGCGCTGCAGTACATCCACGGCATCGGATCGAAGAAGGCCGAGGAAATCTGCGAAAAGGTCGGCATTGCCGCGGAACGCCGGGTGAACCAGCTTTCGGACGCCGAAGTGCTGCAAATCCGCGAAACCATCGACCGCGACTATATGGTGGAAGGCGATCTGCGCCGCGAAGTCGCGATGAACATCAAGCGCCTGATGGACCTCGGCTGCTATCGCGGCCTGCGCCATCGTCGCGGTCTGCCGGTGCGCGGCCAGCGCACCCACACCAACGCCCGCACCCGCAAGGGCAAGGCCAAGCCGATCGCCGGCAAGAAGAAGTAAAATCCGGCCCAAATGGGTGGGGCCGGGCTACAAATGGCGTTTTGCTCCGCTCCGATGCTCACGTACTCAAGTACGCTCCGCTTCGGTGCTCGCAAAACACCATTTTCGCCGCAGCCTGACCCATTTGAATCCGAATTTTGGCAGTTCCACTTTCGCGCAAACAGCGCGAGATCATAGGGCGGCTCAAACGGCCGCTCGCCAACCCCAGCGCCGAAGGGCGCGCGTCAGCGCGGCCGTCGGATTACCTTAGCGACCGGCATTACGGGCGCGCTCGAAGGGCAGTTAAAAATATGGCCAAGCAGGAAAACACCCGCGTTCGCCGCAGGGAACGCAAGAACATCGCCTCCGGCGTCGCGCATGTGCATTCGTCGTTCAACAACACGATGATCACCATCGCCGACGCGCAGGGCAACACCATCTCCTGGTCGTCGTCCGGCACCATGGGGTTCAAGGGCTCGCGCAAGTCGACCCCTTACGCCGCGCAGATGGCCGCTGAAGACGCCGCCCGCAAGGCCGCCGAGCACGGCATGCGCACGGTTGAAGTGGAAGTGTCCGGTCCCGGTTCGGGTCGTGAGTCCGCGCTGCGCGCGTTGCAGGCCGCCGGCTTCACCGTCACCTCGATCCGCGACGTGACCCCGATCCCGCACAACGGCTGCCGCCCTCGCAAGCGCCGCCGCGTCTGATTATATATTGGGTTGGCCGCCTCGCGCGGTCTCGTGTCGATCGCGGCCTCGCCGCGATCGATTTGTATCCGCCTGGGACCGACGGGGCTCGGCGGACAATTCCGTTAGCGGACCAAAGGCCATGGTTGACGAACCGATATGCCGCGGTCCGAGGAAGAGGCTGAAATGATCCAGAAGAATTGGCAAGAGCTGATCAAGCCGAACAAGCTCATTGTGTCCCCCGGCGAAGACCCCAAGCGTGTCGCGACCGTCGTCGCCGAGCCGCTGGAGCGCGGTTTTGGTCTGACGCTCGGCAATGCGCTGCGCCGCATCCTGCTGTCGTCGCTTCAGGGCGCCGCCATCACCTCCGTCCACATCGACGGCGTGCTGCATGAATTCTCCTCGATTCCCGGCGTGCGCGAGGATGTGACCGACATCGTCCTCAACATCAAGGACGTCGCCATCAAGATGCAGGGCGAAGGCCCGAAGCGCATGACCCTGAAGAAACAGGGTCCGGGCGTGGTCTATGCCGGCGACATCGGCGTGACCGGCGACATCGCCGTGCTCAACCCGCAGTTGGCGCTGTGCACCCTCGACGAGGGCGCGGAAATCCGCATGGAATTCACCGTCAATACTGGCAAGGGCTATGTTCCCGCGGACCGCAACCGCGCCGAGGACGCCCCGATCGGCCTGATCCCGGTCGATTCCATTTATTCGCCGGTGAAGAAGGTGTCCTACAAGATCGAGCCGACCCGCGAGGGCCAGGTGCTCGACTATGACAAGCTCACCTTGCAGATGGAGACCAACGGCTCGCTGACCCCCGAGGACGCCCTGGCTTTCGCCGCGCGCATCCTGCAGGACCAGCTCAATGTGTTCGTCAATTTCGAGGAGCCCAAGCGCGAGGAGGCCTCGCCGGCCATTCCGGAACTCGCCTTCAACCCGGCGCTGCTCAAGAAGGTCGACGAACTCGAACTGTCGGTGCGCTCGGCCAACTGCCTGAAGAACGACAACATCGTCTATATCGGCGACCTCATCCAGAAGACCGAAGCCGAAATGCTGCGCACGCCGAACTTCGGCCGCAAGTCGCTCAACGAAATCAAGGAAGTGCTGGCGCAGATGGGCCTGCACCTCGGCATGGAAGTCTCCGGCTGGCCGCCGGAGAACATCGACGAACTCGCCAAGCGGTTCGAAGAACACTACTAAGGCACGCGCCTTCTCCCCTTGCGGGAGAAGGTGGCGCGAAGCGCCGGATGAGGGGTTCTTCCCGCCTCATCCGTCTCGGCGCTCCGCGCCGATCCGCCTTCTCCCGCAAGGGGAGAAGGATAACCCGCCCCGAAATCGGGGCAAGCACGGAAGGGCCGTTCCTTGGCACGGCGGCCCTAATCAACATGGAGAGCCAATATGTATCATGGTAAATCCAAGCGGCGGTTCAACCGCACCGCCGAGCATCGCAAGGCGATGTTCGCCAATCTCTGCCAGGCGTTGATCAAGCACGAGCAGATCACCACCACCCTGCCCAAGGCCAAGGACCTGCGTCCGGTGATCGAAAAGCTCGTCACCCTCGGCAAGCGCGGCGACCTGCACGCCCGTCGTCAGGCCATCGCCCAGATCAAGGACGTGGCGCTGGTCGCCAAGCTGTTCGACACGCTGGCTCCGCGCTACAAGGATCGTCAGGGCGGGTATACCCGCGTGCTCAAGGCTGGCTTCCGCTACGGCGATAACGCCGCCATGGCCATTATCGAATTCGTCGATCGCGACGTCTCCGCCAAGGGCAAGGATTCCGGTCAGGTCGCCGAAGCTGCGGAATAAGGTTTTTCGCACGCGATTTTTTCAGGGCGGCCCGGTGGGCCGCCCTTTTGTTTTGGCCGACGCGCCGATGGTATTATATTCGAATTCCTTGATGAATGATCCGAAAGGGCGTACACCCTGCGCGGGATCAATGAACGGATGCGGACTTCCGCGCTATCCCGCGCTGACTTCGCGCGTCGAAACGTCAGGACACTTGCGATGGACGACGAAACCATCATCACTGGACCGCTCTACGAGGTCCACAAGAAGGTCTATCCGCAGGCGACCCACGGAACGTTTCGCACCATCAAGTGGGGGCTGATGGCCTTCACCCTGGCGGTCTATTACCTGATGCCGTTCCTGCGCTGGGACCGCGGGCCGAACCTGCCGGACCAGGCGGTGCTGATCGACATGCCGGCGCGGCGCTTCTACTTCTTCTTCATCGAGATCTGGCCGCAGGAGGTCTATTATTTCACCGGCCTGCTGATCATCGCGGCCATGACCCTGTTCCTGCTGAACGCGCTCGCGGGCCGCGTGTGGTGCGGCTATCTGTGCTGGCAGACGGTGTGGACCGACCTGTTCTTCGCCGTCGAGCGCTGGGTCGAGGGCGACCGCCGCGAGCGCATCATGAAGGACAAGAAGGGCTGGACCTTTTCGCGCGTTCGCGAACTCGCCACCAAGCATGTCCTTTGGCTGTTGATCGCCATGTTCACCGGCGGCGCCTTCGTGCTCTATTTCGCCGATGCGCCGACTTTGCTGAAGGACTTGTTCACCGGCGCGGCGCCGGGCGTCGCCTATATCTGGGTCGGCATTCTCACCTTCACGACTTACGTCTTCGCCGGCCACATGCGCGAGCAAGTGTGCATCTTCATGTGCCCGTGGCCGCGCATCCAGGCGGCGATGACCGACGAATGGGCGCTCAACGTCTCCTATGAGCGCACCCGCGGCGAGCCGCGCATGTCGGTGAAGAAGGCTTTGGCCGCGCATGAACGCGGGGAAAAGGCCGGCGACTGCATCGACTGCCACCAATGCGTCGCGGTCTGCCCGACCGGCGTCGACATCCGCCACGGCTCGCAGCTCGGCTGCATCCAGTGCGGCCTGTGCATCGACGCCTGCAATATCGTCATGAAGGAGATCGGCCGGCCCGGCAATCTCGTCGCCTATGACACCGACATCAATATCGCCCGCCGCGACGAAGGGCTGCCGCCGGTCTATAAATTGATCCGGGCGCGCACGCTGATCTATCCGGTGATCATCCTGGCTGTCGCCGGCGTGATGGCGCTCAAGCTCGGGACGCGCGCGGATCTGTTCGTCAACGTGCTGCACGACCGCAACCCGCTTGCGGTCACCATGTCCGATGGCGCGGTTCGAAATGGCTACACGGTGCGCGTGCTCAACAAGCAGGCCAACGACCGCAAGGTTGAGGTGTCGGTGGAGGGCAGCCCCAATCTGCAATTGCAGATCATCAACGGCAAGGGTGGGCAGGCCGCTGTCGTCGGCCCGGACCAGACCCTGGAGCTGCGCGTCGCCGTGACCGCGCCCGCGGGGTCGGTTCCCGCAAAACCGGTCGATGTGGTGTTCACGGTGAAGGATGAGACCGGCGCGACCACCGCGACGCACAAGGATCATTTCTTCCCGCAGTGAATGTTGCCTTGCGTAAAATAATGGGCGCGGCGCCGAAAGGGCCGCGCCCAAAGCTTGCGACGCAAGGCAAAGCTGGCCTAAATGGGTTGTCGCGCGCGATCTTGTTCGCGCACTGCCCGGGAATTGAACCATGACGGACGTGAATACGAACGCGGCGCCGGCCGTTACACCCGAAACGATTGATGACGTGCGGGAAATGCTGTTTGGCGCGGAAAAGCGCGCTTCCGACGAAAAAATCCAGCACATGGACGCCAGACTGGATCGTCTCGACGAAAAACTGGCGAAGCTCGACGCCGGTCTGGCCAAGCTCGACGCCAAAAATGCGCAGCTCGACCAGCGGCATGCGCAGCTCGACCAAAGGCAGGCGCAGCTGGATCAAAGGCAGGCCGAGCTCAACGCAAGGCAGGCGGAGCTCGACGCGCGCTTCAGCCGAGTCGCGCAGCTGGATGGGCGATTCGCCCGGGTCGACACCCAATTCGCCCAGTTCGAGAAATGGATGGACCAGCTGGACACGCGGCTGGGGCAGGGGTTGAGCGCTCTGATCCAGGAAAAGCGCGCCGCCGACGCCCGGTTCAAGAAACTCGACGATCTGCTCGACGAGACCCGCGCGGAAATCGTCGCCGACAAGCGATTCGCCGAAGCGCGGTTTGGCGCTGTCGGCGTCGAAGCGCGCGCCGCCGAGGCCAGGCTGGAGGCGCTGCGCCAGGAATTGCAGCGGCTGGAGCTTCTCGGAACGGACGTGGAGAAGCTGAAGCGGGGGCAGGGCATTGGCGCGGCCATCGGCTATTCGCTGCGCAATTTCTCGACCGTTTCGAGGTCGCGCTGATTTGAGCGCCCCTCGCGCGGCCGGCGCCGATCTCGGCAGGCTGAAACAGCTGCTGTTCGAGCCGGAGCAGGCGAAGATCGAAGCGCTGCAAGGCCAGTGCGACGCCTTCGCCCAAAAAATCGGCGACGACGCGCGATTCGAGGCGTCGACGGCGCAGGTGATCGCCGGCGCCTTGCGAAAGGCGGAAGTCTCGCGGCATCGCGAGCTCTCGGCGGCGATCGCGCCGCTGGTGGTGGCGGCGATTCGCAGCGAAATCGTCAACTCGCGCGACATGATGGTGGACGCGCTCTACCCGATCACCGGCCGGCTCGTCGCCGCCGCCGTCGCCAATGCGTTTCGCGATCTGGCCGACAGTCTGGAAAAACGCATCGACGCGCTGCTGTCCACCGACCTGTGGCGGCTGCGGCTTCGCGCCTGGCTCAGCCGGCGCCCGCTCAGTGAAGTGGTGCTGGAGGCGGCGGGTCGGCCCCGCGTTCTGCGGCTTCTGGCTCTTGAGCGCGACACCGGCAAGCTTTTGGGGAGCTGGCGCGCCGATGGGCAGGCGGATGAGTCCGTGGAGCTGGTCAGCGGCCTGATCGCGGCGATCAGCCAGTTTTCCGCCCAGGCTTTTTCGAAAGCGCATGGCGAGCTGCGCGAGCTCGACATGGGGGCGAGCCATGTGCTGCTGCGGGCCTCGGCCCGCATGGTGGTCGCGGCGGAATTTTCCGGAGCGCCCGACGCCGCCGCCGCGCGGCGGATGGATTCGGCGCTGTTCGACCTGATCGACGGCAGCGCGCCGTTGGACGAACGCGCTCTTGAGCGTCTGGCGTTGGCTTCCGCGGCGCCTCCGCCGGCGACGCGGTCGCGCGCGTCGCGCTGGGTTTTGGCGGGGCTGCTCGCGGCGGCGCTTTTTGCCGCGCTCTATGGTCCGGTCCGCGACGCGATTCGCGACCGCCGCATCGAAGCCGCCTTTTCGCAAGCGCAAGCCGCGCAAGAGCTCGACTCCTGGCCAGTGACGCTCGCCATCGACCATGGTTCGAAATCGGTTTTGGTGCGCGGGCTCGCGCCGGCGAAAACCGATCTTGATGCGCTGGCGCGGGCTCTGGCGCCGGCGGCCGCGCCTTATGCGGTTGCGATGGGTGTGGTTCGGCTTGATGAGCCCGCGCCGCCCGTCGAGTCTTCAGAACCAAGACTCGCCAAGGCGGAAGCCCGGATCGCCGAACTTGAGGCCGGGATCGCCGAACTGAAAAGCTGGCGGGCCGAACGCGAGGCCCGCGACAACGCGCCGGCGGCGGTGTTGTCCCGGCTGGCGGGCGCCAGTGCAATTCACTTCACTGACGAGGTCACGCTGAAGGAGCCTGACAAGGCGCAAGCAACGGTGGCGGCGCTCGCCCAGGCGCTGAAGGCGTCGGGACTTGGCCTGCGCGTGGTCGGCTACAGCGATTCGACCGGCGTCGCCGCCAAGAACCACACGCTGTCGCTTTCGCGCGCGGCGACCGTGGTCAAAATGCTGGTCGAGGCGGGCGTGGCGCCCGAAAAACTGGTGGCGGTGGGGCGCGGCGACCAGAACCCGATCCTGGATGACGGCGGCGCCGAGCGCGTCGGCAACCGGCGCGTCGCCTTCGAGGCGCTCGAAGGGGCGCCGCGATGAATTTTTCCGCCAAGGTCATGCTGCTTGGCGATATCGGGGTGGGAAAAACCTCGCTGGCGCGGCGGCTGGTGTTCGGCAGGTTCGACGGCGACTACAAGACGACCATCGGGGTCGACATCCTCACCCATGACCTCAAGCTCGTCGGCCGGCCCGAGGACATCTGGGCCAAACTGTTGTTGTGGGACACCGACGGCGATTTCGGCCATCACATTTTCAAGTCGGTCTATATCGCCGGCGCCTCGGGGGCGCTGGTGGTGGCCGACGCCTCGCGGCCGCTGACCATCGAAAAAATGTTCGCGTTGGCGGCGGATTTTTCCGAAGCCATGCCGGGGCGTCCGGTGCTGGCTCTGGTCAACAAGGCCGATATCGTCAGGCCGAACCTCGCCGGTCTCGACCGCCTGGGGTTGCCGGAGGAGCAGATCATGATCACCAGCGCCAAATCCGGCGAGAACGTCAATGAAGCGTTCGAGGGGATCGCCGAGACCATCTATCGGCGCCGGTGAGGGCGGGCGCCATCGGTTGCGTTTTCGCGGGACTGACGCCCGGCGGCAGTGTCGAAATCTCCACCCTGGGTTGAAACATATGCGCCTAAAAACGGAAAAGCCGCGCTGTTTCCTGTGAAAATCGTGCGAATTCCTACACAAAACCGTCGATTCTTGCGCGTGCAACCGCAGGGTTGCGTACGAGATGTGGGCGGGAGCGGGGACCGCGTTCCGCGCGGTAAATGAGGATTGTTCTTGGGAAACAAGGGTTTGGCGAGGCGCGGTGGTTCGAGATGTTTCACGTGGAACATAACGAGAACAAAATCTTGTGGGTTTGCGGTTTTCACTTTTGTCGCGGGCGTCATCTCACGCCGGCGCCGGTCTGCTCGAAAAGGTTGGATTGCTTCGCTTCGCTCGCAATGACGGCATCAGGGAGTCTGGGCGAGCCGGCGCCGTCGGCGGCCCGCTTCGGAATGTTTCATAGAAGCCCCAGGGCGCTCAACTCGCGCCGCAGGTCTTCCGGCATGTCCGCGCCCGCGCCGGCCAAAAGATCGGGCGGGGCGTCCGCGGGTTTCAGATAGCGCCAGCCCTGGAAGGCGCGGCAGGGGCGGGGGGCGACCGCCACGATCTCGTCATCCAATTGCAAGGCGCAGCGGCGCACGCCGGCGGAATCGACGAAATCCTCGAGGCCGATCAGCCGTTGCCGGACGGAAATCTGGCCCTTGATCACCCAGTAGAGCGAGCCGCCGTCCAAGATTTCGTCGGCGCGGCTTGGCCTCATGCGCGTGACATGGGCGTGGACGAGGCCAGGATTGTTTTGCGCGCGCAACAGCGTCCAGCGGCGCAGGTCGTCAGCGGAGTCGATTCCGACGCAGAGTTTTAACAGGTGAAGGGGCATGACCGCGTTTCTTTAGCTGGCGGCGGGCCGCGCGCCTATCCCGAAATGCGGACCCTGGCGCCGTCGGGGGAGACCGCCTATGTTTCGCATCCATGCCCGCGGTTGCGCCTGAATTGGGGAGGCGGCGATTTTCTTTCTGCTCGGACTTCTGGTCCTGATCCTGATCCTGTTTGGCTTGCGCGAACTCGGCCGGGCGCCGCCGGCGCGCGTGGCTTCGATGATGCGCCAGGGATTCGCGGGCATCGCCCTGTTCGCCGCCGCCCTGATGCTGGCGCGCGGCCAATTCGCCGCGGCGCTGGCGCTGGCTGGCGTGGCGCTCGCCGCTTTGGGCCGGAGTTTTCCGCCATTCTCCCGCGGCAAGCGCGGTTCGGCGGTGGACATGGAGTTCGACGATTTTGGCGTCCGCGACGGCGCCGTTCGCTCCGGGCCGTTCGCGGGCTCAAGACTGTCGGAACTGTCCAAGTCGCAATGCCTGGCCCTCTACGCCCAGTGCCGCGCCGAAAATCCCGAGGCGCTGCTGGCGCTAGAGGCTTATTTCGACCGCCGCTTTCCCGGATGGCGCGTGACAGCGCAGGACGACGCGGACGCGCGGCGGGGCGGCGGGATCCGCCGCGCCGGCGAAATGAGCGAGCAGGAAGCGTATGAGACGCTCGGACTTCGATGGGGGGCGAGCGCGGACGAGATCGTTCGCGCGCATCGGACGCTCATGAAGGAACGTCATCCCGACCACGGGGGGACGACGGATGGCGCGGCCCGGCTCAATCAGGCCAAGGACAGACTCTTGCGGCGTCACGGGTGACCACCCTCCCAAACTCAAGTACGCGACGACTGAAAACCAACCTTGACCGCCTCGCGCCCCGCGTCAGTTGCGCATCGCGAAACAGGAAAATCCGGAACTCTTCAAAGCCTTGCACGCGGCCTCGGCGCGCGATTCCTCGAGGCCGGCGAAACGGGCGCGGTAGAGCGTTTCCCGGCCCTTGTGGACCGCCTCGGTGTAGCCCCTGGCGCCGCCGAGCAGCGCGGCGCGCTTTTCCCGGGCGCTCTTGAGCAGGGCTTCCGCCTTGTCGGCGTCGTCGGTCGCGCCGATCTGGAGAATCCAGCCGGAGACGGCGGGCTTGGCGGAGGCGATCTTGTCCTTGCCCTTCTCGCTGACCCCTTCAGTCTCCTGCGCCTTTGGGGTCGGCTTGATCTCGATGCGGGTTTCGAGCTTGGTGGGCCTGGCCGGCGCGCCGGTGAGCCAGCGCATGCCGCCGGGGGTGGCGGCGCCGGCGCCGTCCTGGGCCTTTCGCGTCGAGCCGTCGACGGCGGGACGGGCCGTGGGCCGCTCTTCGGGGCGCGGCGGCTGCGGCGCGGCGGCGACATAGGCCGGGCGCGGACGCGGGTCCGGCAGCACGGCGGCGAGCTGGAGGCGGGGCGGCTCGGGGGCGGCGCGCTCGGTTACGCGGGGCTCGGGCCTGGGTTCGGGTTTCGGTTCCGGCTTGGGCTCCGCGACGCGGCGGGGCTCGGGCGCGGGCTCGGCGCGCGCCTCGGCCTCTTCGTCGGCGTCGCGGCTGGCGACCTGGACCGCGCCGCGTCCGCCGGCGTCGTCGATATGCGCCTCGATCACGCGCTCCATATAGGCGTCGCGGGAGCGCGCGCTCTTGCCGCCCATCACCACGGAAATGAGATAGTGGCCGTCGCGCTTGACCGAGCTGAGCAGGTTGAAGCCGGAGGCGGCGGTGTAGCCGGTCTTGATGCCGTCCATGCCCTCGACGCGATCCATCAGATGGTTGTGGTTGTGGATGCGCTGGCCATGCCAGGAGACTTCGTGCAGCGAGAAATAGCGGTAGTAGCGGGGGAAACGCGCCTGGATGTCGCGGCCGAGAATGGCGAGGTCAAAAGCCGTGGTGATCTGCTCGCTGTTGGGCAGGCCGGAGGCGTTGCGGTAGAGCGTGCGGCTCATGCCGAGCGCATGGGCTTTGCGCGTCATCATCTCGGCGAAGTCCGACTCGGTCCCGCCGACGGCCTCGGCGATGGCGACGGCGATGTCGTTGGCCGATTTGGTGACGACCACCTTGATGGCGTCCTCGACGCGGATCGACGAACCCGGACGCAGGCCGAGTTTGGAGGGCGCCTGCGCGGCGGCATGGGCGGAGATCGGAATCGCGTCGTCGAGCGACAGTTTGCCCTTTTCCAGCTGCTCGAACAGCAGGTAAAGGGTCATCACCTTGGTGACGGAGGCGGGATGGCGCGGCGCATGCTCGTTCATGCCCCAGAGCACATGGCCGGTGGCGCCGTCCACCGCGATGGCGGCGGTCGCCGAGCCCGCGACGGCGGCGGGGCGCGCGTGGCGGAGATGATGGTGGGCGTGAAGATTCGCATGCACGCGATGGCCGCCGTGGTGATGATGGCGGCGGGCTTCGGCGGGGGTGGCGAGGGATGTGGCGGCGACGAGGGCGATGACGAAGCCGGAGAGGGTCGCGCGGGCATAACGCGGACCGCCGAGGATGCTCTGGAACATACACCAATCCCGAAGGTGAACTGACACGATCGTCCGCTGTGGCGCCGACGAAACTTTCCTCAAATTAGACCCAATGCGGTTACTCGCCCGTTAAGCGGTTTGCTGAACAAAGGGTTAACAAAAACTATGGTGCACCGCACAACGAATCATTGACATTTTTGTGCGCTGCATATAAAAGTAATCCTCGAGAACCGGAGAACGCGTTCTCACGGAATTCCTCAGCCGCCGAGCGGCAAAATCATAGGTGCTACAATGGCTATCAACTTCGAAGACTACCAGAAGGTCAGCAAGGAACAGATCGACGCGATCCAGGCCTCCGCTGTGGAAGTGTCCAAGCAGCTCCAGGCCATCGCCGCCGAAAGCACCGACTACGCCAAGAAGTCGCTCGAGCACGGCTCGGCCTTCGTGGAAAAGCTGCTCGGCGTGACCAAGTTCGAAGACGCGCTCGCCCTTCAGCAGGAATACGCCAAGGCGTCCTATGAAGGCTTCGTCGCGCAGACCACCAAGCTCGGCGAGCTCTATTCCAACGTCGCCAAGGAAGCCTGGAAGCCGGTCGAAGGCGCCTGGGCCAAGGCTCAGTCCTCCGTCGCGGCGTAATCCGCTCCCGCCCCCCGGGCGGTCTTGAGTTTTGAACGCCCGGTTCGGCGCCACGCCGAACCGGGCGTTTGCGTTTTGCGAGCGCCGGTCCGGTTTTCGCCCATTTCGTTGCGTATATTTGTTGGCGCCCAGAATTTGAGCAAAAGCCCGCGTTTCCTTCACGCGCGCCCAATCATCGGCGTTGCGTCATGCTTCGTGCAAGACATACGCTGCATGGTGGCTTGACGGTGACAGGAAGACAGGGGCCTCGCCAAAATCTTTTCGGCCCTCTGGCGGGGACGGGAAGCGGCGCATAAATTGAGCTTGAGGGGTGAAACGGCAGCGCCGCTCGCGCCGTTATGGTAACCTTGAAAGTGTCTGATGGCGCCGGACGACGAAACGAAATGCCGGTGCGGATTGTTGGAGAGAGAATTCCGTGACTGTTCTGACGACCCGTTCAAGGCGTGACGCGCTGCTCGGCGCGCGCGGCCGGGTTGGGCCAACCGCAGGCAAGGGCGGCAAGAAGAATCCGGGCGATGGCCCCGGCTCCGGGACGGCGGTCATCACCCGATCGAAGACCCAGACGCAACGACCTTCGATGTACCGGGTTTTGCTTCTGAACGACGACTACACGCCGATGGAATTCGTTGTCGGCGTGCTCTGCAACTTCTTCCACAAGACCCTCGAAGACGCCGAGAGGATCATGTGGCAAGTCCATACAAATGGCGTTGGGGAATGCGGAATCTATACCTATGAGGTCGCCGACACCAAGGTGACGCAGGTGATGGATCACGCGCGCAAGCACCAGCATCCGCTGCAATGCGTCATGGAAAAGAAGTGAGGTCCAGCCTATGCCGTCCTTCTCGCGCAATCTCGAACAGACCCTGCATCGCGCCTTGGCGGCCGCTTCCGAGCGCCGGCACGAATATGCGACGCTCGAACATTTGCTGCTGAGCCTGCTCGACGATTCGGACGCGGCGGCGGTGATGCGCGCCTGTTCCGTCGATCTCGACGTGCTGCGCAAGAGCCTCGTCGCCTATATCGAGCACGAACTGGCCAATCTCGCCACCGAACTGCATGAGGACCCCAAGCCGACCTCCGGTTTCCAGCGGGTGATCCAGCGCGCCGTGATCCATGTGCAGTCCTCCGGGCGGGAGGAAGTCACGGGAGCCAATGTGCTGGTCGCCATTTTCGCCGAGCGCGAGAGCCACGCCGCCTATTTCCTGCAAGAGCAGGACATGACCCGTTACGACGCGGTCAATTACATCAGCCACGGCATCGCCAAGCGTCCGGGCATGAACGATACCTCGAAAACCCCGCGCGGGGTCGAGGAAGAGGAAAAGACCGAGCGCGCCAGCGAAAGCTCCTCGAAGGACCACGACAAGAAGAAGGAGACGGCGCTCGAGGCCTATTGCATCAACCTCAACGCCAAGGCCAAGGACGGCCGCATCGATCCGCTGATCGGCCGCGAAACCGAAGTTTTGCGCGCCATCCAGGTGCTGTGCCGTCGGCACAAGAACAACCCGCTGCTGGTCGGCGATCCCGGCGTCGGCAAAACGGCGATTGCGGAAGGTTTGGCGCGGAAAATCGTCAAAGGCGAGACTCCTGAAGTCCTGCACGGCGCGACCGTCTATGCGCTCGACATGGGCGCGCTGCTGGCGGGCACCCGCTATCGCGGCGACTTTGAAGAACGCCTCAAGCAGGTGATGAAGGAGATCGAGCAGCACAAGAAGGCGATTCTCTTCATCGACGAAATCCATACGGTGATCGGCGCCGGCGCCACCTCCGGCGGCTCGATGGACGCCTCCAACCTGCTGAAGCCCGCGCTGGCCCAGGGCGGCCTGCGCTGCATCGGCTCGACCACCTACAAGGAATTCCGTCAGTATTTTGAGAAGGACAGGGCCTTGGTCCGCCGCTTCCAAAAGATCGACGTCAACGAGCCCTCCGTCCCCGACACGATCGAAATCCTCAAGGGCCTCAAGCCCTATTTCGAGGAGTTCCACAAGCTGCGCTACACCAACGACGCCATCAAGGCGGCGGTGGAGCTGTCGTCGCGCTACATCCATGACCGCAAGCTGCCGGACAAGGCGATCGACGTGATCGACGAGACGGGCGCCTCGCAAATGCTGGTGCCCGAGCCCAAGCGCAAGCGCATCATCGGCGTCAAGGAGATCGAGGCCACGGTCGCCACCATGGCGCGCATCCCGCCGAAGAGCGTGTCCAAGGACGACGCCGAGGTTCTGCAAAACCTGGAGCAGACGCTCTCGCGCGTCGTTTACGGGCAGGACACCGCCATCAAGGCCCTCACCTCCGCGATCAAACTGTCGCGCGCCGGCCTGCGCGACGGCGAGAAGCCGATCGGCAGCTATCTGTTCTCCGGCCCGACCGGCGTCGGCAAGACCGAAGTGGCCAACCAGCTCGCCAAGTCGCTCGGCGTGGAAATGGTGCGCTTCGACATGTCCGAGTACATGGAGCGGCATACGGTTTCGCGTCTGCTCGGCGCGCCTCCCGGCTATGTCGGTTTTGAGCAGGGCGGGTTGCTAACCGACGCCATCGACCAGCATCCCCATAGCGTGCTGCTGCTCGACGAAATCGAAAAAGCCCATCCGGATCTCTACAACATCCTGTTGCAGGTGATGGACCACGGCAAGCTGACGGATCACAACGGCAAGCAGATCAGTTTCAGGAACGTGATCCTGATCATGACCACCAACGCGGGCGCGGCGGAAATGGCCAAGGCCGCTTTCGGCTTCACCCGATCCAAGCGCGAGGGCGAAGACGTGGACGCGATCAACCGCATGTTCGCGCCGGAATTCCGCAACCGTCTCGACGCGGTGGTGCCGTTCGGCCGCCTGCCGACCGAGGTGATCGCCAAGGTGGTCGACAAGTTCGTCATGCAACTGGAGGCGCAACTCGCCGACCGCCATGTGCAGATCGAACTGTCGGACGAGGCGCGCGCCTGGCTGGTGGAGCGCGGCTATGACGAGGCGATGGGCGCCCGCCCGATGGCGCGGGTGATCCAGACCCACATCAAGACCCCGCTCGCCGACGAGGTGCTGTTCGGTCGCCTTAAGCACGGCGGCACGGTGCGGGTCGTGGTGTCGGGCGAAGGGGTCGATGCGGAACTCGCCTTCGTCTATCCCGACGGACCCGTGCTGCCGCGGCCCGACAAGGAGATCGAGGCCAAGAAGGCTCAGAAGAAAGGCAAGGGCGCGCCCGAGCCCGAGAAGCTGGCGGAATAAGGCGAGTGCGCGCCTCCCTCTGACCACGGACGTCATGCCCGGCCTTGTGCCGGGCATCCACGCCGGGGCGCGAGAGAAAAAGCTCGAACATTTCGCGCTGCGGCGCCGCGTTGATGGCCGGGACGACGCCCGGCCATGACGACATTAAGATGCGGGCCGCTTGTCTCAGCGGGCGTCATCGTCCCCGAAATCCTGCACAGCCATTCCGAACATTTGCCGCAAGCGCGCATTTGCGCAGGCTTTCGTGGCGGGTAGGCCCCGCCATCGCCAAAAGACGAACGCCTGTTTCGCTTGCGCGCGTAAGCGGCCGCATTAAAGTCCTCTCCAATCATCGAACGCCGGATTTTTGCGGCGAATGGGGGGACTGTTTTCATGAGCGACGCGTTTTCTACCGGCCTTGATCGCAACGACGCCAATTTCGCCGCGCTGACGCCGATCAGTTTCCTCAACCGCGCCGCCTTCGTCTTTCCGCAAAAGCCCTCCGTGGTCTATGGCGACCGCCGTTTCACCTGGAAGGAGACGGCGGAACGCTGCCGCCGCTTCGCTTCGGCCTTGCGCAAGCGCGGCGTCGGCAAGAACGACACCGTGTCGGTGATGCTGCCCAACGTGCCCGCGCTGTTCGAATCACATTTTGGCCCCGCCATGGCCGGCGCCGTGGTCAACACGCTCAACACCCGCCTCGACGCCGAAGCCATCGCCTTCATGCTCGACCACGCGGAAGCCAAGGTTTTGCTCACCGACCGCGAGTTTTCAAAGATCATCGGCAAGGCGCTGACGCTGATGACCGGCCCGAAGCCGCTGATCATCGACGTGGATGATTCGACCTTTTCCGGCGGCGAGTTTTTGGGATCGATCGAATACGAAGCCTTCCTCGCCGAGGGCGACCCCAACTTCAAGCCGGAAAAACTCACGGACGAGTGGGACGCCATTTCGCTCAACTACACCTCGGGCACGACCGGCAATCCCAAGGGCGTGGTCTATCACCATCGCGGCGCCTATCTGAACGGGATCAACAACATCGTCTCCTGGGGCATGCCGCCGCACGCGGTCTATCTCTGGACCCTGCCGATGTTCCATTGCAACGGCTGGTGTTTTCCTTGGACCATGGCGGCCAACGCGGGCGTCAACGTCTGCCTGCGCCGCGTCGATCCCAAAATGGTGTTCGACCTGATCCGCAATGAAAAAGTCACGCACATGTGCGGCGCGCCGATCGTCTACGGCATGTTGATCAATGACGACCCGAAGAATCATGTGGGCATCGACCACAAGGTCGAGGGCCTGATCGCGGGCGCGGCCCCGCCGGCGGCGATCATCGAGGGGGCCGAAAAGATCGGCATCGGCATCACCCACGTCTATGGCCTGACAGAGACTTACGGCCCGGCGTCTGTCTGCGCCAAGCAGGCCGAATGGGACGCCGAGGATTTGCCGCGCCGCGCCGAACTGAACGGACGCCAGGGCGTGACCACGTTGCTGCAAGAGGACATCGACGTGGTCGATCTCGTCGAGTTCAAGCCGGTGCCGCATGACGGCAAGACCATGGGCGAGATCGTCTTCCGCGGCAACATCACGATGAAGGGCTATCTCAAGAACCTGCGCGCGACTCAGGAGTGCTTTGCCGGCGGCTGGTTCCGCACCGGCGACCTCGCGGTGATCGAGCCGGACGGCTACGTCAAAATCAAGGACCGCTCCAAGGACATCATCATTTCCGGCGGCGAAAACATTTCGTCGCTGGAGGTGGAAGACGTTCTTTACCGCCACAAGGATGTTTTGGCGGCGGCCGTGGTGGCGACCCCGGACGAAAAATGGGGCGAGGTGCCCTGCGCCTTCATCGAGCTGCGCGAGGGCGCGGAGCCGACGCAGGAGGACTTGCTGGACCATTGCCGCACCCATCTCGCCCGGTTCAAGGTGCCCAAACTGTTCGTGTTCGGGGCGCTGCCCAAAACCTCGACCGGAAAAATCCAGAAATTTGTCTTGCGCGAAAAGGCCAAGTCCGCCGAAGCCATCAAGTAACATCCGCAATCCAGCCCTCGCCCTGAGGAGCGCCTGAAAGGCGCTTTGCTGGCGAGGGCCGCAACACCAGAGGTTTTATATGACCGCTTATCGCGCGCCCGTCCGCGACATGATTTTTTCCATGCGCGCCGTGGGCGGCCTGGCTGAAGTCGCCGCCCTGCCGGGCAACGAGGAGGTTTCCGACGATCTGATCGAGGCGATTTTCGAGGAAGCCGCCAAATTCGCCGGCGACGTGCTCGCGCCCTTGAACCAGTCGGGCGACAAGGCCGGCAGCGTCTGCAAGGATGGCGCGGTCAAGACGCCCGACGGATTCAAGGAAGCTTTTGCCGCCTTCTGCGAAAACGGCTGGCACGCCATGCCCTCGGCCACGGAATGGGGCGGGCAGGGGCTTCCGCAACTGGTCAATACGCCGGTCATCGAAATGTGGACGGCGTCAAATCTCGCGTTTTCGCTGTGCCAGATGCTCACGGTCGGCGCGATTTCCGCCATCGAGCATCACGGCTCCGACGCGCAAAAAGCGCTGTTCCTGCCGAAAATGACCTCAGGCCAGTGGACTGGCACGATGAATCTGACGGAGCCGCAGGCCGGCTCCGATCTGGCCGCCGTGCGGACGCGCGCCGTTCCCGAGGGCGACCACTACCGCATCACCGGGACGAAAATTTTCATCACCTGGGGCGAGCACGACTGCGCCGAGAACATCATTCATCTGGTGCTGGCGCGCCTGCCCGACGCGCCTCCCGGCGTGAAGGGAATTTCGCTGTTTCTCGCGCCGAAATTCTTGGTCAATCCTGACGGTTCGCTCGGCGCGCGCAATGATCTTGTCTGCGCCTCGGTCGAGCATAAGCTTGGCATCCACGCCAGCCCCACGGCCGTCATGTCCTTCGGCGAAAAGGGCGGGGCGATCGGCTACCTGATCGGCGAGGCCAATCGCGGCCTCGAATACATGTTCACCATGATGAACCACGCCCGCTTCAGCGTCGGCCTCGAAGGCGTTGCCATCGCCGAACGCGCCATGCAGCAGGCGTTCGCCTATGCGCTGGACCGCGTGCAGGGGCGGCCCATCGGTTGCGAGGCGGGAAAGCCGATCGCCTATCACCCCGACGTCAAGCGCATGCTGCTGGACATGAAGGCGCGCGTCGAAGCTCTGCGCGCCACCGCCTATTTCACGGCGGGACGGATGGATGTGGCGGCGAAATCGCCCGACGCCGCCAAGGCCAAGAAGGCGCAGGCGCTCGTCGACCTGCTGGTGCCGGTGGTCAAAGGGTTTTCGACGGAAAGCTCGGTCTGGATCGCCTCGACCGGCGTGCAGGTCCATGGCGGCATGGGCTATGTCGAGGAAACCGGCGCCGCCCAGCATCTTCGCGATGCGCGGATCACCCCGATCTATGAGGGCACGACCGGTATCCAGGCCAACGATTTCGTCGGCCGCAAAATCGCGCGCGATGGCGGCGCCGCGGCGAAAACCCTGATCGCCGACCTCCAGGCGGAGGTGGGCGACGATGCCGCTTTGGCTGGCGCGCTGAAGACGTTCGGTGAGGTGGTCGGCTGGATCGCTGACAGCCATTCGAACACTCCCGAGCGCACGGCGGCGTCCGCCGTGGCGGCGCTGAGCCTTGCGGGCATCGTCATCGGCGCGTGTCTGCTGGAAAAGCAGGCGCGCGCGGCCAAGGCGCAGCTCAACGGCGGCGATGCGGCCTTCCTCTCGGGCAAGATCGCGATCGCGCGCTATTTCACCGCGCATGTCCTGCCGCAGGTCGACGGGTTGGCGCGCGCCATCACGCAGGGGCATGAGGCGATCAACGCCTTCGATCCCGGCGCATTTTAGCTTTTGAATGGCGCCGCCTTTGCGTGTTATGCGTAGAACGATGCGTGCGTTTCGGGAGTAGGCGTCATGAAGATCAATATCGAGATCGAATGCACGCCTGCCGAGGCGCGGGCGTTCATGGGCCTGCCGGATTTCGAGCCGATGCAGCAGCGGGCGCTCGCGGAAATGGAGCGGCGCATGATGGAGTCGCTCGACACGTTTTCGCCCGACTCGCTGCTGAAACTCTGGATGCAGCCAGTGGCGCTCAACGCCGACTGGCTGCAGGACTTGATGCGCCGCGCGACAAAGTAGATTTTTCACGCCACGGCGGCGAGGCGGCGGCGGGCTTCCGCGACATCGAAAGTCTTTTCGTTTTCGCGCGCGTGCTCCAGCGCCACGCGGGCGCGCGCTTTTTGGACCCGCTCCAACGCCTTGCCCGCCAGGTCCGGCGCGGCCTCGGCCACGGCGCGGGCTTCCGAAAGGTCGCCGTTGCAATGCAGGGCCAGATCGAGCCCGGCCTCAAAACACCTTTTCGCACGCTCCGAGAAAGAGCCGGTTAGGGCTTTCATCGAGAGGTCGTCGCTCATCAGCAGCCCGTCAAAACCGATTTCGCCGCGCACGATTTCTTCGATGACCTTTGGAGATTGGGTGGCGGGCGCAGTGGGGTCGAGCGCCTCGTAGACGACATGCGCCGTCATCGCGGCGGGCAGGTCGGCATTGGCCTTGAACGGCGCGAAATCGCGCTCCAACGCGCTCCTGTCGGCCGAAACCATCGGCAATTCCAGATGCGAGTCGGCAAAAGCGCGGCCGTGGCCGGGGATGTGCTTCATCACCGGCATCACCCCGCCGCGCATCAGGCCAAGCGCCGCCGCCGCGCCGAGGCGGGCGATTTTTTCGGGCTCGCGGGCGTAGGCGCGGTCGCCGATCACGTCATGGGCGCCTTCGACCGGCGTGTCGAGCACCGGCAGGCAATCGACATCAATGCCGAGCGCCAGCAGATCCTCGGCCATGAGACGGGCGGACAGGGTAGCGAGTTCAAAACCGTCCGGAGCGGCGCCAAAACGCGCGGCGGCGGGGTAGGCGGGCCAGTGGGGGTCACGCAGGCGCTGCACGCGCCCGCCTTCCTGATCGACCAGCACCGCCGCGTCGGCGCCGACAATCGTGCGAAAGCATTCGGTCAGCGCCGCCACCTGCGCCGGGCTTTCGACATTGCGCCGGAACAGGATGAGGCCCCAGGGCCGCGCATCCGCGAAAAAAGCCCTCTCCTCGGCGGAGAGGGCCAGACCGGCGCAGCCGGCGATGAAGGCTTTGAACATTGGAATCCCGTGGACCGCCCTTACCCTTCGAGACGGCCTTCGGCCTCCTCAGGATGAGGGCTACTGATAGAAACTCAGTTCTTCACGATGAAGCAGTTGCCGCCCTTGCCTTTGATTGCGCCGCACATGCTGTTGGCGGCGTCCTTGCTCAGGCGTCCCACGCGGACGCGGTAGATGGTCTTGCCGTCCTTTTCGGCGGAGACGAAGGTCGGCCGATGGCCCTGGAGCGCGGAGCCGTATTTTTCGGCGAATTTGCTCGCGGCGGCGCGCGCCTCGGCCTCGGTCGGCTCGCCGGCGAGCTGGACCGCCCAGTCGCCGGTCGCGGCCGGCTCGACGGCGGCGGCTTCGGGCTTGGCCTTGGGTTTGGGGGCTTGCAGCGCCGCCTCGGTGGTGGAGGGCGCGCGCGGCGGGGCCGGCCGGGCGGCGGGAGCGACCGGGGTCAGGCCGGGCATGCCCGCGGCCATGGTCGGCAGCGCGCTCTTGGGCTTGGCGCCGTCGGGCGCGTTGAGCAGGCTGCCGTCGGCGCGGATCGACACCGTCTTGACTTTCCTCGGCGCCATCAGGCCGTCGCCGTTTTGCGCGGCCGGCTTGGCGGGCGCGTCAGAGGTCGGCTCGGGCGGCGTCGGCGTCGCCACCGAGGCGGCCGCCTGCTTGGCGGCGACGACGAGGTCGGCGGGCTGCTCGGCCTTGCTCACCGCCTTGGCCGGCGCATTGTCGTCCTTGCGGTCGAACAGCGCCTGGCCGACGCCGGTGGCGGCGCCTTCCTGCGCGGCCGGCTTGATCTTCGCCGGCGCATTGTCGGCCAGGATCAGCGGCGCCTCGCCGCCGCCGCCCTTTTTCAGGGCGAGGCCGCCGACAAACAGGCCGACGCCGCCGAACAGCACCGCCGCCATGGCGTAAACCACCTTGCGACGACCGCCCGTGCGCTCCGCCTGCGGCGCGAACGCCTGGGGCTCCGGAGCGAATTCAGGGGCTTGCGAGGCCCAGGGGGCGTCGACCCGCGCCGGCTCCTCCACCCATTGCGGGTCGGTTTCGGCGGCGTATTGGGGATTGCCGTGATGGGGCGACCGGCTTTCGAAGAAAGGATCGCGCGGCGAGGGCAGCGGGGGAATCGCCTGCCCTTGCGCGGGAGATGGCGGCGCGGGCGGCGGCGGGAAATGCCCGTGCGCGTCCTCGCGCCGGTCCGCCCGTCCCTGGGCGACGGCTTTTTGGGCGCGGAACAGCGCCTCGAACGGGTCCTGACGGCCGTCGGCGCCGCCGACGAGGCGCGCCAGTTCGGCCAGCGGGTCCGGCGCGCCTTGACGCGGCTGCGATGTGGGCGCGGCGGCGCGCAGGCGGCGTTCGAACTCGTCGAGATCGAGTTCAGGACGATATTTGGCGGCGGACTCACCCATGACCAACCCTCGCGAAACTCGCGGCGGTCGCACGGGACGTTGGCGCTCAGCGCATCTCGTCCGGCGCGTTCACACCGAGAATAGACAATCCAGACGCCAGAACCTTCATTAACCCTGTCACAAGAGCAAGCCTGGCGCAGCTCAACTCTCGGCGATCTTGATTAACAAAGCGTAATTGTGGCTGATCTTTGCCGCGATTCCAATGGGAATGGAACAATGACGCGACGTCGTGAAGGTAAAACGCGAGTCGATGGGGCTCGTGGGCATTGGCCGCAGCTTCGACAATGCGCGGATATTGCGCCAATAGTTTGATCAGAGCGCGCTCGCCCTCGTCCTCCAGCAAGGCGAGGTCCGCCTTTGCGAGAGCGTCGGGCGACAGGTCGAGGTCCGGGAAGGCGACCAGCGCCTGGCGCTGCACGGAATGGGCGCGGGCGTGCGCATATTGCACGTAGAAGACCGGATTGTCCTTGCTCTGCTCGATCACCTTGGCGAGGTCGAAATCGAGCGGCGCGTCGTTCTTGCGCATCAGCATGATGAAGCGCACGGCGTCGACGCCCACTTCGTCGACCACCTCGCGCAGGGTGACGAAATCGCCCGAGCGTTTCGACATTTTGACGGGCTCACCGTCGCGCATCAGCTTGACCATCTGGCACAGCTTGACGTCGAGCGCGCATTTGCCGTCGGACAGGGCCTTCACCGCCGCGCTCATGCGCTTGACGTAGCCGCCGTGGTCGGCGCCCCAGACATCGACGAGGGCGTCATAGCCGCATTCGATTTTCTTCCGGTGATAGGCGATGTCCGAGGCGAAGTAGGTAAAAGTCCCGTCCGACTTTTTCAGGGCGCGGTCGACGTCGTCGCCGAACTGGGTGGAGCGGAACAGGGTCTGTTCGCGATCCTCCCAATCGTCGGGAAGCTGACCTTTTGGTGGAGGTAATCTTCCTTCGTAAATCAAACCCTTGGCGCGCAATTCCTCAAGCGATGCTTCAACATCGGAAACGCCGTTGCGCTTCTCGTGCAGGCTGCGCTCCGAGAAGAAGATTTCGTGGGTGATGTTGAGCGCCGCGAGGTCGTCGCGGATCATGTCCATCATCGCGTCGATTGACGCGTTGCGCACCAGCGGCAGCCATTCGGCCTCCGGCTTGTCTTTTAGCGCGCCGCCATGCTGCGCCGCCAGCGCCGCGCCCACCGGTTTGAGATAGTCGCCGGGGTAAAGGCCTTCCGGGATGGTGACGGATTCGCCGAGCGCCTCGCGGTAGCGCAGGAAGGCGGAGCGGGCGAGCACGTCGACCTGCGCGCCCGCGTCGTTGATGTAATATTCGCGTGTCACCTGGGAGCCCGCGAATTCCACCAGGCTCGCCAGGGCGTCGCCGAACACGGCGCCGCGCCCGTGGCCGACATGCATGGGGCCCGTGGGATTGGCCGACACATATTCGACGTTGACCTTGCGCGCCTGCGCCCGGCCGGCGGCGCCGCGTCCAAAATCCTGGCCCTGCGCGAGAATGGCGGCGAGCACGTCGGCGTAGACCTGCGGCGCCAGGCGGATGTTTAAGAAACCCGGGCCCGCTGTTTCCGCCTGCTCGACATCTTCAAAATCGTCGACCAGGGCGGCGGCGAGTTCGACCGCGAACTGGCGCGGGTTGGGAAAAAACGCCTTCACGTCCTTGGCGAAGACCATGGCGACGTTGCAGGCGAGGTCGCCCATGCTGGCGTCGCGGGGCGGTTCGACGACAAAACGGCTGAAGTCGAGGTCTTGGGGAAGGCGGCCCTGCTCGCCCATGCTCTTGAGCAGATCGGAGATGCGGGCGTGAAAATCGGCGAAAATGTTCATGATGGTTCCGGCGGAGTCTGGCGCAGGGGTTAGGACAATCCCCGCGCGGGCGCAAGTTCTTGCCTGTCAGCATGGGCGGGGACGCGTTTTCGCGCTCGGGCGGCCATGGCTAACGCCTTGGTTGTGCTGGGGTTAACGTTTGCGTGATCCCCATGAATGATCCGAAAACGCGCGGCCAAAACGCATGCGAGAGGCCACCCGATTTTCATGTTCCGCGCCTGATCGTCGATCGGGCCACGTCGCTGCCGCCCTCCAAATCAGCGGCGCGGTGTTCGGCTCCTTTCGCCTCGGCCGCGCGCTTGGCGCCCTCCACAAGTTGTTGACCTATGGCGAGCACCGAAAGACGCCGGCCGAGGCGACCGATCATCCCGGCTTCACCGCGCTGAGCACGGCCGCTCGGAACGCGAACCTGACGCCCTCGGGCGTCCAATGGGCGCCTGTGTCCATGGAATCGCCATCGACGCTGGCCTCGATCGTCGCCAGCAGCCCCGCCCGGTCATCGTTGAGCGGGAACGACCGCGCGACGAAGTCCGGCGCCAGATAGGAGACGTCGAACCGCTGGACCGAGGGCTCCAAACCGGTCGCCTCGAAGAGACGGCGGAGGTCGGGCAGGGTGCGATACCCGACCGTGGACGGGTCTCGGATACGATCCATGGCGTTCAGCGCCGCGGCCTTTTCCGGGTCGTTCGAGGCGAAGGCGTCGCACACGACAATGCGGGCGCGCGGCGTGGCGATCCGAACCATTTCGGCGAAGGCGACGGCGGGGGTTTCCAGATGGTGGAAGGCGAACCGGCAGGTGACCACGTCGAACGACCCGTCCGCAAAGGGCGTCCGGTACACGTCGCCGAACCGCCATTCCGCGTTGCCGACGCCTTCGCGGGCCGCGAGGGCGCGCGCCTTCTCCAGCATGGCCGCCGTTGCGTCGAGTCCGACGACGTGGCGCACGCGCTTGGCCATCGCGCAGGCCACGGATCCGGGACCGCAGGCGAGGTCGATGGCCTGATCGTTTGGCTGCGGACGGGCCGCCGCGACGACGAGCGCCACCACGTCGTCGGCGTGGAGTTCCCTGGCGCCGGCGAATCCGGAGGCCTGGCGGGTGAATTGGTCTTGAATCGCGCGGTCGTGCGCGTCTGAATGTTCAGAAGTCATGGGAATTTCCGATCGCGAAAGAGAAATGCTGCGCACCGGCCTCCGTGGAGACCGGTCAGATAAGTCGCAGCGTTTCGCGGATCGTGGCCATGAAGCAAGGCTACGGGGGACACCGGCGCGTGTCAACGCTCGGGGGGAAGGGGGCATCGCAGGCCTGGAGGCGCGATGGCCACGGTCCCAAAAACGTTATGGCCCCGTCGCCTGTGGCGATCGGGGCCTAAAAAGTCGCACTTTGGCGCTTTCCGATAAAAATCAGAATGTCATGCGGTACGTGCCCGCGATTTGGCAGAGATGGAATATCTGATCTGCTTCTCCCTTCGGTTAGCGGCACATCCTAGACGCGCGGAAGAGTTGCGCACGTCGGCCCATATAAGGACTGGAAGTCGTCACTGCTGCGGTGGAGTCATGATCCTCGTCCGTCTTTTCCGGGCGCTCGCTGCGGCCCAGAGCTTCGGGTCAGAAGGCGTCTATTCGCTAGGGTTTCGTGGCGGTATAAGCCTCGATGCTATACTTGCGGGAAACGATCAGTTTATTGCGCGCCTCGCGGGTTCGTAGCCCTGGGCGGTGGCTTCGTCTTGAAAGCGGCTTCGCACGTCTTTCAATCGATGCTGCAATACATGAATACTGCCACGTTTTTTGGAGTCGTCAACTGGAATTTTTTAGGCGCGCCAATCTTTTGAGCTCTTGAAATCTGGACAGGCGCTCACGCTTTGGGAGGGGCGGTCGCGGGCCGCGCAGGCGCCGCCTCAACCGGTGAATTGCAGGAGAGCCAAGGCTTCGGCACTATGGTCTGTCCTTTGGTCATGGGGGAAGGCCATGGCGCCGGTTCCATCGCCCCTTCGATTCGCGTCCGTTTTTCTTTTCTGCATTTTCGCCACTGGAGCGCTCGCCTGTTCCGGTTGCGGCTGCCGAGGCGGCCCCGGGTATCGCGGGCCGGATGGGCGGTGCGTCGGCTTCGCCAATATGGCTCGTGTGTGCGGCGATCCTCCCGAGACGAGGTGTGTCAGGGAAGCCGCTCCGCAGGTCGGGGAGCCGGACTGCCGAGGATGCGGCTGCAAAGGCGGCCCGGGCTACCGCAACCCTGACACGGGCCAGTGCGTCGGCTGGCAATCCTTGCGTTCAACATGCGGCGATCCGCCCAACTTACACTGCACCCCCGAGGGAACTGCGCTTATCAGGTCTCAGGAGTCGCGTTGATCTGCGTTCATTTTTTCAGCCGACCTGTCCCGCCTCCCTTTTTCGGGGATGAATTCGATCCTCGGGTGACCTCGCCCGATTTGCCTGGAACGCCGTGGGTGTCAATCGGCTCGCAATTTTGACCCGGATCGGCGTCCAACATTGCTCGTTCTTTACCGCGCGACGGCGGGAGGAACGGTCTTGATGTCAGGCTGCTGCTCGACGAACCCACCAACGCGTTCGAGGAGACCCATTTGGCGCGCTTGACCGACATTCTGCAAAAGCTCGATGTCGCCATGGTGATCGTCAGCCACGACCGGCTGTTTCTGGAAAAGCTGGCGACCCGCGCGGCGCTGCTGAAGGACGGGCGGGTGACGCCCGCCACCCTGCACCGGCACGTCCATACCCACGACCATCCGCACATTCACGGCGTGGACGAGGCCCATGCGCATGCGCATTCCGCGAAATGAAAACGCCGAGGATCGCGGCGGAGTCCCCCTCACCCCGATCAGGTCGACTATGGGCCGGAAGGCGGTTCCGGTCTCGACGGCCGTGGCGGTGGCGAGGCGTCCGACGACGCCAGGAATGAGCAGACCGAGCACGACATGCAGGGCGTGGAAGTCGGTCACCGGAAAATCGAGGGGGAAGAAGGGCGGGGAGGCGATGTCCTTGCCGGCGGCGCGCCACAGGCGGGTTCGCCGGGTCGTTCCAGCCTGCGCGGCCTGGATTGCTTCGCTTCGCTCGCAATGACGGCGGATAATCTGGAGTTTGTTTGACGAGCGGTTCGGGGCGGGCGATATTTGATCCGGCCGGCGCAACCGAGATCTTGCCGTCGCCTCGAGCCCAGCCGCATCGCCATGACCCGAAACCTGTTCCTGCTCCGTCACGCCAAATCGTCCTGGGACGAGCCCGATCTCGCCGACCACGACCGCCCCCTGGCCAAGCGCGGGCGCAAGGCCGGCGAACTGCTGCGCGCCTTTTTCAAGACGCGGGACATCCGGCCCGACCTCGTGCTGGTTTCGAGCGCCCGGCGCGCGCAGGAAACGTTTGAGGCGCTGCAATTTCGGGATGCGCCGCACAAGACCCTGCCGGCGCTCTACCACGCCGCGCCCGAGGCGATCCTCGACATCATTCGCGCGGCGCCGGAAAAGGCCGAGCGCGTGCTGGTGATCGGCCACAATCCCGGACTTCAGGATTTCGCGCTGCTGTTCTGCGCGAATCGCGGCGACGAACTGGCCCGCCGCATGGCGGACAGTTTTCCAACGGGCGGTTTCGCTCAGTTCGAGGCGGATCGGCCCTGGGCGCTGTTGGAGATGGGCTGCGGAAAGCTGACGGGCTTCGTCACGCCGAGGGAGCTGAAAGGGTAGGGCTGGACGCACATCACATTCGCGCGCCTGCCAAGGGGACAAGCGGAAGAGCGCGTCGTGCTCGATTGCCTTGCGGCGCAGCTTCACCGCGGCCTGCCGCTTCAACGGACAGACACCCGCGACGAGGCGTTCGCCGGACGGCCAATGACGCTGCGCCTGACGTTCGGCGCGCGTGAGCGTAGGATTTAGCAGATTGTCACACTCTGGCGTTACAAACCTGTCATGAACGAGCCCGCTCCCGCCAAACTGACCGCCCGCGCCCTGTTGCTCGGCGACCGCATCGACCTCGCGGGGCTGGAGCGGACCGACACCATATCCCTCACCCCGCTGGCCTTCCATGTCGGCCCTTCCGGCCGGGTGGCGCTCTACCGTTACGGCGTCGCCGTCCTCGTCGGCCTGAGCCCGCTGGAGGAGGATGACATCATCGCCAAGATGAAGGAGCGAATCGTCGGCGCGCGCCTGCTCAAGGAGGATGAAACCGCGCAACTCGTGCTCGACGGGGACGACCGCATCGCGCCGGGCGGCGTCATCGGGCTGAAAGACCTTTCGGACGCGCGCTTTCTCGTGTTCGCCGACGCCCTGGCCAAGAGCGTCGCGCTGGGACGCGACGAGCGCGAGGTCAGCCGGGTGTTCGACGAAATCGAACCGCTGGCGCACAGCCTCGCCCGGCATGGACGGCCGGGGCGCGGGCGGCGCGACCTGCTCAGGCTGATCGGCAAGGCCCTCGGCGCGCAGCACCGCGTCTCCGGCCGTGTGGCGGTCGAGGAAAAGCCGGACGTGCTCTGGGACCGGCCCGATCTGGAGCGTCTCTACGCGCGCCTGGAGGACGAATATGAGCTGAAGGAGCGCGCGCAAACGCTGCAACGCAAGCTGGATGTGATCGTCGAGACGGCGCGGGCGCTGGCCGACCTGATCGACGCCGACCGCTCCAGCCTCATGGAGGCGGCGATCGTCGTGCTGATCGTGCTGGAGCTGGCGGCCTCGCTGTTCCAGATTATCTTCCAGTCAAGTCATTGACATAAAACAGGAAAAAACCACCGGATTGACAGGCTCGGGATTAACCCTCACAAGGCGTCGGAATTATCCGCGCGCCCGCGGCCGGAGCGTGGAGGAGATTGTCCAAGGCCTCGCGGAAGAAGTTGATTGTCCTGGCTTTCTGAGAAATTGGCAAAAAAGTGGTTCACGGCCGGTCAGCTGCATCTGATCGAGCGACTGTTGCGCGAACAGGGGCGTAAGCACGTCAAGGCCTATGTGATCGCCTTCGCCATGATGGGCGTGATCGCCGCCTGCACCACGTTCTCCGCCTATATCATGAAAGACATCATCGACCGGATCTTCGTCGACCGGTCGATCGAGGCGATGTGGGCGATCGGCGGCGCGATCGTCACGATCTACGTGACCAAGGGATTCGCCACCTATGGACAGGCGGTGGTGCTGACCCGGGTCGCCAACAACATCGTCGCGGAAATCCAGACGCGCATTTTCGACAAGATGCTGGCGCTGGACATGGCTTTCTACAACCGCAGCCACTCCACCGAGTTCATCGCGCGGCAGGCCTTCATCTCCAGCGCGGCGAGCGGCACGCTCAACATGCTGATCACGGCGCTGGGCCGCGACATCCTGACCACGATCGGCCTGACCTTCGCCATGCTCCAGCAGGACCCGGTGCTGGCGCTGCTGGCGATCGTGATCATGCCCGGCGCCATTGTCGGCGTTCGAAAACTCGGCCACAAGGCCAAGAAGGTCATGATGACCGAATTCGCGGGCTTCCAGGCGATCCTGGAAAGCCTGCAGGAGACCTCGCAGGGCATTCGCGTCGTCAAGTCCTACACGCTCGAACCGTTCATGCGCGAGCGCCAGCTGGAATCGATCAAGAGTTTCGAGGCCGCCGCCAACAAGCTCGCGCGCGTGCAGTCGCGCTCCAGCCCGCTGATGGAGACCTTCGCCGGCATCGCCATCGCCGCGGTCGTGGTTTATGGCGGCTATCGCGTGATCTATTCAGGCGCCGAGCCCGGCAATTTCTTCGCCTTCATCACCGCGCTGTTGCTCGCGACCGAGCCGGCCAAGCGCATCGCCCGCCTCCAGGTCGATCTGGCGACCTCGCTGATGGGCGTGCAGATGCTTTACGAGTTCCTCGATCTGAAGGAGCCCGAGAAGGAGATCCCGGGCACGCCCGAACTGAAAGTGACGCAGGGCAGGGTCGAATTCCAGGAGGTGGAGTTCTCCTATCGCGCCGGCGAATCCGTCCTGAACAAGATCAGTTTCGTCGCCGAGCCCGGCGAAACCACCGCCCTTGTCGGCCGCTCCGGCGGCGGCAAGACCACGACCATGGCCATGATGCTGCGCTTCTACGAGCCGACGGCGGGCCACATCCTGATCGATGGCCAGGACATCTGCCAGCACACGCGCCATTCGCTGCGCAGCCAGATCAGCTACGTCGGCCAGGACACGTTCCTGTTCAAGGGCTCGGTGTTCGAAAACATCGCCTATGGCCGGCCAGGCGCCAGCCAGGAAGAGGTCGAGGCCGCCGCGAGGGCCGCCTTCGCCCATGATTTCATTATCGGGTTCGAACGCGGCTACGATTCGCCGGTCGGCGAACAAGGCATGCAATTGTCCGGCGGCCAGCGCCAGCGCATCTCCATCGCCCGCGCCTTCCTCAAGAACGCGCCGCTGATCCTGCTCGACGAGGCGACGTCGGCGCTCGACACCGAATCCGAGCGCGCGGTGCAGGAGGCGCTCAAGCAATTGTGCGCGGGACGCACGACGTTGGTCATCGCCCATCGTCTCAGCACCGTCGCCAACGCCGAGCGCATTTGCGTGATCGAGGGCGGCAGGGTGATCGAGACCGGCCGTCAGGACGACCTTCTGGCGAAAGGCGGGGTTTACGCCTTGCTTTACAGAACGCAGTTCGAAAGCGCCGCGCTGGCGAGCATCGCGGAGGCCGCGGCGGAGTGAGGCCAACGATACAATCATGAGTGCTGGAGCCCGGTCATTTGGAATGGTCGGGCTTTTTCTTGCGCCCGTGTGGCGGCGCTGACCGCCCGGCTTGTTTTCGCGGCCTCGCAGGCGCCCTATCCTGCCCAGACCGCAACCGGGAGGGTGAGATGCGCCCCGATCCAAAAATGTCCCTCGCCGAAGTCGAAGCTTTTCTCGAAGCCGAATTTCCGCAATTGCGCCATGGCGGGCGCATCATGGTCAGAGTCGAATCCGTCGGGCCCATGACGGCGCGGCTGCGGCTTCATTCGGACGAGCGCCACCTGCGCCCGGGCGGCACCGTGTCGGGGCCGGCGATGTTCATGCTCGTCGACGTCGGGATTTACGTGGCGATTCTCGCGCAGATCGGGCCCGTGGCCCTGGCGGTGACCACCAATCTCAACATCAATTTTCTGAGAAAGCCGCCGCATGGCGATATTTTAGCTGAGATATCCTTGTTAAAGCTCGGCAAGAGGCTGGCGGTGGGCGAGGCGACCTTGTTCGCCGAGGGCGACGACGAGCCGGTCGCCCATGCCGTTGGGACCTATTCGATCCCGCCGCGATGAGGACGGCTACGCAAAGCGGCGTCAGCCCTCGTAACGGTACTATGATACCATTCTCGTGAAACGCCTGCTTTTTCGTGTCTTCCGGCGCGAAACGCCGTTGACAAGGAGTCGATGGGTCCCTAAAAACCCGCATCCTCCCGCCGGGTTTTTTCGACCCGCGCTGCAACGGAAAAGAGACATGTACGGCAAGACCTATTCGGCCAAGGCCGCCGAAATCGAGAAAAAATGGGTGCTGATCGACGCCAAGGGCCTCGTTGTCGGCCGCCTCGCCTCGATCATCGCGCTGCGCCTTCGCGGCAAGCACAAGGCCACCTTCACCCCCCATATGGATGACGGCGACAACATCATCGTCGTCAACGCCGACAAGGTGGTTTTGACTGGCCGCAAGCGCGACCAGAAGGTTTATCACCACCACACCGGTTTTCCGGGCGGCATCAAGGAGCGTTCGGCCAAGTTCATTCTTGAAGGCCGCTTCCCCGAGCGCATCGTGGAAAAGGCCGTGCAGCGCATGCTGCCCGAGGGTCCGCTCGGCCGCAAGCAACTCGGCAACCTGCGCGTCTACAAGGGCGCGGAACACCCCCATGCGGCCCAGAACCCCGTCGTGCTCGACGTCGCCGCCATGAACTCCAAGAACAGCCGGAAAGACTGACCATGAGCGAGACCCTCTCCTCCCTGCAGGACCTGAAGGCCGCGACCTCCGCGCCCGCGCCCGAGGCGCCCGTCCATGTGCAGAAGCTGGACAAGCTCGGCCGCGCCTACGCCACCGGCAAGCGCAAGAACGCCGTCGCCCGCGTCTGGATCAAGCCCGGCGCCGGCAAGATCACGGTCAACGGCCGTGAACTGGACGTGTATTTCGCCCGTCCGGTGCTGCGCATGATCGTCAAGCAGCCGCTCGGTGTCACCGCGCGCGTCGACCAGTTCGACATCATGGTCACGGTCGCCGGCGGCGGCCTGTCCGGCCAGGCGGGCGCGGTGCGCCACGGCCTGTCCAAGGCGCTGACCTACTATGAGCCCGGCCTGCGCCCGGCTCTGAAGAAGGAAGGCTTTCTCACCCGCGACTCGCGTGTGGTTGAGCGCAAGAAGTACGGCAAGCGCAAGGCGCGCAGAAGCTTCCAGTTCTCGAAGCGCTGAGTTTTCTCAACGTTTTCGGATTTTTGGCGGCGGGCCTCTGGCCCGCCGTTGTTGTTTGTCTTTGCCGCTTCATGACTGAGCGTCGTGGCTGGACGACGCTCAGTCATGAAGCGGGCCAGTCTAAATCGCGTTGGAAATGCGACCGGGGGACAGAGCGCGCGCCAGCGCCACAAAACCTTCGACACAAACTTCTTCGGCGCGGCGGGTCGGTTCGATGCCGGCGGCCTCCAGCAGGGCCAGCGGGTCGACGCCCAAACCCTTGAGCGCTTGCCGCAGCATTTTGCGGCGCTGCCCGAAGGCGGCGGCCGTGACCCGCTCCAGCGTCGCCGCATCGCATTCGAGCGGTCTTACACGGGGGCGCAGTTCCACCACAGACGACGTGACCTTTGGCGGCGGCGTGAAGGCGGCGGGCGGCACGTCGAACAGGATTTTTGTTTCGCAGCGCCAGTTGGCGAGCACGCCGAGCCGGCCGTAATCGGCGCGTCTTTGGGGGCCGGCGACGATGCGCTCCGCCACTTCGCGCTGGAACATCAGGACCATGCGGTCGTAAAACGGCGGCCAGTCCTTTTGCGTCAGCCAGCCGACCAGCAATTGCGTCCCGATATTGTACGGCAGGTTGGCGCAGATGCGCACCGGGCCGCTGACGCCGCGCTCGGCGAGAAAGGCGGGATAATCCAGCGCCAGCGCGTCGCCCGGAAAAAGTTCGAGGCGGCCGGGGTAGGCGGCGGCCACGTCCTCCAGCGCCGCGAGGCAGCGGTCGTCGCGCTCCACCGCGATCACCTTTTTCGCGCCATGGGCGAGCAGGGCGCGGGTGAGGCCGCCCGGCCCCGGGCCGATCTCCAAAAAGGTCGCGTCGTCGGATGCGCCGGCGGCGCGGGCGATGCGGCCGGTCAGGTTGAGGTCGAACAGAAAATTCTGGCCGAGCGATTTTTTGGCGTTCAGCTCGTATTGCGCGACGACCTCGCGCAGGGGCGGCAGGCCGTCGCTCATTGCCCTTGCGCCCGCGCGACCGCCATGCGGTCCGCCAAAAAAATCGCCTCGGCGAGGCTGCTCGTCCGCGCCCGGCCGGTTCCGGCGAGGGAAAAGGCCGTGCCGTGATCGGGCGAGGTGCGGATGAACGGCAGGCCCAGCGTGACATTGACCCCGGTGTCGAAGGCCAGGGTTTTGACGGGGATCAGGACCTGGTCGTGGTACATGCCGATGGCGACGTCATAGGCTTGACGCGCCTCGGCGTGGAACAGCGTGTCGGCGGGCAGGGGGCCGGTCGCGCAAAACCCCTCGGCGACGAGCCGCGCCACGGCGGGGGCGACGATTGCCAAATCTTCGCGGCCCATGGCGCCGTCCTCGCCCGCGTGGGGATTGAGGCCACAAAAGGCGAGTCGCGGCGTCGAAATGCCGAAGTCGCGGGCGAGCGCCGTCGCGACAATGCGGCCGATTTCGACAAGATCGTCTTCGCGCAGGGCGCCGGGGACCGCGCTCAGGGGGATGTGGATGGTCGCGGGAACCACGGCCAGCTCCCGCGACCAGATCATCATCACGGGACGCGCGGCCTCGCCAAATTTTTGCGCCGCCAGCTCTCCCAAAAATTCGGTGTGGCCGGGATGCGAAAACCCGGCGGCGTAGAGCACGGATTTCGCAATCGGATTGGTCACCATGGCCCGGGCGCGGCCCTCGCGCAGAAAATCGACCGCGCGCGAAATCGCCTCGATCGTGGCGGTGGCGTCGGCGGGATCGGGCTGGCCCGGCGTCCCGCGCGCCCGATGGCGCAGGGGGACGACGGGAAGGGCGGCTTCGAAAAAATCCTTCGCCTGCTCCGGCGCGCATTCGGCGATGGCGAGATCGAGCCCGAGCCGCGCGGCGCGGCGTCGCAAAAGGTCGGGATCGGCGATGAGAAAAAACGGGGGCAGACGGGCGCCGCGCGCGAAAAGCGTCAGGGCGATGTCCGGGCCGATCCCGGAAGGATCGCCCTGGGTGACGCAGAGCGGCGCGGGGCTCACTTCTTAACGACGACCGCCGTGGCGCGCAGCTCCTTGTAGAGCTTCTCCGCGTCTTCCGCGATTCTCCGCGAGAGCACGCGCTGGGCGGCCTGCTCGCGGGCGGAGTCGCCCTTCGCCTTGGACTTGGCGCAGACCGCGAGCGCCACCAGACCGCTGGAATCGCGGCTCGGCGCGGTGAGATGGCCGACCGGCGTCTTGGCGAGCAGCTCGGAAAGCTGCTCGCCCAGCGCCGAGCTGGTGCGGGTGATCGGTTCGCGCACCACCACATTGGGTGAGGCGCTGGCCATCTTGACGCCCGAGTCGCAATCGGTGAAGCGCGCCTTAAGATCCTGCATTTCCTTGGCGGCGGCCTGCAATCCCGCGGCGCCCCCGGACGGCGGCGTGGCGACCACCACCTGGCGGAGGGTGTAGCTGATCTCGCTCGACAGTTTCGGGTTGCGGGCGAGTTCGGCGTCGATGTCCTTCTCGCTGACTTCGACGGCGCGGTTGCGGGCGCGGGCGTAAATGGTGAAGGCTTGGTGGATCTGGAGGAAGTTCTCCAGATGCTTGTTGTCGACTCCGGCTTGGGCTAGCCGCTGCTGGATCGCCTGGGGCGTGGTGTGGGCGCGTTCGGCGAAATAATAGAAGGTCGGGCCGAGTTCGTCGCTCTTGACGCGGATGCCGTACTTGTTGATCTCGCCGGCTTCGACGCGCGACTTGACCAGGCTCTCGAGCGCATCGGAGGCGGACGAGGGCATGCCCAGCGCGCGCAAAACCTTTTCGCGGTTGGCGATGTCCTGGCTGGTGACGGGGTCTCCGTTGACGGTGGCCACGATGGATTGGGCCTGCGCCCCCGAGCAAACCAAGAAGGCGAGCATCGCGCCCGCAAAGACTATTGAACGCGCCATTGTCATTCCGTCGAAACCCCCTCCGCTGTCAGCCCGACTGTTCCAGCGGCCGGGGGATAGGTCAAGGGTTGTAATAGTAGGATGCGCCGTTGGTGCGCGTGCCGTCCTGAACGACCGTGGGCGTCAGCGACAGCGGCGCCTTGATGTCGCCGAGCGTGCGCAGTTCGAGATTGAACACGACCGCCTTGTTGCGGGCGTAGGTCGGCGGATAGCCATAGCCGTCGGTGATGGAGTCGCGATAGCTCAGGCCGAGCTTGACGCATTCGTCCTGGTAGCCGATGCCGGCGCCCCAGGTGGCGATGGCGAACAGCGGCGCGGCCGGCGCGTTCTGGAACAGCGCCTGCCCCGTGCTGTTGTAGCCGACGAGATATTGAACGCCGTTGTAATTGTGCCGGCCGAGATCCCAGGTGATGTCGCCCATCACATAGTAGTTCGCGAGCATGTTGTAGCGCGTGCTCAGGCCGAGTCCTTCGCGGCGCTCGTTGTAGCCGATGATCGGCTGCGCCGCGTAATTGGCGTAGTTCACCGCGAAGGCCAGCGGACCGTAGTTGGCGCGCGCGGAGAGGTCGAGGCGGCGTAAGGCCCAGTCGGCTTGGTCGAACCGCGCCTTGGTGATGAAGCTGTAGTTCGAGGATGGCGCATAGGTCAGCCGCGTCACGTAGTCGGACACCGGCTTGTCCAGGCCGGAGCTGAGGCCGATATTGGCGGCGTCGGGGGTGGCGTAGGAATTGATGCCCGCGACTTGCACGGATTGGCCGACCAGCGCGCTGGCGTAGCCGTATTCATGCATGTCGTAGGTGAACTGGGCGCCGTAATTGGCGCGCACGCCGGTCTCGAAGCGGTCGTAGCCCGAATATTTGTTCCACTCGAACAGGTTGGTGTCGTCGAACACCAGGCTCTGCGCGTCGAGGTTCACCATGCTGGTGGTCGGCTGGCCGTTGGGCCGCGCGATGATCTGCGCGATCGGTTCGATCACCATCTCGCCAATGGGGGTTTTCGACAGCAGCGGGTAGCGCCATTCCAGACCGGCGCCCGGCGTGATGTAGCCGCCGAACTGGTCGTTGTGGCTGACGAAATTCGTCTGGTAGGTGTTGGCGATCGGGTCCGTGATCGTCGTATAGCCCGTCGCGGTCGCCGGATCGGCATAGGTGCGCGAGAAGACGGCCGCGCCGTTCACGTTGGCGTTGAGATAGTTCAGGTTCGCGCGCGCAAAGGTGAAGGGAGTCCAGACTTCGCCGAGCGGATCGATGTACTTGCGCTTCCACGACACCTGCAGGGTGCCGCTGTCATATTCGCCGCCGATGCCGCGCAGCAGGCAGTTCTGCTTGGTGTAGAGCGCCGTCATCGTCGAGGGATTGCGGCAGACTGCGTACATTCCGTACTGCACGTCGAACTGATACGAGCCGATCTGCTGGTAGGAGGCGAGCCCGGCGCTCGAACGGGTAAAATTGACGTCGATTTCGATCTCGCCGCCGATGCCCCAGGTGTTCGCCGGGTCGAGCGAAATCATCTTGTTGTAGTCGAGGATCGGCCAGACGGCGGCGAGTTGCGGCTGCAGGTCGCTGTTGGCCAGACCCTGGAACGAATAGCCGCGCAGATCGAGATAGCCGCGGTCGCCCTGGCCGGTGATATAGGCGGTGGACGAGTTCTCGCGGAAGAAATTGCCGTTCAGCGTGTTGTTGCCGACCTGGTAGTCGTTGTTGAAATATTTGTCGGTGGCGCGCACGACGTCCCAACCGAACTTCCAGTTCTGGTTCAGCCAGATCGCGCCCTGGGACACGATCATGCCGCGGTTGACGCGGCTGCCCACGCCATAGACGTCCGGGTTGTCCTCGTGAACGCCGATGAGGTTGAGCGTGTAGAAGCCGTTGTCGAGCCGGTGACGGAACTCGAAATCGCCGCGGAACCCCTGGTTCGTATAGTAATAGGGGGTCACCGTGACGTCCATGTCCGGCGAGATCGTGTAGAAATAGGGCTGGCCGAAGCCGAAGCCGTTGGTGTCCTTGTAGGACAGGCGCGGCGCCAGAAAGCCCGACTTGTTCAGCACGCTCGGATCGGGCGTCGACAGATAGGGGAGCCAGGCGATCGGCACGCCGAACAGATCGAAGGTGGCGTTCTCGTAGTAGAGCGTCTGTTCGCTGTTCTTGTGGATGATTTTTTGCGCGCGCAAGCGCCAGACCGGCGCGCGTTCGGGATGGTCGGCGCAGCTCTCGCAGGCGGTGTAGGCGCCCTTCTCGAAGACCGTGGTCTCTTCGTCGAGCCGTTCGGTCCGCGTCGCCGTCATATGGGTGCGGTCTTTCTCGCCGCCGGAATCGGACCGCGCCGCGTCGACGAAGCCGCGCTTGAAATCGCCCGACAGCTCCATCCGGTCGGCATGGGTGACCGAACCATCCGCGTCCGTGAGTTTGACCGAGCCTTCCGCGAGCACCCGTCCGCTGTCGCGATAATAGGTGACCCGGTCGGCCTCGAGCGTCTTTTTCTTGTAATAGATCTGCACGTCGCCGGTGGCGACCACGGTATGATCGCGGTCGTTGTAGGTGACCTTGTCGGCGTCGACGTTCATCGGCGCCTTGTCGTCGCTGTTGGCGGCGCCGGAGAACCTGTCGGCCAGGGTTTGCGCGTGCGCGACTGTGGGAAGCGCGGCCAGCGCCGCGCCGAGGGCGAGCGTCATGGCGAACCAGGAGACGCGCGCGCGGAAGAGTCGCGCGACACCGTTGCGGTCCGCGGCGGAGATCGTGGCCATGGGGGCGAGGTCTGTCCTGGCCATCAGCCGTCCTCGCGATTCAAAAGAGTCAAGCCGCCCAACAGGTTCGCTATGATCGCTGGCGACCAGGCGGCGGCGGGCGCGCTCAGCATGCCCGCCGCCCCCAAGTCGGATACAAGTTTAGAGGAAACATAAAGCACGAAGCCGGCGCCGACGCCACCCAGAACCATCAGGCCGACTCCGCCCATGCGGGACAGCTTCAGCGAGAAGCAGGCCGCGATCAGCACCATGGCGGCGAGCAGCGTCGGAAGGGCGAGAAGTTGTTGAAAACGCAAACGATAACCCACTGCATCCAACCCTGCTGATTCCGTGTCCGACGCCAGTCGCGGGAGCGACCAGAATGGCACGGTCTCGGGCGCCACAAAACTCTGCGCCACCTGTGTAGGCTGCAGATTAGTCCCAAGATGGTAAATTTCCATTTGCTTCGGATCGGTCGCCGGAGCGGTCACCAAAGCCGTTTTCATCTCCCACTCGCCTGGGAGCAGCCGGCTCTCGACCGCATCCACTCTTTCGACGAATCGTCCCTTCATGTCAAAGACATAAGCTGTGACCCCGGTGAGGCGCAAGCCGGCGTCGGCGGCGAAATCGGCGCGCAGGATCGACTGCTGGTCGCGCCCGCGCTGGCGAATCCACATGTTGGAGTCCTGCATGGAAAGCTGGGTTTTGAAAATCCCGGCTTCGATGCTGTCGGCCTTTTCCTTCATCAGCGCCGCGCCGGGGCTGAGCGCCGTCATCACCACCACGCCGAGGCCGATCGCGGCCAGGACCGGAGGCGTGAGGAACTGCCAGACGGACACCCCCGCCGCGCGGGCCACCACCAGCTCCAGCTTGCGGGTGAGGTTGATGAAGGCCGCCATGGCGCCGAACAGGGTGGCGAAGGGCAGCGCCTGCTCGGCGATCATCGGCGTGCGCATCAGGCACAGAAGCAGCACCAGCGACAGCGGCGTGTTGGGCACGTCGCCCGCCCGGCGCAGCATTTCGACGAAATCGGCCATGAAGATCAGGCCGAAAATGGTGAGGAAGATCACCCCGAGACTTTGCAGGAAGCGCAGGGCGATATAGACCCCGAGGGTGCGGCCGATCATCGCGCCTCCGCCGGAACGAGCCGCGAGGGGCGGAACAGCGGGATCAAGGCGTAGCGGAAGGCATAGAGACCGGCGGCGACCATGCCCAGGATCGGCAGGGCGTAGGCGAAGATCACCGCCTCGGGTCCGCGCACAAGAGCGCCGGCGACGCCGAAGCCGCCGACGCGCAGCGCCACGGCGGCGACGGTCGCGCTCGCCAACGCCAGGCCGCGCGTCTGCCGCGTGGTGCGCGGCGAGCCCAGCGCCGCGAAGCCGATCAGCCCCATGGCCATGGCGTAGAGCGGCGAAACGAAGCGTTCGTGCAGGTCGGCGCGGAAGCGCCCCTCGTTGTCGCGGGTGTAGGGGTCGGTGATGTCGTAGTTCAGCAGCTCGCGGGTCGAGCGCTCGCGCGGCTTGAGCGGACCCATCAGGGCTTTCGGGCCGAAGCTTGAGAGATCGAGCGCGTAGGAATCAAAAGTCACCATGGCGGGAATGGCGCCCTTTTCCTGCTTTTGGATCGTGCCCGTCTGCAGCACGATGTAGGATTTGCCGTCGATTTTCGTGACGATGCCGTTTTCGGCGAGATAGACGTTCGCCTGGCCGGGGTCGCGCCGGTCGAGCATGAACACGCCGAGCAGTTCGCCGCCCGGTCCGCGGTCCCGGTAATGGAAGACAAGCCCGCTTTCGAGCGAGTTGAACTGGCCGGGCCGCACGATCTTGGTCAAGAAATCCGATCTCACCTCGACCCAGGCGTCGCGCATCAGGACAAAGCTCGCCGGCATGATCCACAGCGACACCAGCGCGCAGAAGCCGGAGACCAGCACGATCAAGAGCGCGTAGGGACGCAGCAGGCCGAGCGGCGACAGACCGGAGGCCGCGGTCACCACCAGCTCGCTGTCGCTGTTGAGCTTGTTGAGGGAGAACAGAACGGCGATGAACAGCGCGATCGGCGCGATGACCATGACCAGCGAGGGAATCCACATGCCGGTGATGGTGAGGAATTTGATGATCGACTGGCTCTTGGAGGTGATCAGGTCGAGGTCGTGCAGCGCCTGCTGCAGCCAGATCACGGCCGTCAGCACCCCGAGCGTGGCCAGGAAGGCCATGCCGGCGACTCGGAAGATGTAGCGCTCAATCAGGGTCATGCACACCGTTTCCGCCGCAACGGCCCCAAAATGGCGGACGACGGCGCAAAGCTTATGTAGCAGCAATTTAAGCCAAACAATGGCGGGGCCCTCCGGAGCCCGGACGAAAACGGCGGTCTGTGGCGCGCAAGGCACAGATCAAGCCAGCGCCAAAAAGGCCAAGGAATGGCTATGGTTAACGGGCGTCAGGCGCCAGGGGCGGTGGTGGCCGCGAAGGCGTCCAGCGCCCGTCTGCGGGCGAAATCATGCTCGACGATCGGGGCCGGCCAGTTCCCGCCGATGGTCACGCCGGCGGCCTTCAGGACGTCTGCGGGCGCCGCGAACGGCCGGTGAATCCATTTTGCCGGCAGTCGCGCGAGTTCGGGGAGCCATGTCCGCACGAAGTCGCCGTCGGGATCGAATTTTTCGCCCTGGAGCACCGGATTGAAGATGCGGAAATAGGGCGCGGCGTCGGGGCCGCTGCCGGCGATCCATTGCCAGGACACCGCATTGTTCGCCGCGTCGGCGTCGGTGAGCGTGTCCCAGAACCAGGCTTCGCCCTCGCGCCAGTCGATGAGGAGGTGCTTGACCAGGAAGGAGGCGACGATCATGCGGGCGCGATTGGCCATGAAGCCGGTGCGCCAGACCTGACGCATCGCGGCGTCGACCACGGGATAGCCGGTGCGCCCGCGCTTCCAGGCTTCGAGGCCCTCTGGGTCGTTACGGTAGGGAAAACGGTCGAATCGGGCGTTGAAATTTCCCCAGGGCAAATCGGGCCGCGCGTGGAGCAGGTGGGTCGAAAATTCCCGCCAGCATAATTCGATGAGGAATTTTTCCGCCGGGCGGCCCCGCACCGCCGCCACGATCTGTCGCGGCGAAATCTCGCCGAAATGCAGATGCGCCGACAGTTTCGAGGCGCCGTCGCAATCGATGCGGTCGCGCATGGTCTCGTAACCATCGAGCTTTTCATCGATGAAATGCCGCAACCGGCTTTCCGCGCCGGCCTCGCCGGCGTGGGGCTCCGGAAAATCCCTGGCCCAGTCGGGCCGGCTGGGGGAGAGGGCGAGCGCCGCGCGGTGGAGCTGGGCAAACCCCTGCGGCCACGTCGCGAAATCGAGGTCTTGCGGGGCCGGGCGGGGCTCGGCGTGGGCGAGCCGGTCGCGCATGGCCCGCCAGAACGGGGTGAACACCTTGAAATGGCCGCCGGAACGCGGCGCGAGCTGCGCGGGCTCGGCCAGCAGGGCGCTGTTGAACGTCTCGACCCGCCCGGCCAAGGCCGCCGCGACCCGCGCGTCGACCGCGCGCTCGGCCCCGCCATAGCGACGATTGAAGACCAGTTTTGCCGCGCCGGCGGCCTGGGTGAGCTGGGGCAACAGGGTTTCGGCGGCGCCGCGCAAGAAATGCAGCCGGCCGCCGTATCGGGTGAGATCGCTTTCGAGGGCTGCGAGCGCCCGGTCGAGCCGCCAGCGCGCCGCCCCGCCGATCGGCCGCGGGCCCTCGTCTTCGAGGATGAAGACGCACAGCAGCGGCAGGCCCGTGGCCGCCGCGGCGGCCAGCGCCGGGTTGTCGCCAATGCGGAGGTCTTCACGAAACCAGACGAGGACGCACGGGGAGTTTGGCATGGACGAATCGCGTGAGAACGGAAGAATGTGCGGCATTAACCTGCCGCGAGCGGAAAGGTCTCAACCGCCCGACTACCCCGGGCGGTTTTTTCGCGTTATGAGATTGATTGACTTAGAGCATGATCCCAAAAAAGAGGGAAATCCGATTTTTTGGAAAACATCCTGCGCGAACAATAGGGCGAGCGGCTTGGGCAAGGGGCTTTTCATCAGCTTCGAGGGCGGCGAGGGCGCGGGCAAGTCGACCCAGATTCGCCTGCTCGCCGCGCGTCTGCGCGATTACGCGCGCGAGTTGGTGACGACCCGCGAGCCCGGCGGCACCGCGCTCGCCGAGCGCCTGCGCGACGTGATTTTAAGCGGGCGCGCGAAAACATTCGGCCCGCTCGGCGAGGCCGTGCTGTTTTCGGCCGCCCGCATCGACCATATCGACCGGCTCATCGCCCCGGCGCTTGGGCGCGGCGCCGTCGTGCTCTGCGACAGGTTCGCGGATTCGACCCGCGCCTACCAAGGCGCGCGCGGCGAAATCGACGACACGGTGATGGCGGCGCTGGAAAACGCCACCGTCGCCGATTGCCGGCCCGACCTGACCTTCATCCTCGACATTCCCCCCGAAATTGGTCTGGAGCGCGCGCGCGCGCGGCGGGGCGAGGGGACGGCCGACCGATTCGAGGGCGAGGACCTCTCCTTTCACTGGCAGTTGCGCGAAAAATTCCTGGGCATAGCCAGGGCCGACCCCGAGCGCTGCCGGGTGATCGACGCCGACCGGCCGCAGGACGCCGTGGCGGCTTCGATCTGGGAGGCCATGGCGGAGAAATTCCGCCGCCGCGAGCACGAGGCCGCCGAGGGCGTTTCGTGAAGGGGGATTCGCAGCCGGAAAGCGATCGGTTCGAGCCTGCGCCGCATCCGCGCGACACTTTTGGCCTGTTCGGTCATCGCAAGGCCGAAGCCGATTTCCTGGAGGCTTTTCGCGCGGGGCGACTGCCGCAGGCGTTCATTCTCGGCGGACCCCTGGGGATTGGCAAGGCGACGCTGGCCTGGCGCATGGCGCGCTTTCTCGCGGCTCATCCCGATCCGGGCGCGCCCGAGGTTTTGTCCGCCAAAAACCTGTCGGTCGATCCGGCGCATCCGGTCTTTCGAAAAATCTCGTCAATGACGTTCGGCGACCTCGCGCTGCTGCGGCGCGGCTATAGTGACAAGACCAAGAAGTTTTTTACGCGCATCGCCGTCGAGGATGTTCGCAAAATGCTGCATCTGTTCGAGCAGGCGGCGGGCGGGGGCGGCTGGCGCATGGCGATCATCGATTCCGCCGACGATCTCAACGCCGCCAGCGCCAATGCGCTGCTCAAAATGATCGAGGAGCCGCCGCCGCGCAGCCTGTTCCTGCTCGTCGCCCACCAGCCGGGGCGCATCCTGCCGACGATCCGCTCGCGCTGCCGGAGGGTGATGCTGCAAAAGCTCGCCGACGCCGACTTGCGCGCCGCCGCCCGCGCCGCGCTCGACGCGGCCGGGCTCACCCCTGAGGAGTCCGCGCTCGACGCCGCCTGCCTCCGGGCCGAAGGCTCGGTCCGCGAAGTCTTGCGGCTGCTCTCCGCCTCCGACGCCAAGTTCGACGCCCAGGTGACCCGCGCGCTGGCCATGCTGCCCCAGATCAGCTGGCCGCTGGTCCATGGCATCGCCGACAGCGCGGCGGGCGACGAAACCGCGCTGGACGCTCTGCTCGCCGCCTGTTTCGGCTGGCTCAGCGCCGGTTTGCGCGAAAAGCGCGGTCTTGGACCTCGCGCCGTCGCGCCCTATGCGCAGGCCTGGGAGCAGCTCGAACGCGAGGCGCGCGAACTCGCCGTCTTCAATCTCGACAAGCGCGCCTTCACCCTGCTGGCCTTCGACCTGCTGGCGCAGACGGCGCGGTCTTGACGATGGGGACTGGATCGCATTGCGCGCGATCCGCTTCATGAGATGATACGGTTTCCGCAAGATCGCTTCGCGATCCGCGAAAACGAAATCGCGCGGAAATCCTCCAGGCGAAGGGCGGATTTCCGCGCGAGTGGAATACGATTTCCGAACGGATCGCTCGGAAATCGTATGATCGGTCCGCGGGGGCAATGCATTCCTGTCCCCGGCGCCGCGAATGAGGGGGACAGGAACGCATCGCGCCCATCATTTCGTCGTGACATGAGAGCGGGTGAGCGCGATGCGATCCAGGCCCCGCGCTCCCGGCTCGGTCCGCAGCCCGCATTAGCCGAAAGGCTTTCATCCAAGCGTCATCTTGCCTGTTCCGGTCCCCGTCCGCCCGTGTTAAACCCCGCGCGATTTTGTTCATTCGCGGCGAGCCGCCGCCAAGACCGGAACGGCCTCATGAAACACATCCTCGAAGCTCTTGATCAGCGCCGCGAAGCCGCCCGCCTCGGCGGCGGACAGAGGCGCATCGACGCGCAGCACAAGCGCGGCAAGCTCACCGCCCGCGAGCGCATCGAATTGCTGCTCGATCACGGCTCCTTCGAGGAATTCGACATGTTCGTGCAGCACCGCTGCGTGGACTTCGGCATGGACCAGGGCGAGAAAATCCCCGGTGACGGCGTGGTCGTCGGCTGGGGCACGATCAACGGCCGCGTCGTTTATGTGTTCGCCAAGGATTTTACCGTTCTCGGCGGCTCGCTGTCCGAGACGCATGCGCAAAAGATTACAAAAATCCAGGACATGGCGCTGCGCAACCGCGCGCCGATCATCGGCCTGTTCGACGCCGGCGGCGCCCGCATTCAGGAAGGCGTGGCGGCGCTCGGCGGCTATGGCGAGGTGTTCCAGCGCAACGTGCTGGCCTCCGGCGTCATTCCGCAGATTTCGGTGATCATGGGCCCGTGCGCGGGCGGCGACGTCTATTCGCCGGCGATGACCGACTTCATCTTCATGGTCAAGGACACGTCCTACATGTTCGTGACCGGCCCCGACGTCGTCAAGACCGTCACCAACGAGACGGTGACGGCGGAAGAGCTCGGCGGCGCCTCGGTGCACGCCACCAAATCCTCCATCGCCGACAAGGCCTATGACAACGATCTCCAGGCGCTGCTGCAGATGCGCCGCCTGATCGACTTCTTGCCCGCGTCCAACACCGACGAGGTGCCGGAATGGCCGACGTTCGACGATTGCGACCGCTATGACATGTCGCTGAACACGATCATCCCGGACAATCCGAATAAGCCCTATGACATGAAGGAGCTGATCACCAAGGTGGTCGACGAGGGCGATTTCTTCGAAATCCAGGAAGCGCACGCCAAGAACATCGTGGTCGGCTTCGGCCGCTTGGACGGGCGCACCGTCGGCATCGTCGGCAACCAGCCGATGGTTCTGGCGGGCGTGCTCGATTCCGACGCCTCGCGCAAAGCGGCGCGCTTCGTGCGCTTCTGCGACGCCTTCAATATCCCGATTGTCACCTTCGTCGACGTGCCCGGCTTCCTGCCCGGCACCGCGCAGGAATATGGCGGCCTGATCAAGCATGGCGCGAAACTGTTGTTCGCCTATGCCGAGGCCACCGTTCCCAAGGTGACGGTGATCACCCGCAAAGCCTTCGGCGGCGCCTATGACGTCATGGCCTCAAAACATTTGCGCGGCGACATCAACTATGCCTGGCCGACGGCGCAGATCGCGGTCATGGGCGCCAAGGGCGCGGTGGAAATCATTTTCCGCCAGGAAATTGGCGATCCGGACAAGATCGCGCAGCGCACCAAGGAATATGAGGACCGCTTCCTGTCCCCGTTCGTCGCGGCCGAACGCGGCTATATCGATGAGGTCATCCAGCCGTTCGGCACGCGCAAGCGCGTCGCCCGGGCGCTCGCCATGCTGCGTCACAAGAAGCTGGAAAACCCCTGGAAGAAACACGACAACATTCCGCTCTGAGCAAAAACGCCCGGTTTCGCCCCCAAAGCTCGCAAAGACAGCCGACCTCCCGCCGCAAGGCGGGAGGTTTTATTGTTGCGGCCCAGCTTTGCTTGCGGAGATTACGCAGCGTAACTTGTGTTTAACGAGTTGTTGGCTAAATCTTTAACGATCGCCGGCGGTTGTGCGCAGGGGCGAGGGGATGGGGCATTCATGCCATTGGTGTTTTCCCTGCATGCCGGAGCCGGTTGCGGCGCCTCTTCTCCGTGCGCGGAACGCGATTGCGCCCGCCTCGCCGCCTTGGTCCGGCAAATGCCCCTGATCGCGCTGGCGATCGCCGGCAACGCTTTGACGCTCGCCGCCATTTCCCTGTATTCCGCGCCGCTTGCCCTCACCGTGTCCGCGCCGCTGGCGCTCGCGGGACTTTGCGCCTGCCTCGTCATCGCCTGGCGGCGGCTGATCAGAAAGCCGATCGTCGAGGCCGAGGCCCGCCGGATCCTGCGTCGCGTCAAGCTGGCGGCGGCGCCGCTGGCGTTCCTCTATATCGCCTGGGCCATGGCGCTCTACATGCACGCCGGGCCGGGGCAGGCCGAGGCGCTGGTCTATTCCTTGGCGCTCACCGGCATGTTCACGATTTTCGCGCTGGCGCAATTGCCCAAGGCCGCGCTGCTGGTCGGCGGCATGAGCCTGCCGGGTTTCGCCTGGCTGCTGATCACGGGCGGGGACGCCAGCGCCATCCTCGCGGGGGTGAACATTTTTGTTGTCGTGCTGGCGCTGTTCATGTCGGTGAACGGGTCTTCGCGGGAATTCGACGATCTGGTGGCGGCCAGGGCCTGCGCCGCGCAATTCGCCGAGGACAACAGGCGAATCGCCAATACCGACAGCCTGACGGGCCTCGCCAACCGCCGCGCTTTCTTCGCGCAGATGTCCCGCGAAATCGCCAGGAGCGAGCAGGTTTTCATGGGCATCGTCGATCTCGACGGTTTCAAGCCCGTGAACGATCTCTACGGCCACGCCCTGGGCGACAAGGTTTTGTGCGAATGCGCCGGGCGGCTGCGCCAGTTCGAGACTGAAGGCGTCTCGGTCGCGCGCCTGGGCGGCGACGAATTCGGCGTCGTCGTCAACGCCCGGATGACGCCAAGCGAAATCCTCGCCTTTGGCGCCCGCATCTGCGCGGCGCTCAAGGCGCCGGTGCGGATCGCCGGGGCCGAGGCCAGCATCTCGTGCTCGATCGGCTTCGCGCGCTTCCCCCAGGATGCGTCGGACGCCGAACAGCTTTACGAGCGCGCCGATTTCGCCCTCTACCACGGCAAGCAGCACCATCGCGGCGAGGCCGTGCTGTTCACGGCCGAACACGAGACCAAGATGCGGCTGAAGGCGCGCATCGAGCAATGCTTGCGCCGCGCCAATCTGGAAGAGGAAATCAGGCTGGAGTTTCAGCCTCTGTTCGACGCGGCCGACCAGTCCATCGTCTCGTTCGAGGCGCTGGCGCGCTGGACCTCGCCGGAGCTGGGGTCGGTTTCGCCAAGCCAGTTCGTGCCCATTGCGGAGCGCAGCGAAACCATCCACACGCTGACGCGCACCGTGCTGCGCAAGGCGCTGAGGGCCGCGAAAAACTGGCCCGAAACGGTCGGGGTCAGCCTCAACCTTTCTGTCCGCGACCTGCTGTCGCCCATCGCCCTGAGCCAGATCATCGTGATCATCGAGACCAGCGGCGTCGATCCCGCGCGGATTGACATCGAAGTCACAGAAACCTCGCTGCTGACCGATTTCGAGGGCGCGCAGGCGGCGCTGACCACGCTCAAGCGGCTCGGCGTCAAGATTTCGCTGGACGATTTCGGCACCGGCTATTCAAGCCTCGCCTATGTGCACCGGCTGCCACTCGACAAGATCAAGATCGACCGCAGTTTTGTGCAGGAAATGCAGGGCAATGGCGTCGCCCGCGACATCATCAAGAGCATGATCGCCCTGATCGGCAGTCTCAACCTGCATTGCGTGACGGAGGGGGTGGAAACCTCCGAGCAGTTCGACCTGCTGCGCAAGTTCGGCTGCAATGTCGTGCAGGGCTTCCTGTTCAGCCGCCCGATCCCGCAGGATGAGGTGGTGCGCTTCATCGCCGACGCCGGGGGCGGGCGCCCCTATGCCGCGTCGGCGTGACGCCGTCTACTTGCGGCAGAGCGTCCGCGCCGGGAATTCGATCCGCGTGAGTTCGCCGTTCAGGGAATAGTCGCCGTAGTCGAGCTTCAGATGGGTCGACACGCCGTTCTCGTAGAGGTCGTAGTTCAGCACATAGTCCGGCGCGCCGTCGTGGCGGTCTTCGGGGAAATAGGCCAGCGACACCGGCCAGCGGCGCAGGCCGCGCAACTTTTCCGCCTTTGCGGCGCTGTCGGCGTCGGGCGTTGTGCGCGCGGCGCCGATGACCGCGGTGACGTTAAAAATCTTGCGGCCGTCGGCGGAGCCGTCGAAGACGCGCGCCAGCAGGATATTTTCGCCCTTTTCCGCCGCGTCGATCAGCTTGGCGATGTGCTGGGTCGGAAACAGCACGGCGGAATCGGCGCTGATTTTCTGCGGGCGCGGCGAACTCAGGGCGATGGCGAGCGCGCCGTCGCTGGCGCGCTGGGCGCGGCCCTCGACCTCCTCGCCCCGCGCGCCGGACTCAACGGTGGTGAAGCGGAAATCCTGGCCGCGCCCGTCCTCATAGGTGCTGACGCGGCTTTCGCTGAGCTGGGCGCGCCCCTCCTGCGGCTGCATGGCGACGACCTGCCGAAGGGACTGGGCGTAGAAATCGCAGTCCGAAGAAAAATGATAGGCGATCATGCCTTCGGCGCTGGCCGGCGCCCTGTTGCCGGTCGCCTCGCCCAGGCGCAATTCATAGAGCGCGCGATGGCTGACGAGGGGAACGCGCGCTTCGGCGGCGATGGCGGGCGCGCCGCTGGCGAGGACAGTCAGCAGCAGGCTGGCGGTCAAACGCATAAACTTCTCCCTGAGAGCTTCATGATCTTTGTATTGGCTCGGATGCGAAAGTCATTGCCGTCCATCTTTGGCGAAATTACGCTCAAGTCCAATCACAAATGGAATCACAGGAAAGTCTCCCATGGGCCAGATCGCTTCTGAGGTCGAACGCCGCCTCGCCAATCTCGGATTTGTCCTGCCGACTCCGGCGGCGCCAGTGGCCAATTACGTTCCCGCCGTGCGCAGCGGCGCGCTGCTGTTCGTCTCCGGGCAATTGCCGTTCGGCGCCGATGGCGCGCTGAGCGAAGCCCACATCGGCCGAGTCGGCGTCGAAGTGGAGGAGGCCTTGGCCAAGCAGGCGGCGGCTTTGTGCGCGGTCAATGTGCTGGCGCAGGTCCGCGCCGCCATCGAAGACCTCGACCGCATCGGCCATTGCGTGCGCCTCGGCGGCTTCATTCGCGGCGCCGAGGATTACACCCGGCTCGCCCAGGTGATGAACGGGGCGTCGGATTTGATCGGCGGCGCGCTCGGCGAAAAGGGCGCGCACGCCCGCTCGACCATCGGCGTGGCGCAATTGCCGCTCGGCGCCTGCGTCGAGGTCGAGGCCATTTTCGAGATCCTGCCATGACCGGACATGCGCCGGGCTGGCTGACGGCGCGGCCGATCGCCCATCGCGGCCTGCACGACGCCCAAAAACCGGAGAACACGATGTTCGCCCTGCGCGCCGCCATGGCGCGGGGTTTTGCCGTCGAGGCCGATGTCCGGCTGTCGCGCGACGGAGACGTGTTTGTCTTCCATGACGACGAACTCGACCGTCTCACCTGCGAAACCGGGTTTTTTCGCGATCTGGACACCGCGCAAGCCCAGGCCTTGCGGCTGCGCGGCGGCGAGCGCATTCCCGCGCTCGCGGAGTTTTTGCGCGATGGCGCGGCCTGTCCGCTGATTCTCGAACTGAAAAGCGATTTTGACGGCGACGTGTCGCTGGCGCATGCGGTGGCCGCCGCACTTGCGGGACATCGCGGCCCCGTCGCGCTCAAGAGTTTTGATCCGGCCCTGATCGCCGTCTTGCGGGCGCAAAACCCGCCCTGGCCGCTCGGGATCGTGGCGCAGGCCGATTACGAGGACGAGGATTTTGAAAATCTGTCGGCGGCGGAGAAGGACCGGCTCGCCCGCTTCGTCCATGCCCGCGAGACGCGGCCGGACTTTTTGTCGTGGCGCTGTTCCGACCTGCCCAACCCGACCTGCGAACTCGCCCGCGCCTGCGCCAAAATGCCGGTGATGAGCTGGACGGTGCGCAGCGCGGAGCAGGCGACGGAAGTCTTGCTCCACGCCAACCAGATCGTCTTTGAAGGTTTTCTGCCGTAATACCAAGTCTCCGAGAGACTGACTCGGCGGCGGATTCCCGAATCGGCTTTTGTTTGATTCAACAGGCGAACCTGGA
>NZ_WNKS01000022.1 GCF_009720655.1 Rhodoblastus acidophilus | reverse complement strand
AGCTCGTCGACCAACCGTGGCGCATCATGTCCATCGGACTCCGCGATTGGGCGCATGGGTTCTGATCAGCGAGACTTGGTATGACTGATTCAGCCTGCTAATCCAGGATTTTCTTGACCAGCTCGTCGAGCCGCGGGGCGAGCTCCGCGGCGCGGCCGTGGATCACGTGATCAAAATAGTTTTCCGGAATGGTCGGCTCCGGCTCCAGATTGGACAGCACGGTCACGGCGCGGGTGTGGCGGGCGATGCCGGCGATGGGCAGCACATTGCCCGAGGTGCCGATGATCATCAGCAAATCCTCGTGGCTGAGGGAATCCAGCCGCTCCCACAGTCTTTGGTAAAGCGGCGCCCTTTCGCCGAAGAAGACGACATCCGGCTTGACCTCGTGGAGACCGCCGCAGCACGGGCAGCGATGCTCGGCCGGATTGAAGGGGCGGTAGCCCCAGTCCCATTGCGCTTCGCAGCTCAGGCAGCGCAGGCCGGTGAGGCGGCCATGCACATGGACCACGTCGCGGGCGCCGGCGCGCTCGAAGAGGTCGTCGACGTTCTGGGTGATCAGTTCGGCGCCGTAGCGCTTCTGCCATTCCGCCGCCATTTTGTGCGCGGCGTTCGGTTCCACCCCCGCCAGTTCGACGCGGCGCTTCGAATAGAACTCGTGCACAAGCTCGAAATTCTCTTCCCACACCTCGTAGTTGCAGACGACATCGGCATCGTAGAGCGCCCACAGGCTCTGTCCGCCCGAGGATCGAAAGGTGTCAAGACCGGAATCGGCGGAAATGCCGCTGCCGGTCAGCAGTATCATCTGCGGCATCAAAGGGCGCCTCGAATCTTCTGCCTCATTTTATACCGTTCCCAGGGAAACTCCACGCCCATTTCGCATGTGCGAACAATAGCACGGCTTGCGCTGCGCCCGTTGGCGCGGCATCCTTGCGCCCGCTGCAACAGGAGGCCTGAGTGCCCGATTTTCTTCCCGGCGTGGCGGCCTTTTTTGCCTATTTTTTGGGATCGATCGGCTTTGTCGTGCTGTTCTGCGCGATCTATGCGCGCCTGACCCCCTATGACGAATTCGACCTGATCGTGCGCCAGCATAACGCCTCGGCGGGACTGGCCTATAGCGGGGCGCTGCTTGGATTCGCCGTCGCCCTGGCCGGGGCGATCCATCACACGACGAGCGTTGTCGAATTCGCGGTCTGGGGCGTCGTGGCGCTGGTGAGCCAGTTCGTCGCTTATGGGCTGGCGCGGCTGCTCCATCCCGGCCTGCCCCACGCCATCGAGCAGAACGCCATGGCTTCGGCCATCTGGGCCGCCGCCGTGTCCGTCTCCTCCGGCGTGATCGCCGCCGCCTGCATGAGCCCGTGATGGCCAAGCGCAAGGAATTTGGGCGGCGGAACGCGCCGGAGATCAAACCGCCGGCGCCTGTTTTGGGCGCGCCCGGGGGGCTCGGCGGACCCGAGCCGCTGCCGCCGTCCCGCCTGCGCTCCTTCGCCGTGGCGCTGACCGCCGCCGGTCTCGCGGCGCTGGCCGGGCTGGCGCTGACGCAGCGCCAAAAGTGTTCGAACGACGAGTGGACCGAGTCCAAGGATGCGACCTGCCGCTCCAGCGCTGGGGGCTCGCGGTCGGGCTTCCATTTTGGCTGGGGCTGGGGCGGTGGGACAACGTCGGCGCCTCATGGCGCGACCTATGGCGGCTTTGGCGCGACGGGGGCGAGCGGCGTCCACGCCAGCGGCGGACATGGCGGGGGCGGCGAATGAGGCGCGAAGCCTCGCCGGTTCGAAAAGATTTCGCCGAGCAGGCCAATAGAATCGGCTTTGCCTTTTCCCATAGCGACGGAGAGCCCTATTGGGATGAGTCCGCGCGCTACGTGTTTTCGCTTGCTGAGATCGAGGCGCTGGAAAAGGCGACGCTGGAGCTTGGCGCGCTTTTTTGTGAGCTCGCCGGGCGGATCGTCGCCAGCGAGGCGTTGATGGCGCGGCTCGGCGTTCCCGATTTTGCGCGCGACGTCATCGCGGCGAGCTGGCGGCGGCGCGATGCGTCCCTCTATGGCCGATTTGATTTTTCCTGGGACGGCGGGCCAAAGCTGCTAGAATATAACGCGGATACGCCGACGAGCCTGTTTGAGAGCGCTGTCGTGCAATGGGACTGGCTGGAGCAGATGATCGCCTGCGGCGCGCTGCCGAAAAACGCCGACCAGTTCAATGCGCTGCATGAGCGGCTGATCGACCGCTGGCGACTGGTGGGCGAGCAAAAATTCGTGCATTTCGCCTGCGTGATCGACAGCGTCGAGGATCGCGGCACGACCGCCTATCTGGAGGATTGCGCGCGACAGGCGGGGCTGCCAACCGCGCTGATCGACATGGGCGACATCGGGCTGGCGGCGGACAAATTTGTTGATCGCTCGGGCAGGGCGATTGGCAAAATGTTCAAGCTGTATCCGTGGGAGTGGATGTTCGACGAAGCGTTTGGGCGGGCGCCGGGGTTAAAAGAGGCGCGGTGGATCGAGCCGGCGTGGAAAATGCTGCTGTCGAATAAAGGCGCGCTGGCGCTGGCCTGGGAGAGCGCGCCGGGACATCCGAACCTGCTGCCCTGCTTTTTTGACGACGATTCCCGAGCCGCCGAACTCGGGCAGAAATTTGCGCGCAAACCTCTGCGCTCGCGCGAGGGCGGCAATGTCGAGCTGCATGGCGAAGAGGTGATCCTCGGGCCGGACCTCGCCTATGGCGGCCCAAAAATCCGGCAGGCGCTTTGCCCCCTGCCGGATTTTGGCGGCAATTTTCCCGTGTTCGGCAGCTGGCTGGTGGGCGAGGAGCCCGCAGGGCTTGGCGTGCGCGAGGATATCTCAAAAATCACCGGCGACCGCTCGCGCTTTATGCCGCACTGTATCCTCGACTGATTTGTGCAACCTTGAGGTAAGCTATTGCCGCTGAGGGAGCATTGGCGCATTGTGGCGTCAGCGTTTTCAGGGCTTGATTTCAGGAGGCGCGGATGTTCGCGCGTGTTTGGCGAAAATGTGTGCTGTTCGGTCGACTGCTCGCCGCCTGCCGCTTTTCGCTGATTTCGGTCGTCGCCGGCTTCTTCCTGCTGTTCGGCGTGGTTCAGGCGCAAAACCTGTTCGCGGACCTCGCCTTTTCCAGCACATTGGCGCAGATCGGCCACTGGCTCGGGTTCCTTTTCGCCGTGTTCTTCCTGTGGGCCTGGCCGGTCCATTACGGCGCGCGCCGCGTCCTCGATGAGCCGCATTGGCTGGTTCCCATTGCGGTGCGGCGGACCGTGTCGGACGCCGAACTCGTGGCGTTGCAGGAGGAACTTCGAACAGAATTGGGCTGTGCGATCGAGTGGGCGCCGCGCGTGCTCGGACTCATCCCCTTTATCGCTGTCGGCTTCGGCCTGTATTTCTGCGACGCCACCATGGATACCGCGCGCGACCTCGAGGAGGTGAAGCGCGCGCAGAGCCAGATCCTGTGGATCGCCCTGGGCGACGCCGTCGCGGCCGTTCTCTTCATCGTGTTCGTCATCGGGCGGCGCTGGTTGCTCGGCTGGATCGAGCGGCGCGCCGATTTGCGCGCCTCCGACGGCGCCGCGCAGGTGAGGCGGCGGCTCACCCGGTTTGCGCGCGCGTCGCTGGTTTTCACCATCGCTCTATTTGTCGTCGCCTATCTCGCGCCGCACCGGCTCGCCTTCTATTTCGACCGTGCGCTGCTGATTCCCCTGCTGTTCGGCTCGCTGGTGCTGGTCTTGAGCGAACTGGCGCGAATTGGACATCGCAAGGGCTGGCCGGTGCTCGCCCCGCTGGTCGCGATCGCCGTGGTGGTCACGGCGACCAACACGCATTTGAATGATGTCCGCCTCTTGCCGCAAAAGCCGGCGGACCAGCTCACGGGCCGCCAGATCGAACTGAAAATCGCCGTGGACAAATGGCGGGCCGCCAACGGCTGCCAGGACGACGCGAGCAAGTGCCCGTATGCGCTGGTGATCGCGGCCGAAGGCGGGGCCAGCCGCGCCGCCTTCATGGCCGCGACCTTCGCCGGCGAAATCATCGATCGCACCAAGGGCGATGGCGCGCCCGGACGCAAGATCTTCGCCCTTTCCGGCGTGTCCGGCGGCGCCTTCGGCGCGGCGACGATCCGCGCGGCGCTCGCCGACGCGGCCGAGCGCGGCGGCGCGCCGCCTTGCGTGCGCAGCGACCGGCTGTGGTTCGGCGCGGCGTCCGGCGCTCCCGACCCGCAAAACTCCTGGCGCTCCTGCCTGCAATTGCTGGTGTCCGGCGACTATCTGTCGAGCGGTTTTATCGGCCTCGGCTTTCGCGACAATTTCGCGCCGCGCGCGATCCCGCCTGAAACGGGGTCGATGATCCTTGATCGCGCCGCCCTGCTGGAGCAGAGCTGGGAGCGCCATTACAGCTATATTTCCGGGCGCAGCCGCGCGCCGCAGAATTGCAGCGCCCAGCCGGGCAAGGGCCTGTGCCGCGCCTTTGGCTATGCCGGGGGCGAGGGGTGGCTGCCGCTGCTGCTGCTCAACGGCACCTCCGTCTCCACCGGGCGCCGCATCGTCGCCTCGGACCTGATCTCGACCTACGCCAGTCCAGACGGGGCGAACGGGCGCATCGCGCTTTATTCGCAGACCTATGACGTGTTCGAGCTGATGTCGCGGCCCTGCCCGACGGACGGCGGCGATTGTCCCGCCGCGCACGACGGCGCCGCCGACCGGCCGCTGGTGCGCGACGCGCCGGACCTGCGCCTGTCCACCGCGGCGCTGTTGAGCGCCCGCTTTCCGATCATTTCGCCCGCCGGGGTGCTGCGCAACGAGGCCGACGCCACCTATGGCGACCGCGTCGTCGATGGCGGCTATTTCGAGAATTCGGGGCTGAGCACGGCGACCGACCTTGCGCGGGCGTTGAGCGGCTTGGGAGTCAAGCCGGCGCTGGTCTGGGTGCAGAACGATCCCGATGTCGCGCTGAGCGTGAAGAAGACGCCGCCGCGCGCCGCCGCCACGCCCAGGTTCGGACCGCTCGACGAGGGTTTTGTCACCGAGGCGCTCGGCATTTTGGCGGCGCCGCTGAACACGCTGCTGGCCACGCGCGCCGGCCATGGCGAGGAGGCGGCGGACCTCGCCGTCCACGAGCTTGCCCGCATCAACGGGACGGAGCAGATGGGCTTTTTCAAGATTTTGATGAAGGAGAGGCCCGAGATCGGCCCGGCCGCCAACGACGCCTTGTTCGATGCGCAATGCGCCGCGCTCAGGAACAAGAAGCCGGCGATGTCCAAGGTTTCGATGAGCTGGTGGCTGTCGGCTTCGGTCCAGGCGGAGCTCGACGCCCAATTTTGTGACGCCGCCAATCGCGGCTCGATCGAGGATATCGTCAAATATGTGGGGGGGCGGTAGTTCGCCTTGCGAGCGCAGCCAGGGCGCCGGCGCTGGGGGTCAGCGACCTGGTCCCGCCATGCGCTACGCTCGCTGGATCAGGGTTCCGCTTGCCTCCATCGGTTGAGTCGCGCGCCGCGACGGGTCCAGCCCCGGACGCGGCGCGGACGCTGTTAATAAATCGCGTAAGGAACGAGCGGACCCAGCGACATGGCGGTCACGAGAGCCGCCGCGGTCCATTCAGAGGGGGTCAGCTTGGTCATCGTTGCATCTCCATGCTTTGGTCTTGTGGGGGGGGCATCCCCTCACGACTGATATAAACCTATGTTAACGCATTGGATTTGCAATTCAGTTCTGGTTATATGACTATAAGCGGGGCTTGGCTTGCGCTGGTCTCAATTGGCTTGCGCTGGTCTCAAGGGGAGGCGGGCGAATTAACATCACACTTCGCCAGTTGGTGATCTTTGAAGCCGTGGGACGCCTTGGGTCGATTTCGCGGGCGGCCGGCGAACTCAATCTCACCCAGCCCGCCGTTTCCATGCAGGTGAAGCAGCTCGAGGAGCAGGTGGGGCTGCCGCTGATCGACCACGCCGGCAAAAAACTGGTTCTGACGGAGGCCGGCGAGGAGCTTGCGCGTCACGCGCGCGAACTGATTGCGAAAATGTCGGACCTGAAGTCCGCGATGAAGCAACATCTCAGCCTGGAATGCGGGATTTTGCGCATCGCCCTGATCTCGACCATGAGTTTTTTCCTGCCGCGCATCGTCAGCGACTATGTGAAGCGCTATCCCTCGGTTCGCATCAGCCTTCAGGTCGACAACCACGAGTCCGTGCTGGCGGCGCTGTTGGAAAAACGCACCGATCTCGCGATCATGGGGCGGCCGCCTGACGACGCCAGCGTGGTGGCGCATCAGTTCATGGACAATCCGCTTGTCGTGGTCGCCCGGCCCGATCACCGGCTGACCACGCTCGCGCGCGTTCCCGTCGATGTCTTGGGCGAGGAGGCGATGATCGCGCGCGAGCCGGGATCGGGCACGCAGGCCAATATCGAGCGATTCTTTGCCGAAAATGGCCTCGAATTCCGGTCGAGCTGCGAGGTCAACACCAATGAGGCGGTGAAACAGGCGGTGGCGGCGGGGCTTGGTTTGGGGATCGTGCCGCTGAAGACGATTGCGCTCGAACTGGAGACCAAGCGGCTCGCCGTTCTGCCGGTCGACGGGTTTCCGCTGATGAAGCACTGGTTTCTGCTGCACCGGGCGGAAAAGCGCCTGCCGCTGGCGGCGCGCGCGTTTTGCGATCTGTTTCTGGGGAAGGCGTCCAACGGCGGACTGGAGCAGCGAAGTTAGCTTGGCGGCGCACCGCATTGGATTTATTGGTAGCTTAACTTTTTGTTAAGGAGCGCTGCCGATGACGGGATTGAGCCGCCGCCATTTTATTGCCGGAACGTTTTTCGCCGCGGGTTTTTCAAGCGCCGCATCGGCGCAACAGGCCGGCGGCGCCGCGCCGTCCGATGAAGGCCTGACCGACATCGCCAGTCTCAAACCCGGGCAATTCACCTGGCATCCCGAACGCGCGCCTTACGGTCCCGTCAGCATCATCGTTTCCCTGCCGCAGCAGCGGGTGCATGTCTATCGCAACGGCGTGCGGATCGCCGTCTCCACCTGCTCGACGGGCAAGCCGGGACACGCGACGCCGACGGGCGTGTTCGTGGTCCTGCAAAAGGACAAGCATCACAAGTCCTCGACCTATGACGACGCCCCCATGCCCAACATGAACCGCCTCACCTGGTCGGGGGTGGCGCTGCATGCGGGAAAACTTCCGGGCTATCCGGCCTCGCACGGCTGCGTCCGGCTGCCCATGCGCTTTTCCGAACTTTTGTTTACGGTCACGCATATGGGGACGCCGGTGATCATCGCGGGCGCGCACACCGATCCCTGGACGCTGACCCATCCCGGCATGGTGCTGAACGCCTATGCGGAGCAGGAATTCGAACATGTGGTGGCGGGCCTCGACGGGAAAAAACATCCGTCAGATTGGGACGCGGCCGCGCGCGCGCCCGTGGTCAGCGTGATCGCCTCCTCGGCCGATGGCGCCGTTGAACTCATCGAGAACGACCGCGTGGTGGCGCGCTCGGCCCTGGCGCTACAGGGCGGCGGTCCGCTCGGGTCTCATGTTTTCGTCCTGAAAGGCGCCGAAAGCAGCGCCAACGGCATGGGCTGGATTGGAATCGGCCATCACGCGGACGACGGGGCCTCGCTTGCGCAGGAACAGGACGTGATCCGCCGCATCCGCGCCGACGACGCTTTTGTGGCGGCGATGAAGGCGCGCATGCATCCGGGCATGGTGCTTGTTTTGACGGACGCGCCGTTGTCGCCGGACAGCCGGACGGGGTCTGATTTTGTGATCGTCACGAGTTGAGGGGCGGCGAACAACGGATTGGTCGTTCGCCACGACGTTTTGGACGCGCGCGCCCGTCATACGATTTCCGAACGATCAGTTCGGAAATCGTATTCCACTCGCGCGGAAATCCGCCCTTCGCCTGGAGGATTTCCGTGCGATTTCGTTTTCGCGGATCGCGAAGCGATCTTGCGGAAACCGTATCAGTTTCCGAGCGCGTGTTTCACGCTTGCGGCGATGGGCGTGGTCGGATGGCCCAGCAGGGTCGAAAGCGCGCGCCCCTCGTCGAACAAGGCCCCCTGCGACGCCGCGACATCCCAGCCCGCGATGGCGCGCGCAAAGATTTCAGGCAAGCCGACGCCGATCAAAGCGCCGGCATAGTCCGCTTCAGTTAGATTTTTGTAAGGAATGGCCTTGCCGGTCTGCTTGCTGATTTCGGCGGCGAGCTCGGTCAGCGTGTAGGCGGTGTCGCCGGCCAATTCGTAGACGCGGCCCGAGTGGCCGGCGGAGGTGACGACAATCGCCGCAGCCTCGGCATAATCCGTACGCGCGGCGGACGCGATGCGTCCGTTCCCGGCGCTGCCGATGAAAGCGCCGGCGGCCACGGCCGGGCCGACCGATCCGGTGTAGTTCTCGCTGTACCAGCCATTCCGCAGGATGGTGTGGTCGAGGCCGGACGCCTGGATCGCCTGCTCGGTGTCGCGATGTTCGTCCGCGAGGCTCAGGGACGACGTGTCGGCGCGCAGCAGGCTGGTATAGACGATGCGTGAAACGCCAGCCGCCTTCGCCGCGGCGATCACATTGCGATGCTGCGCGGCGCGCTGGCCGATTTCGCTGGACGAAATCAGCAACAACGTCTTGACGCCCGCGAGCGCGGCGGCCTGGGCGTCGGGCTTGGAATAATCGAAGGCGCGCGCGTCCACGCCCAAATCGGCGGCCTTTTCCGGCGAACGCGCCAGCGCGACGATGCGGGCGGCGGGCGCCCTGGCCTTGAGGGCGGCGACGACGAGGCGGCCCAGCTGCCCGGTGGCCCCGGTGATGGCGATGGTCATGAAAAGTCTCCTTGCATTGGCGATGGCGGTCGAAACGTCCGCCTTGACGCTGGTATAGATTTCCTCCTGAAAAACGATAATACCCTATTGGGTTGTTTTACTTTCTACTCAGAGGATGAAATGGCGGATCGCTTGACCAGCATGGAGGTTTTTGTGCGCGCCATGCGGCTCGGGGGCCTTTCGGCGGCGGCGCGTGAACTGCGCATGTCGCCCGCGATGGCCGCCAAGCACCTCGACGGGTTGGAAGCGCGGCTGGGAACGACGCTTGCGCGCCGCACCACGCGAAAATTGTCGCTGACGGAGGCCGGCGCCGCATATCTTGAAAAGGCCGAGCGCATTCTCGCCGAAATCGGCGAGGCGGAAGCCGAGGCGTCGTCGCGCGCGCTCGCCATCGAAGGTTTGTTGCGCGTCAGCGCGCCCGCGACCTTCGGCCTCCTGCACATCGCTCCGCTCGCGCCGCTGTTCCACGAACTTTATCCCGGCGTGACGCTGGAATTCGGGTTCAGCGACCGCTTCGTCGACCTGCTTGAAGAGCGTTGGGACATGACGATCCGCATCGGCCGCCTCGCCGACAGCAGCCTGGTGGCGCGAAAACTCGCGCCGATGCGCACCGTGGTCTGCGCGTCGCCGGCCTATCTGGCGCGGCGGGGAACGCCAAGGCTGTTGTCGGATTTGATCGCGCATGATTGCCTGGGCTACACCTTCGCCGAGCAGGCGGGAACGTCCACCTGGAGTTTCGGCCAGGATGGCGAGATCAAGGCGCCCGTGCGCGGATGGTTGCGCGCCAACAACGGCGAGGCGCTCTTGCGCGCGGCGGTGGCGGGTCAGGGGCTGGTTTACGGACCCCGTTATGTCGCGGCGCAGGCGCTGGCGGAGGGGGCGCTGGTCGAACTGACGCTCGACCACCCGCCGATGCCTGTCGGCGCGGTTCACGCGATCACCCACCCCGACCGCCGCCCCGCCGCCAAGACCCGCGCCTGGATCGAATTCCTGGCGGACACGCTGCCACGCTTCGCCGCGGAATGGTGATCGTTGAGAGCTGGCGCCGGTTGTCTGAACAGTTTCCCGCGAACGATAAGTGCTTTTCTGCCGGGTTCTTTCGTCAGAGGGCGCCGTGGTTGGATGTGACGCAGGGAGGGCGTAGCCCGACGGTAGTCGCATCCAACACCACGGCGGCGGAAAAATTACGCCGCCGCCAGACGGGGCGTCGGGTCGAAGTAGGCCTCCTCCGGCGTGCGCCGGTCAAGCGACGAATGCGGGCGTCGGCGATTGTAAAAGTCCAGATACCGACCAATCGAGGCGCGCGCAACGCCGACGCTGTCATAGGCGTGCAGATACACCTCTTCGTACTTGACCGATTTCCAGATGCGCTCGACGAAGACGTTGTCGCGCCAGGCGCCCTTGCCGTCCATGCTGATCTTGATCTCGTTGGCGATCAGCACGCCGGTGAACGCCTCGCTGGTGAACTGGCTGCCCTGGTCGGTATTGAACATCCCCGGCTTGCCATGCTTGGCCAGCGCCTCCTCCAGCGCCTCGACACAGAAGTCGGTCTCCATGGTGATCGATACCCGATGGCTGAGCACGCGCCGACTGAACCAATCGACCACCGCGGCAAGATAAACGAAGCCGCGCGCCATCGGAATGTAGGTGATGTCCATCGCCCACACCTCGTCGGGCCGATCGACCTTCACGCCGCGCAGCAGATACGGATAAATCTTGTGGCCCGGCGTCGGCTTGGACGTGTTGGGCCGGCGATAGATCGCCTCAATGCCCATGCGCTTCATCAGCGTGGCGACATGGCGGCGACCGGCCTTGAGGCCCTCGCGATCCAGAAAGTCCCGCAACATCCGGCTGCCCGCGAACGGGAATTCCAGATGCAGTTCGTCGATGCGGCGCATCAGCGCGAGGTCCTCGGGCGAGGTCGGGCGAGGCTGGTAATAGACGCTACCGCGACTGATGTTGAGAACCTTGGCCTGACGGGCGATGGGAAGATTGTGATGACGGTCGGTCATCGCTTTGCGCTCAGCATGCCGGCCTTGATGAGCGCGCCTTCCAAAAAATCGTTCTCCAACGCCAGTTCTCCGATCTTGGCGTGGAGCGCCTTCAAATCCACCGGCGGCGCCTGGGCTGTCGAGGCGTCGGCGCCGAATACCCCGGCCGCGCCCTCAAGCAGTTGCGCCTTCCAGTCCCGGATCTGGTTGGGATGGACCTCGAAGTCTTGCGCCAACTCCGTCAGCGTCTTCTCGCCCTTCAGGGCGGCCAGAGCCACCTTGGCCTTGAATGCCGCAGTGTGGTTCCGACGCGGTCGCTTGGTCATAATCTCTCCTGATACGCGGCGATCATCGCCGCTGTCAGGCAGAAAAGCCACTTATCGCTCTGTCCAGATTCCCCGAACCAGCTCTGTTGCGAGGGCGCCAGAAATCGGATTTCCGCCGCCCTCCGCTGGAGTGGTTTTGGCGGCGGACACGGGTCGCGGGTTCGTTCCGACCGGCCGTCATTGCAAGCTTTGGTTGCAATGACGGCCTTCAAACGGCTGCGAATGCGCGCATTTGCTGTGAATTCCGCGTCATTTTCCGTGAAAAATCGCGCGATTTTTGCTGGTGCAACTCTTGGGTTGCGTACGACATTTGGTCGATGGGGCGCGGAACGGCGAACGGGCGGTTTTTGCGTGGGCTGATCGTCGTTTGTTTACAGTGTCTTGGGGGCGCTACGTTTCACGTGGAACATATGGTGAACAATATCTTGTGGCGCGCGCGTTTTCACTTTCGAACGCAACATGACCGGGGCCTACAAGGAAAGCTTCTGTTTCAGCGCCGGAGTCCCCCTCACCCCCGCCCTCTCCCCGCTCGCGGGGAGAGGGAGTGGCGCCCGTGGCGCTGCGAAAGAGCCCGGCTTACGTCCAGAAGGGCTTGGCGTTTCGAAAACCCTTCCAGGTCTTCGAAAGATGTTCGTCGGCGGTGAGGGCTTCGCGGGCGTGCCAGCCGAGCACCACACCCGCCGCGCGCGTCGCCTTCTCGTCGTGGGGTTCGCTCAAAAAATGTTCGGCGGTGGCGACGTCGTTGTGGGCGCCGAGAATGTTTTGCGCATGCGCGGTGGCGCGGATGAAATCCGAGGCCGCGTCGCCGTCGAAGGCGCCGCTGAAAAACTCCGCGCCGTAGCGCAGGTTCTTGAGCGCGATGCGGCACTCGTGGCGCAGTTCGTCCGGCAGGCTGGTCAGCTTGCGGCCCCTTTTGAGCGCGCGCTTGTGCAGGCGCTCCAGGGCTTCCGAGGCGAAGGCGCCGACCGGGCCGGTGAGGCCGCTCAAACCTTCGGCGGTGAGGGCGTTGCGCCAGCCGCGCCGGGCGACGAAACCGCCGAGGTCGAGCGCGAACAGTGTGGGCTCCGCGCTTTCGAGCAGCAGGCGCGCCTGGGCGTAGGCGTCGGCGCGTCGGCGTTCGAGCACGGCGAGCAGCGGGGTGAAGGCGTTTTCCGAAAAATGCGGTTTCGGGCCGGTCTCGACGAGATCGCGCAGCACGTCGCAGTCGCGCGCGGCGCCAAACGCCGTCGCCAGCGTTTTGGCGCGGGCGCGAAAGGCTTCGAATTCGGGGCAGGGGACCGCGCGCTTGAACATGGCCAGCGCGGCGCGCAGCCGGCGCAGCGCCACGCGCATCTGGTGGATGGATTCGGGATCGTCGCTTTCGCGCAGGCTCGCCCAGTTGCTGAGGAAGTGATCGCGGGTGGTGAGGATGACCTGGGCGATGGCGGCGTCGAGGTTGAGATCGCCTGAAAGCGCAGCGATCTTCGCCTTGACCGGCGTCGGCGCGCCGCCCAGCGCCAGATGGCTGGCGCGCTCGGCCTTGCTGACCGCGTCCAGGCGCAGGGGCAGGACGCTCGCGAGCTTGCTGGCGAAGGCGTAGAAATCCGTCTCCGGGCCGCTCTTCAGTTCGAGCTCCAGTTCGCGCAGTTTTAGGCGTTTTTCGCCGGCGACGATCTCGCCCTCGTCGAAGGCGGCCTCGACGGTCGCGGCGCCGCAGGACAGCAGCCGGGTGGTGCGGGCGATGCGGGTTTCGTATTTGGCGACCAGCGGCTTGTCGCCGATCAGGGCGCGCAGGGCGTCTCCGGGCTCGCCCTCGAACAGGGTGATGTCCGGCTCGAGGGTGCGCACGCGGTGTTCGATCTCGCCGCGCGAAAACAGGCTTTCGGCCTCGGGGCGCCATTTCAGCGTCATCACCGCCGGGGTGCGGCCGGAGCGGCGCACGCGCAGCGCGGTCTTCTGGCGCAACAGGTCCCAATCCGGCGTGTCGTAATAGACGGAGACCAGTTTTTTGGGCGCGTCCTTGTCGCCGTCGCGGCGCAGCAGGGGCGCGTTCAACGCGGCGGCGAAGCCCGCCTCGCCCAGGGTGAATTTCAGTTCGATTTCGCGCCCTTCGCTGGGCGCGGATTCGTCTTGCGCAGCGGCGGCGTCGCCAGCGGGCGTCTCGGGAGAAATGTCGGTCACGCTCAGGTCTGTCGCAGAGGGAGTTTGGCCATCTTACCGGGTTTCGCGGCAAACGGCAGTGTTTTTATCCCCGGCGCGATGATGCGCGACGCATCATCGCGCCGGGGCCTTTTCTGAGCATGATCTTGTCCAAAAACCGGTTCCCACTTTTTGGGATCATGCTTGGGGAAAATCGAGCACGCCGGCCGCGCCGCCGCGCGCGCCAAAGGCGAGGCGCCCGCCCGTGGAGTCGAAGGCCAGCGCCGAAATCGCGTCGCCGCCTTCCTCCGTGCTGCGAACCAGGATTTCGGCGGCGTCGGTCAGCCGCACCAGCACGATCCAGCCGTCGTCATAGCCCATGGCGACCACCAGCGCGCCCGGGTGGAAGGCGACGGCGCTGACGAGAGCGTTGGAGCGCACGCCGCATTCGCGCGGGGCCTTGCCCATCGGGCCGTCCTTGCCGGCGAAGGGCCAGACAATGCAGCCGTCCGCGCCCGAGGTCGCCAGCCACTGGCCGTCGTGCGACCAGGCGAAACTGCGGGTTTTGGCGGGATAGCCGCTCATGCGCATGTCGTTCTTGTCGGAGAGGCGCCAGCCGTGCAGCGCGGCCTCCTGCATCGAGGTGACGACGAAACGCGCGTCCGGCGTCACGGTGACGTCGAGATGCGAGCCTTTCCAGTTCAGCGGCTCCGGCTGGCCCTGGACATTGGGAAACCACAGCGACGCGCCGCCGTAATGGGCGATGGCGAGGCGATAGCCCTTTGGAAACCAGGCGAGACCGCGCACGGAGGAGGGGGCCTGGAGCGTCTTGATCTCGCCCTTGGCGTCGCGGGCGCGCACCGTCTTGCCCGAGGACCAGGCGAGCGCGCCATCGTTTGCGCGCGCGGCGAGCGCGTCGATCCAGCCCTTTTCCTGGGCGAGCGCCTCTATTTTGCCTGAGGCGTCCACGGCGCAAACCTTGCCGTCGTCGCCGCCGGTCAAAACCCGCTTGCCGTCGCTGGCGGCGGTGAGGATCGCGCCGTCCTCGTGGACTTTTATCCGCGTTTCCGCGCCGATTTCGGCGAGCAGGACCTCGCCGTTGCCGAGGACGAGGACCGGCAGGCGGCCGAGGAAGAAGGCGCCGACGACTTCGGCTTTCGCGTCGATGGGCGTGACATGCTGGGTCAGGGAAGTGGTCATGAGGGAGTCCGGATCGGTCGCGCGGAAAACGTTCAAACGGGGTTTTGCGCGGCTTGGCAAGGGGGCCGGAAGATCAGGCTGAAATTGTTCGCCGGCATTTCGACGATCTCAGGCGAACCAAAACCGTTTTGCGCCGCCACATCTGCAACCGCTTCGAGGTCGCGGACGCCATACGCTGGGTTCTGCGCGCGCAGCCAGGCGTCGAAGGCGACGTTGCTCGGCGCGGTATGCGCGCCGCCGCGCTTGTAGGCGCCATAGAGATAGAGTGGCGCGCCCTCGGGCAGGAGTCTTCGGGCCTGGGCGAACAGGCCCAGCGTCGCCGCCCACGGGGAGATGTGGACCATGTTGATGCAGACGATGGCGTCGGCGCGCGCGACCGGCCAGTCCGGCGCGGAAGCGTCGAGGGCGAGCGGCGGCGCGACATTGTTGAGCTGTTCGGCCTCGGTCCAGGCGGCGATGCTTTTGCGCGCGAAAAGGTCGGGGTCGGAGGGCTGGAAGGTCAGGTCGGGAAAATTCTGGGCGAAATGGACGGCGTGTTCGCCCGTGCCGCTGGCGATTTCCAGCACAAGGCCTTTTCGCGGAAGCACGCCGCGCAGCACGGCGAGGATGGCGTCGCGGTTGCGGGCGACGGCGGGGGCGGTCTGACGAGGCTCCATGGCGCCACTATCGCCGAAAGCGCCATGGAGCGAAAGGTTGGCGCGAGGGCTGGCCGAACATTTCCATCAGGCCGGGCAGGGCCGCGCGCGAGTCGCAGCGCGTTCCCAGACGCTCGGGGCGCGTTCGTCTCAGCGCAGCGAAATGACGAGCCCGCTCAGGTCGAGATTGGCGATCAGGCCGATCTGGCGGCCCTGCAATTCCAGCACGGCGCCCTTTTCGTTGGTCAACACGATCACGCGCGCGCCCACGACCACCGCCGCTCCGGCGCCGCCGGCGCCGTAAACGCCGGCGACATCTGAAGCGGCGCGAATGTGGGTGACCCTTCCATGGAAGTCGGTCTTGGACAGGCCGAACACCAGGCCCGCGTCGATGCCGCCGACCGAAAGCGGATAACGCCGGCCGTGAAAGACCAGAACGCCCGATCCGCCGTGCGCGCCGAGGAACCAGCCGCCCTTCACGATCGTGAGGCGAATGGAGCCGCTGTCGGCGAGGGCGGGCGCAACGCCCAGGCCCATCGCAACGATCGCAGCGGCCCAAAATCGACGCCAATTCCGCATGCCGCATCTCCTCGCATCTCAACGCGCAACTATAGGCGTCGGACCGGGGGATGGGAAGCAAGGAGGTCCTTGACGCGCTGTTCACCCTTTTTCGGCGGCGCCGGGCGTTGCGTAAAATCCAACCGAATTTTTTCCGCGGGCGGCAAGGGCCTCTTCATCACTCTGGCGTCGAAAACCCAGCCGGCGCCGGAGCCGAACATGTCGTTACGCCTGATCATCGCCACTCTGCTGCTGCTCGCGGGCGCGCCGGTTGCGCAGGCCGCGAATGTCCCGCCGCGCGCCAGCGCCGCGACGACGCTGGGCGAAACCTCCATTCCCTACGGCTGGGTCGATTTTTGCGGGCGCCGCCCGAGCGAGTGCGCGCAGCCGGCGCTTCCCGCGCGCGACGTCAAACTGACGGACGCCTCCTGGCGGGCGCTGGACCGGGTGAACCGGCAGGTCAACGCGGCGATCGAGCCGGTGTCGAACCTCGACCATTGGGGAACGATCCTCGATCACTGGGATTATCCGACCGACGGCAAGGGCGACTGCAAGATCTTCGCGCTCGCCAAGCGCAAGCAACTCATCGACGCGGGCTTCCCCCGTCAGGCGCTGCTGATGACCATCGTCCGGGACTCGGAAGGGCAGGGGCACGCCATCCTGACGGTCGCGACCGACCGCGGCGATTTCATTCTCGACAATCTCACCGACGACATCCGCCCGTGGACGGCGACCGGCTATCGTTTTGTGAAGCGCCAGTCGCGGGAGGACCCGAACATCTGGGTGGCCATCGACACGCCGGACCGGGTTTCCTCGCGCTAAAAATTAACCCGCCCGCGCGCAGGCGCTCGCCCGGTCATCAAACGCCTCGATCATTTTTCGAGCCCGCGAAAGGTTTTCCGGCGACAGCGCCTGTTCGGTGGCGCCCCAAAAAATCTTTTCGCGCGCCAGCAGCAGGGTGTCGGGAAAACCGCGGCGCACCATGTCGAAGTCGTGGAGAACGGCGACGATGGTGCGGCCCTCCGCGCGCCAGCGCCCGATCAGCGCCAGCAAATCGCTCACCGTGCGCTCGTCGATGGCGGAAAAAGGTTCGTCGAGCAGGATGATCGGGGCGTCCTGGAGCATCAGGCGCGCGAACAGCAGGCGCTGGGTCTGTCCGCCCGACAGCGCGCCGATCTGGCGGCGCTCGAAGCCGGTGAGGCCCACCGCCGCCAGCGCTTCGCGCACCTTTTGCGCGTCCGCCTGGCTCAAGCCCCCGAACATCCCGATGCCACGCCAAAGACCCATGGCGGCCATGTCGAACACGTCGATGGGGAAGCTGAGGTCGATCTGCGCGGCTTGCGGCAGATAGGCGATTTTTTTCTTTTCGCGCCCGCCGCTGAATTCGATGGCGCCGCCCATCGGCTTGACCACGCCGACCAGCGCCTTGATGAGGGTGGACTTGCCCGCGCCATTGGGGCCGCAGACGGCGAGCAGCGCGCCGGGCGGGATGGTCCCGTCGAGATGATGCACGGCGGGATGGCGGTCGTAGCCGAGCGTGAGGTCGCGAAGTTTGATCGCGGGGGGAGTCAGGACAGCGCCCAAAACACGCCTCCCCACAGCAGGGTCACGATGATCAGCGCGAGGCCGATGCGTTGCATGGCGGACAGGCGCAGGAGGGAGAAGCCCGCCTCGCGCGGGGCGGGGGCGTGGTTGTGAGAATGCGCGTGCGCGTGTCCGTGAGAATCCGAAGCCATGCCGCCTGTCTCCTTCTCCCCTTGCGGGAGAAGGTGGCGCGAAGCGCCGGATGAGGGGTTTTTCCGCTCGGCAGCCCCCTCATCCGTCTCGCGCCTGCGGCGCGAGCCACCTTCTCCCGCAAGGGGAGAAGGGAGTCTCTCTTAAATTCCCGGTTACAGCGGATGATACTGGAACATCCAGGTTTCCGACAGCACGCGGTCGCCGAGCTTTAGATAAGCGCGCAACTCGACGGGGTCGTTGCCCTCGACATTGGCGAGGTCGAACTGCACGCGCCAGTGGCCGGGCACGTCGTCGGGCACGGCCTCCATCAGGCGATATTCGCCAAAGGTTCCGCGCGAGGCCTGGACTTCCAGCTCCGGCATGGTCCCCTTGGGCAAATCGACCAGCGGGCCGCCCAAAAACTCGATCAGGAATTTGCGCACGCCCGGCGGGCGCGGCTGGCCCGGCTGTCCGCCTCTGCCCAGACGCGTCGCGACCACGCGGGCGAGATTTGCGGGGAAAAACGGTTCGTCGGCCTGCCAATGCAGCCGGTAGGAAAAATGGAACTCGGAGCCGGCGACCGCCGGGGCGTCCGGAACCCACATGGCGACGATATTGTCGTGAATCTCGTCGTCGGTGGACAGTTCGACCAGATGGATCGCCCCCTTGCCCCACTCGCCCTTGGGCTCCACCCACAGGCTCGGGCGTTTTTCATAATTCACGCCGTCGATGTAATGGTCGAACACGCGGTCGCGCTGGAGGAGGCCAAACCCCTTGGGGTTCATGTCGGAAAAGGCCGAGGCCATGATATGCGGCGGATTGTTGAGCGGGCGCCAGAGCCGTCCGCCCCAGCCGGTCCACATGGCGAGGCCGTCGGAATCATGCACTTCCGGGCGCCAGTCGATGGCCGTCGGCTTCGCGGTCTCGGAAAACCAGTACATCGAGGTGAGCGGCGCGACGCCGAAGCGCACCACATTGCCGCGCAGGAAGAAGGACTGGTCGATGTCCATGACGACCCCTTCGCCGCGCGTCATCACGAATTTGACGGCGCCGACGATTTTTGGGCCTTCGAGCAGCGCGTAAACCGTGACGGAATCGCCCTGCTGCGGGCCGATCCAGATTTTGGTGAAATCCGGGAATTCCTCGTTACGGTCGGCCACGGCGGTGTCAAGAGCGACGCCTCGCGCGGAAAGCCCGTATTGGTGCAGGGCGCCGATGGCGCGGAAATAGGAGGCGCCGAGGAAGGCCACCCAGTCGTTGGTGCGCCAGTCGTATTTCGTTCCGTCCTTCGGCTCCTGGAAGCGGAAGCCGGCGAAGCCCACGCCTTTCGGCAGTTGGCGCGCCGGGGAATCGGCGGGCATGTCGAAATAGGACTGGTCGTAGATGATCTCGCGCGCCTTGCCGTTTTCGACGACATGGATCGCCACCGCCTTCTTGAAGAAGCGGCCGAGATGGAAAAAGGTCACCGGAAACCGGTTCGGCCCCATGGCGTTGAGGGCGTAATCGTTGTTGAAGCGGATCCTGCCCCAGGCCTCGTAGTCGATTTTTTGCAGCACGTCGGGCGCGGGCGTTTCCGGGCCGACATAGGCCTCGCCGGCCATTTTCTTGGCCTGCGCCTGGAGCGCCTCGAAGGAGAACGGCTTTTCCGGACCGAGCTTGAGGCCCGGCGCAGCGGCGATCGCGGCGCCGCCTCCCATGCCGGCCAGGCCGGCGGCGGCGGATAAAGCAAAGCTCTTGCAGAAAGTCCTGCGATCGAAGGGAGATGTCATGGGAGGCCTTGAAGGATCAGCGGCGGAAAGGTTCGTGCTCGACAGCCGTGCGCATGAAATAATAAAGACCGATGAAGCCGATCACGATGAAGACCCCCTCCATCACCCGCCCCACGGTCGCGCCCAGCTGGAACAAGCCGCTCAGCGCCCATCCGGCCGCCCAGGAGGCGCCGACCAGTTCGGTGCCGACGAGGATCGCCAGGGCGATCAGGGTTCGGGCATTGGTCCAATCAATCTTCTTTTCGGCCATGTCGCGCTCCATCCCTTTCGTCTAGACCATAGCAAAGCGCCGCGCAATCGCCCCATTGTCCTCAGAGAACTTGTGACGGCGCGCGATTTCAGGCAGAAGGTCCGCGCCATTCACTCTCGGAGTTTGCACCCCATGGCTTTTCCTCTCCTCGCCGGCTTGCGCCGCGCCGCTTTCGCCCTTCCGCTGTGCGCGCTCGCGCTGAATCCGGCCGCCGCCAAGGTGCTGGCCACCGTCAATGGCGTGGAGATCACCGACGCGGATCTCGCCGCCGCCGCCGAGGACGTCGGCAGTTCCCTGCCCAAGCAGATGGACGATGCGGCCCGCCAGAAGGCGCTCCTCGATTATGTGATCGACGTCACCCTGGTGAACCAGAAGGCCGTGGCCGACAAGCTCGACCAGACCCCGGAATTCGCGAAAAAGCTCGCCTACTTCCGCCAAAAACTGCTGATGGAGACCTATCTCGCCAAGGTGACCAAGGAAGGTGTCACCGAAGCGGCGGAGAAGCAGGTCTATGACGACGCCGCCAAGGCCCAGAAGCCGGAGGAGGAGATCCACGCCCTGCACATCCTCGTGCCGACCGAAGACGAGGCGAAAAAGGTCGAGGAGCGGCTGAAGAAGGGCGAGGATTTCGGCAAGCTCGCCGATGAGCTTTCCAAGGACCCGGGTTCGAAGGGCGGCGATCTCGGCTGGTTCACCAAGGACCGCATGGTGCCGGAATTCGCCAATGTCGCCTTCAAGACCAAGCCCGGCGACGTTTCGGACCCGGTCAAGACCCAGTTCGGCTGGCATGTGATCAAGGTTTTGGACAAGCGCCAGAAGCCGTTCCCGTCGTTTGCCGAGGTCAAGGCGCAGGTCGAGCATTTCGTTCAGCAGAAGGTGCAGAGCGAAGCCATCATGAAGCTGCGCGACGCCGCCAAAATCACCCGCACGGACGAACCGGCGAAGAAGTGATTTGACGCTCCGGAGAGCCCCGCTTCGGCGGGGCTTTTTTTGACCTTGCGCGCGGCGACCTGGTCATCGTTCTGTCACGCAAGCGAGCCAAAGGCTGTCGCGCCAGGTTCCAGCTTGACGGCGCCGCCGCGCCGCCGCAAACGAAGACGAATTTGCGCCACCTTGTCCTTGGACGGCGGCGCGAGCAGCACGAGGATTTACGATGGCCGCGCCCGCTCCGCTCTCCCCCCTTGCGCCCAAGATTTTCGCCGAACTGCCGCCGATCGACGGCGTGCGCCTCGCCGCCGGCGCCGCCGGCATCCGTTACCAGGGACGCACCGACGTGGTTCTCGCCGTGTTCGACAAGCCGGCTTCCGTCGCCGGCGTGTTCACCACGTCCAAATGCCCCTCCGCCCCGGTGGACTGGTGCCGCGAGATGCTGGAAGGCGGCAAGGCCCGCGCGCTCGTGGTCAATTCCGGCAACGCCAACGCTTTTACCGGCAAAGTCGGCAAGGACGCGACGGAATTGACGGCAAAACTGGCCGCCAAGGCGATCGGCGCCGATGAGAACGAAATTTTCCTCGCCTCGACCGGCGTGATCGGCGAGCCGCTGGACGCGTCAAAGTTCGAGGGCGTGCTGGATCGGCTTGCCGCTGACGCGCGCGCCGACGCCTGGCTTGACGCCGCACGCGCCATCATGACCACCGACACGTTTCCGAAAGTCGCCACCGCCAAGGCCATGATCGGCGATGTCGAGGTCACGCTCAATGGCATGGCCAAGGGCGCCGGCATGATCGCGCCCGACATGGCGACCATGCTCTCCTATGTCTTCACGGACGCCGCCATCTCGTCTGACGCGCTGCAAAAGCTGCTGTCCAAGGGCGTGAAAACCTCGTTCAACGCGGTGACGGTCGACAGCGACACCTCGACCTCGGACACCTTGATGCTGTTCGCCACCGGCGCGGCGGAAGCGCGCGGGCAGAAGAAAATTCGCAAGGCGCGCGACGAGAACCTTGCGGATTTCGCCGAAAAGCTCGATGCGCTGCTGATCGATCTCGCGCAGCAGGTGGCGCGCGACGGCGAGGGCGCGCGCCACTTCATCGAAGTGCAGGTGACGGGCGCCGACAGCGACAAAGCGGCGAAACGCATCGCTTTCTCCATCGCCAACTCGCCGCTGGTGAAGACGGCGGTGGCCGGCGAGGACGCCAATTGGGGCCGCGTGGTCATGGCGGTGGGCAAGGCCGGCGAAAAGGCCGAACGCGACCTTTTGTCGATCTGGTTCAACGGTATCCGCGTCGCTCACGCGGGCTTGCGCGACCCCGATTACGACGAGGCCGCCGTGTCCGAAGTGATGAAGCAGGACACGATCGTCATTCGCGCCGACATCGGGATCGGCAAGGGCTCGGCGAGGGTTTGGACCTGCGACCTCACCAAGGACTATGTCGCCATCAACGGCGATTATCGCTCGTAGCGTCGCCCGCCTGCTTAGGAAACACAATGAAGCTGCTGCTTGTCGTCGCCGTCGCCCTGGTTGACGCAGACAATCGCGTCCTGATCGCGCAGAGGCCGGAGGGCAAGACGCTCGCCGGCCTTTGGGAGTTTCCCGGCGGCAAGATCGACGCGAACGAGCGCCCGGAACAGGCGCTCATCCGCGAATTACGCGAGGAGCTCGGCATCGACGTAAAAGAAGCTTGCCTCGCCCCGCTTACTTTCGCCAGTCATGGTTATCCAGATTTTCATCTATTGATGCCACTTTATATTTGTCGGCGTTGGGAAGGACATATTGCCGCACGCGAAGGTCAAAGGCTGAAATGGGTTGCGCCGCCCATGTTGCGGGACTATTCGATGCCTCCAGCCGATGAGCCGTTGATTCCTGCGCTGGTTGAGCTTTTGGCTTGATACGGCTCAATAAAATGGCGCCGCTGGCCAGGTGCGCAAGTGTGTTGCAGTGCAAAAGAAAGTGTAGAAGCGAGTAGAGCCAACTCCGGGCAAGGTTGGCGTGGTAGACAGGAATTATGGTCAAATCCAGGTAAAACCATGACTTCAGTCACCTGCTCGATGTTTACCCTTGAACTTTTTGCTGCGCTGCACCATAATAAGCGTAACAGGGGAAACGCTCTGCGAGGGGGGCATTGATCCACAGCGGCCTTGCGGCCGCGCAGAGGAATAGGAAGACCACATGGAACAGGCTATGATCCATGGAGGCGTTGTTCGCAGACTTTGGCCGGCCGACCTGCCGGCGTTCCGGGACCATCTGCTGCGTCTGGACGCCAAGAGCCGGTACGACCGCTTCGCAATGGCGGTCAACGATGACTTTCTTATCCGCTACGCAGAACGCTGCTTCGGCATCGACGACGTGATCTATGGTTATTACGTGGACGGCGTGTTGCGCGGGGCGGGTGAGTTGCGGTCTGTCGGCAACAACATCATCGGCGGCTCCGTGGAAGCGGCGTTCTCAGTGGAAAAGGACTGGCGCCGTCGCGGCGTGGGCACCGAGCTGATGTCGCGCATCGTGCGCGCAGCCAGGAACCGCCGCGCCGACGCGCTCTACATGACCTGCCTGTCGGGCAATGTCGCGATGCAGGGCCTGGCGCGCAAGTTCTCGGCCGATCTGCGCTTCGAGACCGACGATGTCTCCGGCAAGCTGGTGGCGCGCGCGCCGAGCGCCGCCTCGATCTGGGGCGAGTTCGCCGACAATGCGACCAGCTTCGCCACGGCTATCCTGGACCTGCAGACCCGCGTGTTCTCCATGCAGCAGCGCGGCGCAGCTTAAGGCTCAGGCATAATTGAGAAAAGCGCGTCCTTCGGGGCGCGCTTTTTTTTCGGCGAACGCCCCTGCAAGCTTGGCGAAAGCTTGAGCTTAGACCATGGCGCATCAACGGAGAAAGCTCACGCGATGATCGCCGTCAAAAACGATTTTTCCGACCGCATCGAGATCGATCTGCTTTTTGCGCAGGCGGAACTGACGGCGGCCCCCGCCGATCGTTCAGCCCTGATGCGCGCCATTCGCCATATCGATCAGGCGCTCAAGAGCGTACGCGCCCAAAAACGCGCGCCGAGCGCGCCGAAGCGGAGGAATTCTGCGGCCTGACCGGCGCCTGATCCCGCCTCATACGATTTCCGAAGGATCAGTTCGGAAATCGTATTCCGCTCGCGCGGAGATTCGCCCTTCGCCCTAAGGATTTCCGCGCGATTTCGTTTTCGCGGATCGCGAAGCGATCTTGCGGAAACCGTATCATTCAGCAGCGAGGGGCCAGGCGGCCTTTTCGGAGCTCGAGAGCGTGTCGGTCCAAGGCTCGAAGAAGTGACGGATTCCGATGTTCAATCGTCTACAAATCTCCACCATTGTGCGCGCATCGATGCGGTCAAAACCGGTCTCGAACGCCTCCAGCCTGTCCGGAGTCACGCCGACGCTTTCCGCGAAGGACGGGGCGTCGAGCTGGCGCGCAAGCCTTTCCGCGCGAAGCCGAGACCCGATGGTGCGATCGATGATGTTTGCAGTGGGCACGCTGGACCTCATTACGTTAGGTTGTGAACATGACCAATAGTCACGCTGGGGTTGTATCTGCGATTTGGTTAACAAATGGTTAACGGCGCGACTCGCCGTTCCAGATCTGTTTCACGTTTCATGGAAACATGAAAAAGATCTAAGTTATTGTTTTGAAGTATTTTCTTAACGCAAGCCGGCATCCATTTCGCATTGAAAATGCTCTAATGCGGGCTCGCGACTCCCGCCGCCTCGGCGGTCTTCTCCATCCTGACCAGGTCCTCGCCATGCCTGCGCCATAGCCAATAGCACAGCGCCGCCACCGGCAGGCCGATCAGCGAGGTCAGCGTGAAAAACCAGACGAAGCCCGTGCGCTCCGCGACGAAGCCGCCGAGACCCGCGAGAAAAAATCCCGGCATGGCGCAAAGCGAGGTCATCAGCGCAAATTGGCTGCCCGCGAATTCGGCATTGGCCAGCGACGACATGAAGGTGATCAGGACAACGGAGGCAAAGGAATAGGCGAAGGAATCCACGCTCACCGCGAGCGCGAAGGCCCAGAATTCGCCGCCATGGGCCGCCAGCCAGGCGAGGCTGAGGTGCGAGGCGGACCCCGCCACCGTGCCGATCAGCAGCGAGGTCATCAGCCCCAGGCGCGGCACGAGATAGGAGCACAGGAACGCGCCTCCGAGCGCCACCCCGAAGCCAAAGACCTTTGTGACCGTGGCGATGTCGGCGTCGGAATAGTGCAGGCTCTTGAACAGCGGCATGGCCATGGCGTTGGAAATGTAGCCGGGCATGCGAAAACCCGCGATCAGCAGCAGGATGGGAATGGCCAGTGGGCCGAGCCGCGCGACCAGTTCGCGGATCGGCTCCCAGATGGCGCGGACCAGCCCGGGACGCTCCCTGTGCTTCGCGTGAACCCGGTCGATCTCCGGTTCGGGCGCCAGGATCGCCGCCGCCGCCCCCGGCAGCATCATCGCCGCCATGCACAGATACGAGACTTTCCATCCCCAGGCGGAAGCAATGTAAAGCGCGCCCGCTCCCGCCACAAACACGCCGATCCGGTACCCGGTCTCGGAAAAAGTGGTCATCAGCGCCTGTTTTTCCTGCGGGACCGCATTGATGCGCCATCCGTCGATGACGATGTCCTGGGTCGCGCCGACCACGCCGAGAGCCAGCGAGAACAACACGGTCCAGGCCAGCGCATGGGCGGGGTCGCCGAAGGCGATGCCTGTCAGCGACGCGGCGACGCCGGCCTGCGCTGTGATGATCCAACCGCGCCGGCGCCCCAAACGTCCGAGCAGCGGCGGATCGTACTGGTCCAGCAGCGGCGCCCACAAAAACTTGAGCTTGTAGGCGAAGGTCAGCCAGCTCATGAGGCCGATGGTCTCTAACGGCAGTTTGGCTTCGGACAACCAGGCCGACTGCGTCACATAAACGAGCAGATAGGGCATGCCGGAGGCCACGCCGAGGCCGAGCATGGCGAGGTAGCGGCGGTCGCTGTGGAGATGGGTCCAGAACTGGGAGGCGGTTCTCTCTGTCATGCCCCCATGATGCGCGAAGCGCGGCTGCTTGCAAGACGCGCAAAAAAGAGCGCCGCTCGCGCGGCGCCCTTCTGACCGCCGTCAGCGGTAGAGGAAAGCGATCAGGAGAATGATCGGTATCGGCACGCCGATCAGCCAAAGCAGAATTCCACGTCCCATTGCCTCCTCCTCACTTCGTGATGACAGCGCGCAGCATCCAGATGGTTTTCTCGCGCCATTCCATGCGCGAAACCAGCATGTCGTGGGTGACCATGTCCTTCTGGTCCTCGGCGTTCAGTGCGGCCTGGCGCATCACGCGGACAGCCGCCTCATGGTCGGCGATCAGCTCCTCCAAGATCTCCTCCAAGATCTCCTCGCGGGGCTCGGGATCTCGCGCAGGTTCTCCGCGATTTTTGCGGGGGCGGCCGGGTCGATGCCGGATTGCATGGATTCGACGCGCGGCTTCGCGCCCAAGACTTCCACATTGGCGATGAAACGTCCTTCGCTTGTTGCAACGCTCGGTTGAGGTAACCGGATGAGCCGTCGTGCGTTCCCGGCGCAGGGGCGAAATTTATTCGCGCGGCCTCGCGCCCAAGCGGAACCACGCCTCGCCCTGGGCCGTTGCCGTTCAACTCATTCGCAGCGCGGAGGCGCGACAATGCTTTATTGGACCCTCGTTTTCCTGGCGGTGGCGCTGGTCGCCGGCGCGCTCGGCTTTACGGGGCTGGCCTCCGCCTCCGCCGGCGTCGCGCGCATCATTTTCGGCGTCTTCCTGGTGTTCTTCCTCGTCTCGCTCATCATGCAAGTGTTTGGCGGGGCATGAAACGGGCGGAGCCGAGCCTGAAAAACCTCAACGCAGTGCTGGCGGCCGCCGGAGTCGCGGTGCTGCTCGCGCTCGCCTATGGCGCACATGTGTTTTCGGAAAAGACCGAGAGCCTCGCCAAGGCCGTCGCCCGCCTCGCCGTCGCCGAAGTGAGGATCTCTGGCGTCTACACCCAGGTCCTGGAAGCGGAATCAAGTCAGCGCGGCTATTTGCTCGTCAACGATCCCAATTATCTCGACCCGTTTCGCGCGGCGCGAGCCCGCGGTGAAGAGAATCTCGCTATCGCCGTGCAAAAACTCGGGCAACTGAACGTGGACGCGCGCGGCCTTGACGCGTTGCGCGAGATCGTGTCGAAAAAATACGACGAGTTGGACAAGACCGTCGCTTTGGCGCAGGCGGGCCAGCGTGAAGCCGCGATCGACATCGTGCGCGCCAATCATGGACGCGAGCTGATGTCGCGCATCCGCGAATTGACCATTGCCGAACTGGACCGGCTCGCGACGATGCGCAAGCAATGGATCGTCGAATTGCAGGACAGCGCCGACAAGATGACCGTGCTCAACGTGCTCGGCTCCGTCGCCGTTTTCCTGCTGGCGGGCTTGGCCGTGGCGCAACAGGTCCGCCATTCAAGCGCGCTGGCCGTGGCGCAACAAAACCTCGCCGCGGCCAACGACGCCCTGGAGTCCCGAGTGGCCGCGCGCACCCGCGACCTCAAGCGCGCCAATGAGGAAATCCAGCGCTACGCCTACATCGTCAGCCACGATCTGCGCGCGCCGCTGGTGAACATCATCGGTTTCGCCAGGGAGCTGGAGAATGCGTTCGCCAGCCTGAAGCCGCTGGCGGAGACTGCGCGTGACGAGCCCGGCGCAGAGAAGGCCATCGCCGCCGTGAGGGAAGACATACCCGAGGCGCTGAAATTCATCCGCTCCTCCACCAGCCGCATGGATGCGCTGATCGCGGGCATTCTAAGACTGTCGCGGCTCGGGGGGCTCGCGTTGCAACCCCAGAGCGTCGACCTCGATCAATTGGCGCGAGACTGTATCGCCACCGTGCGGCACCGCCTCAACGGCGCTGGCGCGGAGGTCGAAGTCGAGGGCCGCCTGCCCAGCGTGGTCGGAGATCGCGACGCGCTTTCACAGGTGCTCGCCAACCTGCTCGACAATGCGGCCAAATATCTCTCGGACGCGCGGGTTGGACGCATTGTGCTGCGCGGCCGACAGACGACCACTCAAACGAGCATCGAGGTCGAGGATAATGGGCGGGGCGTCGCCGCCAAGGACCAGAGCCGCATTTTCGAACTGTTCCGCCGCGCCGGAACGCAGGACCAGCCCGGCGACGGCATTGGCCTTGCTCATGTGCGCACGCTGGCGCGTCGCATGGGCGGCGACGTCACGGTGCGCTCGGACGGCAAGTCTGGCAGCGTTTTTACGGTGACTGTGGCCAGCGACCTCAGGGCTTTTCTCAACCATGAGCCAAGGGAGGACAGGAATGTCTGACCGCAACCGCGCCGTTTCGATCGTGATGATCGAGGACGACGAGGGACACGCCCGTCTGATCGAAAAAAACATTCGCCGCGCGGGGGTCGCCAATGACATCGTCACCTTCGCCAACGGTTCGCAGGCGCTGGACTATTTGTTCAGTCCGACGCCGCCGCGCCGGCCCTATCTGATCCTGCTCGACCTCAACCTGCCCGACATGACGGGCGTCGACATTCTCTCCGCGCTCAAGTCCAACGACAACACGCGTCGCGCGCCGGTCATCGTTTTGACCACCACGGACGACAGGCGCGAGGTGGAGAAGTGCTACGATCTCGGCGCCAATGTGTACATCGTCAAGCCGCTGAACTATGATCGTTTTGCCAACGCGATCCAGCAATTAGGCTTGTTCCTGTCCGTGATCCAGGTTCCTTTCGATTGACGACCGGCCGCCGTGACTAACCATGCCCTTTGGTTCAGAATACCGCTCTGACCTGCGCATCCTGTTCGTTGACGACGACGAGGGGTTCGGCGCGCTTGTGCGCAAGCGCCTCGCGCTGCGCGGCCACCGCACGACGATCGTGCAAAGCGGCGACGAGGTGATCGCCCGTGTCACGGAGGGCGACGTCGACGTCATCACGCTCGATCACACGCTGGTCGGCGAAACCGGCCTCGACATCATGGCGCGTCTCGGTCCCCGCGAAATCCGCCCGCCCATCGTCTATGTCACCGGCGACATGAACGCGCGCACGGCGGTGACCGCGCTGAAATCCGGCGCCGACGAATATGTGGTGAAGGATGGCGGCGACGAGTTTTTCGAGCTGCTGACCGCTGCGATCGAACATGTCTTTGAGCGATGGCGGCTGAAGCGGATTCGGGACGAGCAGCAGAAGGCGGTGCGCGAGGCGCGCGACCGGGCCGAGATGCTGTTGCACGAGGTTAACCACCGCGTCGCCAACAGTCTCGGCCTGATCGTAGCCATGGTGCGCATGCAGACCAGCGCCTTGAGCGATCCCGCCGCCATCCAGGCGCTTCAGGAGACGCAGGCGCGCATCACCGCCGTGGGCGGCGTGCATCGCAGGCTTTACATGCACAACCGCATCGGGCTGGTGGCGCTCAAGGATTACCTCGAATCGCTGGTGGACGACCTGCGGACGCAGCTCGGCGACCGCCACAGGCTGACGGTGGCGGTCGAGCCGATCACGGTGACCACCGACAAAGCGGTGTCGCTGGGGGTGATGGTTGGAGAACTTGTCACCAACGCCTACAAATACGCCTATGCCGAAGGCGACGAGGGCGAGATCCGAATCGCCATGATACGGGAGGGCGAGGGCGCCGTCCTCTGCGTGTCCGACGACGGCGTTGGCTTCGACCCGCGAGAGCGGGCGAAGGGAACGGGGCTCGGCTCGAAAATTCTGAAGTCGCTGGCGCAGAACGTCCAGGGCGAAATCAGCTACGCGGGCGAGGGCGCCGGAAGCCGCGTCAGCCTGCATTTCGGCCTCGACGCCCGCGACCGGGGCGAAGGGCCGGAGGATTGGGTTAGCGGGCGCTCCGGGTCAGGTGCGCCAGGATGAAGCCGAAGCCCGCGGCTATGGCGAGCGCCGCCAGCGGATTCTTTGCGACCGTCTCCGAAATCGTCTCGACGCCGCGATCCGCGGTCGCGCGCGCCTCGGAGGCGAGATGCCCCGCCTGGTCGGCGGCGCGCGCGCCGGCGCGCCTCACCGCCTCTGTCGCGTCGTCGCGCCGCCCCGCGGCGGTTTCGGAGAATTCCGCCAGCGCGGCGCGGATCGCGACGACCGCGTCGTTGATCGTCGCCGCGAGATCGTCGCGTTCCGACTTGATATCGATTCCCATGGTCCAAGCTCCGTCCCGACAAAGACAGGCAACGTGAGGGGGACGCCTTTGTTCCGAGTCATGCGATTTCCGAACTGATCGTTCGGAAATCGCATTCCGCTCGTGCGGAAATCCGCCCTTCGCCAGGAGGATTTCCGCGCGATTTCGTTTTCGCGGATCGCGAAGCGATCTTGCGGAAACCCTATCAGGCCGCCTCTCCAGGCGCCAACGAGCCGCCGATGGCCAGGAACTCGGCGCCAAATTCGCCGACGGACTCGATGGCGAGATGCGCCATCAGCTTTCGCCGGGCGCGATTGACGCGGCTCTTGATCGTGCCCAGGGCGCAGCCGCAGATCTGCGCGGCCTCCTCGTAGGACAGGCCCGTGGCGCCGACCAGCAGCAGCGCGACGCGCTGGTCTTCGGGCAGTTTCGCCAGGGCGGTCTTCAGGTCGTCGAGATCGAGATGGCCGGTCTGTTCGGGATTGACGAACAGCCGCGCGGCGGAATCGCCGTCGCGGTCCGGCGCCTCGCGGCGCGCCTTCCGGTAATTCGAATAGAAGGTGTTGCGCATGATGGTGAACAGCCAGGCCCGCAGCGAGCTGCCGGGCGTGAACCGCTGTTGCGCCGCCCAGGCCTTGATCAGCGTATCCTGCACGAGGTCGTCGGCGCGGTCATGATGACCGGAGAGGGAGAGGGCGAAAAACCGCAATTGCGGGATTTCCGCGAGCAGGGCGGATTTGAAATCGGCGTCCGGTCGTTTGGCGTCCCCCATCAGAGCGCCTCCTGGGCGCGCGCCTGTCCAGGCAGCGGCGGGCGCGGCGATTCGCTGTCGAGGCGCTCCAGAAGATCGACGAATCGATCGGGGACCGGTTCAGCGGCGGTTTCGTTGAACAGGCGGCGCAGCTGCCTGCCGAGATGCGCCTGCAAAGTCTTGTCGAGCGGCGTTCCGACGACCTCTTCCTTCTCAGTCATGTCAAACCATCGCAAAAAAGTTTGGGAGGCGCAGGCTTGCGCCACGCTCGCGATTTCCAACGCCGCAAACGCCGGGGCGTTCCCCAAAATGTTTGGGAACTCGAGAAGCGTTCAGGCGTCGTTAATCGAACGTGAAACGGAGCCCGACATGACTCTCGCCGCGATGATCGCCCCGCAGCTCTCCTATCTCAGGCGCTACGCGCGGGCCCTGAGCGGGAGCCAGGGAAGCGGCGACGCCTGTGTGGTGGCGATGTTGGAGGCGCTGGTTGAAGACCCCGGCCTGTTCGACGTCAAGGGCGATTCCCGTATGGCGACCTATCGCGCCTTCACCCGCATCTGGAACGCCCTGCCGATCAACGCCAGCCAGCCGCAGCCCGATGGGCGCCTTGACAAGCTCACGCCGCTGCCGCGCCAGGCGTTCCTCCTCACCGCGGTCGAGGGGTTTACGCCCGATCAGGCGGCGCGCGTGCTGGAATGCGCGCCCGCCGCCTTTTCAAAACTCCTGGAAACGGCCGGCCGCGAAATCGGCGCGCAGGTCGCAGCCGACATTTTGATCATCGAGGATGAGCCGCTGATCGCGCTCGACCTCAAACATCTCGTCACCGGGCTCGGCCATACGCTCGCCGGCATCGCCCGCACCAGGGGCGAGGCGGTGGACCTGGCAAACCGCTTGCGCCCCGGCCTGGTGCTGGCGGACGTGCGCCTCGCCGATGGCAGCTCCGGCGTCGAGGCGGTGAACGAGATACAAGAATCCTTCAACGTTCCCGTGGTGTTCATCACGGCGCACCCGGAACGGCTGTTGACCGGCGAGCGCTCCGAACCGGCTTTTCTGATCGCCAAGCCCTTCGACGAGGACATGGTGCGCGCCGTGATCAGCCAGGCGCTGTTTTTCAACGCGCGGACGAAGGGCAACCCGGCCACCGCCGCCTGAACCGACGCATCTCGGCCAGCCATTGACTGCGGAAAGCGCAAGCCTGGCGCAAGCTTCGAGGCGCAGCGTCCCGGGTGGCGCGACCGCGCCAAACATTTCTCCTCGCTTAGATTTCGGGGCGCGCGCGGACGCGCCGGAGATCGCAGCCCATTGCAGCGATCGAATAATGCGATTTCCGAACGATCAGCTCGGAAATCGTATTCCACTCGCGCGGCAATCCGCCCTTTGCCTGGAGGATTTCCGCGCGATTTCGTTTTCGCGGATCGCGAAGCGATCTTGCGGAAACCGTATGAAGCGAGGAATGCATGCCCCTGATGACCTGGAACGAAAAGATGAGCCTTGGCGTCGTCGGGATCGACAACCAGCACAAGAAGCTCGTCGGGCTGGTCAACGAACTTTATGACGCCATTCAAGCCGGCAAGGCCAACGCTGTGCTGGGACGCGTGCTGGATGAACTGGTCGCCTACACCGAAAGCCACTTCCGGGGCGAGGAGGAGCTTTTTTCGCGGGCCCGCTATCCTTGCAGCGCCGAGCACAAGAGGGAGCACGACGCTCTGACCGGCCGGGTTCTGGAGATTCAGGCGAAGGTGAGGGCCGGGGTCCAGGGGACTCTGTCCCTGGAAGTGATGAATTTTTTGAAGAACTGGCTCATCGATCACATCCAGGGCAGCGACCGGAAGTATGTCGCGTACCTCAACGCTGCGCGTGAAACGGAAATTTCGGAACAAAATCAAGACTTGAACGTCGTTTAGGCATGGGGCGGGGCAAAGCCGCCGTCCTCATGCCCGATGAGTCGTCGCGGCCCACGCCAAGGCGAACATCCAGCAACGGAGCGTTTCATGTCCTCCTCAACCCGTGACAAGATTTCCGGCGCCGCCAACCAGGTGACCGGCAAAGCCAAGCAAGCCGTCGGCAAGGCCCTCGACGACAAGGAATTGCGCGCCAAGGGCGCCGTTCAGGAAGCCAAGGGAACGGCGCAAAAGGCGGCCGGACACGTGAAGGACGCGGTCAGCAAAAAGTGACGTCATGACGATGAAGGCGGTCCGCGAGGACCGCCTTCATTTTTCTTGGGTGGGCCATCCTCGTTCTTCTTCGCGCGCTCGTGGTTGCGGGCGTCCACCTCTGCCGCCCTCGCGCCGGCTCTGCGCCTTCAGCGCATCGCGCCGCCGCCGGGTGCGAACGGACCGGCGGCGAAACAAAGCCCCGGCGCCGCGGCCACGGCTGAGCAGGAAGACCTCACGACATAAAGCACGAAATATCAGACCGTTGGGAACCCCGCCGCTGGCTCAGGGTTCTCCGGCGGCAAACCCAGCGCAAGGACAATCCAATGCCTCAGGAAAAACAGCTTCAGGACCTCTTCACCGAGACGCTGAAGGACATCTACTACGCCGAAAAGCAGATTCTCCGCGCCCTGCCAAAGATGGCGAAGGCCGCGCACTCTCCGGAACTGCGCGAGGCGTTCCAGCATCATCACGAGCAGACCGAAGGCCAGATCGAGCGCCTCGAACAGGTGTTCGAGATGGTTGGGAAGGCCTCGCGCGGCAAGGAATGCCACGCCATCGTCGGCATGCTCGAAGAGGCCAAGGAGGTCATGGAAGAGTTCAGCGGATCCGAGACGCTGGACGCGGGGCTGCTCGCCTCGGCGCAGGCCGTCGAGCACTACGAGATCTCCCGTTACGGCACGCTGAAGAACTGGGCTCAGCAGCTGGGCATGAAGGATGCTGTGCCGCTGCTGGAGGAGACCCTTAAGGAGGAGAAGGAAACCGACGCGCTGCTCACCCGCCTCGCTGTTTCCACCATCAACAAGAAGGCCGCGTGACACGAGAAACCCGCGCGCGTCTGGCGCCGCCGGCCGGAAGGTTGGGCGGCGGCGCCAGCCTTTTCCGAAATCAGCGCGCCGGGCGAAACCTCGGGCGCATCTGGCACGTTGTCCAACGTGCCATTTGCCCAAATTGCAGATCGTTACACGCGGCCAGGAGTTGACCATGCGGATCGCCCAGATTGCGCCTCTGATGGAGAGCGTGCCCCCAAAACGTTACGGCGGAACGGAGCGCATCGTCTCCTATCTCACGGAGGAGCTGGTCCGGGCGGGGCATGAGGTCACGCTGTTCGCCAGCGCGGATTCGCTCACGGGCTCGGAGTTGCGGCCGATGTGCGATATGGGCCTGCGTCTCGCGCCCAGCCCGAAGGACCCGATCGCCAGCCATCTCCTTATGCTGGAGGAGGTGAGGCGCGGCGCCCTCGATTTCGACATCATCCATGTGCACGTCGACCTGCTGCATTACGCCCTTCTGCGCGACCACGCCGCGCGCAGCCTCACCACCATGCATGGCCGGCTGGACATGCCGTTGCTTGTGCGTATGCACGAACTGTTCGATGAGTTCCCGCTGGTCTCCATTTCCGAGCACCAGCGCAACCCGATTCCCGACGCCAACTGGGTGGGCACGGTGCATCACGGCCTGCCCCTCAACCTTCTGCCTTTTTCGGCCAGAGACGACGGCTATCTCGCCTTCCTCGGCCGCATCTCGCCGGAGAAGCGCCCGGACCGCGCCATCGAGATCGCCGTGCGCGCTGGCGCGCCGTTGAAAATCGCGGCAAAAATCGATCCCGCCGACATCGAATATTGGGAGCAGACGATTCAGCCGCTGGTGAAGGCGGCGCCGAACGTCGAATATATCGGCGAGATCGACGAGCGCGAGAAGGCTTTGTTTCTCGGGGGCGCCCGGGCGCTGCTGTTCCCCATCGACTGGCCGGAGCCATTCGGTCTGGTCATGATCGAGGCGATGGCCTGCGGCGCCCCGGTGATCGCTTACCAGCACGGCTCCGTGCCTGAAGTCATCGAGGATGGCGTCACCGGATTCCTGGTGAAATCCATCGACGAGGCCGTCAAGCGCGTCGATGATGTCCGGTCCCTCGACCGCGCCGCGATCCGCCGCACGTTCGAGCGGCGTTTTTCCTCCGCGCGCATGGCCAGCGATTATGTCGCGATCTACCAGCGCATGATAACGCTCGGAAAACCCAAATCCCGCATCCAGGCGGTCAACGGTCTTTGCAATGCCATTCTCTGACGCGCTGACGTACGTCGCGGATGCGACGGCTCTGGATTATGTGATCTCGGCGGAAACGTCGCATATCGAAATCACCCCACGCACACTCAAGAACGAGGACACGTTCGCGGTGTTCGACGCGCATGGCGACGCCGCGCCGGAGCTTGGCGGAAATCTCGGCCTGTTCCACCATGACACGCGCCATCTCTCAAAACTGTTCCTCACCTTTTGCGGCGTTCGGCCGCTGCTGTTGAGTTCCACGGTGCGCGAGGACAACGCCACATTCACGTGCGACATGACCAACCCGCATCTCGCCGCCCGGGATGGCGTGGACGATTTGCAGCACAGCCTCATCCACCTGCGCCGACAGCGTTTCTTGTTCGCGGGCGCGTCCCACGACTGCCTGACTCTGCACAATTTCGACGTGACGTCGCGCCGCATCGAAATCGCCTTCGATTTTTCCGCCGATTTCGCCGACCTTTTTGAAGTGCGGGGCGCGCGCCGCACGCGAAGGGGCGACTTCCATTCCCCCCACATTTCGGAGACCAGCGTTGCGCTCGCCTACACCGGCCTCGACGGCCGGATGCGCCGCACCCTGCTGCAATTCGAACCGCAACCGACGGAACTGAGCGGCGAACGGGCGCTGTACCAAATCGCCCTCAGCCCCGGCGAAACCCTCGCCCTGTACATCGAAATCCGCTGCGACGCGACGCCTTCCGGACACTCGGCCAAACGCGCCTTTCGCTCGGCGCTGAACAGCGCGCGCGCCTCTCTGCGCAAACGCAGCGCGCGCGCCGCGTGGGCCACGTCCTCCAACCAATATTTCAATGACGGTTTGCGCCGGGCCGCGAGCGATCTCGCGATCCTCATCACCGACACGCCTCAAGGCCCCTATCCTTACGCCGGTGTGCCCTGGTTCAGCACGGTGTTCGGTCGTGACGCGCTGATCACCGCGTTTCAGACCCTGTGGATGGACTCCACCATCGCGCGCGGCGTGCTGCTGCATCTCGCCGCCAACCAGGCTCAAGATTTCGACGCCGCCGCCGACGCCGAGCCGGGCAAGATTCTGCATGAGGTGCGCTACGGCGAAATGGCCGAGTTGGGCGAAGTGCCGTTCCGGCGCTATTACGGCTCGGTGGATTCGACGCCGCTGTTCGTCATGCTGGCGGCAAGCTATTTCGAGCGCACCGGCGATGTCGAAACCGTGCGCGAACTGTGGCCCTCGCTCAAGGCGGCGCTCCACTGGATCGCCGTGCACGGCGACCGCGATGGCGACGGTTTTGTCGAATATTTCCGTCAGACGGAAGAAGGCCTGTCCAACCAGGGTTGGAAGGACAGCCATGACAGCATTTCCCACGAAGACGGCTCTCTGGCGAGAGGCCCGATCGCCCTGGTCGAAGTGCAGGCTTACTGCTACGCCGCTTGGCTCGGCGCCGCGCGGCTCGCCCGGGCCCTGGGCCTCGACCGCGATGCGGCGGCGCATGAGGCGCGCGCGGGCGTGCTGCGCGACCGTTTCGACGCCGCTTTCTTCGACGCCGCCTTGGGGACCTATGTCCTTGCGCTCGACGGCGAGAAGAAGCCGTGCCGCGTGCGCAGCTCCAACGCCGGCCATGCGCTGTTCACCGGCGTCGCGAAGCCGGAGCGGGCGGGGCGGGTGGTCGAGGCGCTGATGTCCACCGCCTCGTTTTCCGGCTGGGGCGTGCGCACCCTTTCGGCGGAAGCCGCCCGCTACAATCCCATGAGCTATCACAACGGCTCGGTCTGGCCGCACGACAATTCACTGATCGCTTTGGGTTTTGCTCGCTACGGTTACAAGGCCGAGGCGTTGCGGATTTTCGAGGGCCTGTTTCGCGCCTCGATCTATTTCGACCTGCGCCGCCTGCCCGAACTTTTTTGCGGTTTTCGCCGCGCCAGGAACCTGGGGCCGGTGTCCTATCCGGTCGCCTGCGCGCCGCAGGCGTGGGCTTCCGCCGCGCCTTTCGCGCTGATGCAGGCGGCGCTCGGCCTCGGCTTTGATGTGGGACGCGGCCGGGTCATTTTCGACCGTCCTTCGCTTCCGGATTTCTTGGACGAACTGGTCATCCGGCGCATCAGCCTGCGCGACGGCGTCCTCGATCTGAAAATTTTGCGCGCGGGGGCTTCGGCGGCGTTCTCGGTGCTGTCGCGCGTCGGCGATGTCGGCCTGATCGTCGAAAAGCCCTGAGCCTGTTTGAGGAAAAGCCGGAAACGGTTGACGCGCTCAACGCCCGGGGCGCGGCGCCGGGAAATGAGCCGATGATCGGAAGCGTGTCCGGATGTCGGCCTTGCGGCGGGCGGGAGCCCACGTCGTTCAAACGTTCTCGCTCCAGCCCTATCATTGAGGCGACAGCGGCGATGACGAGATCGCCGCGTCCAGCGCTCATTTTCGGAACGCTTCCGACCGCAGAACATGGCGCTCACGATCCAGCGAACACCACGATGACGGACAGAACGCCGAGCCACCCGTTGCGTTCTCGTCGTGTTTCACGAGCGACGATTCACGTCACGCCTTTTCACAAAAGCATGACCTTCGTCGGGTCAGAGTTTGCCGAGCAGGACCAGGACCAGCAAGATGACAACCAGGAGGCCAAGGCCACCCCCGCCGTAATAACCTGTTCCATAAAACGGACCCCCGCCGATTCCGGAAAATCCGCCCAACAATGCGACGATCAGGAGGACGAGTAGGATTGTTCCAATAGACATGATTTTTTTCCTTGTTCTGGACGAGTTCAATCGCCGCTGGCGACACGCCGCCAAAGCGCAATGCTGCTGTCCCGGGCGTCGCGGCAGCAATAAAATCAGACCAACAGCCTCACTGGCTGTTTGCGTTTCAGCGTCACGTAGAACTTGTCTTTCAGACGGCGAAGGGCATTCTGCGTCTTGCCTTCTGATGTGGTTTGGCGCGCAATACGCGGCACCAAACCGAAAGTTATCAGCAGCGTCATCCGTCGAGACAGGTTCGGAATCTACTCACGTCGCAACGGCCAGCGATACCCGCGAGGATCGACGTGGCGCCGGTTGGTCATCGCATCGCGAAACGTTCGTCATGAAACTGGCGATGGAGGGGCCATGCCCGCAGTCGCGAGATCACGACCGGGGGCTTGGTTGACGCCGACGGGCTCTTGGCGAATTTTTCTTCTCGCTCAACGAATGATCGACGGAACGCCTTCCGGCATCGGTATCGGCGGCATGAGCAGTTCGTTGACGACCCAGATCAGCAAGATGACGATCAACACGGTGACGACCAAGCCGCCGAAGCCGCGCGGACCCCATCCGGCCTTTCGCCCATAGTATCCGCCTCCCCCGCCGAAAAGCAGCAAGATGACGATGATCAGAAGAAGGGTCAGCATAGCTTTCGCGCCCCCGGTGGTTTGACACGATAACGCCACGCCACAGAATTGGATCCGCCAAGTTTGCGCAAAGTGCGCGGCCTGGATCAGAGCGCGCATTGTCGGGGCATTCCCGGCGCCATGCCCATGCCCATGCTTGGCCATCGCCACGATCATCTGCGACCGGGTTCGGCCTTTGGCGGCCTTGGGGCACGTTTTTCGCGCTGAGGCCGGCCCTTCGATGATAGGACGCGCGTCGGCCAAGCCGGGAGCGTGATAGCCTTGGTCGGCGAACGGGGCGGCTGTGCCGCGGCTGAGTAGATTCCGATTCTGCCCACGGCGAATGACTTGGCTCATTTTTGCATTGCAGCGCCATCCGCAGGCGCACTTGGAGCAGGCATCGGTGGAGCAACAAGCCATGAGAAGCCTTTTTCTGACAGGGCTGTCGAGCATCGCAATTCTCGCCTTCGTCTCAGTCGCGAGCGCGCAGACGGCATCTCCGGCGCCTCCGCGAACTGAACAGAATGAGGACGTGACCGCGCCGAATGGGCCTGCCGACAATCAAGTCGCCAATGACGTCGACGCCCGGATCGCCCAGCTCAAATCCAGCCTCCGGCTGACGCCCGATCAGGAAAAGAACTGGTCTGGAGCGCAGACGGCGCTTCATGATTTCGGGATCCTGCAATTCAAGCGTCGCGCCGATGACGGAATGCGCCGCTATGACCGTCACAATCGCTATGATCGTCACGATCGCTACGATCGGGCGAGCCAGAACGAGCGCCCCGACGATATCGCCCTGATGCGCAAGAAAGCCGACCGGCTCACGGAAAAGGCTGAGTCACTCAAGACCCTCGCCAATGCGGCTGAGCCTCTCTACAGCGTGCTGGACGATCGTCAGAAGCAGAAGCTGATGAGCTTCATCAGCGGCGAGTTCGAATACGGGCGCAGATAGTTCATCGATTCACATCTCGCTGTCGCACAGAGTCGGCGTGTTTTTCAAAAAGCAGGCGGCTGCGATTGTCTAAGGAGACACGACAATGCTTGAAACCATCGCAATTCTGCTCATCGTTCTCTGGTTGCTCGGCTTGGTCTCGTCCTACACCTTGGGCGGGTTCATTCACATTCTTCTGGTGATCGCCGTCGTCGTCATCGTGCTGCGCGTCATCCAGGGCCGTCGCGTCCTATAGAGAAGCCGAGACATCAAGAGCGATTGGGGCTTGATCTCCGGAGCCTTGGATGACCACGCGCCTCGTCCTCGGCCAGCCCCAAATTGCGCCATCTGTTCGACCGTCGCCTTCGGGCATGATCATGACGATCATGAGCAGCGCTGCAGCGACTTCTGAATACATGGTGCTTTTGCCGCGCTTGCGCGCCGCACTCCTGTCTTGACGAAATCCGATGCGCCGATCGAATTTGCCCGCGCATCGGATCTCCGGATTTCAGTTGACGCCACGAATTCGCGGGATGAACGGCCGCGGCGCGCAATCCTCGGGCAGCGCGAAACGATCGGGCAAACCGCGATCCACGTCTTCACCGCCAATATCCTCGGGATCGGCGTCTCCCATCGCGCGAGGCCCGATACGCGCGGCGGCGATTAGCCGGAAATAGTGCTCCGCGTGCTGGAGATAGTTTTCCGCCGCGACGAGATTGCCCTCCGTGTGAGCGTCCCGCGCCAGTTGAAGATATTTTTCCGCGATGTGACTCGCGGTTCCCCGGATTCTCACATCCGGTCCATTCGACTCATAAGTTCGGGTCAGCGGGTTGTTCGTCTCGCGCCGACGATCCGTCGGTCGGGTGTGATGCCGGAATTTCTGATCGGAGGTCATTTCTGTCCTGACGTTTTCAGCTCACATGCGCGGAGCCAGTGTGATTGTCGTCAACGCGCCCGAGCGGAGGACGGCGCGAAGGAAAAGCCGTCAACGGCCGCCCCAGGAAAGAGACTGGGGCCGGCGCCCGCCGCGCGTCAGGCCTTGATCAGCCAGCCTGGCAGCTTCACCGTGGCGACGCCGTCCAGGACGATTTCGCCGGTCTGTTTCGTCATGATCGTGGTGATCGTGGCGACGTGCTTCGGCAGCAGCGCGGTGATCGTCATGACCAGTGTGACGGTGTCGTCGATGAACACCGGCGCTTGGAAATTCACCAACTGGCTGAGGTAGACCGCGCCAGGACCGGGCAGCTGGCCGCCGAGCGCCTTAGAGATCATGCCGAACAGGATGCCGCCATGGGCGATGCGCCGGCCGAACTTGGTCTGCTTTGCATAGACGTCGTCCAGATGAATCCTGTTGTGGTCGCCGGTCAGGTCGGCATAGCCGCGCACCAGCGCGTCATCGACAAGCTGATGGCAGGAGCAGGTCTGGCCGACGGTGAAGTCGGAGACGGGAACGAGTCTGGGGGCTGCGAACATTGGCGTATTCCTATGGTGGAACTCGGGCCAGGTGAGCGCCGACGCTCTCGTCGGGGAAATCCGCCGGGGCGATGTCGCGGCCCATCCGGCCAAGCGACAGAAACGGACGACATTTGGGCGCGGCGCGGCCGCTGCCCATGCCGCCTTCGATGACGACGCCGGGATCAGGCGCCGTCGCGAGGCGGAAGGACAGGCTCGGAATGTACGCAGGCTGACGCAAACAAGCGCGGTGAGTCCCTGCGGAGCGCGGCGCCACGGTCGCGGGGCCCGGTCGCCCGCGTGAGTAGATTCCGTGCCTGTATCGGCGCCGGCAAGCCGCTATCTCTGGTGGTCGAAAACAATCCGGAGGTATTTGTCATGACGACCAGCAAACGCATCGAAGGCATCGGACATCAGGTCAAAGGCGCGGTGATCGAGAGCCTGGGCGACGTGATCGGCGACGCCAAGCTGGCGGCCGAGGGAAAAGCTGAGCGGGAGATCGGCGACAAGCTGAATGCAGCCGATGCCGGAGGAGAGCAACTGGCGGGGATCGACACCGACCGCATCGTGGGCGTCGGGCGCCAGATCAAGGGCGCCGTCATGGAGCAAATCGGCGGTCTGGCTGGCAATCCGCAATTGCGCGCCGATGGCGTCAAGGAGCGCAAAGCCGGCGTGGAGCAGAACATCGCTGGCGGCGACCGAGATGTGGCCCGCGAAGACTTGGCCCGCGAAGACTTGGCGCGCGAGGACTTGGCGCGCGAAGACTTGGCGCGCGAGGACTTGGCGCGCGAGGCGAAGGCGCCATGACCCACCCTCTGCGACGGTTCTGGCTGCGTCTGGCGCGCCTTGGCGCGCCGGCGCCACATGACAAATCGGTCGATGACGTCTCATGGGACCGACCTGCGTTCCCAGACGAGAACCGCGCCAAGGATACGCCTGATGTCGAAACGGGTCGGCCGGGATTCAAACCACCCTTCGCATCGCAATGGCTCTTGCACGACATACTCTTCATTTTGATTCTGCTTCTGGCGCTCACCGGTGTGATCTTGCGTCTTTCCTTCATGTATTGGGTGGTTCTGACGCCGATATTCGCCTTGGTCTCGATCGCGGAGGGATGGAGGCATTTCCATACCAGCAGCGAACGCGTGGGCTTGGCTTGGCGGATCGCGGCGATCTGGTGCGCGCTGTTGATGTGCATCTATCTGCTCTATGACAGTGGCGTACAGGGCGTTATGAGCCTGAACGCCTCGTCGCTGACGATGACAATCTTGCTGGCTCTGGGAATGTTCGTCGCCGGCGTGCAGGCTCGGGTCTGGCAAATCAGCGCGATCGGCGCGGTCCTGTTCCTAGGGGCTCCCGCCTTGGGATGGCTCAATCAATCGTCGCTTCTGGTGACGGCGACGGTATTCGCAATCGTCGTGCTTGGCGGAATTGTCTGGTGGATCCGACACCGTGCATCGCGCGTGGAGGCTGAAGCCCCCTCGCCATCCGTCGCCCCGCTCGACGACGCCTCACATTCGCGATGACGATCAGCGTGCGCGACATCATGGTTATCGGGCGCGGACGCTCAGCGAAGGCGCAAGCCCCTCCCGAGGCCGCCGCGCCCCGGGTGGGCGATGGAAGTTGAGTAGATTCCGAGCCTGCCTCCGCGCCGCCCACCGCCTAAGCTTGGCGCAGGAGATCAGACATGCCCCCCTTTTCGACATCGCCCCCCGCGCAAGTCAAATTGGACTTGATCGCGCATATTCCGCGCCTGCGCGCCTTCGCTCTTTCGTTTTGCGGAAGCGCCGATCAGGCCGACGACCTCGTGCAGGAGACCCTTGTCAAGGCCTGGAGCCATAGGGATTCATTCATCGAGGGAACCAACCTGAGCGCATGGCTGTTCACAATCCTTCGCAACGCCTATTTCTCGCAATTCCGAAAGCGCAAACGCGAAGTTCCCGACGTTGATGGCATCTATTCGAGCACGCTCGCCGTCGCGGCCGGGCAGACGTCCCACATGGAGATGCTCGACCTCCGGGTCGCGCTCGCGCATTTGCCGGCCAATCAACGCGAGGCGTTGCTGCTGATCGGCGCGGCGGGACATTCCTATGCCGAAGTGGCGGACATCTGTGGCTGTGCGATCGGCACGATCAAGAGCCGGGTCAACCGGGCGCGGAAGGCGTTGATCGAAACGCTGCGGCTCGACCCCATGCCCGAATTGATCGAGGCGCCGGAGGTTGATGGTCGAGAAAATCCGCCGCGAGACCGCGCAATGCTGATCGGACCCATTTTCGCGCAAAAACGCGGCGGGACTTGCGAAGAGTCTGGACGGCAAAGGTCGACGCCGGAGTTTAAGTAAATTCCGATCCTGTCGAGCTTGAATTGCGAGCCCTACCGTACTGGTCCGACAGGCGCCAAGAGCGCTTCAAGAGCGCTTGACGCGACCACGCAATGGAGAGCAAAATGCATTTACATCAATCGGCCCTGGCCGGCGAACCGCGCTTGCGCGTTGTCTTCGGCAACACGCCTGTCGCGATGGGCCTTCCAGTGGGCTCGACGCTCGGCGACGTCGCCGATTGGGTCGGCGACGTCGCGCGCAAGCACAACGGACCGGTCCGATCCATCGACGTCAAATGTCCGCGCCGCGCGCCGCCGCGCCTTGGCTGATATGCGCCCGTGGCCCTTTGGTCCATGCGACAGCCCGCTTGAAGGCGAGGATCAATGGAAGACCCCTATGACAGTCTCGGGGTTGCGCGAACCGCGACGCAGGACGAGATTCGCAAGGCCTACCTTCGGCTCGCCAAAAAGCTGCACCCGGACCTGAATCCAGGCGACAAGGCCTCCGAGACCCGGTTCAAGGCGGTCGCGAGCGCCTATGATTTCTTGTCTGACGCCGAGAAGCGGCGACGCTTTGACGCCGGCGAGATCGATGCGTCCGGGGCGGAGGCGCGGCACGAAAAATACTACCGGGATTATGCGAGCCAAGGCCAGCCCTATGCGAGCGCCTCGGGCTACGCCGACTTCGCCGACACCGACGACTTTCTCTCGGAAATCTTCCGCCAGCAAGCGCGGCGCGCGCGCGGATCGGACCTGCACTACAGCCTGGCCGTCGCGTTTCTCGACGCCGTCAACGGCGCGACCCAACGGATCACCTTGCCCAATGGCGGATCCCTTGACGTGACCATCGCCCCAGGCGTCCACCACGGCCAGGTCTTGCGCCTGCGTGGCAAGGGGGCGCCCGCGCCCGGCGAAGGCAAAGCCGGCGACGCCCTGGTGGAGATTTCCATCCGTCCACATCCCTTCTTCACTCGGCATGGCGACAACATCCATCTCGATCTGCCCGTCACTTTCGCCGAGGCCGTGCTCGGCGCCGAGATCAAGACGCCGACGCCCACCGGGCCCGTCATGCTCAAGGCGCCAAAGGGATCGAACACCGGCACGGTTCTGCGGCTGAAAGGCAAAGGCGTTCCGCGCGACGGCGGACGCGGCGATCTCCTGGTCAAGCTCAAGATCATGGCGCCGACGGAGGCAAACCCGGAACTGGACGCCTTCCTTACCAGCTGGGCGCCTGCAAACTATGACCCGCGCCGGGGGATGCTGACATGATCATCACCAAGCTGGACTTTCTTGTCCGCGCCGCGATCGACCACCGCACCCTCGTACTCTGGATCGAAGAAGAATGGCTGATCCCCGGCCGAGCGGCGGATGATCTCGTCTTTTCCGAAGCGGATCTTGCGAGGGCGCGATTGATCCGCGATCTGACGGACGATCTGGGCGTCAACGCGGAGGGCGTCGGCGTCGCGCTCCATTTGCTCGACCAGATCCACGGTTTGCGCGAGGCGATGGCCGAAGTGCTGAAGTCGATCCACGGGAGCGAGGCCGTTCAGATCCCGGGCGCTTCCCGTTCCTCGAAGCCGCGGCAGGATTGATCGAAGGCGGACAGCGCGTCTTCGAGATAATCCGGGAGCAAGGGCGTCCCCATCAGATAGTTGGTCGCGCCGCCGTCGCGCCGCTCGCCTGCGCTTTTGACCGCCGCGCGCCAATCGGAACGTTCGAAATCGCCGCGGCCAATCAAGACGAGAGCGACGAGCGCATCGCGTTCGTCGCTGTCGAGCGCGTCGATGAACGCGACCAGCTCCAGCCGCGCCGGGCGATCGCCGGCATCGGTCAGAACGGAGGAAAATCCATCGTCCGTCGCGTTGGAGCTGTCGCACTGCGCGCCAACATCTTCCGCCAGGAGTTCGCGAGATTTCGTCACCACGAAACAAACCTTGTCCGTGCTGATTTCCGGCATTTCCGGTTCGTTTTCGCGGAGCATGCGATAGGCCTTCCATGGTCGCCGCAATTGCGACAATTGCAGGAATGGTGGCGGTCGCGGGGAGAGTTGCGACCGCCACAGCCGGAGCGGCGCGGTCAAGCCCGATGGCGACAGCCTCCGTTCACGACCGCTGGCAAAATAGGCGGCGAGGTCCCTGGCGGAAGCTTCGGAATCTACTCACGTCCGGGTCGCCACGAAGCGGCGTGGAGATGAAATTTGAGTAATCTCCGATGGTTAAACTGCGAAAGCCGTCCGCCTATCATCACGGCGATCAAGCGGTCGCGCCGTCGCCGGCGATGCTTGCCGTGGTAACTTCTGGAGCCCCGCCATGCGCGCGACACGTGACATCAACTGGTTGGTTCTGTCCCGCGGGGTTTCGATAACCCAGCTGCGGACGGCTGACCCGATGGTCGCCCGCGCGCCGAGCGTCCTGGAGGTTGCGGAGGCTCGCGAACAGGTCGCGACGGCTGAAGCGACGCGGCAAATCTCCGCCTGGGTGAATGAAGGCGGAGCCGGAGGCGAAGTCAGGCGATGAAACCCCTTCGTATCCTGGTGGTGGAAGACGACTCCATGGTCGCGCTGACGCTTGCGGAGATGCTCGAAGCGCAAGGTCATGACGTCCTGGCCATTGCGACCACGGAATTCGAGGCCGTGACGGCCGCCTTGGATCTCAAGCCCGAAGTGATGATCGTCGACGCGCAGTTGCGCGAAGGCAGCGGCATTGGCGCTGTTGATCGCATCCAGAACCGGATCAGGATCGCGCATGTCTTCATCTCCGGCGACATCCTGCCGATACACGCGCTCAGGCCCTTAGCCACGATGATCCAGAAGCCCTTTTTCGAGGCCGATCTGACTCGCGCCATTCAGCGCGCGCTTGACGCCGCCGCCTGACAATCGACAGTCTTCGCGCCGGCCCCCGTTTTCCATGTGGCCGGCGCGACACATGCAAACTCAAGACCTTCGTCGTCGCCCGACGTTTCGCGGCGGAGATCCACGGGAGATTCTGACCCCGGCAGTGTTGCAGCCGCCGTGGGCAAGGCGGCAGCTTCGGAAACGACTCAACTTGCATCAGCCTCTGCGACGTGAGTAATTTCCGATGCTGTTCCGACTCCGTGTGACGACTACGGTTGGATATTGGCGGATTTTGACTGCGCCACGCGTCGCTGTCGCGCGGCCCCGCAACATTGTCCGCCGAAAGCGAGAAGGTTCATTCATGCTCCAGGCGAAATCAGAAAAATGCCCCTCCGCGCCCTTGATCAGCATTCCCGCATTCTGGCCGCTGGCCTATGCGGAATCGCTCGTTACGGAAGGCGTCGCGCTCTACGCCAAGAACTTTGAATTCGTTGGCGAGGAAATCAAATTGCACGGCGGGCTGCGGCCCAAGCTGGCGACGCCCAACGTGTTGCGCCTCGACCTGCGCAGCATGGCCCTTCGCGACTACGGCAAGGCCGGCGCGCTGCCGACCCTGATCGACGCGCCTCACGCCGGCCATACCGCCATGATCGCCGACTACCACAAGGGTCAAAGCCTCGTGCAGACCTTGTTGGACAATGGCCTCGGACATGTCGCCCTAACCGATTGGAAATCCGCTTCGCCGGACATGAAGGATCTCGAGATCGACAATTATCTCGCCGACCTCGTCGTCGCCATCGACGATCTCGGCGGTCGTGTGAACCTTGTCGGTCTCTGCCAGGGCGGCTGGATGGCGGCGATGGTCGCGGCGCGCTTTCCCGACAAGGTCAATGCGCTGGTGCTGGCGGGCGCGCCCATCGATACGGACGCGGGCGACGGGCCGATCAAGCGCCTCGCCCACGAGACGCCACTGTCAACCTACCAGGAGCTTGTCGCGCTCGGCGGCGGGCTGATGCGGGGCGCGGTCATGCTTCAGGGCTGGAAGAACATGCACCCGGCGCAGCATTATATGCAGGATCAGATCGATGTTTACGAACATATCGACGATCCCGTCTGGTTGGCCAAGGAGGAAACGTTCGAGAGCTGGTACGAAAGCCCGATCGACCTGCCGGGACGGTGGTACTTGCAGGCGATCGAGCAGCTCTTCAAGCAAAACCGGTTGGCGAAGGGCGAGTTCATCGGGCTTGGCCGCAAGCTGGACCTTCGCAACATCACCTGTCCAACCTACCTGCTCGCCGGGGCCGCCGACGACATCACCACGCCGGAGCAGGTCCTCGACGCCGTGAAATATATCGGAACGCCGAAAGACCATATCGTGCAGAAGACCGTGCCGGGCGGCCATATCGGACTGTTCATGGGCGCCCGCACCCTCACGGAGCATTGGCCGGAAATCGCGCGCTGGATCGCTGCGCAATAACCGCGCTCGCGCCCCCTCATCAGGACACACAGCCATGACCGAACATGCTCACAGCGTCATCTGGATCGATCATCACGAAGCGCGCGTTTTTCATTTCAACGCCGAGGACGCGGATCGTGTCGTCGTGCGGCCCGACGATCCGCATGTTCACATCCATCACAAGGCGAATACGATGGGAAGCGGCCACGCGCCCGAGGACAAGGCGTTTTTCCGCGCCGTGGTCGAGGCGATCGGCGGATCGAAAGCGATTCTGATCACGGGACCTGGCGTCGCGAAGACGGCGCTCGTGAAGCATATCGCGCGCCACAACGCGGCTTTGCTGGAACGTGTCGCCGGTGTCGAAACCGTCGATCATCCCGCCGACCAGGTTCTGCTCGCCCACGCCCGCGCTTATTTCAAGGCGGCGGACCTGATGACCGCGCAGAAGTGACGTGTGGCGCAAGCGCCAAAGTTGGAAAAAGGCGCATGACTCTCATGGTCGGCGCGCGCCGATGCAGATTTGAAAGCTGCATCGCTTTCAAGTCCTGGCTGAATTCGGCCTAGAGCTATTTCACGTTTCAGGGAAACATGAAATAGCTCTAGATTATTGTTTTGACGCATTTTCTTCACGCGAACCGGCATCCACTTCGCTTGAAAACGCTCTAGAAGCCTGGCTGCGAACCGCAACGGACAGGATCAAGATTTTCTGGCGGAATGTTTGTCCTCCGATCCAGGCCCAGGCTTTGCGGGATCAAGGCTGACGCCACAACGTCCGCGACTGGCGGGCGCACGCATGTCATGGGTAGATTCCGATCCTGTCTCCCGCAGCCCAGCCCCCATAGGATTCGGGCGACAATCTGGGAGGCGCTTCATGAAACGGCTTGCGGCGAGCGACGACAATCGCTCCATGTTCGGCGGATCGGCCAAGGCGCCAACGAAACTTTGCGCGCAGCCCAGCCTTCCCGTTCTCGGCAACCTCCAAGATTACTGCATCTTTCTGGACTTCGACGGCGCGCTGGTGGAGATCGCGGATCGTCCCGACCATGTGCGGATTGACGCCGCGATGCTGCAATTCCTCGAAAACCTGCGCGACGCGAGCGGCCACGCCCTGGCCCTGGTGTCTGGACGCGACATTGGCGTCATCGACCGCCTGATCCATCCCCTGATCCTTCCTGTCGCCGGCGTGCATGGCCTCCAGCGCCGCGACGCCGCCGGACGTCTGCATTCCCCGGTCATCGACCAGAGCGTCGTCGAGTCGATGGCCGCCGAGGCGGTCGCGGCCTTTCGCCTGGAGCCGGGCGTCGTGATCGAAAAGAAAACCGGCGCGGTGGCGATCCATTTCCGCCTGCGTCCGGATTTCGAAAAACGCTGCCGCGCCTTCGCACGAAAAATTTCAGGCGCGCGGGCGGACCTGCATCTGATCGAGGGCAAGATGGTCTGCGAGATCAGGGTCTCCGGCTCCGACAAGGGCGGCGTCGTCGACGCCTTTCTCGACGAGCGTCCGTTCAAGGGGAAAACGCCGATTTACGCCGGCGATGACGCCACCGACGAACCCGCCTTTGCCGCGGTCAACGCCCGCGGTGGGCTCTCGGTCAAGGTCGGCGGCGGCCGCACCGTCGCCAGATTTCGGGCGAAGGACATTCCCGACCTTCGCCATTGGCTGGAAGGCCTGGTCGCGATGACAAGAGGCGCCGGCGTCCAAGGCCGTCGGAACGACAGGAACGAGTCTGGCGTCGCCGTCGCTCGCGCCGGGCGCCCGTCGCTCTCCCGAGAGGCCCGCGCATGACACGGCTGGTGGTCGTGTCCAACCGCGTTGCCGCTCCCAGCCCCGGGCAGGCCGCTGGCGGGTTGGCGGTCTGCCTTGTCGACGCCATGCGCGACCGCGGCGGCTTGTGGTTCGGCTGGAATGGCGAACTGGTCGCGCAGGAAAGCGACATCGCCGCGACTTGCCTCCAGCACGGCCGCTGCACGCTGATGACCATGCCGCTTACCGAGCGCGACCATCGCGAATTCTACCTGGGTTTTTCCAACGAGGTGTTGTGGCCGATCCACCATTATCGGCTCGATCTCTCCCGCTTCACGCTGGAGGCGGCCGAGGGCTACCGGCGGGTCAACGCCCGTTTCGCCGACATGCTCGCGCCGCACCTGCGCCGCACGGACCTGATCTGGGTGCATGATTACCATCTGATCCCGCTTGGCGCCGATCTGCGGGCGCGCGGCGTCGGCAATCAGATTGGCTTCTTCCTGCATATTCCCTTTCCGCCGCCGGAAATCCTGAGGGCCGCGCCCGAATATGAGCGTCTCGCGCGCACAGTGCTGGATTACGATCTCATCGGTTTTCAGACCGCTGGCGATCACGCCAATTTCTGCCGTTTCGTCTGCGAGGCGCTGGGTGGCGAGCGCGTCGGGCTCGACACGGTGCGGCTCGACGGCAAATATCTTCAAGTCGGCGTGTTTCCCGCGGGCATCGATGTGGGTGGCTTCGCCACGATGGCGGCGAACCCAGAGGGCGCGCAAAAAATCCAGAAGACGGAGCGCCGCGACGGCAAACCCCTTCGCGCCATCGGCGTTGATCGCCTGGATTACAGCAAGGGCCTGCCGGAAAAATTCCGGGCGTTTCGGCGGCTGCTCGATTCCTATCCGGAAGATCGCCGGCCCCTGACCTTGATCCAGGTGGCTTCGCCGACCCGTGACGATCTCGACGCCTATATCGACATTCGCCACGAGCTGGAGGCCTTGTCCGGCAAGATCAACGGCAAGTTCGGCGATTTCGACTGGACGCCCCTGCGCTATATTCATCGCGCCGTCGCACGCGAAACCCTCGCCGTTCACTACCGCGCCTGCCACATCGGCCTGGTGACGCCGCTCCGCGACGGCATGAATCTGGTGGCGAAGGAATATGTCGCGGCGCAGGACGAAGCCGATCCCGGGGTTCTGATCCTGTCGCGCTTCGCCGGCGCCGCCGAGGATTTGCAGGAAGCCTTGCTCGTCAATCCCTATGATATCGACGAGACGGCCCACGCGATGAGACGGGCGATCGAAATGCCGAGAGAAGAGCGCATCGCGCGTTATCGCGCGCTGATGAAGCGTGTCCGCAAGCATGACGCCGGCAACTGGATGCTGCGCTTTCTGCGCGCCCTGCGGGCTTGTCGCGGCAGTCCGCGAATTTCCCTTCCGCGCGCCGCCGCCGGTCGCGTGATCGCCCTGACCGAGCGCCGTCCGAGCCGTTCGACTCTTCTTCCGTGAGTAGATTCCGATGCTGTCGGCCATCGCCTGACGCAAGCTAGGGTCTGGCTCCACGAGCGGCGTGAGCGACGTTCGGGCTGGCGCCAACAACCAGCAAGTCGTTCGCAATGACGCTTTCACCATGAAGCTGGAAACGTCTCAAAGCGCGCCCGTGGGAGCCTCGATAACAGGAGCCATGAACATGGACAAGGATCGAATCGTCGGAACCGCCAAACAGGCCAAGGGCGCTGTCGAAATAGCCGCCGGCAAAGTCCTCGGCGACGCCAAGCTGGTCGCCGAAGGCCAGCGCGACAAGGTTGAAGGCAAGGTCCAGAACGCCGCCGGCGGCGTGAAGGATGCGGTGAAGGACGTCCTTAAAAAGTAAGGTTTCCAAGCCGACGGGTCGCCGGTGGCGATCCGTCGGCTTCCGCGTTCAATCAGGAAAGGGATTTCCCTTGCTCGGCACAATCCTGCTCGTCATATTGGTGTTGTTTCTCATCGGCGCCCTGCCGAGATGGCCGCATAGCGTGAACTGGGGCTAGAGTCTTGTTTTGACGCATTTTCGTCACGCGAACTGGCATCCGCTTCCCTTGAAAAGGCTCCAGTTTCCGGGTTCGAAATTTTTCCCGCGCGCCGCCGGCGCGTTCAGCGACGGCGGGCCATTTCAGGAGGATGCAATGACCGCAGATGTTGACAACGCCGCCAAGGAAATCGCCGCGGATTTCGCCGCCTTGCGACGCGACATCGCCCATCTGACCGAATCCCTGCGCGCCCTTCTGGACCAACAGAAGCAGACGGCCGGCGCGCGCATGTCCGACGCGGCGGACGGCGTCAGGGACACTTTCGCCCAGGCGGCCGGAGACGCCCAGAAAGGCGCCGCGCGCGCGGGCGATGAAATCACCGCCAGCATCGAGCGCAACCCGCTCACCGCCATCCTGATCGCCCTGGGCCTCGGCCTGATCATTGGCATGATCGGCCGAGCGCGGGGATGAACCCGTTTCCCGCCAAGCTGTTCGACCTCGTCAGCGCCGCTGTCGAGCAGCGTCTGCGCGTCACGCTGTTCGGCGCGGCGATGACGGCTCTGGGCTTTGGTTTGACGGCGTTGTTTGCCGCCCTCGCCATCGGCTTTGGCGCGCTCGCGGCCTATGCGGCGCTCGTCGCGGCTCAAGGGCAGGTCGCCAGCGCGATGATCGTCGGCGGGCTCTGTGCGGGGCTCGCGCTCGCAACCTTCGTCGTTTCGGCTATCCTTTCGGCGCGTCGCGGCGCGCCCGCGGCGCCCGCCCAGGCGCGCGCCCCTGCGGATCCGCTCGTGGAAGCCATTGTCGCGGCCGTCGGCGCGCAGGATCGGCTCGCGCGCGCCTTGACGCGGTCGGCGGGCGTTTCCACGCCGACACGGCTTGTGGTGCTGGCGCTGACCTGCGGCCTGGCGCTTGGCGGGCTCTTGGGACAGCGCGACGCCCCCAAGACTGGCGCCCCCAAGGCTTGAGGCGAGTCACTCGGCGGCGGCGACCGCCAGACGCGCCAGTTCCGGCAGAGATTTCGCGCCGGTGCGTTTCATGATTTCGGCGCGGTGGTTTTCCACGGTGCGCTGGCTGATGCCGAGATCGGCGGCGATGTTCTTGCTGGGGGCGCCCGCGAGCACCAGCGCCATGATCTGCTTCTGCCTTGGGGTCAGGACTTCGATCTGGGCCGCCGCCGCTTCGCGCCAGGCGACCAGCTTGCTGGAATCCTGAGCATGTTCGAACGCGCGCGCGACGCTGGCCAGCAGTTCTTCGCGGCCGATCGGCTTCTCGATGAAATCCAACGCGCCCGCTTTCATCGCCTCGACAGCCATGGCGACATCGGCCTTGCCGGTCATCATCACCGCCGGGATTTTCGGGCCGTCCCGATTCAGTTGGCGCAACAGGTCTAGCCCGCTCATGCCGGGCAGCGCCGCGTCGACCAGCAGGCAGGCGTCGCGGCCCGGCGTCAGCGCGGCGAGAAAGGCCTCGCAGCTTTCGAAATCCTCGACGGTGCGGCCATCGTCCTCCAGCACGGCGCGCACGGCCTCGCGAAGGAAGCGATCGTCGTCGACGACGAAAACCACCGGCGGCAAGGGGGCGGGCGGATCGCCGTCCTCGCGCGCCGCCGCGCGCGTGGGCGGCGCCAGGGCGCGGCGCACCGCCAGCGCCAGCTCCTCCAGTTTCACCGGCTTGTTCAGCAGCGTGCAATCGGCCTTTTCGATCGCCTGCAAGGTTTCGGTCGAGATGTCGCCGGTCAGGACCATCGCCGCGACATTGCGATGCAGCTTCTCTCTTATGGCGGCGATGACGTCCACGCCGTTCATTCCATTGGGCAGATTGAAATCCGCGAGAATGAGATCGGGACGAAAATTGTCGCTTTCGATCAATTGCATCGCTTCGGCGCCGTCATAGGCGCGCGCCGTGCGATGGCCGTCCTGCTTGAGGAAAAGCGCCAGAAGCTCCCGCACTTCCGGATCGTCGTCGACGATCAAAATGGAGCCTTTGCGCGCCGGCTCCTCCTCAAGCTCGAAACCACGCCCGGGCCGCGTGGCCGCAGCTTTTCGCGGCGCGTTCGGCGCCAGCGTCACCTCGATGGAAAAGACCGAACCATTGCCATGGTGCGAGCGCGCGCGCACGCGATGGCCGAGCAGGTTGCTTAAACGCCGGACGATCGACAGGCCGAGCCCGAGCCCGCGGGAGCGCTCGCGGGCTTCATTGCCAACCTGATGATATTCATCGAAAATCGCGTGGATCTCGGACTCCGGGATTCCGATTCCGGTGTCCCAGACTTCTATCCTCAGGGCTTGCCCTTGGCGCCGGCAGCCGAGCAGAATCTTGCCGTTTTTGGTGTATTTCAGCGCATTGCCCAACAGGTTGCGCAGAATCTGTTCGAGCAGACGCGGGTCGCTCCAGATCGACAGGCCGCATCCGACCATGCGCACGTCGAGATGTTTCTCCTGCGCGGGATAGATGAATTCATCGCGCAATTTCGTCAGCAGGTTCTGCACCGGGAAAGGCGCCATTTCCGCGCGCACCGCGCCGGCCTCGATCTGGTTGATGTCGAGCAGCGCATTCAGCATGCCGGTCATGGCCGTCAGGGTTTCGCCGATGCGCGCGACAAACTTGCGCTCTTTCTCGCCGGAGACCGCGCGCTCCAGAAGTCCCTGGAGCAGCGCCAGCGTTTGCAACGGCTGGCGCAGATCGTGGCTGGCGGCGGCCAGGAATCGCGACTTGGCCTTGTCCGCGGCTTCGGCCCGATGTTTCGCGGCCTCCAGCGCGTCATTGACGCTCTTGCGCTCGGTCATGTCGACAAAGGTGATGACGACGCCTTCAACGCCGCCGGCCTGGGTCCGATAGGGCTGGATGCGGCGCATGAACCAGTGGCCGTCGGGCGTCTCGATCTCGCGCTGGACCGGCAGATGCTTGGCCAGCACGACGCGCGCGTCCGACAGCAGAGCTTCGTCCGCGCCGCGCGAGGCGAGGTCCGCCAGGGGACGGCCGACATCGCCGGCGATGACGTGGAACAAGGCGCGGGTCGCAGGGGTGAAGAAGCGGATGTTGAGGCTGTCGTCGAGAAAGAGCGTCGCGACATCGGTGCTGTAAAGCACATTCTGCAAATCGTTCGAGGTGGTGCGCTGCCGATCGAGCGTCTCCTGAAGCTGGTTGTTGAGCGCGGTCAGCTCTTCGTTGAGCGACTGCAACTCCTCCTTCGAGGTGAGCAATTCCTCGTTGGCGGACTGGAACTCCTCGTTCACCGACAAGGCTTCCTCGTTGATCGCCTTGTGCTCCTCGCCCGCGACTTCCAGATCGCGCAGAGCCTCCTGCAATTCGATCCGCGTCGCCTCCAGTTCTCGCGCCAGTTCCGCGTTCGGCGCGACGTCGCTTGGGCCGATCTCGCGCCTTGGCCTTCGCGGCTCGTCGACGAAACAGACCATCGCGAGTTGCTCGCCGTCGCTGACGACCGGCCGAACGGAAATGCGACAGGGCGGCCGTTCCTCGTGATCCGGCCGACTGATGTTGACGGTTACAGGCGCATTCTCGTCGAAGGCGCGCTGGATCGCCGAGCGGAGCCGGGCGCCAAGGCCCTTGCGCGCCATGGCCAGCAGGTCGTGCGTCGCCTGCCCCGGAGCGATCGCCAGGTAACGATCCGTCGGCCCGAACGCGTAAAGGCATTCGTTGTTGCGATTGATCAGCACGGCCGCCGGCGCGAAATCGTCCAGCAACAGCCGTTGGCACAAATCGGCGAGACTTCTTCGCCGCGAGGGTGATCCCGGCGCCCACCGCGCCGGAAGGCGCGCGCCTGCGCCGCCCAGAAAGCGGAAATCTCCGGGACGGCCGCGCACCGTGTGGCGAAAGATGCGTTCGGCGCCAGCAACCGCCGTGAAACGGCCATGGGTTTCCCCCACCGATTCGGCGCCGCCGAGCAGCAGGATTCCGCCCTCACGCAGGGCGAAATGAAAGAGGTCCATGACCTTGGCCTGCGCTTCCAGGCCAAGATAGATCAGCAGATTGCGGCAGCACACGAAGTCCAGCCTGGAAAATGGCGGATCGACGAGCAGGTCCTGCACGGTGAAGACGACAGTGTCGCGCAAGTCGGGCGCGACCCTGTAGCCGCCTTCCTCCTTGACGAAGAAGCGCGCCAGCCTCTCCGGCGAGACTTCGGCGTCGATGGAGGCCGGGTACAAGCCTTCGCGCGCCTGCGCCACGGCGTCGCCATCAATGTCCGAGGCGAGAACCTGCAATTTGATCGCCCTGCCGCTCGCGTGAATCGCCTCGCGAAACAGCATGGCCAGCGAATAGGCTTCCTCGCCTGTGCTGCATCCGGCGACCCAGATGCGCAAGGGCTGTTCCGCCTGATGATCGCGGATCAGCTCGGGCAGAATTTTCTCGCTGAGAAAGTCGAACACCTTGGGGTCGCGAAAGAAACAGGTGACGTTGATGAGCAGGTCCTTGACGAGGAGATCGACTTCCCTGGGATCGTCGCGCAGCTTGTTCAGATAGTTCGTCGCATCGCAGCCGGCGAGCGCCATGCGCCGTTCGATTCGGCGGCGCAGCGCGCCCGGCTTGTAAAGGCGGAAATCATGCTCCGCCTTCACGCGGAGCAGATCGACGATCGCCGTCAGCCAATCCTCCGTCAAAACCGGTTGCGCCGCATTTCTTCGCGCGCTTTGGAAATAGGCGATGATCGCCTCGGGCAAATTCGCCGCCGGCGCCACCTGATCCACCGCGCCGGTTTCGATGGCGCTGCGCGGCATGCCGTCAAATCCGGCCTCGTCGGGGTCCTGCGCGACGACCAGGCCACCGCACTCCTTCAAGGCTTTCAGGCCCCGGCTGCCGTCCGCGCCGGTTCCCGAAAGCATGACGCAGACAGCGCGATCGGAATATTCCTCCGCCATGGATTGCAGCAGGAAATCGAACGGCATGCGCGCGCCGTGCCTCGCCTCGGGCTGCGACAGTTTGAGCGCGCCGCCCGAGACGGACAGATAGAGGCCGGGCGGAATGACATAAAGATGCTCGGGCGCGACCGGCGCGCCATCCGCCGCCTCGCAAACCTTGAGCGGCGTCTGGCTGGCCAGAAGCTCCACCAGCATGCTGGCGTGGGTCGGATCGAGATGCTGGACCAGAATGAAAGCCATGCCGGAATGCGGCGGCAATCCGCCCAGAAACTTCCGGCAGGCGTCGAGCCCTCCGGCGGAGGCGCCGATCGCCACCACGGGAAAATGTGAATCGTCGACGCGCGGCGCGATCGTTCGCATGCGAAACTCCCCGTGATGTCCGCCTGCGCATACAGGACGCTTGCATCATACCATAGGTGGCGCGGCGGGGGCTCCAATTCTCCAAGCCCGACCCTGGGTAGATTCCGACCCTGCGTCGCGAGCCCCAGCATCCCTATGGTGCGCGTTGAATGCGCCGATTCGAGATCTCATGCGGTGGAAACGCCGATCCCACATTGGAGCCGCGCCGTGAAGACACTCCGGGTGATGATCGTGGAAGACGACGGCTTGCTCGCCGAACTGCTGGCTGAAGTGATCGAAGGCTTCGGCCATAAGGTTTGCGCGATCGAGGCGGGCGAGCGCGACGCCGTCGCCTCCGCCGCCCGGGAAAAGCCCGACATCATGATCATCGACGCCAATTTGCGGGACGGCAGTGGGCTGGGCGCGATCGAGACGATCCTGGCGTTCGGTCCGATGCCGCATATTCTCGTCAGCGGCGACGCCACCAGCGTTCGAGCCCTGCGACCCCTCGCGACGGTGTTGCAAAAGCCCTATTTCGAAGCCGATCTCATCCTGGCCATGCAGAAGGCGCTTTGCCCGAGCGCCAGTCATGAGCGAAACGGGCGCGCGGCAGGTCCGAAAAATGCGCAGCACGCCCGCGCTTTAAAGCCATGAAATAGACGTCGTCGGCGCGTTGGCGCCCGCGTCGTGGGTCATGTCCGCCCCTGTCGTGGAGGTGAACCCGGCGCTTACTTTCGCGGCCTGGAGCGCGAAGCGCGCGGCCTGCGATCCCGCAAGGACATCAGAATGAAAACTCTCATGCACATCGTCATCGTCGCGTCCCTGGCGTTGATTGGCGTCGCGCCGGCTTCAGCGGAACCTGCGCGGTCCGCGCCGGCCGCCGCGCCCGTCGCGGATCGCGGCGCGACCTTGCAAAAGGCCAGGGAAGACTTGAACGACTGGCGCCTCAAGCTCGACGCTTTTGCCGAGAAGGCCAAGACCGAGTCCCAGGCGGCGCGCGCCGAAGCGGCGGAAGACCTGAACAGGGCGTGGAGGAAAACCAAGGATGCGGCGGCCAGACTGGAAACCGCCAGCGCCGCCGAATGGGCGAGCGCGAAGGCCAAATTCAAAAAGGAGTCCGAGGCCATGGCCGCGAGCTGGGCGAAGGTCAGGCGCTGACGTCGATTTGATCTCGCGGCGGGCGCCGCCGGGATGTCCCCCGCCGGCGCCGCTTTGTCAGCCTTGATGCGCGTCGTTCAAATGCCGATGCCGCATTTTCGGCGCCGGCCGATCCGAGACATAGACCAGCGTCAGGCTTTCCACGCCCGCGGCAAAGCCCAGGCCTGCGCCGCCTTCGACGTTCAACGGCTGTAACGAGAATGTCTGGTGCGATCCGCCAACAAGAGCGGCCGCGCCGACGCCAACGCCGACCTTGACCGAAGCTTCAGGCCCGACATATTCGCCGGCAAGCGCGCCGCGTCCGATCTTCCCGGTCGCCGCAACCACGCCCCAGAGGAGGTCTCCATGGCCATTCGCGCCGATATTGGCTCCGATCTTGGTGAGCTTGCCAACGTAATGCGCGGGCCGGCCGCCGCGATCGCTGGTGAACACGCAGTCCACGGATTGATTCTCCACCAGAATGCTGGGCCCGTTTCCGGAAAGATGACATTCGAGCGCGCCAATTCTTTCACCGGCGAAGGCCGCAGTCGGAAGGAGCGTGGCGAAAATTAGAGCGCCGCCGATCTTGAAAAACGATGTCATGTTGAAATCTCCATTTGGGGTTGAGGGCTTTTCCTGCCGGCGTTCGCACCCGCAGAGCGGCGGCCGGTTGGTGTCTCGCTCTGGCCCGCGCAAGGGTTGCGAGACAGCGCGTCCAGTTTCCGGTTATTGCCGCCGCGATCCGGCGGTCTATTCCCGGCCAATGCTCCTTGAGCGTTCGGGTCAAGGGCGCGCAAGGAGATGTCTCGGAATTCGCCTAAGCAAACATTCGTTGGTCGGCCAACGAATGTTTGCTTAGGTTCCTTTGTTTTCGCAGGATTTTCATCCGAAAACCGGGGGCTGCTTTTCGGAAATCCTGCTTAGCGCATGAATGGGCCTTTTCGCGATGCGGCGGACACGTTTGCGGGCGAGCCGCGCTCACAGCTCTAGAGTTTTTTCACGTTTCATGGAAACATGAAAAAGCTCTAGGTTCTTGTTGTGACGCAATTTCATCACGCGAACCGGCATCCACTTCGCTTGAAAATGCTCTAAATCGCTGACGCGGATTTCCCGGCGCACGCGGAGCGCAGCGCGAACACGCAAGTCCCGGCTTCGAGCACCTCGCAATCGTCACCTCGCGGACGCAGCGAGATCGCCTGGATGGCGTCGTCCAGGCTTGTGAAAGATTGGCCGTTGGCGCGCCCGTTGACGCGAATGGCGAACGGCTCGGGCCGGGCGCTGCGGGCCTGGCGTCTGTGCCGCGTCCAGACATATCCCAGTTCGACGGCGTCATAGATCTCGAAGCTCGAACGCTCGACGCCGCTGTCTGGAATCGACTTGATCGCCTCTCTCAGGGTCGGAAAGGTGACGTTCTCGACGAAACCGTTCACGAGAACGCGAAAGCGCGAGCGCCCAGGCGGCGGCGACTCAATGGTGGTTGTTGTCATGACTTTCTCCAACGTGCGCGGCTGCGACTGTGAGCGCTCACCAGGGCGCGCCCGGCGCGGGCCAGAACTGGCGACAGCGGAGCGCGTGGCGAAATTGAACGCCGCCAATGGTCCAAGCGGTAGGCTTCGCGGAGCGGCGCCGACAGCATCGGAAACTACTCACGCAGCGCGATGGGGACGGCGCGACGCCAGAGCCAATCGTCGAGGGCGTCAACGCGCTCGATAGACTTCGAGGGGCCGCCAAGTTTCGGACGCCCCCCGCGTGAGCTCCCATCTGTGCTGAGTAGATTCCGAACCTGCACCCTCTTCGCGACATCTGCCAATCTGCGATCGGCGAAAGAGCCCTCAAAGGAGAAGGTCATGTCGGGCGAGGGATTACTGATTCTGCTCCTTGTCGGAATCGTCGCGGGATGGCTGGCGGGCCAGTTCGTGCAGGGCGCGGGGTTGGGCCTCATCGGCGATCTCGTGATCGGCGTCGCCGGCGCCTTCATCGGTGGGCTGCTGCTGCCGAAGCTTGGCGTCCATCTTGGATCGGGAACGCTGGGCGCAATCCTCAACGCCACGATCGGCGCGGTGCTGCTGCTTCTGCTCATCCGAGCGGTTCGCGGCGGCGGCGGATGGCGCAGCCGTTTCGGCGGGCGCTGGTAGCGCGCCCGGCGCCAAACCTTTTATCTCCAAGGAGTTTTCATCATGAAACAGCTCATGCGTTTCGGACGACGCGTTCCCCTTCCTTCAACCGTGCAGATCGTCCACGACCTGCTGGTCGCGCAGCGCAACGAAGAGGCGCGGAAGGCGACACGGGTCGAGAACGCGGGCAAAGCCGATCGCGATTCCGGGCTTCCCGCCAAGGACAGCGGCGCGCCGGCTCAAGGCTGACGACGTCGCGTTCCCCATTTCAGCCCCCCGTTCGATCCCCAAATCAAGGAAATCCCAGATGGCATTCCGTCCCCTCAATGACCGGGTTGCGCTTCGACGTCTCGAAGGCGAAGAAAAGTCCAAGGGCGGCATCATCATTCCCGACACCGCCAAGGAAAAGCCGCAGGAAGGCGAAGTCGTCGCCGTCGGCCCCGGCGCGCGCGACGAGCAGGGCAAACGCGTCCCGCCCGACCTGAAAGCGGGCGATCGCGTCCTGTTCGGCAAATGGTCGGGCACGGAGGTCAAGATCGACGGGCAGGACCTGCTGATCATGAAGGAAAGCGACGTGCTCGGAATTGTCGGCTGATCCATCTCTCGAACCCACCCATCTCCTGGAGTTTTAATCCCCATGGCCGGCAAAGACATTCGCTTTTCCACCGACGCGCGCGACCGCATCCTGCGCGGCGTTGAACTGCTCAACAATGCGGTGAAGGTTACATTGGGGCCGAAGGGCCGCAATGTCGTCATCGAAAAATCCTACGGCGCGCCGCGCATCACCAAGGACGGCGTCACCGTCGCCAAGGAAATCGAACTGGCCGACCGCTTCGAGAACCTCGGCGCCCAGCTGGTGCGTGAAGTCGCCAACAAGCAGCATGACGCCGCCGGCGACGGCACCACGACCGCCACCGTGCTCGCCGCGGCGATCGCGCGCGAAGGGGCCAAGGCGGTCGCGGCCGGCCTCAATCCGATGGACCTGAAGCGCGGCATCGACCTTGCCGTCGTCGCCATTGTCGCCGATCTCAAGGCCAATTCGAAGAAAGTCACATCCAATGACGAGATCGCCCAGGTCGGGCAGATTTCGGCCAATGGCGACAGGTCGATCGGCGACATGATCGCGAAGGCGATGCAGAAGGTCGGCAATGAAGGCGTCATCACGGTGGAAGAAGCCAAGAGTCTCGAGACCGAACTCGACGTCGTCGAGGGCATGCAGTTCGATCGCGGCTATCTCTCACCCTATTTCATCACCAACACGGAAAAGATGATCGCCGAATTCGACGATCCCTACATTCTGATCCACGAGAAGAAGCTGTCGTCGTTGCAGGCGATCCTGCCGTTGCTTGAGGCGGTCGTCCAGACCGGCAAGCCGCTGGTGATCGTCTCCGAAGATGTCGAAGGCGAGGTCTTGGCCACGCTCGTCGTCAACAAACTGCGCGGCGGCCTGAAGATCGCCGCCGTCAAGGCCCCGGGTTTTGGTGATCGCCGCAAGGCCATGCTGGAAGACATCGCCATCCTCACCAGTGGACAGGTCATTTCAGAGGACGTCGGCATCAAGCTGGAAAATGTGACCCTGGCGATGCTGGGCCGCGCCAAGCGAATCCGCATCGACAAGGACAGCACGACCGTCGTCGACGGCGCCGGCGACAAGAAGGACATCGAGGCCCGCATCGCCCAGATCAAGGCGCAGGTCGAGGAAACCACCTCGGACTACGACCGCGAGAAGTTGCAGGAGCGCCTGGCGAAACTGGCCGGCGGCGTCGCCATCATCCGCGTCGGCGGCGCCAGCGAAACCGAGGTCAAGGAAAAGAAGGACCGGGTCGACGACGCGCTCAACGCGACGCGGGCCGCGGTCGAAGAGGGCGTGTCGCCCGGCGGCGGCGTTGCCCTGCTGCGCGCCATACCGGCGCTCGCACAGGTCAAAGTCCAGAACCCGGACCAGAAGACGGGCGTCGATATCGTTCGGAAGGCGATCCAGGCGCCTGCGCGGCAGATCGTCGACAATGCCGGAGGCGACGGCGCGGTCGTGGCCGGCAAGCTGATGGAGTCCAAGGACTACGCCTTCGGCTACAACGCCCAGACCGCCGAATTCGGCGATCTGGTCAAGCTCGGCATCATCGACCCCACCAAGGTCGTCCGCACCGCGATCCAGGACGCCGCTTCGATCGCCGGCCTGATCGTCACCACCGAAGCGACGATCACCGAGGCGCCGAAAAAAGACTCCGGTCCGGCCATGCCGCCCGGCGGCGGCATGGGAATGGATTACTGACGGGCCATTCAAGAGACGATCGCGAATCGGCCGACTCGCAATTGATCGTGCTTGTCTCACCCTGATCGCGGCGGCCCCGGTCCGGCGCTCTGTCGGGATTTCGGGGCTGCGGGCATGGCGCGGGATCGACGGTTCAAGACGAGCTGTTCGCTATGGCTCAGAATCGCCAAGACAAGCGCGACGGCGATCGGCTTGGTCAACAGGTCGATTCCGACGCCTCTAGTGTTTTGTTTTTACGCGCTTTCTTCACGCGAACCGGCATCCACTTCGCTCGAAAACGCTTTCAAGGCGCGGTTTTCCCGGCTGGGTTGTGAAGTTGCAATCAAGCGGTGGGATCGGGCTGAACCCGATGCCGTTCGGATGTCCGCGGTCAGAACAAATGGGACAAACGGCTCAAGCATGTTGAAGCATGGCGGGCAAGAAGGCGGCAGGACGTCATTGAGACGATAATCCGCAATGAAATCAAGGGACGATGGCGGAGAGGGAGGGAAGATACACCAGAAATACTTTGTTGTTGTTTACCAAGCACTTGAACGGCGTATGCCTCTACTCTGTATATCACCTCGCTGTATGAATCGCAAACCTGAATCTTGACGCTCAAGACGCCTATCGAGCGATGCCGCCGTGCCGAGAGCACGCGCCGCGCCTTGTCGCCGCGTGGCTAGTCGTCCCGTCCGAGCAAGGAATGTTGTCGTCGCTGATGCGGGAGTTGGATCGACTGGAAAGCCCGGCGTTAAAAGATTGGACGGCCTCGGGCGGGGACGCGGAGACGCAGACGGCTCTAGCCGCGTCGCCATCCAAACCAACATAAACCTCGCGACCGGAAGAACACGTGGACGGTTGCGAGGCCGTTAACTGATTTGCAGTCGATAGAGAAGTCGATTTCGATTCATTAGCTTTTGAAAGACCTTTGTTCTCGATACATGAAATGTCATTTGTCCCACATGAGTTCTTTATCGCATTTAGCGCCTCTTGATTGCCGTGCTTTGCTGCCGTCGCGTACCATTCCATAGCGGCTGCACGGTCAGTCCGTATCCCCCGTCCATATTCATAGGCCAGCCCAAGATTGTATTGCGCTGCCGGGAAGCCTTGATCAGCAGCCATTTTAAACCAATTCAAAGCCTTGACGTAATCCTTTTCGACTCCGTAGCCCAGCGTGTAAAGGACACCAATATCATTTTGAGCTTTTGCCAAGCCTTGATCAGCTGCGAGTTTGTACCACTTCATTGCAACGTCATAGTTCACAGGCATTCCAAGGCCCGCGAAATTCATCCAGCCAATATTTCTTTGTGCTCTTGCAAGTCCTTGATCGGCCGCAAGTCGACGCCATTTGATCGCCTCTGAATAATCTTGTCTTGTAACGGTGCCTTTTTCGTACGCTGTGGCCATTTTCTCCTGAGCTATAGAAAGTCCCTTTTCAGCGGCTAACTGATACCATTTTACAGCGAATTCAAGGTTATTAGCCGTGCCATAACCAAATTCATTCATGTATCCGAGCTTGAATTGCGCCTGAGCAAAGCCTTGGTCGGCTGCTTTCCTAAACCAGACAAGTGCTTCACTGAAATTCTTGTCTACACCATGCCCTTTTTCGTAGGAATGTCCGACGCCATACTGGCCGTTGGCGTTGCCCACATCGGCTGATTTACGGTACCACCGAAACGCCTCTGTGAAATCCTTTGCAACGCCTCGACCGCTTTCAAGCATCGAACCAAGGTTGGCCATCGCGACAGCGTTGCCGTTTTCGGCAGATGATCGATACCAGCGAACAGCTTCCGTCAGGTCGGCCGGAACGCCGTTCCCCTTTTCGTACATGGACCCGAAATCGAGTTGCGCGGCGGCGTTCCCCGCCTTGGCGGCAGCCTCGCAAGACGCCTGGTCACCCAAGACGCATCCGGGCGCCTCCGCGTGACCCTGTGCGACGGCGAAGAACGCGAGAGACAGTCCGGCCACCAGGCCGCATACGCGTCTTGAGATATTTGCCTGGCGGCGATGCTGAAAGCGGTTGCAGAAATACGCAGTCATGCGTCCACCTGTCGATTGCGCGATTTATCGATTCACTCCACTCACGCAAGCCGACAGGACGGATACAAAGGTACCGCGATCACCGTCTCAAAAATGATCGCAGAAATTGGCAGAGCGTCAATGGGTGATCGGCCATGCCTGAACTGGACGCGATCACACTGATCCATAATGGTGTTGCATTGCCGCTTTCGCTAGCCAGCATTCGCGATGGTTTCCGACTTGACCATTATGCGAGATCTGCGACGCTAAACTTTCTGGGTGAATTGCGACGTAATTACCCAGGCCCATCGGCGGCGCGGCAGGGCTTGCGCTCCCGCCCGGATTTTGATTCAAAATTTGGATGAATC
>NZ_WNKS01000021.1 GCF_009720655.1 Rhodoblastus acidophilus | reverse complement strand
ATAAAGAGAACCAGCGTTAAGCGCCGGTTCTGGGGGACTAGGGGTCGTGGGTTCGAATCCCGCCACTCCGACCATTTCATTCATTAAAGATAAGCCAGCCGGGCCCATCGAACGGCCCCGCCGGCTGGCCGGGTTCCATCAAATCTCATCGCGATGCGACCGAAACGGATGCCTTGCTCTCAGCTGACAAGGCCGTCGAACCCGCCCGTTTGGCAAGAGCGGCAGGAACCCGTTTCTCGCAGCGGAATATAGCAATAGGGATCCGCCGAATGCGGTCCGCCGCCGCCCGCCACGCGCCTGCGCCGCCGTGCAGCGCACCGCGCCACCGGCCCACATGACGGCGCTCCTCCTCAACGGCGTTGCGCAAGGCGTCAAAGCGCTCCACGTCAGCGTGCAGCTCCTTGGCCAGCGCTGGCTTCGTCGCCAACATAGAGGACGTGCTGGAAGTCTATCAACGACGGCATGATTCGCGGCGCCCTGTTGCGTGTCGCGACGAGGCGACAAACAAATGATCGCGGAGACGCGCGCTCCCAGTCCCGCAGCGCCCAGACGCAAGGCGCGCCACGATGACGAATCTGAGCGCAGCGGCGTCGCCAGTCTTTTCATGATGTTCGCGCCGCTGGAAGGCTGGCGCCGCTTCAGGCTCGCCGACCGCTTCGAATGGCGCTGCACGCCAAGGCGCGCGAGTTGGCTCGACACGGAATTAAAGGCTGGCGACCCCGACAGGATTCGAACCTGTGACCTACCGCTTAGAAGGCGGTTGCTCTATCCGGCTGAGCTACGGGGCCGAAATCGCGCCTCAGTGCGTCCAGGGCGTGACGCGGCTGGTCTTGAAATTGTCGGAATAGGAGACGATGCGGCGCTTCGCCTCCTTCGGCTCCTCCACCCGATAGGCGATGCCGTTGCGCTCCGCATAGGCGACCGCTTCGTCCTTGGTCTCGAAGGTCAGCCGGATCTGGCTCTTCATGTCGGAGGAGGAGGTCCAGCCCATCAGCGGCTCGATGCTGCGCGGTGTTTCCGGAACATATTCGAGCCGCCAGCAGCGGGTTTTTCCCAGTCCCGATTGCGTGGCGGTTTTCGCGGGGCGGAAGATGCGAGCCGTCATCGGAATCCTCGAAAGTTTTCCGTCACGGCCGCACGCGCGCGACGGATTATGCAACTTCCATAGGGGAGTCCGCCGGACAAAGCAAGGCGAGGCTCAGCTCGGGCGGCGCCGCCCCCTTGACGCGCCCCCTTTCGCCCCGCCACTCTTCGCGCGAAAGGGAATCCCATGTCCAAATCCACGCCGCAGTCGCGCAAAACCATGCGCGCCCGCACGAAACTTGTTTACGCCGGCCGCGCCCCGGAGGACCAGTTCGGCTTCGTCAACACTCCGATTTATCGCGGCTCCACCGTGCTGTTTCCCGACGTGGCCACGTTGGACTCCCGCGCGGGCTCCCGCTTTCGCTATGGCACCTACGGCACCCCGACCACGGAAGCGCTGGAAACAGCCTGGAGCGAGATTTCCGGCGCCGCCGACACGGTGCTCGCCCCCTCCGGCCTCGCCGCCTGCTGCTTGGCCCTGCTCACCGCGCTGTCGAGCGGCGATCATGTCTTGGTCACGGATTCCGCCTACGGTCCGACCCGCAGTTTTTGCGAGCAATTTTTGACCCGCATGGGCATCGAGACGACGTTCTACGATCCGCTGGTGGGCGCCGGCATAGCAAACCTGTTCCGGCCCAACACCAGGGCGGTGCTGGTGGAGGCGCCCGGCTCGCAAAGTTTTGAGATGCAGGACATCCCGGCCATCGCGGCGGTCGCGCATGACAAAGACGCCTGCGTGATCATGGACAATACCTGGGCGACGCCGCTGTTTTTCCCGGCGCACGAGCGCGGCGTCGATCTCTCTGCCGACGCCGGCACGAAATATCTGTCCGGCCATTCCGACCTGCTGCTCGGCCTGGTCTCCGCCAATGCGAAATGGGCGAAGCGCCTGCGCGCGACCTACCAGCTTTTTTCCAATTGCGCGGGGCAGGAGGACGCCTGGCTGGCGCTGCGCGGCTTGCGCACCATGGAACTGCGTCTGCGCGAGGCGGAAAAGCAAGGGTTGGAACTGGCCCGCTGGCTGGAAAACCGCCAGGAAGTGTCGCGGGTGCTGCACCCCGCGCTCGAAAGTTTTCCCGGGCACGCCATCTGGAAGCGCGACTTTTTGGGATCGACCGGGCTGTTTTCCGTGATTCTCAAACCGGCGTCGGAACAGGCGGTCGCCGCCATGCTCGACGGTCTGGAATTGTTCGGGCTCGGCTACAGCTGGGGCGGTTTTGAGAGCCTCGTGATCCCCTTCGACTGCTCCAGCTACCGCGCGGCCAGCGTGTGGGCGCCGGAAGGCCCGGCGCTGCGCTTTTCCGTGGGTTTTGAGGACATCGAAGACCTCAAGGACGACCTGGAAAAAGGTTTCATGCGCCTGCGCGGCGAGGCTTGAGCCGCCGCGCTCGCGGCCAGAGCGAATCCGGCGCGACGGTAAAGGCGATTTTCCGACGCGCGAACACCAGCGCGACCAGATGCGCGCTGGCCAGCCCGATCAGCGCGCCGGCGCAGACGTCGCTGGGATAATGCGAGCCGACGATGATCCGCGACGCCAGCACCGGCAGCGCGAACATGAGCAGCAGCGGCGCGGTCCAGCGCGGCTGGATCAAGCCCAGCGCGGCGGTGGTGGCGAAAACCGTGATCGTGTGTCCCGAGGGAAAACTCGCCATGATCCCGGTCGTCGAAAACATTTCAAAGTAATAGGGGCCGACCTTGTCCAGCAGCGGCGGCCGGGCGCGGCCGATCACATGCTTGATCGCCTGTGAGGCGAGCCCGGAAACCGACAGCACCGCGAAGACATAGAGGGCCTGCCCGGCCAAGAGCCCGAAAGCGGCGCGCGAAAAGCGAGTCACGGCTTTCGCGCGCGCGAAAAAAGCGCCCGCGAGCGTCAGAATTGAAAGCGCGAACAGCCAGTTGGACTCGCCAAAGCGGGTGACGACGCGAAAGACATCGATCACTTCGCGCGGCAGGGCGCGCGCCCCGCGCGCCGCGCTCACGTCGAACGTCACGCTGACGGCGGCCAGCGCCAAGAGCGCGACCGCGGTCAAGCCGAGAGCGAGAGGCCAGAGCGGGGCATTTGGCGGGACGCGGCGGCGCCAATGCGCGCGCAGATCGAGGAGGTCGGCGCGAAACTGCGCGGCGAAATCTGGAGACGAGCGCAAAAAGCATCCTTGGTCGCGGGGGGGCGGGAGGATTGGATATAAAGGAACGCACGCTAGAGGCCAAGCGAGGTCGAGCCCAGGCGCCTCGCCCCTTCACGCCGCGGGCTTTTTGGGCTAGGCACGCCCAAACTCTTTTGAGGCCGGGAAGACATGCACGCCTATCGCACCCACACCTGCGGCGAACTCCGCGAAACGCACATCGGCCAGAAAACCCGCCTGTCCGGCTGGTGCCACCGCATCCGCGACTTCGGCGGCGTGCTGTTCATCGATCTGCGCGACCACTATGGCATCACCCAATGCGTGATCGATCCGGATTCCCCCGGTTTCAAAACCGCCGAAGCCTTCCGCTCCGAATGGGTGGTCCGCCTCGACGGCGACGTCCGCCGCCGCCCGACCATGGACGGCAAGAGCACCGACAATGACGAACTGGCGACCGGCAAGATCGAGGTCTATGTCCGCGACGTCGAGGTTTTGGGCCCAGCGGGCGAACTGCCGCTGCCGGTTTTCGGCGACCAGGACTATCCCGAGGAAACGCGCTTGAAGTACCGCTTCCTCGACCTGCGCCGCGAGCGCATCCACAACAACATCATGCTCCGCGGGCGCGTTGTGGATGAAATGCGCACCAGCATGAAGGCCGCCGGCTTCAACGAGTTCCAGACGCCGATCCTCACGGCGTCCTCGCCCGAAGGCGCCCGCGATTTTCTCGTCCCGTCGCGCATCCACCCCGGGAAATTCTATGCGCTGCCGCAGGCCCCGCAGCAATACAAGCAATTGCTGATGATGGCCGGCTTCGATCGCTACTTCCAGATCGCCCCCTGCTTCCGCGACGAAGACCCGCGCGCCGACCGCCTGCCTGGCGAATTCTACCAGCTCGACGTCGAAATGAGCTTTGTCACCCAAGACGACGTGTTCGCGGCGATGGAGCCGGTGATCACCGGCATTTTCGAAAAATTCGGCGGGGGCAAGCCGGTCACCAAAAACTGGCCGCGCATTCCCTATGCCGAGGCCATGCGCAAATACGGCTCCGACAAGCCCGACCTGCGCAACCCCATCATCATGCAGGACGTGTCAGAGCATTTCCGCGGCTCCGGTTTTAAAATTTTCGCGCGCCTGCTGGAGCAGCCGAAGAACGAAGTCTGGGCCATTCCGGCGCCGACCGGCGGCCAGCGCACTTTTGCGGATCGCATGAATTCCTGGGCGCAGAGCGAGGGCCAGCCGGGCCTCGGCTACATCCTGTTCTTCGATCGCGCCAAGGACGAGACCACGCAAAAGGAAAACCCCGGCGCGACGGGGGTCGGCGGTCGCGGCCCGCTCGCCAACAACATTGGGCCGGAGCGGGTGGAGGCGATCCGCACCCAGCTCGGTCTCAACGCCGGCGACGCCGCCTTCTTCGTCGCGGGCGACCCGGAAAAATTCGCCAAATTCGCCGGCCTCGCGCGCACGAAAGTGGCCGAGGACCTCAATCTCATCGACAAGGACCGTTTCGAACTGGCCTGGGTCGTCGACTTTCCGATGTACGAGTACAATGAGGAAGACAAGAAGGTCGACTTCGGCCACAACCCGTTCTCGATGCCGCAAGGCGGTCTTGAGGCGCTGAACACGCAGGACCCGCTGACGATCAAGGCATTCCAGTACGACATCGCCTGCAACGGCTTTGAGATCGCCTCGGGCGGCATCCGCAACCATCGCCCCGAGGCCATGGTCAAGGCGTTCGAGATCGCCGGCTATGGCGAGGAGACGGTGGTGGAGCGCTTCGGCGGCATGTACCGCGCCTTCCAGTATGGCGCGCCGCCCCACGGCGGCATGGCGGCGGGCGTGGACCGCATCATCATGCTCTTGGCCGGCGAACAGAACTTGCGCGAAGTCGCGCTGTTCCCGATGAACCAGCGCGCCGAAGACATTTTGATGGGCGCCCCGTCGCCTGCGACGCCCAAGCAGCTGCGCGAACTGCACATGCGGGTGAATGTCGACGCAAAGGCCTGACGCTCAAGGGGACTGGATCGAATTGCGTGCGGCGATCGCGCCGTTGAGGCGAGGTGTTTATGCGCAATTCGTTCCTGTCCCCGATCTCAAACGCGGGCAGGGGACAGGAACGCATTGCGCCCCTCTGGCCCGGCGATAACCACCCAAGAATGAGAAGCGCAACGCGATCCAGTCCCCGCGCCTCAATCCGCGCTGGGCAACCGCCGCATCGTAAACTCAATCCGCCCATCCGAAAGCTCGCGCCAGCTTTCGATCTCGGTCATGTAGGCGGCCTTCGGGAAATCGTTAAAAAACTCCCGGGCCTTTTCCCGCGCCAACTCTCTCGGCAGAGTGAAGGAGTCGCGCCGCCAGCCATCCGACGGCCGCCGTTCGCCGGCCGGCTTCGAGCGCCGCGCCAGCCGTTCGGCCAGTTCGCCTGGAGTTTTGTTGCGGATCGCCATGGCCCTGCGCTTTCGATACCCTGAACAGAAGCTTGCAGCCTGATGCGTTAATTTTCATCCTGCGCTAACGATCCCGGCGCGTCCAGCGGGAATCTTCGCCCATTTCGCAGGCCTTTTCGATCAATTGCGCGACGATTTGCGGGTCGGTGGGGAACCCTGCGCGAATCCATAGAGCTTGCAGGGATTTAAGCGCCGCCCCCAGCGCCGGACCCTTGGGAATGCCGCGCGCAAAAAAATCCGCTGCCCGGAACGGCGGGGTTGGCGGCGGCGTATCGCGCAAAAAGGCTTGCGCACGCGAAAAATCCGAATCTTGCGGCGAAACCCCGGCCTCCGCGCGAATCAGCTCAAGCCCGTCGCGCGCGGCCTCCGGCCCGAAACGGAAAAGCGCCTCGCGCAACGACGCAGGGGAAGGCGCCACGCGCGCCCCATGCCAGAACGCGTTCGCCCGTGCGGCGCCCAAAAGCCGCTGTTTTTGCGCGTTCGAAAACCGCAGCGCCGCGCCCAACCGCTCGGCGTCGCCTTCGCTGAACAGGGCAAGCGCCGCGAGACCCATCAGCCCGTCGCCGCGTTCGCCATCGTCTCGAAGAGTCTTGAGCCGCGCCGGCCAGGGCGCGACGCCGAGATAGGCGAACAGGCCCGCCCGCGCCATGGCTTCCGCGACGAAAGCCGCGCGCGGCGCCCCCAAAAGCTTGAGCGTCTCCGCGCCCAGCCGCTCGCGCGAAAGATTTTGCAGGCCGTCGCGGAGGGCGATGCAGGCTCTGAACCCCTCGGGGTCGAGACCCGCGCCATAGCAGGCCGAAAAACGAAAAAACCGCAGGATGCGCAGAAAATCCTCGGTGATGCGCCGGCGCGGCGCGCCAATGAAGCGCACGCGGCGCGCGTCGAGATCGGCGCGCCCGCCCACGGGGTCGTGCAGAACCCCGCGCGCGTCCAGCGACAGCGCGTTGAGGGTGAAATCGCGGCGTTCGGCGTCCGCGCCAAAATCCCGGCCGAAGCGGACTTTTGCGCGGCGCCCGTCGGTCTCGACGTCCTCGCGCAGCGTGGTCACTTCAAAGGGCGCGCCATCGATGACCACGGTGACGGTGCCGTGCTCGATGCCCGTGGGAACGACCTTGAGCCCCGCCTTTTGGGCGCGCAACACGTTCACCTCGGGCGGGGCGGTGGAGGCGAGGTCGATGTCGCCGATGGGCTCGCCCAAAAGCGCGTTGCGCACGGCGCCGCCGACAATGCGCAGTTCCTCGCCCTCGCCGTCCAGCGCGGCAAAAATGCGGGGCACGCCGGGACGCTCCAGCAGTTTTTTCAGCTTTTCCGCGTCGCTCATTGGAAATGGCCCGGCATCAGCCGGCCGTTTTCGACATGGGCGGGGACATAGGCCCCCTGTTCCGAGCCGGACATGCCGGCAACGACGAGGCCGCCGATGGCGAGCGCAAGCCCCGCCAGCGTCAGCCACGACAGCGCGCCGCGCGACCACGACGCGGCGATCAGCGGATGCCGCGCGCGAAAAATCAGCAAGGCGACGTAAAGCGCGAAAGGCGTGAGAAACAGGCCGAGAGTTTCCAAAAGGGCGCGCGTCATCGGCTTATTCCAATCCACATTTGCGCCGAAGCGCTCACTTGCAGGCGATGTTATAGCCGATCCCGGGCCGCAGCGATGCCGCCATATGCGAGACCAGTCTGTCGTACCTGGCCTTTTCCTCGGCGGGATATTCGATGGTGAGAGTGTTCCAGACCTGGTCGCCGCACGAGAGCACGGCTTTGCGGTAGAAAATCCTGTTATCGCGGGTTCCGGACAGCACGACCCAGTCTTTTCCCTTGGCGGAATAGGCAACGGTCTCGCCGTCGTCCGGTTCGGCCTTGCGGGCCATTTCCTCGTCGCGGGAGTCCAGGGCGAAGTGGCCGGAAATGATGACGAAGGCGTCGCCGTCGGGGGAGGAAAACCTGCGGCCGTCATTGTTTTCAGGTTCGGGCTCCATTTTCCAGCCGGCCGGATAATCGGCGGTCGGGCCGAAGCGGTCGTTGTGGTAGCTGCGCCACTCCCCGGCCAGCGCCGGCCCCGCCAGCAGCAGGGCGAGCGCGCAAAACCTCCGAACCGCCATGGTCAAAACTCCCTGGAATAAAGCCGTTCGTAAAGGTTGCGGATCATGCCCGCCGTCGCGCCCCAGATGTAGCGGTCTTCCCAGGGCATGGCGAAGAACTGGCGCTCCTTGCCCTGCCACATTTTTGCGTGGCGCTGGTGGTTCGCCGGGTCCATCAAAAAATCGAGCGGCGTCTCAAAGACGTCGTCCACCTCGGTGCGGTCCAGCGTCAGGTCCAGCGGCGGTTTGATCAGCCCGAGCACCGGGAACACCCGGAAGCCAGTGGACGTCTGGTAGGGATCGAAACATCCCAAAATTTCGACGCGGTCGCGGCTCAGGCCGATTTCCTCCTCGGCCTCGCGCAAGGCGGCGTCCAAAGGCGACTCCCCCGCCTCGATTTTTCCCCCCGGAAAAGCGATTTGGCCGGAATGGTCGCGCAGGGTCGCCGCGCGCCGCGTCAGCAGCATGAAAGCCCTGTCGCCGCGCAACACCACAGGCGCCAGCACGGCGGCAGGCCGGGCCGGCGCGAACAGCGCCGCTTCCGCCTCGCTCAGCGGTTGGTTGAGCCGGTGATCGCCGTTTTCAGGCCGCGCGCACGGGTCGAAATCCGAGTCGGGCCAACCCTCGCTCAAGCTTTTGCGGGCGCGGGCAAAAAAATCATGGGTGGAAAACATCATGAAAAATCCGGGAGGTCGCGCATCGGCGCCATGGGGAAAAACGTCCCCGCCGACCAAACGCCGAAAAAACCGTCGCGCTCGCTCCCCCAGGCCGCGAGATCGTAAAACAGCGCGCGCTTGACCAAAGCCCAGAGTTCCGCCCGCACCAGCACGTAAGGTTTGAGCCCGTCGCTGTCGCCCGGCTCGAACCGCAGCGGATGTTTTGACGAAATCTCCACCCAATCCTCGACATTGGTGCGCAGCTTCAAAACCTGCGCCTCGCCTTCGCCCTCTCGCAAAAGCTCGACCCCCAAAAAAGGCGCGTCCTCGACCACAATGCCAACCCGTTCGACCGGGGTGACCAGTACGTAACGCTCGGGGTCTTTCCGCAGGATGGAGGAAAAAAGTTTGACGAGCGCCGGCCGCCCGATCGGCGTGCGATTATAAAACCATGTGCCGTCGCGAGCGATGCGCATGTCGATTTCCCCGCAATAGGGCGGGTTCCAGAGGTGCACGGGGGCCGGGCCGCGCTCGGGGAACACCTGCTCAAGGCCGCGCAGGGCGCCTGTCATTGTCGAACCAAACCTTCTTTGCAAAGCATTCCAAACCTATATTGTTGGTCCGGTCGCGACAATCAGCCGCAGATTGGTTTGACGCGGCGCTTGAGCGAAAAACCGGCAACCACTTTTTCGCGCGCCGCTATGAGGGAAACGTTTCGCATGAATCTACCCGCCGGCCTGACCGCAAGCCAGATGGAGCAGAAGGCGCAGGACGCGCTGGACAAACTCGCCGCCGCCCGCGCCGCCGTCGCCGAGCAGATTTTCGGCCAGGACGAGGTGGTGGAGGAGGCGCTCGCCGCCATCCTCTCCGGCGGCCACGCGCTGTTCGTCGGCGCGCCCGGCCTCGCCAAGACGCGGCTGGTCGACACGCTGGGCAAAGTTTTGGGGTTGCACGCCGCCCGCGTCCAATTCACGCCCGACCTGATGCCGAGCGACATTCTGGGCTCTGAAGTTTTGGAGGAGGGGCAGGGCGGCAAGCGCGCCTTCCGCTTCATCAAGGGGCCGATCTTCGCGCAATTGCTGATGGCCGACGAGATCAACCGCGCCAGCCCGCGCACCCAGTCGGCCTTGTTGCAAGCCATGCAGGAATATCACGTCAGCATCGCCGGCGAGCGGTTCGATCTGCCGCGCCCGTTTCACGTGCTGGCGACCCAAAATCCGCTGGAGCAGGAGGGGACCTATCCGCTGCCCGAGGCGCAGCTCGACCGCTTTTTGCTGCAAATCGACGTGGATTATCCCGACCGCGCCGCCGAAAAGCGCATTTTGATCGAAACGACGGGCGCCGCGCGGAAAGAACCGCGCCAGGTCCTCGACGCCCACGGCCTCATGGAAATTCAGGAACTGGTTCGCCTGATGCCGGTCGGCGAATCCGTGGTCGACAATATTTTGGACATCGTCCGCGCCGCCCGCCCCGGTGAGGGACCGGAGGAGCTGACCAAGAACATTTCCTGGGGCCCGGGACCCCGCGCGTCCCAAGCCCTGATGCTGGCGGTGCGCGCCCGCGCCCTGTTGCGCGGACGGCTCGCGCCCAGCAAGGCCGACGTGATCGCCCTGGCCTCGCCGGTGCTGAAACATCGCATGGCGCTGAATTACGCGGCGCGCGCCGACGGCGACACCGTGCCCGCCGCCATCCAGCGCCTGCTGCAAAGATTCGCTTGATGGCCTTGGGGTTTCAGCCGAGAGAGTCCATTCGTCCCGACGGGTCGAAAAAACATGCGGCGGTCGATCTGGCGCGGCGGCTGCCGGGCCTGATCCTGTCCGCGCGTCACGCCGCCGCCTCCGTCGCCGCCGGCCTGCATGGCCGCCGCCGCGCCGGCATGGGCGAAAATTTTTGGCAGTTTCGCCCCTTCATCTCCGGCGAGGCGGCGCAGAATGTCGACTGGCGCCGCTCTGGTCGCGACGACCGCCTCTACGTGCGCGAGCGCGAATGGGAGGCGGCGCAGGTCTTGTGGGTTTGGACGGACCTGTCGCCGTCGATGAATTTTCGCTCGCACCTTGCCGAGGACACCAAGGCCGACCGCGCGCTGGTTCTGGCGCTGGCGCTGGCCGACGCCTGCGTGCGCGGCGGCGAGCGGGCGGGATGGCTCGGCCTCACCCCGCTGTTTTCCTCCGCCGACGTGATCGAGCGGCTGGCGCTGGCGCTGGTCACCCAAGCGCGGCGCACGGACGATGCCTTCCCCGATCTGCCACCGCCCGCAAAAGTGCGCCCGCGCGAAAAAGTCGCCCTGATCGGCGATTTCCTCGTCGATTCGCAAGAATTCGACGCGACCCTGGCCCGCCTGTCGGCGCAAGGGGTGAGCGGTTGCGCGCTGATGGTGTTCGATCCCGTCGAAGAAACCTTTCCCTTCGCCGGCCAGACCGAATTTTTTGACGAATCCGGCGCAAAACTGCGCGCCGGCCGCGCCGAGGATTTTGCCGCCGTTTACGGGCAAAAACTGCAAAACCATCGCGCCGCGCTGGCCGACTCGGCGCGGGCGCGCGGCTTCGCCTTCGCGCTGCACGCCACCGACCGTCCCGCGACGGAAGCCCTTTTGCGCCTGCGCAACGGATTGGAGGCGCGATGAGCTGGGTCTTCGCCTCGCCTTGGATTCTGCTGGCGCTGGCCGGCCTTCCCGCCCTCTATGTCCTGCTGCGGGTGACGCCGCCGCCGCCGCGACAAGTCGCGTTCCCGCCGCTGCGGCTGATCCTCGATGAGCGCCGCGACGACGCCACCCCCGCGCGCACGCCCTGGTGGCTGCTGCTGCTGCGCATGGCGCTCGCCGCGCTGATCGTGCTGGCCATGGCGGGGCCGAGCCTCGTTCCATCAGGCGCGAGCGCGGGCAGGGGGCCGCTGCTGCTGCTCATCGACAACTTTTGGACGGCGGCGCCCGACTGGGCGGCGCGGCAGGCGGCGGCGACAAAACTTCTGGACGACGCGGCGCGCGAAAACCGACCCGCCGCCGTGCTCGGCCTCGCGGAAAAGCCGTTTGTTACGCTGGAAGACCCCGGCGCCGCGCTCGCCCGTCTGCGCGCGCTGGTGCCGCGCCCCTGGCTTCCCGCCCGCGCGCAAACCCTTTTCGCGATCGAGGCCTTCTTGCGCGAACATGGCGGCGAGGCGGCGTGGCTCAGCGACGGCCAGCAGGACGCAGATGGTCGCGCCTTCGCCGGAAAACTGTCCGCCCTGACTCCCGGCGCCGCGATCCTGACCGGCGACCGGCCGCCACGCGCGATCACCGGCGCCCGCAACATTTCGGACGCCCTGGAAATCGACGTTTTACGCGCGCCAAACGGCGCTCCGGAGGGTCTTGTTCGCGCCTTCGACGCGCATGGCGCCGCGCTTGGCGACGCCCCCTTCAGTTTTGGAACCGAGGATCGCGCCGTCGCTCGGCTGACCCTGCCGCTGCAACTGCGCAATGATGTCGCCCGCCTCGCTTTGGTCGGCGAGGCCTCGGCGGGCGGCGTTTTCCTGCTCGACTCCGGGGCGCGCCGCCGCCGCGTTGGCCTGATCGGCGGCGCCAAGGCGGACCAGCCGCTGCTGTCGCCGCTCTACTATCTGCGCAAGGCGCTCTCCCCCTACGCCGACCTGCGCGAGGAAAAGCCCGGAGAAACCGACCCGATCGGCCGCATCATCGGCGAAGGCGCGGATGTCCTGGTTCTCGCCGATATGACGCTCGCCCCCGACGCCCGCGAAAAGCTGAAAAAATTTTTAGACGCGGGCGGAACGGTCGTCCGCTTCGCCGGGCCGCGCCTCGCCAGCGCCCCCGACGACCTGCTTCCCGTAAAACTGCGACGCGGCGGGCGGACGCTCGGCGGCGCGCTGTCCTGGGACAAGCCGAAAACCCTGGCCCCCTTCGACGAAACCTCTCCCTTCGCCGGCCTCGCCCCGCCCGCCGACGCCAACGTGAACCGGCAGATATTGGCCGAGCCCGAGCCCGGCCTGCCGCAAAAAACCTGGGCGCGTCTCGCGGACGGCACGCCGCTGGTGACGGCGGAGCCGCGCGGCGCCGGAACGCTCGTCCTGTTCCACATCGCGGCGGAATCCTCATGGTCGAACCTGCCGCTCTCCGGCCTGTTCGTCGACATGCTGAAAAAGATTCTGGCCCGCGCCGGCGCTGTCGGTCCGGCGGCGGAGGCGCAGGCCGAGGGCCTGCTGCCGGTCCTGAAGAATCTCGATGGTTTCGGCGTGCTCGGCCCGCCTTCGGCGGAGGCGCGCGCGCTTCCCAAGGGCGACGTGACGCCCGACGCCGAACACCCGCCCGGCTATTACGGGTCGCAAGAAGCCCCGCGCGCGCTGAACACGTTTGCGGACGGCGCCTTCAAGCCGCTGGATATTTCTGGCCTGAACCTGCGCCCCCAAAGTTTTGCCGCGCCGCGCGCTGTCGACCTGCGCGGCCCGCTGCTGCTCGCCGCCGTATTGCTGGCGCTGGCTGACGCCTTCGCGTCGTTCTGGATCGGTGGAGCGTGGCGGCGGCAGGCGGCGCCGGCGGCGCTGGCGTTGCTCTTCATCCTCGCGCCCCCGCCCGTCCAAGCCCAGCAGGGCGGCATACCCTCACGCGTGGGTCCATCCAACAGCGACAAATGGTTCGCCCCGGCGCTCAACACCTCGCTCGCCTATGTCGTCACCGGCGACGCCCACGCCGACCGCATCAGCGCGCAGGGCCTGAAATCGCTCTCGGACACGCTATCGCAGCGCACCTCCTTCAATCCGGGGCCGCCGCGCGCCGTCGATCCCGCGCGCGACGAACTCGCCTTCTATCCGATGATCTATTGGCCGGTGTCGGCGGACGCGCCGCAGCCGAGCGCGCAGGCGGCGCAAAAAATCGCCGCTTACATGAAGCAAGGCGGCTTGATGCTGTTCGACACCCGCGACGCCGGCCAGCAGTACGGCGGCGAAAGCACTCCGGCGCAGGACTGGCTCAAAATTTTTCTGCAAAAGCTCGACCCGCCGCCGCTGGCTCCCGCGCCAAAAAATCACGTGATCTACCGCACCTTTTATCTGCTGGACGGCCTCGCCGGGCGCTCCGAAAACGGCCCCACCTATATCGAGGCGCTGCCGCCGGAGACCGAAGGCGAAAAAGCCCCGGCGCGCGCCGGCGACGGGGTGTCGCCGCTGATCATCGCCTCGACCGATCTCGCGGCGGGCTGGGCCAGCGACCAATGGGGCGAGGCGCTCTATCCCGGGGGCTCCGACGCGATCCGCACCCATGAACTGGCGCTGCGCGGCGGCGTGAATATCGTCATGTACACGCTCACCGGCAATTACAAGGCGGATCAGGTGCATGTGCCTGAGTTGCTGGAAAGGCTGGGCCAATGAGCTACGGCCTGTCCTTCGCGCCGCTGGCGCCGCTCTGGGCGCTCGCGCTGCTGGCCGTGGCGGCGGTCGCCCTCACCGGCCTGCTGATCTGGCGGCGCCGACGCGGCGCGGTTTTGCGCGGGCTCGCCTTGGCGGCCTTGCTGTTTGCTCTGTCCGGCCCCTCGCTGGTGGAGGAGCAGCGCGAGCCGCTGCGCGACGTGGTCGCCGTGGTCCTCGACCGCTCCGCCTCGCAAAATTTCGAAAACCGCGCCGCGCAGACGGAAAACGCCAAAAAGGCGCTGGAAGCCTCGCTGCAGAAACTCGGCAATGTCGACGTCAAGGTGATCGAGGCCGGCGACGCCCCGGACGGGGAGGGCACGCGGCTGTTCACCGCCCTCGACAACGGCCTCGCCGACCTGCCGGCGGAGCGGTTGGCGGGCGTGTTCATGATCACCGACGGCATCGTCCACGACATCCCCGCCGCGCCGCGTGCAAAGGCGCCGATGCATGTGCTGGTCACGGGCCACGAGCGCGAGCGCGACCGACGCCTCGTGCTCAAGGAGGCGCCGCGCTACGGCCTGATCGGCAAGGACGTCATTTTCACGCTGCAAGTCGAGGAGAGCAACGGCCCCGGAGAACCCGTGGACGTCACGGTGAAGCGCGACGGCGTTTTCGTCACCCGCGTGCTGGCCAAGCCCGGTCGCGACGTCAAAATCCCCGTGAAACTTGAGCACGGCGGCGCCAATGTTCTGGAGTTCGACGCAGCCGCGCTGCCCGACGAGCTGACCAACATCAACAACAAGGCGGTGGCCTCGGTCGAGGGCGTGCGCGACCACTTAAAGGTGCTGCTGGTGTCGGGGGAGCCCAATCCCGGCGAGCGCGCCTGGCGCAACCTGCTGAAAGCCGACGCCAATGTCGATCTGGTGCATTTCACCATCTTGCGGCCGCCGGAAAAAATCGACGGCACCCCGGTGCGCGAACTCGCGCTCATCGCTTTCCCGACCGCCGAGCTGTTTGGCCAAAAAATCAACGAGTTCGACCTCATCCTGTTCGACCGCTACTCGAACATGGGCCTGCTGCCGCCGATCTATTTCGACAATATCGTCAATTACGTGCGGCGCGGCGGGGCCTTCGCCATTGTCGCCGGCCCCAATTTTTCGCGCGGCGATGGTCTGTTCTACACCCCGATCGGCCGGCTCAGCCCGGCGCGCCCGACCGGCCAGATCTTTGAAGCGCCGTTCCGTCCCGCCCTGTCGGAGGTCGGCGGCCGCCATCCGGTGACGCGGGGCCTTCCCGGCGCGGCGCAAAAACCACCGGCCTGGAGCGAATGGTTCCGTCAGGAGCAATCCGAAGTTTTACGCGGCGCCGCCGTGTTGCAGGGCGCGAACGACGCGCCGCTCCTCGTCCTGTCGCGCGAGGGCAAGGGCCGCGTCGCCTTGCTGCTCAGCGACCAGCTCTGGCTATGGGCGCGCGGTTTTGAAGGCGGCGGCCCCTATGAGGAGCTGATGCGCCGCACCTCCCATTGGCTGATGAAGGAGCCGGACCTCGAAGAGGAGGTTTTGCGCGGACGCGTCGCCGGCGGCGACTTGCTCATCGAGCGCCAGACCCTGGCCGCGCAGGCCGGCCCGGTCCATGTGATCGCGCCCTCGGGCCAGGAGAGCGAGCTCAAACTGGAGCCCGCCGAGCCCGGACTGTTCAAGGGAAAAATCGCGCGGCCCGAGCTCGGCCTTTACCGGCTGAGCCAGGGCGAGCTGAGCGCGCTGGTCCCGGTCGGCCCCGAAAATCCGCTCGAATACCGCGAGCTGGTTTCGACGACAGAGAAACTCCGGACCCTCGCCGAAGCCACGGGCGGCTCGTCGCGTCGGATCGGACAGGCTGGAGCCGACACGGTCAAAATCCCCCGCCTTGTCGCCCTGAGCGACAGCCCCTCCTACGCCGGCGCCGACTTTGTGGCGATTCGCCGCACCGGGGCGAGCGTCGCGCGCGGCATGTCGCTCACGCCCCTCGCCGTGGGGCTCGCCGGCCTGCTCGCCCTGCTCGGCCTCGTCGTCGGCGCCTGGGCCTGGGAGGGACGCGGCCGCGGGCGCGTGCTCTCCAAAAAATGACGCAGACTGCGGAAAACACGGGCCAAATGCGTGTTTTGACGCCCACATTTCCTTAACGGACGCGGCTTAACGTCCATAAAGGTATGTAACGAGTGTCTCGTCATGTTCGGCGGCGTCTTCGCGTATGTCGGCAATCTTGCCTTCCTGGTGGTGTTCGTGCTTCTCGGACTCGCCTTACGCAAATTTGCGCGCGACAAGCCGGAGACCGCGCCCAAGGCGGAGCCGGAACTGGAGCCGCATTGTTATGCGCCGGCCGTCCGAGTCGAGCGCGCGCTGGCGAGCAAGCGGCGCGTCGAGCGCCGCGTCGCCGCGCGCCCCGTGCCGTTCGAACGCCGCGTCGGCTATCCCGAGGCCCCGGGTGCGGAAAAAGAGCCGGCGGAAGAGCTCCGCCGCCAGGATGGACGCGTCGTCGCCCGCCTCGTTCCGCAAGTGCCGATCCGTCGCGACGAGCCGGCGCGCAGCTGGTTCGGCGGGACGCCCGAAATGCCCGCCGCAATGCCCTGGCCGAAATTTTCCGGGAAGCGCGGCCTGTTCCTGGCGCAGATCTGCTGCGCCGACCTGCCGGAGGGACTTTGGAACGGGCGCGGACCGCGAAAAGGTTGGCTCGCCTTCTTCATCGATCCCAACGATGGACGGGAACTCCGGGCGCTGCATTTCGCCGAGCGCGCCGCGCCCCGTCCGGCGCCGGCGCCCGGCGCCTGCTGCACATGGCCGCAATCCGTGGTCTTGGCGGGCGACGCCGAAGGTCCCCGCCGCGTCGATGCTTTTCCTCGCTGGCCCCTGGACATTGTCGCGGTCGGTCCCGGCGATCCCGACCCGCTCGCCCCGGGCGACGCCAACGAGGCGCGCAACCGCCCGTTCCGCGAAGGCTTCGATCTTGCGGACCCAAAACATCACCCGTTCAATTGGGCGTCCGCGCTCGCCCTGGCCGATTTCGCCCTGGCCGCCATGGCGCGACGCAGGACGCTGATCAAGGCGGCGTTGCCGGATGTGCAAAAGCAGCTCGCCAACGCCCGCAAGCAGATCGAGCTGGGCGGCATGACCCAGGCGACGCTCACCGAAATGGAGCGCAAGGCGGAGGATCTCCCAAAACTCGTCGACGGCTGGAATGCGTCGGTCGCGTCGTTCGACTCGGCGTCGGAGCAGTTGCGCGCCATCGCCGAGGAGCTGCGCGTGCGCGCGGAAACGGAAGCGTTTTCAGAGGAGGTTGCGGCGGAGCTGATGGAGCGGCTGCGGGCGCTCGAACTCATCCATGTCGAGCGTGGGCCAGACCCCGAACGCGGTTCTGGCGCCGAAAGGGTGCGTGTGACATGCCTGCCGCTCACCGCACATCACCCGGATGCCGCGCTGTTCGCCCATGATTACGAACTGTTGCGGGAGGATTGGGCCAAACACGCGTATTGCGGGGGCTTTCCCTTGCCGGAGGCGCTCCGCGACTATTTTGAAGCGCGCTGGCGCAAGCTTGCGGCGCATGAAATGTGCGGCCTCGGGCATCCGCCGTTTCGCGTCCTTCCCGGCTTCGACCCGGAGATTCAGGCGGTGCTGGTCGAATTCGTCTCCAGCGCGCTGCTCAAATGGCGCTTCGGCGATGACGCGACGCTGGCGGCGACCATCGACCATGGCGCGCTCGGCCAAGGCGACTTGACCAGGCTGCGCTCGCAGATTTCGGACTGATCGGAGCCTGGCTTCCGGCGCGACGGAGGCTGCGGCGGGACCGTATCAGCCCGGTTGGCGCGCTTGCGCCGCATCGATTTCGCCCAGGGCGCGCAAGGCCGTCTCCAGGCCCCATTGCGACAGGCGAAGCAGGACAATGACCGAATCGCCCTTCTCGGCGATTCGGAAGTCTTGGGCCGCGCCCTGCGGCCAACGGTTGGCGGCCCTGGCCTGCTCGAGCTCGGCGAGCGCGTAACAGAGTTCGTACAGCGCTCGTTCGAGTTGCTGTTTCATTGTGCCCTCCCGTCGGTCGGATCGTCTCCCGATCGTCAAGGCTAGTCTGACGCAACGGCATATATAGCGACAGGTTGTAGGGGTTACGGAAGGGTGATGCGCGGATAGCGCCCATGTTTCAGTATGTTTACGACGGTGAGCGCGTCACCGCGCGACGGCGTCGGCCGCGCGCAGACCGGGGAGCAGCCGCGCCTTGACCGACTGGGCGAGGCCCATCCGGTCGAGGGCCGCTTCGATGTCCGCGGCGATCCCCGGGAAATCGCGGTGCAACTCTGCTTTGCGTTCGCGCGCGCAATTGGCTTCGCCGCCGCACGCGCTGAGTTGCAGGATCATCGCCAGCGCCTGCCCGGAGGCGCCGGGGCGCGCCAGCAATTGCGCCGCCTCCCGCTTCTCGCCGCGCAACGTGTGGCCAAGCGCCGCGGCGCCGAGCGCCGCCGAAGTCTCGTTGGGGAGGTCGACCAGCGGACTGAGCAGCGCCATGCCCGCCTCGACGTCGCCGCGCATGACATAGGCCGTGCCGATCAGACGCGCGAAGAGCGTGGAATTGCCGTTGAGCGCCAAGGCGGTGCGGGCGGCGGAAAAAGCCTCTTCATAGCGCCGCGCCGCGAAAGCCGTGACGAAACGCGCGAAATAGGAGCGGGCGCGCCGGGGCGCGAGGTCGAAGGCCTCCTGCGCCAGCTTTTCGGCGCGGGCCAGAGCGGCCTCGCGGTCGCTCTGCAACGGCGCATAAATGTAGCGAAACACCAGCGCGATGGCGAGCATGGCGCGCGCGTCATCGTCGCGGGCGTTGGCGCCGACGGCGATCTCCAGACATTCGCCCGCCACGCGCATGCGGTCGACGGTCTGCGCCTTCAGGAAGGTGAAGGCGGTCAGCGTGCAGTTGAAGCCGCGCGGCATGCCATCGAACTTGTTGAGCAGCCGCAAGGCGTCCAGGTCGATCACGCCATAGGCGTCGCCGAGCCTCTGCGCCAGTTCGCGGGCCTGCCGGGTGAGCCCTTCGGCTTCTGTCGGCAGGGGGAACTGCTCGGCCCAGACGATGGTCTGGTCACTCAGCCGCACGAGTTCGGCGACGTAGTTTTTCTCCAGCGGCCTGAGGGCCAGGGCATAGGCGTTGACGGTGGACGCGGGATCGGCTTCAGGCTTCTTTATGATGATATTGTCCATGGCGCTGAATTCGACTTCCAGCGCCTGCGCGAGGTCGGACAGGATTTTCGGCGCGCGCTCGCCGCGCTCGATGTGCAAGCTGGGAATCGGTGGGGCGTTTGCGCTGCTGGCGCCCGGAGGCGAAGCGGGTTCGGTCATCAGGCCGAAGAGGGCGAGAAAGAAAAGCGACAGGCCGAGAAACGCGCCGGCGAGACGACCCCAGGACGGTCGTTCCGGCGCGGCGACGGTCGGCGGCGCGCTCACGCGCACAAAGGCCGGCTTGTAGCTCCCGCGCTTGAGCTGGATGCGCACCGGACTGTGCGCGCCCGGCCCCTCGTACCAGGCTTGCAGCAATTGCCGCAGCCGCAGCGCCTGCACGCGGACGGCGGAATTGGACTGGGAATCGAAATCATCCTTCCGCTCCAGCGCCTCCGTGGCGATGGTGAAGGCTTTCAGGCGGTCGCCACGCCCCTCGAGCGTCTCGGCGACGACGAATTGGAGGAAGCTCGAAGCCCCTTGATTCTTCACGAAGTCCGGCGATGCGAGCAGCCGCGCCAGTTCAGCCTCGATTTCGGAGCGTTCCGGCTGCGGTGTGCTCATAGGGGTCTCGCGGTCGCCTCAGAATAGCCAAGGCCAGGCGACCCGGCAACCCGCGGCGCGGTCGCGCTCCCGAAGCCTCGGTTTCCCCGGCGCGCGAGAACGGCGAGCGTGGCGCTGGTCAACCGGCGCCCGCTTCGCTTGGAGACTCTAGCCCGATGTCACCGGCCCGCGACACGCCTCGCCTGCGCCCGGCTGCAATTCGTAAAACAGGATGCGGCCGGGATCGACCGGGCCGGGAAACATGAACTGTCCCCAGGCGGCCCGAACAAAACCCATGCGCTCGTAGAATGGGGGGTCGCCGACCAGCAGGACGAGCCCGTGCCCCGCGGCCTTGGCGGCGTCCAGCGAGCGCTGCGCCAGCGCCTCGCCCACGCCTCTGGCGCGAAACGGCTCCTCCACGGTCAGCGGGCCGAGCAGCAGCGCCGGCGCGCCGCCGACGGCGATCCGGGTGAGGGTGCAGGCGCCCACCAGCATGCCGCCAATGCGGGCGATCGTGGACAGGGACAAGTCTGGCGCGATCCCCTCGCGCAGGCGATAGGCGGTCTTTGCAAAACGGCCGGGGCCGAAGGCGCGCTCCTCCAGTTTCTGGATGGCGTGCAGGTCGGCGGGCGTCTGCAGGGCGAAGGCGAGCGACAATTCGGTCATGGGCGTTTCCTTGGCGCCGGTTTACCCGATCCGACGCAAAAAACAACGCCGGCCATCCCATCGGGATGGCCGGCGTCGAATCCGTTCGATGCCGAGGGCTTACTTGGATCCGTCAGCCTTGAACTGGGAGAGATAGGCCCAGATGTTGTCGCGGTCCGCTTCGTTCGGCAGGCCCGGGAAGGTCATCTTGGTGCCGGGAACGACCTTCTGCGGCGCCGTGATATATTCCTTGAACTTGGCGTCGGTCCAGGTGATGCCCGAATTCTTGTTGGCGTCCGAATAGGCGTAGCCCGCGACCGAGCCGCTGTGACGACCGGCGAGGCCATTGAGTTCCGGGCCGACGCCGTTCTTGGCCCCGGGGCCGACCTTATGGCAGGCGGCGCACTTCGTGAACACCTTGGCGCCCGCTTCCGGATCGCCGGCGGCGAATGCCGAGGAAGAGGCGAGGGCGAGGACGGCCGCGGCCGACAAAGCGTGAACGAGTTTCATACCTGTTTCCTTCCTAGTTCGGGCGCCGAGCGCCCCGGCCGGCGCGATCGACCGTCAGTGACCTGCCTGGATTTCAAGCGCAGCAATTAAATAAGACGAGTCCGCGACGCTGACAATCACGGCCTTCGTCTCGGAGCCTGTACTTTCGCGGCATCGGGCCTAAAGTTTATGCAGGGGAGGCGGGATGACGGAACTGACGATCGATCTCGACCGCGAGCGACACGCCTTGCGGACCCTGTTCGGTTTCGACGATTTCCTGCCCTTGCAGGCGCAGGCCGTGGCCGCCGCGCTCGCCGGCGAAAACCTGTTCGTCCTCTGGCCGACCGGCGGCGGCAAGAGCCTGATCTATCAATATCCGGCCCTGACCCGTCCCGGCCTGAGCCTGGTGGTCTCGCCGCTGATCGCGCTGATGCGCGACCAGGTGGCGAAGCTTTCCGCGAGGGGCTTGCCCGCTGGCGCCCTGCACATGGACCAGGATGTTGGGGAAGCGCAAGCCTGCCGCCGGGCGCTGGCCAGGGGCGAACTGCGGCTGCTTTATCTCTCGCCGGAGCGTCTGGCCGAACCGGAGGCGCGCGAAAAAATGCGCGAGGCCGGCGTTCGCCTGCTCGCGGTGGACGAGGCCCATTGCGTGTCGCAATGGGGTCACGATTTCCGTCCTGACTATGGCCGCATCGCCGAGGCCGCCGCCGCGCTCGGCCATCCCCAGATGATCGCCGCCACGGCGACCGCCGCGCCGCGCACGCGCGATGAGGTCATCTCAAAACTGTTTTCGACTCCGCCGCGCCTGATCATCGGCTCGTTCCGCCGCCCAAACATCAGCCTGTCCGTCGAGGCCTGCTCCGGCGATCCCGCGCGGCGAATTGCGCTTCTGGTCGCGGCGCGGCGGGGACAAAGCAGCATCGTCTATTGCGCGTCGCGGCGCCAGACCGAGCACATTGCGGCGGCGCTGGCCGACGCCGGCCTGGACGCGACCGCCTATCATGCGGGATTGCCCGGTCAGGCGCGCGAGGAGCGGCAGGACGCCTTTTTGCGAAGTCCCGACATGGTCATGGTCGCAACCATCGCCTTCGGCCTCGGCGTCGACAAGCCCGACGTGCGCACCATCATCCATGCGGGTCTGCCCGACCACGTCGAAACCCTGTACCAGGAGACCGGCCGCGCCGGGCGCGACGGTCGGCCCGCCGAAGCCATCGCCCTGTTCGACCCCGCCCGCCTGCGCGCTTTAAGCGACGCCCGGCCGGACATCGCCCGCATCGATCCGGCGTCCGCCGAGAGGGCGGCGGCGCTGATTCGTTACTTCACCACGACCGGCTGCCGCGAACAGGCGCTGCTGGCGCCGCTGGGCGAAGCCTGCCCGCCCTGCGGCCTGTGCGACAATTGCCGCAGCGGCGTGGCCCGTTTTCGCGCCGCGGCGCAGGCCGTGGCCCGCGCGCCCCACGCCGTCCGCTCGGGTCTGAAGCGGGTTTTGGCCCGGTCGCTTGGCCGCTGGACCGTCGTCCCCCCTTTCGGCGACGAACCGGGCGAGGAGCTTCGCGCCCCCTTCCTTCCGCCGGCTCCGCCGGATGCGGCGCTCACCGTGACGGAATCGCGCCGATTGCGCCGTCTGCGCGAGGCGCGCAAGGCGCTGGCGCGAAAGCTGGGCGTCGCGCCGGTCCGGCTGATCGGCGAGGCGGGTCTGTTGGCGCTCGCCGTCGAGCCCCCGGATTCCCTGGCGGCGCTGCTGGCGCGCGCCGGGGACGAATCAGGGCTGCTGGCGCGGCATGGCGCGGCGCTTCTCGAGAGTGTCCGCGATGACTGAGCTTGCGCGGACGCCAGCTGCGCCGAGGCATCTTGCAACCCTGGCGTGCTCCCTGGCGCCGCCTTGAATTGCAACGGATAAATATATCCGGCTGAATTTCCGTCGCGAACGCCCTAATCCTTTTTCCTTGCGAAAATGCGCGTTCGAGCACGAATGTAACATTTTCCGCGTTAGGTTTTTGTTAAGGTTTGCCGTCACCGTTGCGACAGGACGCCGGGACAGTGTTTCGGGGCATGCCAATTTTCACGGGCGTCGCCTTTGGTGGCGACGGAAAAAGCGGATCGGAGAGCGTTCGGCCATGACGACGTTGATCGACTTCTCATCGCTTCCATCGGCGCAGCGCCTGGAGGGCGGCGCCGCGTCGAACATGCTGCGGGAAACTCTGCCGGGCGCTCGCCCGTCGGGTCAGGCGGCGCTCGCGTGGTTCGACCGGCCGCGCGACACCCTCGACCTGCGCTTCGACGCGCGCCATGGCGCCCTCTGGTGCAACATGCGGCATGAAAATTCCGTCAGCTGGACGCTGCCGATGCTGCGCGAGATCAACGCCCTTGGCGACGAACTGCGCGCCGAACATCGGGCCCTGGGCGAGACGCCCGTGAAATTTTTCATCGGCGCCTCGATGCGCCCGGGCGTCTACAACATGGGTGGCGATCTCGGCTATTTCCTCGACCGGGTGCGCGCTGGCGACGAAGAGTCCCTGCGCGCCTACGCCTATGCCTGCTGCGACGCGATCTATAACAATTATGACGGTTTTGACGCGCGCGTGGTGACGATCGCGCTGCTGGAGGGCGACGCGCTGGGCGGCGGGCTGGAGGCGGCGCTGAGCAGCCACGTCATCATCGCCGAGCGCGGAATCAATCTTGGTTTTCCCGAGGCTCTGTTCCACACGTTTCCTGGCATGGGGGCCTACAGCCTCCTGTCGCGTCGCCTCGACGGCGCGCGGGCCGAAAAATTGATGCTGAGCGGCCGGATGTACAAATCCGAGGATTTTTTCGACATGGGGCTGATCGACATCCTTGTCGACAAGGGGGAGGGCGCGGCCCGCGCGCAGGCCTATGTCGCCGAGCAATCCAAGCGACAGAAACTGCTTGTCGCCATGGGCGAGGTGCGGCGCCGGGTCATGCCGCTGTCCCTGCAGGAACTCCGCGATGTCACGGATGTCTGGGTGGATTCGGTGATGAGCCTCGCGCCGATCAACCTGCGCAAGATGGAGATGCTGGCTTTAGCCCAGGACCGGCTGTTCGGCCAGACGTCGAGCGCCCGCTTCAAGCCGGGGACATGATCGAATTTTTTGCGCGCTCGGGGTCGGGCGGTTTGCTGAATCCTATGGCCGCAATTCGTTCGTGTCCCCAAAGGGCGCGAATCGTTCCGCTCAAAAGCGAACGGCGCGCTCCCGGGAGCGCGCCGTTTGAGTTTGTCGGAAACGGAAGCGCGCCAGGCGCTCACCAAACGGCGGCGAGCACGCCGGTCATGAAGGCGAAGGCGGCGGCGATCGAGACGATTTCAATCTTGAGAGCGGTGACCATGTTCCGAACCCCACGATTTAGCCACTCGTAAAGAGAGGTTAACAACCCGATGGTTAATTTTTCGTTTCCTCCGGCCATAAATGTAGTTTTTATGACGCCTCCGGGAAATTTCATTCCCTGTGCAGGGACGCCCGAATTGCGGGCAGGTCGCGCAAAAATGATCAAAAGTTAAGCACAAACCTCTTGCATTTGCCGATGCTGCTGAAATGCGCGATCAATGGTTGAAAAGTTGGGCTGCAATGCGACGGGATTGAGGCGGGTGGCATGGGCGGTGACGCCGGGGGATGCGGATGGCGGGGCATGGGGCGGCGCTCCTACCATCACGGACGCCTGCGCGAAGCCCTGCTCGCCGCCGCGCGCGCGCTGATCTCGGAGCGCGGCCTCGCCGGCTTCACCCTTGCCGAGGCCGCCAAGCGCGTCGGCGTCACCGGCGCCGCGCCCTATCGCCATTTCGCCGATCGCGACGCGCTGGTCGCCGCCCTGGCGCAGGACGGATTTACACATTTCAACCAGCTGCTCGGCCGCGCCTGGGATGGCGGCAAGCCGGACCCCGTCGCGGCGCTGCGTCGTCGCGGCGAGGCCTATCTGGCTTTCGCGCGCGAAGAGCCCGGCCTTTACCGGGCTATGTTCGGCGACGCCGGCCTGCTGCGCCACCCCTCGGACAGGGCGCGCGCGGCGTTTGACGAGCAGGTGCGCACCACGGTGGAGGTGCTGCGCTTTTTCCACGCGCCTGAACGCGACGCCGAGACCTTGGCCGTGCAGATCTGGGCGATGAGCCACGGCGTGGCCGACCTGATGTTGTCCGGGCACTTCGAAACGCCCGACGAGGCCTCAAAAATTCTCGGCTCGGGCGTCGCCGCGCTGGTTGAAGGCGCGATGCGCAAGGCGCTCGGCATCGCCTCAGTAATTCCCGCAAGCTGAAATCTAATTTTTCGCGCGCGCCCCTCTGGAAACCGTCTCGATGTAAATTCATATAACATCCGCATCGCCGGGCTTCGTCCTGTGGCGGTGGCGGAGAAACATCATGAGCTGTCACACCCATGCCCAAGGCGAGGGCCGCTGCGGGCGAATGAACTGGAAGCCGATGGAAGTCCTGGCGATGGTCATCGGATTCATCTGGTGGGCCCCGATCGGCCTCGCCATCCTGTTCTGGAAGATTTGGCAGGCCAAATCCCGGTACAAGGGCGATTTCGGCGAATTCGCCCAGGAGAAATGGGGCGAATTCGAACAGCGCGCCGGTTTGCGCGGTATGGCGCGCAACTTCCGCGATTGGCCGGGTTCGTCGGGCAACGCGGCCTTCGACGACTGGCGCAAGGCGGAGCTGGAGCGCCTCGCCGAGGAGCGGCGCAAGATTTTCGAGGCGGAAAAGGCTTTCGAAGACTATCTCGAAGGCCTGCGCCACGCCAAGGATCGCGAGGATTTCGAACGGTTCATGGCCGGCCGCGGCAAGCCCGAGCAACCGCAGAGCTAAAGCTTGAACATCGCGCGCCGTGGCCTGCCCAGGTTACGGCGCGTAAGATTTGAAACGTTAACCAATTCTTTTGACCGCAAGTTAAGCTGAACGCGCGATTTCTCGGGGATGGCGCGCGCGCAAAAACCTGAACTCCCGATTTGGTCCCGGCGCGTGGGCGCCGTGGCCGCGCTGCTGTGTCTGGCGGCGCTCGCCGGGTGCGGCAAGTTCGGCGGCGCCGAGCGGCCCGCGTGGCGCGCACAGGCGGAAGCGGCCTGTTTCGCCCGCAACCAGGTTGTCCTGTCGAACTATATCCAGCCGGCGGGCCACGAGATCGATGGGCCCTCGATCTGCGGCTTGACGCGCCCGCTCAAAGTCACGGCGCTGCTGGGCGGAAAAGTCCTGTTCAACTCAACCCAGACCCTCGACTGCCCCATGGTCGCGGAACTCGAGGCCTGGGTGACCGAGACGGTTCAGCCGGCGGCGAGCGCCCGCTTCGGCCAGCCGGTCGCGCAGATCGATTCGATGGGCTCCTATGGGTGCCGGGGCATGAACAACCAGTTTGGCGCGCGGCTGTCCGAACATGCTTTCGGCAATGCGCTGGATATCGGCGGTTTCGTTCTGGCCGACGGGCGGAAAATCGTCATCGTCCACGACTGGACGCGCGGCGACGCGCAGACCCAGGCCTTTTTGCGCGACCTGCACAATGGCGCCTGCGAGCATTTCGCCACCGTGCTCAGCCCCGGCTCCAACGCTTTTCATTACAATCACATCCACATCGACCTGGCGATGCATGGCATGACGTCCACCGGACCGCGCCGCATCTGCAAGCCAGCCCCGCAACGAACCGAGCCGCCGTCGCGAAAAGACAATCTGCCCGACGCGCCGGACATCGAGGACGATCTGGACATCGCCCAGGGCGGCCCCCCTCGCACACAAAACAGCTATGCGACCCGTCCCGGGCCCAGTCTCGCGGCGCCGTCCGTGGTCGCCCGTGCGGCGCCGCCGAATCGTGTCGCGGCGCCCACGGAGCTGCACGCGTCCCACGCGCCTGCTGCGCCCACGCGCGGGACCATGAACGCGGACGGCGTTTTCGTCCCTGAAGGCGCCCCGGCCGATTTCGACCTGCCGGCGCGCGGGCGGAAATAGGCGCGCTTACTACTCGTCGTCCTCGAAATCCTCTTCGTCGTCGAGTTCGATCACGTCGAGGCAGGCGGCGGGGACGGTGGCGTTGCGGATCGTGTCGTCGGTTTCCGCATACCATATCACATCGACAGTGGTTTTTTCGGACTTGACGACCGTCATCGAGCGGCCGCCGGACTTCAGTTGCACGAGATCGCCTGGGCGGAATTCCATTTTGGGGTCCTTTGAAGAAGGTTTCAAAGCGTTTTCAAGCGAAGTGGAAACCGGTTCGCGTGAAGAAAATGCGTCAAAACAAGAATCTAGAGCTTCTTCATGTTTCCATGAAACGTGAAAAAGCTCTAGGGCCATGTCACCACCGGCGGCATGGAGGATAGGATCGAGTCGATGTTGCCTCCCGTCTTCAGTCCAAAAATCGTGCCGCGATCATAGAGCAGGTTGAACTCGACGTAACGGCTGCGCCGTTCCAGCTGCTCCTCGCGTTGCGCCGGCGTCCAGCTTTTGTCCATGTTGGCCTCGACCAGCCTCGGATAGATATCGGCGAAGGCTTCGCCGACGGCGCGGGTGAAGGCGAAGGCGGGACCGAAATTTTCGCCTCCGGCTTCGAGTTCATCATAGAATATGCCGCCCACCCCGCGCGCTTCATTGCGATGGGGCAAAAAGAAGTAGTCGTCGCACCAGGCCTTTAACCGCTGATAGTCGGCGACCCCGTGACCCGCGCAGGCGCCGCGCATGGCGGCGTGAAAAGCTTGCGTATCCGGATCGTCCTGGCTGCGTCGCTCCATCAGGACCGGCGTGAGGTCGGCGCCGCCGCCAAACCACGTCTTTGAAGTCGCCACCAGCCTTGTGTTCATGTGCGCGGCGGGAACGTTGGGATTGCGCGGATGGACGATCAGCGAAATGCCCGCCGCCCAGAATCGCGGGTCGGCCGCCGCGCCGGGAATGTTTTTGGCGAATTCCGGCGCGAAGGTCCCGTGCACGGTGGAGACGTGAACCCCCGCCTTCTCGAACAGCCGTCCCTTGAGCAGCGCCATCCGGCCGCCGCCGCCGGGCGCGCCGTCGTGATTGGTGCGCTCCCAGGGCGACAGCACGAATCGTCCGGGTTCGGCGTCCGGCTCGAAGGCGCCGTCGCGCCGCTCCAAGGCCTCGAAAGCCGCGATGATCCGCCCCTGCAAGGTCGAAAACCATTCGGCCGCTTCACTTTTGCGCTGGTCCAACTCCGTTTCCGTCAAATGTCTCTCCATCTGGAAAACCGTCGATCTGCCGCAGCGCCTCGCCCAAGACCATGGCGGCTGCGACCGCGACATTGAGCGAGCGCGCGCCAGCGCGGAGCGGGATGAGCAGCCGCGCGTCGGCGGCGCCATGCACCTCCTCCGGCGCGCCCGCGGACTCGCGCCCGACCATGACGATGTCGCCGGGGCGGAACGCGAATGCGTGGTAGGGCGAGGCCGCATGAGTGGAGAGTAGCAGCAACCTGCGTCCATTTGTCGCGCGCCACTGCTCAAAATTGCGCCACGAGAGGTGCCGCGTCATCATCACTTGGTCGAGGTAGTCCAGACCCGCGCGACGAAAATGACGGTCCGTAAGGGGGAAGGCGGCGGGCTCGATCAGCGCCGCCTCGATCCCGAGGCACGCGCAAAGCCGCAGCATCGTCCCCGCATTCTGCGGAATGTCCGGCTGATAAAGGGCGAGGCACAGGGGAGGCGCTCGCGAGGGCTCCTGATTCATCCGACGATGATAGCGGCGCCCAAAGCGACGGCAAAACTTTGTTCGTCGCCTAACAAATCGCCAAGTCCGTTCTATGGACAATGGAGTTGAAAGGCGCCAAATAGCGGCGCCTGCCGAATGGCCTCCCTTGGCCTGCATTTCGTCATCGCGTCACATGCGACGCGGTTGCGAGCGGGAGGGAAATTTTTCCGCCGCGCGGCGTCGCTAGTCGGACCGCGTATCGTCAAGCCGCCTCGCTGATCGCGAGCAAGCAGAGCCGCCCCGAGCAGCAGGGCGCGCGCTCGAAACCTGGGGATGTCGCCTTGTCCACAGCCACGCCTTCGACGGATGAAACCAGTCGCAGAGATTTTCTTTACGTCGCCACCGGATCGGTCGCCGCCGTCGGCGCCGTCTCCGTTCTGTGGCCGCTGATCAGCCAGATGAACCCGGACGCCTCGACGCTGGCGATGGCCTCGTCCGAGATCGACATCGGCGCCATTCCCGCGGGCCAGATCGTCACGGTCAAGTGGCGCGGCAAGCCGGTGTTCATCCGCCACCGCACGCCGGAAGAGATCAAGGCGGCCCAGGGCGACGACAATGCGAGCATGCCCGATCCCGCGACGGACAAGTCGCGCGTGCAGAAGCCGGAATGGCTGATCGTCATCGGCGTCTGCACCCATCTCGGCTGCATTCCGCTCGGCAACCAGGGCGAATACAACGGCTGGTTCTGCCCGTGCCACGGTTCGGTCTATGACACGTCCGGGCGCATCCGCAAGGGGCCGGCCCCGCGCAACCTTGATGTGCCGCCCTACGCCTTCCTGACCGACACCAAGGTCAAGATCGGTTAAAGCTCCCTCGTCATTTTGAAGAGATCTCACATGCATGGACTCTCGACTTTCGAGCCCAAGAACGGCGCGGTGAAGTGGCTTGAAGCCCGCCTGCCGATCCTGAGCTTCGCCCACAGCTCGTTCGTGGCCTATCCCACGCCGAAGAACCTCAACTACTGGTGGACCTTCGGCGCCATTCTCTCCTTCATGCTGATCGCGCAGATCATCACGGGCGTCGTGCTGACCATGCACTACACGCCGGAAGCGACGCTGGCCTTCTCGTCGGTCGAGAAGATCATGCGCGACGTGAACTGGGGCTGGCTGTTTCGCTACGCGCACGCCAACGGCGCCTCGATGTTCTTCCTCGCCGTCTATATCCACATGTTCCGCGGCCTCTACTACGGTTCATACAAGAATCCGCGCGAAGTGCTGTGGATCCTCGGCGTGATCATCTTCCTGCTGATGATGGCGACGGGCTTCATGGGTTACGTGCTGGTGTGGGGCCAGATGTCCTTCTGGGGCGCGACGGTCATCACCAACCTGTTCTCGGCCATTCCGATCTTCGGCAACGAAATCACCACCTGGCTGTGGGGCGGCTTCTCCGTCGACAATCCCACCCTGAACCGCTTCTTCGCCCTGCATTACCTGCTGCCCTTCGTGATCTTCGCCGTCGTTGGCCTGCACGTCTGGGCGCTGCATGTGACCGGCCAGAACAATCCCGACGGCGTCGAAATCAAGGACGTCGAGAAGGACTGCGTGCCCTTCACCCCGCATGCGACCATGAAGGACGGCCTCGGCGTCACCGTGTTCCTGCTGGTCTACTGCTGGTTCATCTTCTACGTGCCGAACTATCTGGGCGACGCCGACAACTACATTCCGGCCAACCCGCTGAAGACGCCTCCGCACATCGTGCCGGAATGGTACTTCCTGCCGTACTACGCCATCCTGCGCGCCATTCCCGACAAGCTCATGGGCGTGATCGCGATGTTCGCCGCCATCGCCGTGCTGGCCTTCCTGCCCTGGCTGGACAAGTCCCCGGTGCGCTCGGCCAAGTACCGGCCGATGTACAAGGCGCTGTTCTGGGCCTTCGTGGTCGTGAGCATCGGCCTGGGCTATTGCGGCGCCATGCCGGCGGCGGAGCCCTACGTGACCGTCTCGCGCGTCCTGAGCGTGTTGTACTTCGGTTTCTTCGCGCTGCTGCCCTTCCTGCCCCGGTGGGAAAAGACGCTGCCGGTCCCGGCCACCATCGCCGAGGCCGTCCTGGCCAAGTCCGGCGTCAAGGCCGAACCGCCGAAGCCTGAACCCGTCAAGGCCGCGCCCGCCAAGGCGCCCACCAAGTCCACGCGCCTTTGGAAGTGAGGACCGTTCGATGACCTTCAAAACCCTCACGAAGACCCTTGGCCTCGCCGCGGCCGTCGCCGGCCTGACCGCCGTCGCCAGCCCGGCCGCCCGCGCCAGCGAACAGGAAGGGCCGACCCCGACCCGCCAGGAATGGACCTTCGCGGGTCCGTTCGGGACCTACGACCGCGCCCAGTTGCAGCGCGGTTTCAAGATCTACAAGGAAGTCTGCTCCAACTGTCACGAGCTGCGGATCCCGATCCGCACGCTCGGCCAGCCGGGCGGTCCGGAGCTGCCGGAAGATCAGGTCAAGGCGCTCGCCGCCTCCTATACGATCAAGGATGGGCCGAACGCGTCGGGCGACATGTTCGACCGTCCCGGCCGTCCCTCGGACTATTTCCCGCCGCCGTTCCCCAACCCGGAAGCCGCGGCCACCGCGCTGGGCGCCGCCCCGCCGGACATGTCGCTGGTGGCCAAGGCCCGCAAGTATGAACGCGGCTTCCCCAAGTTCATCTTTGACGCCCTGCCGGTTCCCGGCGGCATGTACCAGGAACTCGGCCCCGACTACATCTACGCCCTTCTGCATGGCTACGAGAAGGACGAGGATCCGAACTGGAACGCCTATTTCCCCGGCCACAAGATCGCCATGGGCAAGCCCCTGGTCGACGGCCAGGTGGAATACACCGACGGGACCCCGGCCACGCTCGACCAGTACGCCAAGGACGTCGCGAGCTTCCTGTACTGGGCGTCCGAGCCGACCCTGGAGCAGCGCAAGCGCATCGGCTTCCGCGTCATGGCTTTCCTGCTCATCCTCGCGGGCCTGATGTACTTCACCAAGAAGAAGATCTGGTCCGGCGTCGCGCACTGAGCGCTCTTCGAGACGCGCCTTGCCGGCGCTCCTCAGGGTTAAGTCAAAAAGCAAGAGGCCCCGAAAGGGGCCTCTTTTGTTTGAATGCGCTGGATCGTGGACCGGAGTGATACGATTTCCGAAGGATAAGTTCGGAAATCGTATTCCGCTCGCGCGTCTCATTCGCTTCCGGGATGCGCGGCTCGACCGCCCTTGCGTCCCGCGCTCTTGGCGAGATCCTTGTCGCGCGCGAAACTGCGGTTGCCCGGATTGACGCTCTTGCCGCCCTTGCGGCCCGCTTCGGCGGCCAGACTGGCGTTCTGGGAAAAGCTGCGCTTCTCGCGCGGCACGCTCTCGCCGCCTTTTCGCGCGATCGCGCGCTGCTTTTCCGGATCCATCGAGGCGAAGCCCCGGGTGGACTTCTTGGGGGGTGCTGCGTGTTCCATCGTTATCCTCTGGGCGTGTCGGAACCAATGCTCCTCAAACGCGCCTAGCGCAGCTTCGGCTTCATCGAGTCGCACTTATCCCGATCACAAATTCGTGACCCCGATTGCGTTTCGAAAATAGTTCGGGGACTCGCCTAGGCGATTCCCCGGATTGACGGGAATGATTTGAAATTTTTCAGTTTTGACTGATTTTGATTCGCTGTTCAGCGCGCGGCGGCGTCCGCGTAACAGGCGACGGCGTCCTCGTGCGTCGCCGTCTTCTGCGCTTCATCGAGTGTGTTCAAGGCGAGGGCGCGCCAACGTCCCGCGCTCTTCGCTCGCATGACGACGCAGCCGCAGGAGGCTTCGCAGTGGGCGGCGTCGACCCCCGAGCCGGCGCATTGGGCCGCGCATTGGGCGAGGAAGCCGGCCTCGTCGATCGCCGCCTGAGGGCCGATCAGGGCGAGCGCGCCATAGAGGACCGGCTGGTGGATCAGATAAAAGGCCAGGGAATGCCGCCCCAGGAGGGCGAGGGGCTTGATGAAGGGCTGCGCCGGCCCCCTCTCCGCACGCGCGGGGAGTCGAGCGAGCCCCACCCCCAGAAGCATGAACCCGAGCCATGGCAGCAAAGGCCGATAATCGTTGCTGGCGGGCTTGATCGCCGACAGCCCCGTCCACCACCAGAGGGGCGCGTCAAACAGCGAAGAGGCCAGTAGCGGCGCGGCGAAGGCCAATCCCGCGGCAAGAATCGTCACGGCGACCGGCGCCTCGACAAACGGCAGGGCGATCAAGCTCGACAGCGCGATGCAGTGGAGTATGCCGAAGAAGATCGGCGCCTCGGGAAAGAGCCGGTAGCTTGCAAGCGTGACGGCGACCGCCGCGGCGACAATCTGCCCCCAGCGCCGCCAATAATGCGGATCGCGCCAAAGGGTTTTTCCCCGCGCGCGACGCGCCAGCGCCAGGCTGTATCCAGACAGCGCCAAAAAGCTCGCCGCGATGCCGTGACCAAGAAAATGGAAGGCGCGGGAGGCGACGACCGCACCGTCGATCCAGTGGAATTCCGCCAAATCCCAGGTCAAATGATAGGCGGCCATGGCCAGCAGCGCGCCGCCGCGCGCGGCGTCGATCCAGGGCAGCCGCCGGCTCATGGCTCAGGGCCGGAAGTGGGAAAAAATCATGTCGGGTGCGGACTGATTGTGCCGCGACGGCGTGGCGCGGCCGGCCCAAAGCTCGGTGACTTGCCCGCCCTTCCAGGAGAGGATCGGGGATTCGCCCCAGCCGGCGCCGTCCTTCACCCGCCACGCCACGGCGGAGACATCGGCGTTGCTCTCGCTCACATACATGGATCGCATGGCGGCGAAGGGCAGTTTTTCGGGCATGGCGCCGGAATAGGCGACGTCGAGCGCGACATGCTCCTGGTCGACCGCCTTGAGCGTCACCACCGCCGAGCCGCCGCGCGCGAAATTGAGCGTGAACGCCTTTTTCTCGGGATCGAAGACGATGTCCTTGAGCGCGACGATCGGGCGGTCCTGCACTTCCACGGGGCCGATCAGGAAGGAGGAGCCATAGGCGGTCCAGCGCATGTCGCCGAACGGCAGCGGGCGAATCCGCCAATAGCCGTCGGAGGGATAGAGGACCAGCACCTCCTCGGCGCGCTCGCGAAACAGCATCCAGAGCTGGATGTAATTGAAACCGGTCTCGACGCGGTCGCCCACTCTTATGGGGACGGTCCCCGGTCTCCAAAAAGCCGGATCGGTCAGGCCGGTCAGCCACAGGGTGGGCGATTCATAGAACGTTTTGCGCGGAAGCGCGCCTTCCCCGTGCGGCATGTTGCAGGCGGAAAAATCCGGCGCCCAGCGGTCGTTGCGGATCATGCCGATATAGGAGGGGTGGGTCGCCTGCACCTCCATGTGACGCACCTCGGGCGAGACGAACTCCAGCGCCACATTGTCGCGTTCGGCGCAGAGTTCCGGCGTCGAGCGGTTGTTCACGGTCACGGCGGTTTCGTTGACGAGCCCCTGAGCGCCCTGGGCGAAGGCGGGCGCGGCGAGCAGCAGCAGGGCGAGGGCGAGTATTTGGCGCATGAGGGCGGCGGCGATCCATGGGTTAAGATGGCGCGTTTTAGCCATTGTCGCGTCAGGCGCAAAGGGGAGGGAACCATGCGATTTCCGGAGGGGTGGAGCGGAGACGAAAAGCGAATGTCAAAATGCTTCCGCTTTTCAGGCTTTTCCGAAGCCGTGGCCTTCATGGTCGAGGTCGGCTTTTATTGCGAGCGTGTCGACCACCACCCCGAATGGAAAAATATTTACGACAAGGTTTGGGTCGAACTCACGACCCACGACGCTGGCGGCGTGACGGAAAAAGACATTGCCCTCGCCGCCCGCATGGAGACGGTTTACGCACGCGCCGCGCGGGGGTGACGAAGGGGATTGGATCGAATTGCGCGCTGCGGACTCGCGGTGAAACGCTCGATTCTGGGGCGCAATTCGTTCCTGTCCCCGGCCATCGAGCCAAAAAAGCTCCCGCTGGGGACAGGGAAGCATCGCGCCCTTTTGGCCTGCCCCAATCAACAGGAGTGGAGCGCGCAATGCGATCCCGTCCCCTTTAGGCCGCGGTGGTGAGCGCGATCTTTTCGGCGCTGGCGTGGCGGGGGCCGGGCAGGGCGAAGCGCACCCGCGCGCCCTGACCCGGCGCCGATTCGATCTGCAGCCGGCCGCCGTGCAGTTCGACCAGCGAGCGGGCGATCGACAGACCGAGCCCCGGCCCTTTCATGCCGTCTTCCATCAGCGGCGAGGTTTGTTCAAACGGGTGGCAGGCCTGCTCGATCTCCTGGGCGCTCATGCCGCAGCCGCTGTCTTCCACGACGATCTCGCAGCCCGCGGCCTCGCAGCGCCCGCGCAGGGTCACGCGCCCGCCCTGCGGCGTGAACTTGAGCGCATTCTTGAGCAGCGTGTCGAGAATCTTGTCGAAAGCCTCGGTGTCGGCATAAGCCGTCTCGCTCCCGGAGGATTCGAGGGACAGGGTGACCTGCTTGGCCTCGGCGCAGGCGGAAAACGCTTCGATCGCCCGGTCGAGCGCCGGCGCGAAATCGAATTCGCGCGCCGCCAGCGCGACCACGCCGGCCTCCAGCCGGGACATTTCCAGCACGTCGCCGATCACGGCGCGCAAATATTCGCCGGATTTCCGGATGTCGCCGGCATAGCCGAGATAGCGGGCATGGCCGATGTCGCCAAAGATCTGATTCTCCATCATCTCGGCAAAACCGATGATGTGGGTCAGGGGCGTGCGCAACTCGTGGCTCATGTTGGCCAAAAAATGGCTCTTGGCGCGGTTGGCGGACTCGGCGGCCGCCTTCTGCTCCAGATAACGCTCAGCCAGTTCGGCGAGCTGCTGCGCCTGGAGTTCAAGGGTCTGCCGGGATTTGCGCAGGTCGGCGATGGTCGCCATCAGCTTGCGCTCGCCCTCCAGGAGGCCTTGTTCGTGCCGCTTCAGGTCGGAAATGTCGGCGCCGACCGAGACGTAGCCGCCGTCCTTGGTGCGGCGCTCGTTGATTTGCAGCCAGCGGCCGTCGGCGAGGCGGGCCTCGTAGACGCGCCCGCCGCCATCGGCGTCGTGAACCGTTTCGCTTTCCTGAACGACGGGCTGGGAATGCGCCATGACCTGCGCGTAGGTGGCGCCGGCGGCGACGCAGGCGTCGCTGAGGCCATGCAGGCGCTGGAACTTGGAATTGCAGAGCACGAGACGGTTGTGCTCGTCCCACAGCACGAAGGCGGCGGAAATCGTTTCCACGGCGTCGCGCAAGCGGCGATCCGAGGCGGCGCTGCGCTCGGCGAGGCGCTTTTCCTCGGAAATGTCGATGGCGATCCCGACCAGATGCGGTTGGCCGTCGGCGGCGTCGCGGATCACCTGGGCGCGGGCGCGCAGCCAGACGAAGGCGCCGTTGGCGTTGCGCATGCGGAAGGCGTGATCGACAGTTTCCAGCCGGCCGGCGGTCAAATCCTCGGCGATGCCGACGAGATCGCCGTCCTCGGGGTGGAGCAGGGCGCGAATCTCGCCGAACGACAGGAATTCCTCGCGCGACGGCATGCTCAGCAGGTCATACATCGATTCCGACCAGTGGATGCGGCCGGTGGCGAGATTCCAGTCCCACAGGCCGCAACGGCCGCGGTCCAGCGCCGCGTCCATGCGGGCGCGGATGCGGGCGCGCTCGGCTTCGGCTTGCGCGGCGCGGCGGGCCTGGGTGTAGAAGGCGAAGCCGAGCAGGCCGAGCATGCCGGAGGTGGCGAGCAGCAACAGCACGGTGCGCAAGGCGCTGGCGCGCCATTCGGCGAAGGCCTGTTCGAGCGGCTGCACCACGGCGATCTGGCCGAACGGTCCTTCGAGATTGCGCACGGAGGCGAGCAGGTCGCCGTTCGGTCCCGAAATGCGCATGGCGCCGGCTTTTTCGCCGAGGACCGCGAGCGGCGCGCCGCCGAGCCGGGCGGCGAGCGCGCCATGGGCCGCGCCCTCCGGCGAGGCGGCGACGATCTGACCCTCGCGATCCGTCAGCATGACCGAACGGCCGCGAGCAAAAACGTGGCGGCGGGCGGAGCCGAGCACGACCGAGGGGGGCGCGCCGGGCTCGGCGCGGCGCAGCGCCGCATGGATGTCGTCGGCGGCGAGCTGGCCGATGGTTTCGAGTTCGGCGAGAGCCTCCGGCTCAACCTGATAGTAGGTCCCCAGCGTGGCGTCGATGGCGAGGCTCAGCAGCAGCAGCAGGAACAGCACGGCCGCGATGGGGACGACGCGGCGCAGCGTCGGCTCGACGCGGGAGGGTTTGGGCGAGGGGACGCGGGCAGGTTTGCGGGGCGCAGGGGCGTCAACGACCGGCGGGGTCGCGGCCGGTCTCTGGCCCCCCGCGTTGCGCGAAGCGGCGAACATTCCTGATGTCGGTGTGTCCAGGCAAAAGGACGATGTTGCCGCGTTCGCACGCGCCATGAAGGGCTCCCGTCGGGGGAATCGACTGCTGAATTTTGGGGTGAATCTGAGCGACGCACACTGCTCACGAATCACCCTTATCTGAGTCCCGCGGCGGCTTTTTGTCCAGAGTAAATTTTTAGTAAACCAGCTAAAACCGAGCGGCAACGCGTCAGCTGCATGCCGGTCCGCTATCGGCCTAACCTAGCGTAAGATCCAGGTGTTCGCGAAAAAAAAACCGTGTCCACAAAGAAGCGGAACGTGACGTTGCGTATAAACGCCTGTCCGCTTCTCCGTACTGATACGCGCTCACGCAAGCGCACGCTGCGCTATATCGCGCAAGTCTGGCGAAAGCTTCGTGGTCTCAAGCACTTTCCTGAGCGCCTGTTCGGCGAGCGCGCGGCGGCCGGCCTCCAGGTTGCGCCAGGAGCGGAACGCCGACAAGAGCCGCGCCGCGACTTGCGGATTCACCCCGTCGGCCTGCAGCGCGAGATCGGCGACGAACTGGTAGCCCTCGCCGCTGACATCGTTGAAGCAATAGGGATTGCCGTTGGCGAAGGCGCCGATCAGCGCGTAGACGCGGTTGGGCGTGGCGATGTTGAACGCGTGGACCTTGGTCAGACGCTTGACGCGGGACAAGGTGTCCGGCTCGGGAATGGTCGCCTGCAGCGAGAACCACTTGTCGATGATCAGCGGCTCATCGCAATGGGCGCGGTAGAAGGATTCCATCGCCTTTTCGCGGGCCGGCGTCGGCAGCCGGCTCAGCACGGACAGCGCGCCCATCTTGTCGGTCATGTTGGTGGCGCGCTGGAACTGCGACAGGGCGATCTCGGCGCCGTCGGAATGATTGCCGGCGGCGTAGAGATCCAGGCAGGCGTTGCGCAGGGCGCGGCGCCCGGCGCTGGCGGCGTCCGGCGAATAGGGGGCGTCGGATTGCAACTTGTCGTAGAGGGTGAGCAGGCGCTGCGACAACAAACGCCCGACGCCGTCGCGAAGAGCCTTGCGCGCCAGGAAGATGGCCTCGGGATCGACATCGGTCCCGATGTCGCGGGCGAGGTCGTTTTCGGTGGGCAGCGCGGCCATTTGCGCGGCGAAGGCGGGGTCGGTCTCGTAATGTTCGAGCGCGTCGGCCAGCGCCAGCGCGAAAAGGTCTGAAAATTCGGGCATTTCCCCGGCGCGAATGGCGGCGGTGGAGCGGATCATCAGCCGGCTGGCGAGACTCTGCGCCGCCTGCCATTTGTTGAAGGGGTCGCTGTCATGCGCCATCAACAGCAGCAGGTCATCCTCGGAAAGCTCCTGTTCAAGGATGACGGCGGCCGAAAAGCGGCGGTTGACCGAAGCGACCGGCGGCGTCGGCACGTCCTTGAAGACGATGGTCCGCTCAGGCCCGGCAAGCTCGAACACGCCGAATTTTTCCTCGCGCCAATTGTGCGCGTGATCCTGGACCAGCGGAATTTCGGCGCCGTCGCGGCCGATCAGGCCGATGCGGATCGGCATGGGCAGCGGCTTTTTCTCGGTCTGGCCGGGCGTGGGCGGCGTGCTCTGGCTCAAGCGCAGCGTGTAGGTCTTGGCCTGCGCGTCGAAAACGCCGGTCACATGCACGCGCGGCGTCCCGGCTTGCGCGTACCAGCGCGCGAAATCGCCGAGGTCGCGACCGGAGGATTCGGCAAAGCAGCCCAAGAAATCCTCGATCGTGGCGGCCTTGCCGTCGAACCGCTCGAAGTAGAGCGCCATGCCGGCGTGATAGGCGTCGTGGCCGATCAGGGCGCGCAGCATGCGGATGATTTCCGCGCCCTTCTCGTAGATGGTCGCCGTGTAGAAATTGTTGATCTCGCAGTAAGTATCCGGGCGGACGTTATGGGCCAGCGGCCCGGCGTCCTCGGGGAACTGCGCCGCGCGCAGGGCGCGGACATCGCTGATGCGCTGCACGGCGCGCGAACGCTGGTCGCCGGAAAATTCCTGGTCGCGATAGACGGTCAGGCCTTCCTTGAGGCAGAGCTGGAACCAGTCGCGGCAGGTGATGCGGTTGCCGGTCCAGTTATGAAAATATTCGTGGGCGACCACGCTTTCGATATGGGCGTAATCGGCGTCGGTCGCGGTTTCGGCGATGGCGAGGATGTATTTGTCGTTGAAAATATTTAAACCCTTGTTCTCCATGGCGCCCATGGTGAAGTCGGACACGGCGACGATGTTGAACACGTCCAGGTCATATTCGCGGCCGTAGACGAATTCGTCCCAGCGCATGGCGTGAACAAGGCTTTCCATTGCGTAATGGGCGCGGTGCTCCTTGCCCTTTTCCACGTGAATGGCGAGCTTGACCTTTCGGCCTGAAGTCGTGGTGAAGTCTTCCTCGATGGAGCCGAGATCGCCGCCGACCAAAGCGAAGAGGTAGCAGGGTTTGGGATGGGGGTCATGCCAGATGGCGTAGTGGCGGCCCGGCCCGGAGGCGCCCGACTCCACCGGATTGCCATTCGACAGCAGGATCGGCGCCTCTTCCTTCGACGCCTCGACGCGCGTGGTGAACACCGCCATCACGTCGGGGCGGTCGAGATAATAGGTGATGCGCCGAAAACCTTCGGCCTCGCACTGCGTGCAAAACGTTCCGTTGGAGCGGTAAAGGCCCTCGAGCTGCGTGTTGGAGGAGGGGTCGAGTTCGGTTTCCACCTCGAGCGTGAAGGGGCGCTGCGGCGGTTCGGCGATGGTCAGGCGATCCGGCGTCGCCACGGCGGCGAGGTCGAGCGGCAGGTTGTCGAGGCTGGCGCGCAACGGCTTGAGGCCGCCGCCGTCGAGAACCAGCGGCGCGCCGGCCCGCCCCGCCGGATTGGGGCGCAGGCGCAGGCGCGAGACCACCCGCGTCGCCGTCGCGTCCAGCCGGAAATCGAGATCGACCGTGTCGATGAGGTAATCGGTCGGTCGATAGTCGGCGAGGCGGACCGGGGCGGGGGCGGCGGAATCGGAGTGCGCGGACATGCAAGGCTCTTGCTGCGGACGAGAAGGGTGCTTCTTAGCGTTGCCGAGCGAAAATGGCCATTCTCCAAAAGATTTGCGATGCCGATATGGGAAATTTTAGGCATCCTTGACGCGGCGCCCGCCAAAACGGCAAGAAGGCATTCGACACGAGGAAGGGCATGACAGGTTTGGCCGCGATCGCAAACATCTGTGTTTACTGCGGCTCTTCTCCGGGCCACGATCCCGCTTTCATGCGGGCGGCCGAGCGGTTTGGCGGCATTCTCGCCGAAAACGGCGTTGGGCTGGTCTATGGCGGCGGAAATCTCGGGCTGATGGGCGCGATCGCGCGCGCGACGCTGGAGGCGGGCGGCCGCGTCACCGGAATCATTCCGGGCTTTTTGGCCCGGCGCGAGCACATGCTCGAAGCGGTGCAGGAGCTGCTCGTCGTCGACGACATGCATTCGCGCAAACGGCTGATGTTCGAGAAGGCGGACGCCTTCGTCGCTTTTCCCGGCGGCGTCGGCACGCTGGAGGAACTGGTGGAGCAATTGACCTGGGTGCAGCTCGGTCGGCACGACAAGCCGGTCTTGATCGCCGACCTCCAGGGTTTTTGGGGGCCGCTGCTCGTGCTGCTCGACCATATGCGCGAAAGCGGCTTCATTCGCCGGCCCTATGAGGCCCGCTATCTGGTCTGCGACGAGGTCGAGGACATCCTCCCGGCATTGCGCGCCGCCTATGCGGCCGAGGCCCATCCACGGCGCGATCTGCCGCACGAGTTTTAGACACGACGCTTCAGTATTCTCCACTAGGCGCGCGTATGCGCGAAAAATATTTCGGCGCCGCGAACACAGTAAAGCCAAGATCGAGGCGTATCCCTCATCGTAGAAACCGGTCATTTCGCGACATTTTTTGCAACCAAATCACGAGTTTGGCGTCTTCTCCGGATGCGACGCCGCGCAATCGCGCGGCGTATATCAACGCCGTAAGGAGGCGACTCATGAAATACAGATTGACGACTGCTCTCACGGCCGCCGCTCTCGCGCTCATTCCGGTCGCCGCCTGGTCGCAAGGCGCCACGACGGGACAGGCCGGCGGTGCGACCGCGGCAGACCGCGATTCCCCGACCATGCCGAAGCCGGGCAAGATCCAGAAGGATACGGATCCGCAGAAGAATGGGACGACACAGAGCCAAAGCAAGGACGGCATGAACAAGAACGGCCAGCCGCAAAAATAGGGGAGATCTGCGCGGCCTTCGCGCGCCGTGATGGAGCAGGATGATGAGAAAAGGAAGATCGGCGGCGCTCATCGGCTTTGTGGCCGCCCTTGTGGCCGGCGCGCCGGCCTCCGTCTGGCCTCATGCCTTTCCATCCGCCCTGGCGGGCAGCATATCGGCGGCGCCGGGCGCGCGCATCGACGGCCGCGGCGACTGGCGCCGTCATGAGATCGTGCGAACCTGGCGCGACCAGGGCGGCTGCCGACTGAGCGTCGTCAGCTATCACCGCCCCAACGGCGACGTCGACTCCCGCCAGTTTCGCGAGTGCGGCAAGGACTGAGGCTCAGTCCCAAGCGCCCTCAGGGGCGATGTAGCCGCGGTCCGTCATGACCACCCAGGCCCCGCCGCGCTTCTCCAGGCCCTTCACCCGGACGCCGCCGCGCAGCACGTCGCCGGGGCCGACCTCCTGCTCGCCGTACGCGCCCTCGATGATCGCCAGGCCGTCGTTGACGTCGCGCAGGATGTAAGCGCCGTAGCGCTTCGGCGCCGGCGCGGCGGGCGGCTTGGCGGCGACCACCTTCGCGTGCGGCGCGATCGTCGCCGTCGGCGTGCGGTCGACGGGGCGGGCCGGCGGGGTCGGCGGCTCCGGCTGCTTGGCGGGCTGGGCCGCAGCCTGGAGCTTTTCGAGGCGGGCGTGGAGCGCCTGGGACTGGACTTTTTCCTCGGCGAGGCTTTTTTGCAGGGCGGCGACCGCGGCTTCGGAGCCGCGAACCTTCTCGGCCTCCGCGTCCAGCTTGCTTTTCAGGCCATCGACATGGGCGCGCAGGTCTGCGATCGCGCGCTGGTGGGACTTTTCAGCCTGCGCGACCTTCTCGGCGCTCTTGGCGGCGGCCTGGGCCGCGAGCTGTTCGGGCGAAGGGCCGCGCATGGCGTCGATCTTGGCGCCTGCGCCCCAGCCGAGGCCGACGAGCAGCAGGGCGGCGCCGACCGAAGCGGCGGCGGACTTGCGGGTGAATTTCTTTTCCTCGAAAACGTGGTCGAGGCGGACAAGATCGTTCATGGGACCGTCTCCGAAAGGGAAGCGTCCCTTTCACACGGCATATTGTCGGTAATTAGGCTTAATCCAACCTGAACAAACCGCCGGATTTGCGTGTTTCCCGGATGACTTCAGCGATTTCGCGTCTATTGCGCGCCGACCTGATAGGTCCCGATCACGCGAATCACCTTCCCGTCGCGCTCGACCGAGACGTCTTGCGCGACCTCCCTGGCTTGCGGGGACGGTTTCGCCGCCTCCGGCGCCGCAGCGACCGCGGGCCGCTTCAAACCCTTGAGGCTTTCGCGCAAGCTTCTCTCCAGTTTCGGATCGTTGGCGGGGACGAAGCGGGCCTCGCCGGGATTTTCCGGATCGCCGCCCATATAGACCATCAGGCCGTTCGGTCCCGAGACGATGTCGCCGCGCCGCAGCGTGCTGTCCTGCAGGGCGAGCATGGCCGGGTCCTTGCCGGACTGCGCCGCCTTCAGCGCCTTGTTGACCGCAATCTCGTTCGCAATGCTTTTCTCATGGGCCGCGCGGGCCTGCTGCGCGCGCTTGGCCGCCAGCGCCGGGTCTGGCCGCGCCGGCTGCGGCGCCGCCGCGGGCTTTTCCTGGATGCCGAACAGATCCTCCCAGAAGCCGGCCTGCGCCGGCTCCGCCACCGCAAGCAGGGGCGCGCTGAGGAGGAAAAGCAGACGGAGTTTTAAGGTCAACATGGCCTTGCGCAGGGTCGGGGAGGGGGGAAACCTTGGCAGAACGCGCCGGTCGAATTAACCTACCATCGATGGGCGCGAACGTCGTTGTTCCAAGGCGACAAAGACGTCGCGCCGGCGCGATTTGCGCGCGGCTGTGGCGCCGGCGCCTCAGCCCAAAAGTCACGCGCCTGACGGAAGGCGAGACAGCAGGCCGATGAGCGCGCGGTCGTGCAGCAGCACCATGCGTTCCTTGCGCTGCATCCATTTGACCGCGTCGTCTATGGTCTGGGCGTCGTTGAGTTTGGCCTCGGCCATGGCGCGGTCGGGATGAATGTCGCCGCGCACGCGCGGCGCGGCGGGCGGCAGGAAGGTTTCGTGGGCCTCGCGGAATTGCGGGTCCTCGTAGACCGCGCGCAAGCCGTCGGCATGGTCGAACCCTTCCGCGGCGAACGTCTGCGACAGTGCGTTGGCGCGGGTCGCGATCGGCGGCGGGTTGCGCTCTTCGGGCGTCACCAGCAGGCCAACCTTCTTCAAGGCGACGCCGATGCTTCTCTGCCCGCTGGCCCAGGACAGGAAGATCGCCAGGATGAGGCCGGCGATGGTCGGAGACATCCACGCCACCAGCGAGGGCGAGATCAGCATGCCCGCGACCAGCATGATGAAGCCGAGGATCACGTGGTCACGGTGGCGGCGCATGATCTGGTTGAAGGCCACCGAGCCGTCGTCGCGGCGTTGCGGCTCCCAGCCGGTGTCGAAGCCGAACAGGATGTGCAGCACATGGCCGGCGTGGACCAGCATCATGATCGGGGCGAGCAGCGCCGACATCAAGGTTTCGAACAAGGCGGAAAGAGTGAGACGAATCGCGCCGCCGCCGCCACGCCGGGTCGGGCCGTCGAACAGGGCCAGGATCAGCCCGAACAGCTTGGGCGCGAGCAGCACCGCCATGGTGACTTCGAACAGCATCAGCGACCGTTCGGCGTCGAACACCGGCCAGGTCGGGAACAGCGTGAATTCCTGGGAGAAATATTCGGGGCGGATGTAGCTGGCCTGCAAGACGAGCAAGATACCCACGGCGATCTGCGCCAGCCACAGCGGCGAGGACACATAGGCCATGATGCCCGTGGTGAAATGCTGGCGCGTGGCGGGATGCAGGCCCTTGGCGAAGATCACGCGGCTGTGCTGGAGGTTGCCCTGGCACCAGCGGCGGTCGCGGGCGGCGACGTCGATCAGCGAGGGCGGGCTTTCCTCATAGGAACCGGCGAGCGAGGGCAGCATATAGACGGTGTAGCCGGCGCGGCGGATCAGCGCCGCCTCGACGAAATCGTGGCTGAGGATATGGCCGCCGAACGGCGGCTTTCCCGTGAGATGGGGCAGGCCGCAATGGGCCGCGAAGGCGGCGGTGCGGATGATGGCGTTGTGGCCCCAGTAATTGCCGTCGCGGCCCATCCAGCAGGACAGGCCGTCGGCGATCACCGGCCCGTAGATTCGCGCCGCAAACTGCTGGACGCGGGCGAAAAGCGTGTTGCGGTTGATGATCAGCGGCAGGGTCTGGATGATGCCGGAATCCGGATCGTTCTCCATGGCGCCGGCGAGCACGGCGATGGCGTGCCCTGTCATCAGGCTGTCGGCGTCGAGCACGACCATATGGTCGTAGGACCCGCCCCAGCGGGTGACGAAATCGGCGATATTGCCGGCCTTGCGCGCCGTGTTCTTCTGGCGGTGGCGGTAGAAGACGCGCGCGTCCGGTCCGAGATTGCGGCGCAGGGCGAGCAGCGCCCGCTCCTCGGCGATCCAGATGTCGGGATCGGTGGTGTCGGAGAGGAAGAACCAGTCGAAATGCGCGCCGAGGCCCGTCGCCTGGACATCCTCGTAAATCGCCTGCAAGGCGCCGAACACCCGCGAGGGCGCCTCGTTGTAGATGGGCATGACCACGGCGGTGCGGGTCTTGAGCTCCTTGGGAATTTCAGGCTGCTTCGGCCGTGCGAACAGCAGATGAAGGAAACCCACCACGCCCGCGGCGAAGGACAGCGCGATCCAGGAGAAATTGGCGAGGAACAGGACCAGCAGCATCCATTTGAGGAAGGTGATGCCGCCCACGTCGATGACGCGGTACATCTGCCAGCCGCCCCAGACGGTCAGGGCGAGGCCGCCGCCGAAGGTGAGCGTGCGCGAAATCCAGGGCAGCGCGCGCTTGTGCGTCCTGTTGCGCCGCTCTGTGGCCGGATCGAAGCGGAACAGATTCTGTTCCGGCATGTCCAGATGCTTTTCCTCCGGCATTGCAGGGTGAAGCGCGTGGTCGGGAGCGTGGTTGGGAGCGGGAGCGGCGGTCAGGACGTCCATCGATAAAGCCAGGTTTCGGAAACGGGCGCGCCCTGGGCTTCAAGCGTCAGGCGCATTTCGCAGGCGGTTTCGCCATTGGGGTCGAGGTCGAACAGAACGCGCAGGCGCTTCTGCTCGGGAGCAGGGAACAGCCGCACCCAGGAGATTCGCCCGGGCGTGGCGGTGAGATTGGCCTTGATCTCCGAGGCCTTGGCGGGATCGCCAAGGAAATCCGCCTCGAAATCGACCTGGAAGCGCCGTTGCTTCGGCGCGCCGCCGCGCCCGCCGCGCGAACCGATGACGACGGCGTTGGGCGGCGAGGTCGGCGGGCTCCAGCACCAGAACTGGCGATAGGCGAATTCGGCGCTCTGGCCCTTGGCCAGCCCCTTCTTGACGCGCCAGAAGGCGATGATGTTCTGCGCCGGTTCGGCGTCTGAGGGGATTTCCAGCAACTCGACCGAGCCCAGTCCCCAGTCGCCGATCGGCTCGATCCACAGGCTCGGGCGCCGCTCCCAGTGCTGCACGTCGTCGTTGAAGGCGTTGAAGGCGCGGGTGCGCTGCAGGAAGCCGAATCCCTTCGGGTTCTGGTCGACGAATTCCGAGATTTGCAGCTTGGACCGGTTGGCGACGGGCCGCCACACCCATTCGCCCGCGCCGGTGAGCATTTGCAGGCCAGCCACTTCGGCGGCCGCGCCGCGCACGTCGTCGGCGCCGCGCCGCTCCAGCGGCGTGAACAGGCTCGTGGCGCTCATGGTCGCCAGCCCGATATTGTCGATGTCGACGCGCGGGAACAGCGTGCATTCCGTGTCGATGATGGTGGCGTCGCCCGGATGCAGGGTGAAGCGGTAGGCGCCGGTCACGCTTTCCGAATCGAGCAGGGCGTGAACGACAAGCACATTGCCCGCCCGCGTCGGCTTCTCGATCCAGACGGCGCGGAAGAAGGGAAATTCCTCGCCGCGCGGATCGCCCGCGCGCAGCGACAGCCCGCGCGCGGTGACGCCGAAATTCTGGCCGGGCGCCAGCGAGCGAAAGAAGCTCGCCCCTTGAAAGATGGCGATTTCCGAAAGAGACCCGTCGTCGCCCCGGTGCATCGCGCGGAAGCCCGAAAAATCGAGATTGACCGGGGGCGCGCTCATGTTGACGCCGCCGAAGACGAATTGGCCGGCGTCATAGGTCAGCCGCCGCGACAGACCATCTTCGACCAGATTGATCTGCATCGGCGTGGTGAAAACAAAACCGCGATGCAGCGGCTCCAGCACGAAGCCGCCGGGATCGTTGGCCCAGATCATCCCTTCCGGCTTGGCGTGGATGGCGACATAGGCTTCATAACTGAGGCCGCTCAGCGGTCCCGGCAGGTCGGCGTCCGGCGCGGAAAAGGATTTTGACGCGAGCGCGCGGGCGGCGTCGAGGACGGTGGTGCTGGAAAACGGCTGGATGGCGTTTTTCGCGTCCTGGGGCGAACCTTCAGCCAGGGCCGATCCGGCGCCAAGCAGCGAAACGGCCGCGCCGCCCGCCCATTGCAAAACATCCCGGCGCTTCAGCATGGCGTAGGCGGTTCCGTTCCCTGACAGTTCGATTGGTACGCTGCGACATATAACCGAAATTGTGGCGGGCGCGAGGGCGATTTTTTGCTTTGCGTCATTTAGGCTGTCGCCTATAGAGCGCCAAAACCAAGACCGGAGGTCAAACATGCGCAAATGCCTCGCCATCGTGCTCGCCGCCGGCGAAGGCAAGCGGATGCGCTCCAGCCGTCCCAAGGTGCTGCACCAGGTCGCCGGCCGGTCCATGCTCGCCCATGTGCTGGACGCCGTGGCGCAGGCCGGCGCCGACGAACTGGCCGTCGTGGTCGGCCCTGGACGCGATGATGTCGCCGCCGAGGCCCTTCGCGCCTCCTCCCATGCCAAGGTCTTTGTCCAGAGCGAGCGACTCGGCACCGCCCACGCCGTGCTCGCGGCGCGCGAGGCTTTTTCGAAGGGCTTTGACGACGTCCTGGTGCTGTTCGCCGACACGCCCCTGGTGCGCCCCGAAACTTTTCGCCATCTGCGCGCGAAATTGGCGGAAGGCGCCGGCGTTGCGGTCCTGGGTTTCGAGCCGGAAAACCCGTTCGGCTATGGGCGGCTGCTCACGGACGACAGTGGGGCCCTGCTCGCCATCCGCGAGCACAAGGACGCCCGCCCGGACGAGTTGCAGGTGAAAAGCTGCAACGCCGGGCTGATGGCGCTGGACGGCGCAAAAACCTTGGACTGGCTGTCCCGCGTCGGCAACGCCAACGCCCAGAAGGAATATTATCTGCCCGACGTGGTGGAGATCGCCAGGGCCGACGGCGCGTCCTGCGCCCTGGTGATCGCGCCGGCAGGCGAAGTGCTCGGCGTCAACGACCGCGTCCAGCTTGCCCAGGCCGAAGCCGAGCTGCAAAACCGCCTGCGCCGCGCCGCCATGGAGAACGGGGCGACCCTCATCGCTCCCGAAACGGTGTTTTTCAGTTACGACACGGTTTTGGGGGCTGATGTGCTGGTCGAGCCCCATGTCGTGTTCGGCCCCGGCGTCACCGTCGCCGACCATGTGGTGATCCACGCCTTTTCCCATCTGGAAGGCGCGACGCTCGCCGAAAAGGCGACAATCGGCCCCTATGCGCGGCTTCGTCCCGGCGCGAATCTCGCCAGGGGCGCGAAAGTCGGCAATTTCGTCGAGATCAAGAAGGCCGAGATCGGCGAGGACGCGAAGGTCAATCACCTTACTTATATTGGCGACGCGACCATCGGCCCGCGCGCCAATATCGGGGCCGGCGTCATCACCTGCAATTACGACGGTTTCCTCAAATATCGCACCGAAATCGGCGCCGACGCGTTTGTCGGCTCCAACTGCTCGCTGGTGGCGCCGGTGAAGATCGGCGACGGCGCGTTGGTCGGGTCGGGCTCGGTTGTGACCAAGGATGTCGCCGCCGATGCGCTCGCCGTCGCGCGTGGAAAACAGATGGAAAAGCCTGGCTGGGCCGCCGCCTTCCGTGACAAGATGCGGGCGCTCAAGCGGGCTTCCGCTAAGTAAGCGCACGGATTGAAAACATTTGTGACTTGCCTTGAGCTGGCGCTTTGCGCTTCCTCCGCGGCGAAAGGAACCGATTCATGTGCGGAATTGTTGGCATCATCGGTCAGGGTCCGGTCGCGACGTCGCTGGTGGACGCGCTGAAACGCCTGGAATATCGTGGCTATGATTCCGCCGGCGTGGCCACGCTGGAGAACGGCCATCTGGAGCGCCGCCGCGCCGAGGGCAAGCTGCGCAACCTTGACGCGCTCTTGCGTGAAAAGCCGCTGAAGGGCTGGATCGGCATCGGCCACACCCGCTGGGCGACGCATGGCCGCCCGACCGAAAACAACGCCCACCCGCACGCCACGTCGAAGCTGGCCGTGGTGCACAACGGCATTATCGAGAATTTCCGCGAATTGCGCGCCGAGCTGATGGCGCAGGGCCACGAATTCGTCACCCAGACCGACACGGAAGCCGTCGCGCATCTCGTGACCGAGCAGATCAACCGGGGGCTTTCACCGGAAGACGCCGTCGCCGCTTCACTGCCGCGTCTCAAAGGCGCGTTCGCGCTGGCCATGCTGTTCAACGGCGTCGACAACCTCCTGATCGGCGCGCGGCGCGGCGCGCCGCTGGCCGTTGGCTATGGCGAGGGCGGGGAAATGTACCTCGGCTCGGACGCGCTGGCGCTGGCCGCCTTCACCGACACGATCACCTATCTCGAAGACGGCGACTGGGTGATTCTGCGTCGCGGCTTTGCGGAATTCAGGGACGAATCCAACCGCGTCGTGCAGCGTCCGAAGCTGAAGACCCAGGCCTCCGCCTTTCTGGTGGACAAGGGCAACTACAAGCACTTCATGGCGAAGGAGATTCACGAGCAGCCGGAAGTGGTGGCGCGCACGCTCGCCCATTACATCGATTTCGCCAACAATTGCGTGCGCCTGCCGTTCGACTTGCCGTTCGACCCGAAAACCCTGACCGGCATCACGCTGACCGCCTGTGGCACCGCCTATTATGCGGGTCTTGTGGGCAAATACTGGTTTGAAAAATTCGCGCGGCTGCGGGTGGAGATCGACGTCGCCTCCGAGTTCCGCTATCGCGAATCGCCCATGCCGGACAACGGCCTGATGCTGGTGGTGTCGCAATCCGGCGAGACGGCGGATACGCTCGCCAGCCTGCGCTACGCCAAGGCGCAGGGCCAAAAAATCATCGGGGTGGTGAACGTGCCGACCTCCACCATCGCCCGCGAGAGCGACGTGGCCGCGCCGACGCTGGCCGGACCGGAGATTGGCGTCGCCTCGACCAAGGCCTTCACCTGCCAACTGACCGTGCTGGCTTCGCTCGCCATTGCGCTGGGCCGGGCGCGCGGCGTGCTCGGGGCGGATGAAGAAAAACGCCTCGTCAATGAACTGATGGTCGTGCCCGGCCTGCTGGCGGAGGCGATGAAGCTGGAGCCGAGCATCGAGCAGCTTTCGCATCAGCTCGGCAAGGCCACGGATGTCCTCTATCTGGGTCGCGGCCCGTCCTACCCGTTGGCTCTGGAAGGCGCGCTGAAACTCAAGGAAATTTCCTACATTCACGCCGAGGGGTATGCGGCGGGCGAGTTGAAGCACGGCCCGATCGCGCTGATCGACGAGCAATTGCCGGTGATCGTGATCGCCCCGACCGATCCGGTGCTGGAAAAAACGATTTCGAACCTCCAGGAGGTTTCGGCCCGAGGCGGGCGCATCATTATGATCGGCGACGCCCATTCGATCGCGGAAGCGGCGACGCAGCTGGCCGGCGAAATCGTCATGCCCGACATGGCCCCGGATTTTTCGGCCATCGTCTATGCCGCGCCGATCCAGATGCTCGCCTATCATACGGCGGTTTTCATGGGCAAGGACGTGGACCAGCCAAGAAATCTAGCGAAAAGCGTGACCGTGGAGTAGTCGGAACTTTGCTGCCTAGGAATTCGTTTCAGGAATTCTTGGGAGTTAAAGAAATGTGCAAGGTCACAAGCGCTTTTCTCAACGTCGTCGCAGCTGTGTCCTTGCTTTATGCTGGCGCGGCCCATGCGCAGCAACCCACGAGTTCAGAGGGGCGCGAAGCGCTGAAAGCGGCGATGCTTGACGAAGCCTTCGCCGCGGCAAAATTCAAGCTCTTCGCCGAACAGGCTCGCAGGACAGGAAAACAGGAGCTGGCCCATCTCATGGAGGTGGCCTCGAACATGGAATATGGCCATTTCCTGCGTTGGGCCGAGTTGTACCGTCTGGTTGGAACCGACGCCCAGAACATGCGCGCCGCCGTGAACGACGAGATCAACGACGACGTCAAGGTCTACGACCGCCTGGCCTCCGAGGCCAAGGCGCGGGGCGAAAACGGGCTCGCCGAGCACTTCGATCAGGTCAAGGCGCAGGAGCAAAAGCAGGAGGAAGCGTTCAAGCAGGCGGTGGAAAAGGCTCTCGCGGAGCGATGGCGTCGAGAGGCCAACGGTTGCGCATTGTACGCAAAAGCGTACAATAGCCCCTATGAAAACGACTTCCTACAGCGAACTCCGCCGCAATCTCTCCGGCATGATCGACAAGGTCAACGCCGACCACGAACCCGTCCTCATCACCCGCGACCGGGGCAAACCCTCGGCGGTGCTGATGTCGCTGGAGGATTACGCGTCGTTCGAGGAAACCCGCTATCTCCTCGCCAGTCCGAAAAACGCCGAGCGCCTGGGCGCTGCGATCAACGAGCTTGAGGCCGGCGGCGGCGCAGAAAATCCGCTTTATGAACCCGATACGCCGTGAAAATCCTGTTCAGCGCCACGGCGTGGGAGGATTATCTCCACTGGCAGGCGACAGACGCGAAAATCCTGGCGCGGCTGAACGGTCTCATCAAGGAATGCGCGCGAACCCCGTTTTCCGGGACCGGCAAGCCCGAGCCTTTGCGCGGCGCCTTGGCCGACTGGTGGTCGCGCCGCCTCACCCATGAGCATCGCCTTGTCTATCGCGTGACGGACGAAGCCTTGCAGATCGCGCAATGTCGCTATCATTATTGACGCGAGAGCGGGGGGCGACGGCGGAAAGCTTTGCCGCAATCAAACCCGCAAAATGACAGATTTCGAATTCATAACCTTGAGCCTTGGCGTACCCGCCGCGCGTGTTGCTTGACGGTGGGCCAATGGAGCCAAGCCAGATTGAGGTTAAAGCCAGCATGCGTTTTCGTTGGCGACAGCGAACAGGACACAAGAGATGACGCACATCGACGAGGCCGCTTTGGCGACTTGCACTTTAACGCTCAATCTTTTGACAAAACTCAAGAAATCCGGAGCTCTCTCCGAGAGCGAGATCGCCGAAATCTTTTCCGATTCGATCCGCCAGCATCGCGCGATCAACACCCATGAGAACGACGCCGCCGCGTCCTTCCTCGAAACCGCCCGCATCTCCGTCGAACAGGAATAGCATCGGCGCAGCCCCTTATGGCAAAACGCCAGCCGGGTTAGGAAAGGGGGGGACATGCGCATACTCGGCCTGACCGGCTCCATCGGCATGGGCAAATCCACCACGGCCGACATGCTCGCCGACCAGGGGGCGGCCGTGTTCGACGCCGACGCCTGCGTTCACAGGCTCTACGAGGGCGAGATAGTCCCCGCGCTCGCCGAAGCCTTTCCCCATGTCATCAAAAACGGTCGCGTGGATCGCGCGCTGCTGCGCCTCGCCGTCGTTGGGAAACCCCGGGAGATCGCGCTGCTGGAAAAAATCGTCCATCCGGCGGTTCAGCGAAAGAAATGGGAATTTGTCGCGGCGCAGGCCAAAGCCGGAACGCCGCTGTGCGTGCTCGACATCCCCCTGCTGTTCGAAACCGGCGACAACAAGCGCGTCGACGCGGTGATCGTGGTCACCGCGCCGCCGGATGTGCAAAAAGCCCGCATCCTCGCCCGTGGCGGCATGGACGACGGGCAAGCCGAAGCGATCCTCGCCAAGCAAACGCCGGACACGGAAAAACGCCGCCAGGCCCATTTCATTGTCGAGACCCAGCATGGCCTCGCCCATGCCGAGCGTCGCATCGGCGTCATTTTGCGCGCCCTGAACATTTGACGCAATGACGCCGATCATGGACGCGCCGCCGTGAGTGGCGGACCCTCCGCGCTCGGAAGCGGAGGCAGGCATGCGATACGGCAGCGGCAATTACGAGGCTTTTGCGCGACCGCGCAAGCCCGAGGGCGTGGAAAACAAGGCCGCTTGGTTCGTCGGTTCGGGACTGGCGGCGCTGGCCGGCGCGGCCTTCCTGATCCGCGACGCCCACATGGCCGGCGACAAAATCACCATCCTCGAAGAGTTGGACCTCCCCGGCGGCGCGCTCGACGGCGCCCATGTCCCCGAAAAGGGTTTCGTCATTCGCGGCGGCCGCGAGATGGAGGACCGTTTCGAGTGCCTCTGGGATCTGTATCGCTCGATTCCCTCGCTGGAGATCGAGGGCGCCAGCGTGCTCGACGAATTTTACTGGCTGAACAAGGACGATCCCAATTTTTCGCTGCAACGCGCCACCGTGAACCGGGGGCAGGACGCGCAGACCGACGGCCTTTTCACCCTTAGCCGCCGCGCCCAGCGCGAAATCGCCCAGCTCTTCCTCGCCAGCCGCGAGAGCGTCGAGAACAAGCGCATCAATGAGGTCTTTTCGAACGAATTTTTCGCCAGCAATTTCTGGCTTTACTGGCGCACCATGTTCGCCTTCGAGGACTGGCATTCCGCGCTGGAGATGAAGCTCTACCTGCACCGCTTCATCCACCATATCGGCGGGATGCCGGATTTTTCCACCATCAAATTCACCCGCTACAACCAATATGAATCCCTGGTCCTGCCGCTGTACAAATGGCTCGTCGAACGTGGGGTGAAATTCCGCTACGGGGTCGAGGTCACCGACGTCGATTTCGACGTAAAACCCGAAAGCAAGCAGGCGACGCGCATTCATTGGCGTGAGCGGGGCGGGGAAGGGGGCATCGATCTCGGTCCCGACGATCTCGTCTTCATCACCATCGGCTCGCTCACCGAAAATTCCGACACCGGCGACCATTTTTCGCCCGCAAAGCTCAACGAGGGCCCGGCGCCCGCCTGGGATTTGTGGCGTCGCATCGCGGCCAAGGATCCGGCCTTTGGGCGTCCCGACGTGTTTGGCGCGCACATCCCTGAAACCAAATGGGAATCGGCCACCGTCACCACGCTGGACGCGCGCATTCCCGCATTGATCGAAAAAATCGCCAAGCGCGACCCGTTCAGCGGCAAGGTGGTGACCGGCGGCATTGTCACCGCAAGAGATTCGAGCTGGCTGATGAGTTGGACGGTCAACCGCCAGCCGCATTTCAAGGCGCAGCCGAAAGACCAGATCGTCACCTGGGTCTATTCCCTGTTCGTTGAAAAACCCGGCGATTACGTGAAAAAGCCGATGCAGGCCTGCACCGGCGAGGAAATCACCCAGGAGTGGCTCTATCACCTGGGCGCGCCGCTCGAGCAAATCCCCGAACTCGCGGCGACCGGGGCCAAAACCGCGCCGGTGATGATGCCTTATGTCACGGCCTTCTTCATGCCGCGCCAGAAGGGGGACAGGCCCGACGTGGTCCCGGAGGGGGCAAAAAACTTCGCCTTCATCGGCCAGTTTGCTGAATCCAGGGAGCGCGACTGCATTTTCACCACCGAATATTCGGTGCGTACGCCGATGGAGGCGGTTTACACCCTGCTCAATGTCGAACGCGCCGTGCCGGAGGTCTGCAACTCCACCTACGACTTGCGAAAACTGCTCGCTGCCGCCGCCGCGCTGCGCGACGGCAAGACCGTGGATGCGGCCTTCCCCAGCGTCATCCGCGACGCGCTGGTCAAGTGGGCCGACAAGCGCGTCGTGGGAAAGCTGCTGCGCGAGTCCGGGCTGATCTCGCATTAGGGGATCGGGCCGGAGCCCCGCTTTTCGCGGCGCGGGCCGGGGGCGCCGCGGCGACGAAACGGCGGACACAAGAACGCGGTTCATCGAAACCTCCTGGTTGCCGGAAGCCGGGCCAACCCGCTTCGTCGCGCACTCGTTCCGAAATCCGCTTGCAACGGCGCCGCCAAATCGGTTATTGAGGAGCATCCAGGCCTTGCCTGTCCGAGACGCCGATGATCTTTGTCGCCAACCAGACGCCCTTGCTGAACGTCGCGCCCAAAGCGCAGACGGCGTCTGACGTTGTGCGCGCGGGCAAAAATCTCCTCCTTATCAACCCCTGAGGGCCGGCCGGGCTTTGCCTGGGCGCTCAGGGGATCGCGATTTCAAACCCGAGTTTCCGCCCTCGGTCCTTTCGCGCGCGATTGCGCGCCTTGCCCAAAAAATCTAAGGCAGGCCAAAGGGCGTCCCAATTGGAGACGATCATGACCGATCAAAACCGCGTTTACATCTTCGACACCACCTTGCGCGACGGCGAGCAATGCCCCGGCGCCTCCATGACCTTTGAAGAAAAGCTGGAAGTCGCGGAATTGCTGGACGCCCTGGGCGTCGACATCATGGAGGCGGGTTTTCCCATCGCCTCGCAGGGCGACTTTGAATCCGTGTCCGAAATCTCGCGCCGGGTGAAGAACGCCTCGGTCGCCGGCCTGTGTCGCGCCCAGGCCAAGGACATCGACCGCTGCGCCGAAGCCGTGAAGCACGCGCGCATCCCGCGCATCCACACGTTCATCAGCACCTCGCCGGTCCATATGCGCTACAAGCTGCAAATGGAGCCGGAAAAGGTTTTGGGGCTGATCGCCTCCTCGGTGTCCCGCGCCCGCAACCATGTCGAATGTGTCGAGTGGTCGGCGGAGGACGGCACCCGCACCGAGCATGATTTCCTGTGCCGCGCGGTGGAAACCGCCATCAGCGCTGGCGCCACCACGATCAACATCCCCGACACCGTGGGTTACACCACGCCGGACGAATATCGCGCCCTGTTCCAGATGGTGCGCGAGCGGGTTCCCAATTCCGACAAGGCGATCTTCTCGGTCCACTGCCACAACGATTTGGGCCTGGCGGTGGCCAATTCCATCGCCGGCGTGCAGGGCGGCGCCCGGCAGATCGAATGCACCGTCAACGGCATCGGCGAGCGCGCCGGCAATGCGGCGCTGGAAGAAATCGTCATGGCGCTGAAAACCCGCGCCGACGTGCTGCCCTACACCAACCGCATCGAAACCACCTTGCTGAACCGCGCGTCAAAGCTGGTGTCGGCGGTGACGTCGTTCCCGGTGCAATACAACAAGTCCATCGTCGGCCGGAACGCTTTTGCGCACGAAAGCGGCATCCACCAGGACGGCATGCTGAAGAACGCCCACACCTATGAAATCATGACGCCGGAGTCGGTCGGCGTCTCCAAAACCTCGCTGGTGATGGGCAAGCACTCGGGACGCCACGCTTTTAAGGAGAAGCTGAAGGAACTGGGCTACGACCTGGGCGACAACGGCCTGGAGGTCGCCTTCACCCGCTTCAAGGATTTGGCCGACCGCAAAAAGCTGGTTTACGACGAGGACATCGCGGCTCTGGTGGACGACGAGATTGCCAACGCCCACGAGCGCATCCAGGTTGTCGCCTTGTCGGTGATGGCGGGGACAAAAGTTCCGCAATCGGCGGCGCTGACCCTGGAGATCGACGGCGAGCAGAAGACACATCAGGCGACCGGCAACGGCCCCGTGGACGCGATTTTCAACGCCATCCGCGCCCTGGTCCCGCACGAGTCCAAGCTGGAGCTGTTCCAGGTCCATGCGGTGACGGAGGGCACGGACGCGCAGGCGGAAGTCTCGGTGCGCCTGTCCGAAGGCGATCTGGTTTGCGCCGGCAAGGGGGCGGACCCGGACACCCTGGTCGCGTCGGCGCGCGCTTATGTCTCGGCGCTGAACAAGTTGTTTGCCCGCCGCGCGCGTGGAACGGTGGAGTCGGCTGAGGCCGTCTAATACGATTTCCGAAGGATCAGTTCGGAAATCGTATTCCGCTCGCGCGGAAATCTGCCCTTCGCCTGAAGGATTTCCGCGCGATTTCGTTTTCGCGGATCGCGAAGCGATCTTGCGGAAATCGTATAAGGCGTTTTCGAGCGAAGTGGATGCCGGTTCGCGTGAAGAAAACGCGTAGAAGCAAAAAACTGGAGCCCGTTCACCGAACGGGCTCTAGCAGCGATCAGCCCTCACCCTGAGAGGCTCCGAGGAGCCGTCTCGAAGGGCGAGGGCGTTCCACGCCTCTTTCAATCCAAAAAAAATCCGCCGGCAAAAAAATCGCCTCCCCAGGAGATTTTTGCCAGCGGACATTGCGCCCTTGAGCAGCGGGCGCTGTGGTTTGGAAACCCAACCACGACCCAAACATAACGGGTTGCCGCGCGCCAAGTCCATTGCGGCTTTCCGCAAGGTATGGGCGGTGGTTTCCCGCATGGGACCAAAAACAAACCCCGCCGTGTCAGGGCGGGGCGTGGGGGAGGTCAGGGGGGCGTCGCCTCAGGCGGTAATGCGCTCGTCGGCGTCGGAGGGCTCGCGCAGAACATAGCCGCGACCCCAGACGGTCTCGATATAGTTGCGGCCCTCGGAGGCGTTGGCGAGCTTCTTCCGCAGCTTGCAGATGAAGACGTCGATGATCTTCAATTCGGGCTCGTCCATGCCGCCATAAAGATGGTTGAGGAACATTTCCTTGGTCAGCGTCGTGCCTTTTCGCAACGAAAGCAGCTCGAGCATCTGATATTCCTTGCCGGTCAGATGGACCCGCGCCCCGTTCACTTCGACGGTCTTCTGGTCGAGGTTCACGACGAGGTCGCCGGTGGCGATCACGGACTGGGCATGTCCCTTGGAGCGGCGGACGATGGCGTGGATGCGCGCGACCAGTTCGTCCTTGTGGAAGGGCTTTGTCAGATAGTCGTCGGCGCCGAAGCCGAGGCCTTTCACCTTGTCCTCGATGCCGGCGAGGCCCGAGAGGATCAGAATGGGGGTCTTCACCTTGGCCACGCGCAGGGTGCGCAGCACTTCATACCCGGACATGTCGGGCAGGTTCAGGTCGAGCAGGATGATGTCGTAGTCGTACAGCTTGCCGAGGTCGATGCCCTCTTCGCCGAGGTCGGTGGTGTAGACGTTGAAATTCTCGGACTTCAGCATCAACTCGATGCTTTGCGCGGTGGCGCTGTCGTCTTCGATCAATAATACGCGCATGTGAAGTCCTCACCCCGCCCAAAGAATACGGCGCCTGACCGGCCGCCGGCCTTGTCCCCCGACTGAACGCGAGCGTCGACGCGAATCATTACCGAACGAGCTTAACGCCGAATGGTTAACAAAACCTGATTCACCCTGGCAAGCGGTCTCGGTCGTTATATTCGTTGCGTCGCCACGGCGTCTCCGCCGGGAGAAAATTTCCTTTGGAAACCTTGCGGAAACGAGGAATTCGCCTCACGCTCGGCTCCCTCCGCCTTATAGCGCTCCGCTTGAGCGGGGCTTTACGGCGGTCCTGAAGCGAGTGTTAAACATGGCGGTTAATGAAGACTGAACGCGACGAAGCGATTTGCGGGCCTGCCCCGCTTTTTTCCAATTCCGGCAAAAAAATGTCGTGCGGGTAATAAAACGGCAACCTCCCTGCGCCAATGTTCCCCTGTCTCGCGGAACAATTGAAGTTTGTGGAACAGGCCTTGCAGCTTGGCGTATTGGAGTCACTGGCATGAAGTCGCGGGATACGCTCGTCCGTCTCAAGAAATTTCAGGTGGATGAAAAACGCCGCCGTGTGGCCCAGATCGAGATGATGATCGCGGAATTCGGCCGCATGGCCGGAGACCTCGACCGGGAAATCGCCGCGGAGGAGCAGCGCACCGGGGTCAAGGACCAGAACCACTACGCCTATTCGACCTATGCCCGCGCGGCGCGCACCCGCCGCGACAACCTCGCCCATTCCGCCGACGAGCTGAAGCACCAGCTCGAAGAGGCGCGGGCGGCCCTGGATCTCGCCAGCGACGAACTGTCGAAGGCGCAGGTTCTGGAAAGCCGGGAAAAAGGCCCCGCGCTCGTCGACATCGCCCGCGACGCCATCGACCTCTCTGGCCTGCGCGGCGCGCGCGCCTGAGCGGTAAGGCTTGCCTTGCGGCCGCGCCTGTAGCAAACAGGCCATTCCTTTTGCGCGCGGCCGTGGGAATCGCCTGAATGCTCCCCGAAACGTCTTCTGAAAGCCTGTGCGCTTCGCGCGAAGAGTCTTCCATTATGGACGCATCTTCGCCGACAGGCGTTTCGAATGAAAGCGCTCGCGCGCGGCGGGAGCCAGCTCGCAGGACCCGCATGGATTTCATCAAACGCAATCTCGATTACATCTGGCCGGCCGTCGGTTTTTGCGCGGTCGGGGTTTCCTTTTGGCTGCTCTATCGCGAATTCGCGGGACAGCAGCTCGGCCCGCAACTGATCGCGGCCTTCCGCGCCATTCCAGCAACCCATTACGCGCTGGCGGTGCTCTCGACCCTGCTCGCCTATGCCGCGCTCGCCGCCTATGACCGCATCGCCCTGATCCATCTGGGCGTCAAGAATATTTCGTGGCGCTTCGTCGCCGCCTGCTCGTTCACCACCTATGCGCTGTCGCACAATATCGGCGCGTCCGTGGTCTCCGGCGCGGCGGTGCGCTATCGCGGCTACACGTCCAAGGGGCTGAGCGCGGGACAGGTCGCCATTCTCGTGGCGTTCTGCTCGCTGACCTTCATGCTCGGCGAAGTGCTGCTCGGCGGCGTCGGACTGCTCATCAAGCCACACGCGCTGGCGCGGATCGGCGGCCTGATGCCGGAATTTTTGCGGCCCTGGCTCGCCGACCCGAGAAGCGCGCACTTGATCGGCGCCGGGCTGGTCGGCGCCGTCGCGCTCTATGTCGCCGGATCGGTGTTGCACCTGCCCTCGCTGACGATTTCCGGCGTCCGCATCGAATATCCCCGGCTTCCCGTGGTCGCGCGCCAATTGCTCGCCGCGCCCGCCGAACTGATCGGGGCCGCGGGCATCATCTATTTCGCCCTGCCGGAAGCCGGCAATCCCGGCTTCGTCGTGGTCCTGCTGGTGTTCATCTTCTCGTTTTCGGCGGCCTTGGCCTCGAACGCGCCGGGAGGTCTCGGCGTGCTCGAACTGGTCTTCCTGAAATCCATGCCGGGCGCGCCGCAGGACGGGGTTTTGGCGGCGCTGCTGCTGTTTCGCCTGTTCTATCTGCTGATCCCGCTCGGCCTTGCGGTTTTCGTCGTGCTCGGATTTGAAAAACGGCGCCTATCCGAGGCGATCGTGCATCACCAGCAGATCGCGGACGATAAGCGGGAGCCCGCCGACCCGAAATAGGTCCATTGCTGTCGAGCGAGGACGAGATCATCGTGAGCCTCACGTCCGTCGAGTCCCTTGTCCTGTTCGACCCGCTTCAGCTTTTCGATAGGACCGGTGCGCTCTCGATCGAGCATGAGGCGGAGAGTCGCGCCTTGTGGGCGCTCACATCCAGCCTGGGAAAAGTCTTGGCTGACCCTTTCATACGGTTTCCGCAAGATCGCTCCGCGATCTGCGAAAACGAAATCGCACGGAAATTCTCCAAGCGAAGGGCGGATTTCCGCGCGAGTGGAATGCGGTTTCCGAACGGATCGTTCGCAAACCGCATCAGGGGGGACGACACGTCGCTTCTGGCCTTGGCGCGCTCCAAGATTTGAGGCTCGCAACAAAAAACGCCGGCCTCGCGGCCGGCGTCTAAACCCGAGTCGGGAAGCCTTACTGCCGATACTGCTGCAAGCGCGTGGTGCGCAGTCCGGCGAGCCCATGCTGGTCGATCGACATCTGCCAGGACAGGAATTCGTCCACGGTCAAAGTATAGCGGCTGCACGCCTCTTCCAGCGAGAGCAGCCCGCCGCGCACGGCGGCGACGACTTCGGCCTTGCGCCGGATAACCCAACGTTTCGTGGAGGGCGGGGGGAGATCGGCGATGGTCAGCGGGCTGCCATCTGGACCAATGACATATTTGACCCTCGGACGATGGGGCTCGGTCATGCTACTCACTCACTTACGCGGAGAACCCTTACTACGGTTGCCGACAGTAAAGCTGTCCGCTTAAGAAACACTTTCGCCCAAGGGCGCAAATCGACGTATAAATGCTTGTTTGCGCGTCAGTTTCTTGCCAATTCCTTTCCAGCGCGGCCAAAATGTCTCCAATTGAGGCGCCTCGAAATCGGCCGTTAACCGTAAGCCGCGAGGCGGCGAACTCCCTCTTTTGCCCCCGGCGCGTTGAAATCGTGCGGTCAAACCCTTATTGAAGAGGGGTGGCTCCGAGGTCTTCGCCAAACCGGAGGCTCAGCCGCAGGAAAGTTCCCTCCCAGATGACGACGTACGCCAAAAATTCCCTCGATCTGGCCAAGCCGCCGGCGCAGACCCGCGTCGTCGTCGCCATGTCGGGCGGCGTCGATTCCTCTGTTGTCGCCGGCCTGCTGAAGGAGCAGGGCTATGACGTCATCGGCGTCACCATGCAGCTCTACGACCATGGCGAGATCGAGCACCGGCCGGGCGCCTGCTGCGCGGGCCAGGACATTTATGACGCGCGCCAGGCCGCCGACCTGATCGGCATTCCGCATTACGTGCTCAATTACGAGCAGAATTTCCGCGCCAAGGTGATCGACGCCTTCGCCCAGTCCTACGCGGAAGGCGAAACGCCCATTCCCTGCGTGGCCTGCAACAGCCAGATCAAGTTCATCGACCTGTTCGGCATGGCCCGCGACCTCGGGGCCGACATTTTGGCCACCGGCCACTACATCGCCTCGCGCGCCGACGGGGAGGAGGAGAGGGCGCTTTACCGCGCCCTGGATCCCGACCGCGACCAGTCCTACTTCTTGTTTTCGACCACCCGCGACCAATTGCGCCTGCTGCGCTTCCCGCTGGGCGAAATGAGCAAGCCGGAGGTGCGCGAACATGCGCGGCGCCTCGGCCTTGGCGTCGCCGAGAAGCCCGACAGCCAGGACATCTGTTTCGTCCCCACCGGCCGCTACAGCGACCTCGTGGAAAAACTGGCCCCGCAGGCGGCCACGCCCGGTGACATCGTCCATGTCGACGGCCGCGTGCTCGGTCGCCACGCGGGCGTGATGCATTACACCATCGGCCAGCGAAAAGGCCTTGGCCTCGGCGCCAGCGCCAGCGTGGGCGGCGAACCGCTCTATGTGGTGCGGATCGATGCGGCCAACGCCCGCGTCACCGTCGGCCCGCGCGAAGCCCTGTCGACAAAGCGGGTGGCGCTGCGCGACGTGAACTGGATCGGGCCGGGAACGCTGGATGACGCGCTGGGGCGCGAGATCGTGGCGCGGGTGCGCTCCACGCGCCCGCCGGCGGCGGCGGTTTTGATGCGTCGCGGCGAAGAAATCGTGGTCGAGTTCGTCGAGGGCGAGAACGGCGTCGCCCCCGGACAGGCTTGTGTGTTTTACGAGAATGCCGGGCCGCGCGCGCGCGTTCTCGGCGGCGGTTTCATCCGCAGCGCGGAATCCGCCCAAGAGGAGCCGGCTTTTCGCCGGAAAAGAGCATGAATCAAATGCCGCGCGATCTCGCGCAGATTGAAAACGCGCATGTCGAGGAAGCCTACGCCCGCTGGGCGCCGATTTACGACTTGGCCTTCACCGCGGTGATGGCGCCCGGGCGCCGCGCGGCGGTGGCGGCGGCGCAGCGGCTTGGCGGAAAAGTGTTGGATGTCGGCGTCGGCACCGGCCTGGAATTGCCGATGTTCGACGCGGAGGTGGAGTTGGTCGGCGTCGATCTCTCCGAGCCCATGCTGCGCCGCGCCCAGGACCGCATCATCCGCGATTCGCTGACGCGCGTGAAAGGCCTGTGCGTGATGGATGCGACGCGGCTCGCCTTCGCCGACGGAAGCTTTGATGCGACGGTGGCGCCCTATGTTCTGACGGTCGTTCCCGACCCGCACGCGACCATGGCGGAACTGGCGCGGGTGACCAAGGTGGGCGGCGAGATCGTGCTGGTGAATCACGTGGGCGCTGAAGCGGGTCCGATTGCGTGGATCGAGCGGTGGATGGGCAAGCGTTCGGCGTCGCTGGGCTGGCGGCCGGAATTTCCCTGGGCGATTCTGGGCGACTGGATCGCCTCGCGAAATGATTTGAAGCTCGTGGAACGGCGCAAGATCGCGCCGCTGGGGCTATTCACACTGACGCGGATTGAAAAGGTATATTGAGGGCTCGCTCTTCCTTGACAGGGCGGGTCGGGGCGTCCTATAGACCGCGCACTCAAACGCGAGCGCAACTCGTGTTCGGGGCGGAGTAGCTCAGCCGGCTAGAGCAGAGGAATCATAATCCTTGTGTCGGGGGTTCGAGTCCCTCCTCCGCTACCATTCAAATTCAATGACTTAAGTCGAAAATAGCCGCCGAAAGGCGGCTTTTTCATGTTGCATCGTGTTGCAGCCAATTCCCTTGATTTCCAGCGATTTCAAAAGAAGTCCGGCGACTCCACGCGACATGGGCGCGACATGAAATCGGGAGATGTTCTATCTATGTCTCGCATTGGCTGGCGCAAGCGCTATTCCTACACGCGGGTCATCTCAGACTGCCTCTGTTTCGATTATTTCGTTTATTGCGTTTATTGCGTTTGTGGCATACGATCATGTTAAGAGGAGAAAGTCATGACAATGCCAGCTTTTGCAGAGGAACTCGGGTCTCGCTTGCCTTCTGCGGATGAAAAGGCGGCAGCCAACCAATTACGCAAATTTATCGCTGCACATGCTGCGGGCGATGCCAAGTTGCGTCTGTTGGATGACGACAAGATACCGGCTGAGATTACGCTAAGCCCAGCCCTGTCGAACCTTCTGATAGAATTGCTTCGCCACGTTGGAAGCGGCGATGCAGTGACGCTCGTCCCGGTGAATCAAATGCTGACGACCCAGCAGGCCGCAGATATCCTAAATGTTTCGCGTCCATTCCTGATCGCCTTGCTCGAAAAAGAAGAGATCGCCTATTCGATGGTTGGTCGTCATCGACGGATCAAGGCGAACGATCTGTTCGAATATAAAAGAGCGAGAGACAGGAGACGCAGCGATGCGCTCGCTGATCTCGCCGAGATGGACGCGGAGTTATTGTAAGCTGTGTTTGCCAATCGTTTCACCGCATTTGTTGACGCCTGCTGTTTGGTAGGTGTCTTAAAACGAAACCTGCTCTTGACCTTAGCGGAGGCGGAATTTTTCCGCCTCCGCTGGTCGGAGCCAGTTCTTGTTGAAACGGAACGAGCTATTCAAGGCATCTACGAGCGACGGGGCGCTCCCGAAGCCGCAGAACAAGCAAAGCGAGCCAGAGGTAAAATGGAGGCCGCTTTTGAAGAAGCGATGGTTTCTGATTTCGAGCAATACCTTTCTCTTTGCGGCAAGCTTCCGGATCCCAACGATGCCCATGTCGTGGCCGCAGCCTTGAAAACGCAGGCGTCGGCGATAGTCACGGACAATCTGAAGCATTTCCCGACGGAAATCCTTGCACCCCTAAACCTTTACGCCCGCTCCGCCGACTCGTTCATAGCAGATACAATCGACCTCGACCCCGGTCGGGCGGTCGCAGCGATCCGCGTCATGCGGCACCGATTCAAAAAGCCGGAAAAAACGGCTGAATTGCTGTTGCTTGATATGGAAGCCTGTGGGTTGACTGATACGGTTTCCGCAAGATCGCTTCGCGATCCGCGAAAACGAAATCGCGCGGAAATCCTTCAGGCGAAGGGCGGATTTCCGCGCGAGCGGAATAGGATTTCCGAACTGATCCTTCGGAAACCGTATGAGACGGTCGATGTCTTGCGCTCGCACGTTCTATCGCTTTAACCGGCAGCAAATTTCACCCCGACAAGCGAACGAAAATGAAATTAAATGAAGCACCGGTGCTACCAGAAGGTGACTACCCCTTCATCGACCGAACCTATCCGCTCTCCGAAATGTCATTCATCGAAGCGCCGCATGAACTGGAAGTGCTGTTCAAAGCGCAAGCCGAACGCAACGAAACGGCGATCATCCGCGACGACCCGGTATTGTTGAATTGCAAGTCCGATGCATGGCCGGAAGCCCGATTCCTGATCTACTGGCCATATGGCACTGAACGAATCTTCATGCTCGCGCCAAAAAGATTCGCGCAAGGGCGCGCCTGAAAGACCCTGAACCGAGATCGTGTCCCCTGGCGTGGTGTAGCTGTCAACGGCGGCGACAAAATGTGCCAAGTGGCGGCGTAAAAGTGTACCAGTCGGGTTGAGAGAAAAGGGCCGCAAGGCCCCGGTGTTTTGGCGTTGCCGCGCGCATTGAGCCGCGCGGAGCGTAGCGAAGCGCGGCTCAATGCGCGCGGGCGATTTAGAGTTTGGGCTCAACGTCTCCTTGGCTGGTTGCTTTCGCGGCGAGGTTCGCCGCGTGGCCGGATCTGCGCTGAGCTTTCTTGCTGGCGGCGAGCCGGAAGCTGTCGCCGTTCATTTCCAAAATGTGGACGTGGTGAGTCAGGCGATCGAGCAAGGCGCCGGTCAGCCGTTCCGAGCCGAAGACCGAAGTCCATTCATCGAAGGGCAGATTGCTGGTCACCAAGGTGGCGCCGCGTTCGTAGCGTTGGCTGAAGACCTCGAAGAGCAACTCCGAACCGACGGCCGTGAACGGCACATAGCCAAGTTCATCGACGATCAGCAGCTTGACGGTGTTGAGATGCTTTTGCAGCGCGCGCAACCGGCGTTCGTCGCGCGCTTCCATGAGTTCATGCACCAGGGCGGCGGCCGTCGTGAAGGCGACGCTGTGGCCCTTCTGGCAGGCGGCAAGCCCCAAGGCCAGGGCGACGTGAGTCTTTCCCGTGCCGGATGGCCCCAGCGCGATGCAATTCTGCCGCTTCTCGATCCATTCGCCGCGCGCCAACTCCAGCACCAGCGATTTGTTGAGCGACGGCTGGGCGGCGAAGTCGAAAGTGTCGAGGCTCTTGACCTGAGAAAAGCGGGCCTGGCGAATCCGGCGCTCGACGTTGCGTCGTTCGCGGTCGATGCGCTCCAGTTCGCACAGACGTAGCAGATAGCGCGGGTAGTCGGCGCTGTCGCGCGCCGATTCCATCGCCACCTTCTCGTACTCGCGCGCAAAGGTGGGAAGCTTCAACGCCTTGAGATGATTGCCCAGCAGCACTTGCGGCGCGACGATGGTCGGCGAGGTCGGATCCTGCGGCATCGTCATGGGGAAACTCCCGCGCTCGCCGGTCCTGGAGCGGCGTTGGCGAGAAG
>NZ_WNKS01000020.1 GCF_009720655.1 Rhodoblastus acidophilus | reverse complement strand
AGCTCGTCGACCAACCGTGGCGCATCATGTCCATCGGACTCCGCGATTGGGCGCATGGGTTCTGATCAGCGAGACTTGGTATGAGCCTTTCGCTCGCGTTTGCCTTGCCCTATCGGCAATAATCAGCATGATCGAAACGAATCGTTGCGTGGTGGGCTCAACTGCTCCCGAATTGTTTCTCTGTGATCGCTAAATTGGCCTGATTGTCTGATGGACAAATAATCCCTTTCCGAGCGCGACATCTGCACCAAGTTCATCACGCCCGCCCTACGCCAATCCGGCTGGGACGAAATCGCCCAAATCCGCGAAGAAGTCAGCTTCACCAAGGGCCGCATCATCGTGCGCGGCAAGCTCGTCACGCGTGGCAAAGCCAAGCGCGCCGATTACGTCCTCTATTACAAGCCCAACCTCCCCATCGCCCTGATTGAGGCGAAGGACAACGGCCATAGCGTCGGCGACGGGATGCAGGAGGGGCTGGAATATGCCGAGACGCTGGGCATACCCTTCGTTTTCTCCTCCAATGGCGATGGGTTCGTTTTCCATGACCGGACCGGCCTCAGCGCCGAAAAGGAAGCCGATCTCACCCTCAACGCTTTTCCGTCGCCGGCGGAACTCTGGTCGCGTTACGCCAATTGGAAAGGCCTGACAACGGAAGCCGAAAGCCTCGTCCTACAAGACTATTACGACTTCGGCGGCAAGACGGCCCGCGACTATCAGGTCAACGCGGTCCACGCCGCCATCGAGGCGATCGCCAAGGGCCAAAACCGCGTGCTTCAACCTCAGCGCGAATGGCTTGGGCGAGCTCGTGTCCATACGTGTGTTCGAGGATTTTCCAATCGTCATCCGTCAGCGCGAAGTCGGTAACGATCGCGGGGTGCTGATAAAAATTGCACAGTGGTTTCCGTCCGCGCCGCTTGAGTGCGACATGCGCGTCTTCGCCGCCAAAGCTTTTCGGGCTGATTTTTTTCACGTGGGCTTCCGCGCGCGCTTCAGTGAGACCACGTTGTTCTTCGTCTCGCCATTCATCGCCGCAGACAAGCTCGCGCCGATGGTGTTGACCGCCTTGTGCATCGGGTCGGCATCCAGATGCGCGTATCGATGTGTCGTGGCCGCCTGGCTATGGCCCAGCAGCTTCCCGATGATGGGAAGGCCGAGTGACGCGCCAGCGCCGACGGAGGCGAAGCTGTGTCGCAGGTCGTGAATGCGCGCTCCCTCAATGCCGGCGGCTTTGGTCACGGCGCTCCAAGGCTTTTTGAGATCGGCGCGCGGCGCACCTTCTTTCTCTCCCGGTATCACGTGCGGATTTCCGCCATGGAGTCGAAGATTTGCGTGCGTTTCATCAGTGCAATCTCCTCAATTGATGGTAGCGGACGCAATCGGCGACCGGCGCGCGTTGGAGCTTGAGCGCGTCGGGCGGGGCGATGGTGAGCGGCGGCGGCTGGAGCAGGGGGGCGCTGCGCCAGCCGTTCGCTCTTCAGGCCGCAGGCGGTTCGATCGTCACGGGATAGTCGCCTCCAATCAGAAGAACCTCGCGCTCGGCGCGGAACGGAAAGAAGGCGAGCAGCGCATTTGCGAAAAGGATCTTTGTCAGCGGCGCCTGAAGCGACACGACGAGCGAGCCGAAACAATCGGCGGTCGCGCGGTCGGTGGTGAAGGAGGAGAGGCTGTTCACCCGCAGGAGTTTGGTGCGCTCGCGCCGGACGATCTGCTCGGACGACCGGTCAACGCCGCGATAGAGCCGCAGGTGGGTCTGGCCGGGATGCGCGAGGTTTCGCATCGTCCACTGCACATATTCGTAGAGCAGGTCGAGTTGGGCGTAGATGGAGTTGGCGTGATAGCCGCTCGCCATATTGTCCGCGACATAGGATTGCCAGAAGGGATCCGACACCTCTGCGATCTTCTCGCGGTGATGAGCGGGCGGCAGACCGAAACGGCTGTGGACCCAGCCCTTCAAAACCGCCGCCTCGCGCGAGGAACTGTCATGCTCCCAGCCCAGGAGGAGGCGCACGAAGGACCATCGAAAACAGGGACCGCTCTTTTTCGCTTCGTCGCGCCATTGTTGCGACTCCAGGCCGAAAATCGCAGTCATGTATTTGTCGAGGGCTTCGCTCGCCTCGGCGATGTCGCTTGAAAGGCCGAGCATCTCGAACAGCGGCGCATTCATCTCGCGCACGCCGGTGATGCGCAGTTCGCTCGGCGCGACAGCGTAGTCGGCCGAGGCAAGGCGCGCGCTCGGCAGGCCGACGAGGTTGGGGCCGAAAGGCGGGCTCATGGCGGGCTTATTCGAACGTTGAACGCAAAGCCGCCGCTCCCGGCGCCCGGGGAGCCGTTGATCGCCCGCCGTTGTTTGCCGCGCGCCGCAGATTCACCATGATCATTTTCCCCTGCAAGATGGCGCTGCGCGCGCCGGCGCCACTTTCCAACACCAGAAGGACCGCGTCCACCGCGACAAGGCGCCGCGACGCCCACGGCGCCGGCTGGCCCGAGACTTGCCGGCATCGTTGCGCACGCCCGCTTTCCGAGCCGCCACATGCCGAAAATCCTTACCAGCCAGACCCATCCTCTTGAGATCGCGCATGTGCGCGCAAGCCCCGCCCAGGGACGAATCGGCATCACTTTTTGCCCCGGCAAGCACGACCGGGCCGCGCGCACCGGGGTGTGGGCGCGCGATCTCGCGACGGACATCGACGCCCTCGTCGCCTGGGGCGCGCGCCTGGTGCTCACGCTCAACGAACCCGCCGAACTCACAGCGCTCAACGTGACGAATCTCGGAACCGAGGTTTTGGCGCGCGGGCTCGATTGGCGGCATGTGCCGATCGCCGACTTTTCCACGCCCGACCCGGCGTTCGAGCGGCGCTGGCGGACGCATGGCCGGGATATTCGCATGCTTCTGCGCCGCGGTGACGATGTCGTCGTCCATTGCAAGGGCGGACTGGGGCGCGCCGGCATGATCGCCGCGCGCCTGCTCGTCGAACTCGGCGTGGACCCCGAAGGCGCCATCAAGACCGTGCGCGCCGCGCGAAAGGGCGCCATCGAGACCTCCGCGCAACTTGCGCTGGTTCGGCGGACGACGCCCGTTCCCGACATCGAGTCCATCGATGTCGAGCGTTTGCGGCGCGTCGGCCGCCGGTTGGGAAGCAATCCCGGCGGAGTCTATCAGGATGAACAGGGCCGGCGCTTCTATGTGAAGTTTCTGGAGTCGGAAGCAATGGCGCGCAACGAATATCTGGCGGCAAAATTGTTTCAGATCGTCGGCGCCCCGACGCTGACCTATGTGCGCGCCAACGATCCCACCCAGGTCGCAACGGAATTCGTCGCGCTTGAAAAGAGAAATATCGCCGAATTCGACGCGGACGAGCTGAGGCGGACGCGCCATTGGCTTGGGACGCACGCCTGGACCGCCAACTGGGACGCCGCCGGCTTCCATGGCGACAACCAGGGCGTCGTCGCGGGAGAGGTCATCACCCTCGACGTGGGCGGCGCCTTGGCGTTTCGGGCTCAGGGCGATCCCAAGGGCAAGGCGTTCGGCGTCAGCGTTGACGAACTCGACACCCTCCGGTTCGACGAAAACAATCGTTTCGCAAAACACCTCTTCGGCGCTATGAGCCCCGCCGAATTCCGAGAATCCATCGCCAGGGTGACGCGCATTCCCGACGCGGCGATCCGCAGGGTGATCGCGGAGAATGACGGCGACGGCGCTCTCGCGGACAAGATGATCGCCCGCAAGGCGGACATGGCTAAACGTCTGGAGTGAATCCGCGCGCCGCCCGCCAGACGTCTGGCTCGGTTTATGCTTTGAGTCGTGCGTCCCCTCTCCCTTCCAGGACGTTTTCCATGACTTCTCACAATGACGCCGGCGCCCCGAGCGCCAGAACCATCGTCAAGCGCTACCGCCATCTCGCCCATTACGACCGTCAGACCATCGAGGCCATTCTCGACGCCATGCCCGTCGCGCACATCGCCTATCTTCACGAGGGACAGCCGATCGTCACGCCCACGCTGCAATGGCGCGAGGGCGATCGCGTCTATTGGCACGGGGCCGCGAAAGGCCGCATGATGCAGGCCACCGAAGGCGCCGACGTCTGCCTGACGGTTTCGATTCTCGACGGCTTGGTGCTGGCGCGCTCCGCCTTCAATTTCAACGTCAATCATCGCTCGGTGATGGTGTTCGGCAATGCCGAGGCGGTCACCGACCCAAAGGAAAAGGTTCGGCTGTTGACGAGGTTGATCGACGGCTTCGCGCCGGGGCAATGGGACAAGCTGCGCCCGGCGACCGAAAGCGAGATCACGGCGACGGCCATATTGTCGATGAAAATTGACGAGGCGTCGGCGAAGGTCCGCAGCGGCCCGCCGGAGGACGACGAAGCCGATTATGCTCACCCGGTCTGGGCGGGCCTGCTGCCGATCCGCCTGAGCGTGGGCGCTCCGGAACCGGATCCGCGCAATCTCCCCGGCGTCTTTGCGCCCGACTTGTCCGGCTATTCGATCGGGTGAGCCGTGCGGATTCTGGTGTTCCAGCACCTTTGCGTCGAACATCCGGGTGCTCTCGCCGATTTCTGGCGAGAGGCCGGACATGAGATCACCACGGTCGAACTGGACGAGGGCGAGGCCATCCCGCCGCTCGATCATTTCGATCGGCTGGTCGCCATGGGCGGCCCGATGGATGTCTGGCAGGAAGCGGAACTGACCTGGTTGATCGCCGAAAAGACGGCGATCCGCCGCGTCGTCGTCGATCTCGGCCGGCCCTGCACGTCCAGGACGGTCGCGGAATGGAAGGCGATTCCTGCCTATGCCGCCAGCCTGGAAGCCGCGCTTGGGCCAGCCTCGGTCGACCTTGAAGCCGAAGCTGTGCGCCGGCTTCCGACCTTTCTGGCGGCGGCGCGGCGATTGAACGACACTCTGTTCGCCGCGCTCCGAGGCTGATCAGGCGGGCTCCGCGTCCAGCGCGGGAATGACGGACACGGGCCCGCCGCCCAACGCCCGCGAAAGCTGTTTTCGCACCCAGCCCAACGTCTCGTTCGCGGCGCCGCAGCTGGCGCAGGCGCCCGTGAGCCGCACTTTTACGCGCGGGCCGTCGATGGAAACCAGCGCGATGTCGCCGCCATCGGCCTGGAATTTTTCCCGCAATCCTTCGAGCGTCTCGGCGATCATGCGCGCGCGTTCGCTTTCGCTGACGGGTGCGGGGCCGGCTTGGTCCTGGGCCATGAAAACTCCATCACTGCGCGCCGACAGCCGACGCGTCTGGATCCGATCATCGCAAGAGCCGCGCCATCGCAACGGTTTCATAAAACGAAGGGCGGAGCCGCCGCGCGCGCGGATGGACCCGCGCGGATCGATCCGCGCGGATGAACCCGCGCGGTCAATTTCGCCGCGAATGAACCGCGGCGGTCCATTCGTACGCATCCCGCGCGCAGGCTCTGGCCAAATTTACAAAAACGTACATTGCGCCGGATCGGTAAATTCCGACGCCATGGCGCGGCGCGCGGCGCCCGAACAAAATCCTCAAAAAACCTCGCCTCATCCGCCGCGCGAAACATCGCGCGCATCTGGCCTCGCACTTGCTGAACCCTTGGTGCGGTCGGACTTTCCCGACCGAGGCGAGAAAACCCCATGCGCCTTGAAGACCGCGACGCCACGGATATCGACATCAAGACCTTCGTTGACGAATTCAGCCATTGCTTCACCGGTGAGTGCCGCGTCGGCGTGCTGCAAACCCTTTCGCAGATCAGCCGGATCATCACCGCCAGCGCCGATCTCGCGGCGTCCCTGCCGCTGATCCTCGCTGTGATGCGCCAGCAGCTCAAAATGCGGCGCGGCCTGCTCACCCTCTGCGATCGCGCCAGCGAGACCATTTTCATTCACGACAGCTTTGGGCTGTCCGAGGACGAAAAAGCGCGCGGCGGCGTGCTGCCCGGCGAGGGGGTCATCGACAAGGTGATCGCCTCGGGCAAGACCTTGATCGCGCGCAGCCGGCGCGGCGCGCGGACGCGGTTCGAGAAGGAAAGGAAGAGTCGCGCGGAAACCGCCTTCATCTGCATTCCCATCATCCACGCGCAAAAGGTTTTGGGGGCGCTCGCCGCGGAGCGCGGCTATCTCAATGCGCGGCTGCGCGCGCAGGACATCGAAATCCTCACCATGATCGCAGCGATGATCGCGCCGGCGGCCGAACTCTATCTGCTGGAAAACCTGGAGAAGGCGCGGCTGGAGCAGGAGAACCGACGCTTGCGCAACACTTTGGGCGAGCGGTTCCGGCCCGACAACATGATCGGCGCCTCCAAATCCATGCAGGACGTTTACGACCTCGTGGAAAAAGTCGCGGCGACCAAGGCGACCGTGCTCATTCTCGGCGAGAGCGGCGTGGGCAAGGAACTGGTCGCCAACGCCATGCATTTCAACAGCGCGGCGGCCGAGGGACCGTTCATCAAGTCGAACTGCGCGGCGCTGCCGGAAAGTCTCGCCGAAAGCGAATTGTTCGGCCATGAGCGCGGCGCCTTCACCGGCGCGCTGGGTCTGCGAAAGGGCAGTTTCGAACTGGCCGACGGCGGCACGATTTTTCTCGACGAGGTCGGCGAGTTGAGCCTGCCGATCCAGGCGAAACTGCTGCGCATCTTGCAGGAGCGAACGTTTGAACGCGTCGGCGGCTCCAAGTCGATCAAGATCGACGTGCGCATCATCGCCGCCACCAACCGCAACCTCGCCGAAATGGTCGAAAAGGGCCTGTTCCGCGAGGACCTCTATTATCGGCTCAACGTGTTTCCGATCACCGTGCCGCCTCTGCGCGAACGCGGCAGCGACGTCATCACGCTCGCCGATCATTTCGTCACCACTTTCGCCGCCGAGAACAACAAGCCGGTCAAGCGCATTTCGACGCCGGCGCTCAACATGCTGATGAGCTATCATTGGCCCGGCAATGTGCGCGAACTCGAAAACATCATCGAGCGCGCCGTCATCCTGTGCCAGGACGAGGTGATCCATGCCTACGAACTGCCACCGTCGTTGCAAACGTCGAAAGAGAGCGGCACGACCTTTGGCGTCAGCCTAGAATCCAAGCTGCATTCGGTCGAATATGAGATGATTGTCGAGGCCCTGAAAAACTCGTCCGGCCATATCGGCGAGGCCGCGCGCGAGCTTGGCCTCACGCGGCGCATGCTCGGCAAGCGGCTGGAGCGTTACGGCCTCAACTACAAGGCGTTTCGCGCCGCGGGCGCGACCGGCGACGAGGCTCCGGGCTGACCGAAAAAAACCTGTTTTCGCCTTCCTCAACCGCCGGCCTCGCGCCGGCGGTTTTTCTTTGCCTCGATCTGGCCCGCAAAATAGACCTTGAGGTAAATTCTTGCCGAATTTACCTCAAGGCAAATCCGACTCCCAATCCGCTGTTTCCGCAGGTTTTTACCGCTATGTAAATCTGCATTCCGATTCACAGTCGCGGTCCATCGCGGCGGCTTCAACGACGGCAAAAAGTCACAAGTTATCTTTATAAAACAAGATATTAAGCGTACGACGTCGCTCCGCAAAAGATTCTCACATTTCGGGACGATTATTTCGCCAATACTGGCACATCGGTTGCGATACAGGGTCATGCGATGGCGACGATCGCCAGGCGCGAAAGGAGTTCTCCATGACCCGCAAGGTTGCGATTTACGGCAAGGGTGGCATCGGCAAGTCCACCACCACCCAGAACACGGCGGCGGCGCTCGCCCATTTCCACAACAAGCAGATTTTCATCCACGGTTGCGACCCCAAGGCCGATTCCACCCGCCTCATCCTCGGCGGCCAGATGCAGGAAACCGTGATGGACACGCTGCGCATCCATGGCGCGGAAAAGGTCACGGTCGACAAGGTGGTGAAGACCGGTTTCAAGGACATCCGCTGCGTCGAATCCGGCGGTCCGGAGCCGGGCGTCGGCTGCGCCGGACGCGGCGTCATCACCGCCATCGACCTGATGGAGGAAAATGACGCCTATTCCGAAGATCTCGACTTCATCTTCTTCGACGTGCTCGGCGACGTGGTCTGCGGCGGCTTCGCCATGCCGATCCGCGACGGCAAGGCGCAGGAGGTCTATATCGTCGCCTCCGGCGAGATGATGGCGATCTACGCCGCCAACAACATCTGCAAGGGCCTCGTCAAATACGCCAAGCAGTCCGGCGTGCGCCTCGGCGGGATCATCTGCAACAGCCGCAACGTCGATGGCGAGAAGGAATTTTTGGAAGAATTCACAGCCGCGATCGGCACCAAGATGATCCATTTCGTGCCGCGCGACAACATCGTGCAGAAGGCGGAATTCAACAAGAAGACCGTCACGGAATTCGATCCGAACGTCAATCAGGCCAATGAATACAAGGAACTCGGCCGCAAGATCCTGGAGAACGAGGATTTTGTGATCCCGACCCCGCTCGCCATGCACGAGCTCGAAGCCATGGTTGTCAAATACGGCATCTGCGACTGACGTCGCCCAGGGAAGCTCCGGCTTCCCTTCCCCCTCTCCCCAGAACCGACCCGTGACCAGCGACCAGTGTCGCGCGCGAAAAGGAAAAAGGAGGCGTCATGCCTTATCATGAATTCGACTGTTCCAAGGTGATCCCGGAACGCAAGCAGCACGCCGTCGTCAAAGGCGAGGGCGAAGATCTCACCTCCTGCCTGCCGAAAGGCTATCTCAACACCATTCCCGGCTCGATCTCCGAGCGCGGCTGCGCCTATTGCGGCGCCAAGCACGTCATCGGCACGCCGATGAAGGACGTGATCCACATCAGCCACGGCCCCGTCGGCTGCACCTATGACACCTGGCAGACCAAGCGCTACATCTCCGACAACAACAACTTCCAGCTCAAATACACATTCGCCACCGATGTGAAGGAGAAGCACATCGTGTTCGGCGCGGAGAGCCTGCTCAAGCAGAACATCCACGAGGCCTTCGACGCCTTCCCCGAAATCAAACGCATGACCATCTACCAGACCTGCGCCACCGCGCTGATCGGCGACGACATCAACGCCATCGCCGACGAGGTGATGGCCGAGCGCCCCGACGTCGATATTTTCGTCTGCAATTCGCCGGGCTTTGCGGGACCGTCGCAATCGGGCGGCCACCACAAAATCAACATCGCCTGGCTGAACCAGAAAGTGGGCACGGTCGAGCCGGAAATCACCTCTGACTATGTCATCAATTATGTCGGCGAATACAACATCCAGGGCGACCAGGAGGTGATGGTCGATTTTTTTCGCCGCATGGGCATTCAGGTGCTCTCGACCTTCACCGGCAACGGCTCCTATGACGAATTGCGCGGCATGCACCGCGCCCATCTCAACGTGCTGGAATGCGCCCGTTCCGCCGAATATATCTGCGACGAATTGCGCGTCCGCTACGGCATCCCGCGCCTCGACATTGACGGGTTCGGCTTCAAGGCGCTCGGCGATTCCTTGCTAAAAGTCGGCTTGTTCTTCGGCATCGAGGACCGCGCCGAAGCGATCATCGCCGAGGAAACCGCGCGCTGGAAGCCGGAACTCGACTGGTACGCCGCGCGCCTCAAGGGCAAGCGCGTCTGCCTGTGGCCGGGCGGCTCGAAACTGTGGCACTGGGCAAACGCTATCCAAGAGGAGATGGGCGTTCAGGTCGTCTCAGTCTACACCAAGTTCGGCCACCAGGGCGACATGGAAAAGGGCATCGCGCGGGCCGGCGTCGGCACGCTCGCCATTGATGATCCCAACGAACTCGAAAACCAGGAAGCGCTGCTCAAGCTGAAGCCCGACGTGATCTTCACCGGCAAGCGCCCCGGCGAGGTCGCCAAGAAAATGCGCGTGCCCTACCTCAACGCCCACGCCTATCACAACGGCCCCTACAAGGGTTTCGAGGGCTGGGTGCGCTTCGCCCGCGACATCTACAACGCTGTCTATTCGCCGATGCACCAGCTCTCGGGCGTCGACATTTCCAAGGACGATTACGCGACCGACAAGGGCTTTGTCACGCGCCGCATGCTCTCCGACGCCAGCCTGCCCGAAGCCGAGCGCGCCTCGCCGCTGACCGGCTACACCGGCGCGTTCGATCCCATCGCCGCCCTGCGCGCCAAGACCGACGCGGACTATCCGCAGTTCGAGCGCAAGACGTCATCCCAAGCCGCCGAGTGAGGAGTTTTGAAATGGCCGGTTTCAAGAAGGAAAAACCCGCCGCGCGGGCGAATTATCCAAAGCTCCACGCCTCCGATCCGCTCGCCGGGTTCGATGCGGCGACGCGCGAAAAAGTCTCCCTGATGGAGGACTACATCATGAAGAACTGCCTGTGGCAGTTCAACTCGCGCGGCTGGGACCGTCGCAAGCAGAACGAGGGCATTTTGGGCAAGACCGCGCAATTGCTCGTCGGCGAAGACGTGCAGAACGAGACGCCGCTGGACAAGTGCTACTGGGTCGACGCGGTCCTGCTCTCCCGCGCCTTCCGCGAACGCTGCGCCTGGCTTGCCGGCATGGGCAAGGACGAGGTCCAGGCGCTGATGAAAATCCTGCACGCGCGCATCGACTGGCTCACCATCGACGGCTCTTTGAACGAAGAGCTGACCGTCCAGAACTATTGAGGATCACGCCATGAACTGCGAAGTCAAAGTCAAGGACCGGATTGGCACGATCAATCCCATCTTCACCTGCCAGCCCGCCGGCGCGCAATATGTGTCGATCGGCGTCAAGGACTGCATCGGCCTGGTCCACGGCGGACAGGGTTGCGTGATGTTCGTCCGCTTGCTGATCTCCCAGCATCTCAAGGAGAGCTTTGAGATCGCCTCGTCCTCGCTGCATGAGGACGGCGCGGTGTTCGGCGCCTGCGGGCGCGTCGAGGAGGGCGTGGACGTGCTGCTGGCGCGCTATCCCCACCTCAAGGTGATCCCGATCATCACCACCTGTTCGACCGAAGTGATCGGCGACGACGTCGACGGCGTCATCACCAAGTTGGAAGAAGGTCTTCTCGCGGAAAAATATCCTGACCGCGAAGTGCATCTTCTGGCGATCCACACGCCGTCTTTCGTGGGATCAATGGTCTCGGGCTATGATGTCGCCGTGCGCGATTTCGTGAAAAAGTTCGCGCGGAAGGGACCGTCAAACGGCAAGATCAATTTCATCACCGGCTGGGTCAATCCCGGCGACGTCACCGAGCTGAAGTCGCTGCTCAAGGAGATGGACATCGACGCCACCGTGCTGTTCGAGATCGAAAGTTTCGACTCGCCGATCATGCCCGACGGCAGCGAAGTCTCGCACGGCAACACCACCATCGAGGATCTGGTGTCCACCGGTTCCGCCACCCACACGTTTGTCCTCAACCGCTACGAAGGCGGCAAGGCCGGGCAGTTTCTGGAGAAGAAGTTTAAAATCCCCTCGGTGATCGGCCCCACGCCGATCGGCATCCGCAACACCGATGCGCTCTTGAAAAAACTGTCGGAAGCGACGGGCAAGCCGATCCCGGACTCGCTGGTGCGCAAGCGCGGAATCGCGCTCGACGCCATCACCGATCTCGCCCACATGTTCCTCGCCGACAAGAAGGTGGCGATTTACGGCAACGCCGATCTGGTGATCGGCCTCGCCGAATTCTGCCTCGACCTGGAGATGAAGCCGCAACTGCTGCTGCTCGGCGACGACAATTCGGCCTACGTCAACGACCCCCGCGTCAAGGCGTTGCAGGAGTATGTCGACTACCCCATGGAAATCGTCACCAACGCCGATTTCTGGGATCTGGAAGACCGCATCAAGAACAAGGGCCTCGAACTCGATCTGATCCTCGGCCATTCCAAGGGCCGGTTCGTCTCGATCGACTACGACATTCCCATGGTGCGCGTCGGCTTCCCCACCTACGACCGCGCCGGGCTCTACCGCTATCCCGTGGTCGGCTACGGCGGCGCCACCTGGCTGGTCGAGCAAATGGCGAACGCCCTCTTCACCGACATGGAGCACAAGAAGCGCAAGGAATGGCTGCTCAACGTGTGGTGAACCCAAGCACGTCATGCCCGGCCTTGCGCCGGGCGTCCACGCCGGACCGCGAGGGACAATTCCGCACCCGTTCGCGTTGCGGCTCCGCGTGGATGGCCGGGACAAGCCCGGCCATGACGGACTCGCAACAGCGAAGGAGAACCGTCATGAAAATCATCGTCCATGTCGATGCGCGCGACGAGATCGCCGATGTCAAGACGCCGGGAACCCTGCGCCTTTACGAGAAAACGTCGGGCGACTGGCGCGTCGTCGATGAAGCCGCCTTCGCCATTTCCGAAAACGCCAATCTCGCCGCGATCCAGAAATTTTTGCGCGGCATTGTCGAGCGGTTCGGCGCCGGCCACGCCTTCGTCTCCGGCAACAATCGGGGCCTGGTCTACTCGCTGTTGCAGGAGGCGGGCTTTCGCGTCTGGAAGGCGCGCGGACCGCTCGCCGCGCTCGATCTCGACGCTTTTTCCGAGCGGGATGCGGAACTGGCGAGCGCCCGCGAGGCGGAAACGCGGGAGCGCGCCTTCGCCGCGTTGTTCTGCTCGCCCGGCGGATGTAGCGCCGGCGAGGGCGGACCGTCCCGAAATCGCCGCACGCCCGAAGCCGTCGACGCCGTGCACACGCTGGCGGAATCGCTTCCCGAAGGGCGGTTGCGCATCGACCTTGACGCCGTGTTCGCCCGCTATCGCGAGGCCAATTCGGTGGACGTGCTGGAGCCGATCCTGGAGGCGCGCCGTTTCAACACACTGGAAATTTTCTGTGATCACCTGCCGCGCTGGTTCGCCGCCAAAATCGCGGCGCTGGGTCTCGCGGCGGAGGTTTCGCCGCGCGGCGCCGGCGTGCGCGCCCTCGTCTTCGCAAACGCGAAAGGGTGAATCTCATGGCTGACATCAAGGACGTCGGCGTCGATCTCGCCAGCGGCGAAGACGTGATCTTCTTCGCCTATGGCGGCGCGATGGACGAGGCGCAAATCTCCGGGCGCTGCGGCGAGACGCCTGAAAAAATCGCGGTCGCGCGCCTCGCCGATTACGCGCTGGCCTTCAACGGCTGCGACGAACGCTGGGATGGCGGCGACGAGACGATTTTGCGCTCAAGCGGCGCCGAGGTCTGGGGCGTGGTCTGGAAAATTCCGGCCAAGGCCTTCGACCGTCTCGACGCCTGGCAGGGGGTGAGGCTCGACGGAACCGGCGCCTATTTTCATTCGCCCGTCACGGTGACGACGACCGATGGCGAAGTGATTTTTGCGCTGGCCTATCGCAAGACCGATCTCGGCGTGAAAAACCCGCCCAGCGCGCCCAATCTCGTCCGCATCGTCCAGGCCGCGCGCGCGCATGGTCTGCCCGAGTCTTACGTCGCCGAACTGGAAGCGCAGCCGAGCGTAGCGCAGGAAGGCCCCGTGCCGCGCGCCGCCCGCGCCGACCGATTCCTCAGCTCAGCGCCCGACCTCGGTCATTTCTGCGCTTGCTGAGGGTAGGGCGATCAGGTTGTTGCGTGGGTTAAACAGGCGACGCGCTTGATGTCCTGCGCTGTGGCGCGTTGCCGGAAACAATCCCAACCGGGCCAGTCAAAGCGCGTGCCGTCGGGTAGGCCGGAGTCGCCGCTCGCCGCGAGCGAATTGGCTGTTCCTGCGCGCCGAATGGGCGAGGCCCGCGACATTCGCCCAGAACATTGCTCAAAACCTTGTCGCCAATCAGGCGAATCTGGCGCAGCCAGTCGAAGCGCGAAACGCCCCCGCGCCCATGGGCGCGCAGCCCTTCAGTCGGGCGCCGCCCCGCAGATGAATCGTGAGCAAGGGGTCGGCGAGATCATCGCGCATTCCCATGCGCAGGGGCGACGGACAGCCGCCCAAAAAATCCGAGCCGCGCGCGGTCGCGCGCGGCGAAGGGGCGGCGAAGGGAATGAAAGAGATCGTCTTCATGCGCTTTCCTGCGCCGCCACCAGCATCAGGTTCGGCGTGTTGCGCACGGCGCGCAGATCGGCGACGCGATCCTGCATGGCGCTGACCAGATGTTCGACCCCGCGATCCAGCGTGTCTGGACGCAGGCCCGCCGCGGTCAAGGCATCCACGGCGCTTTCCACGAGCATGAAGGCGATGGCCTCGGAGCCGCAGCCTTCGAGGCGCATGGCGGCGACACAGGTGTTGAGAAGGGTTTCCGCACGCATGATGGTCTCCTGTTGTGATGGGATCGATGACGATCCTCTCATGGAAACGGCTCATGCCGCGTCGGACGCTTGTGCGTCGGTCGAAAATGTCAGCGCTGGGGTAGGGCGCCGGCGTCTTCGCGAAGCTGAATATAGAGAACAGAGCGGGCGGAGTCTCCAGGCGCCGCGTCGGAGTCGATCGCCTCCGCGGGGGCGTTGCGGGCGCGCGACGAAAACGCGCGCCCGCAATTCCGCCGCGAAATCGACGATCGATCGACGACCATCGAGACGACGTGAACCGCGACGCCCGGACGCAACCAATTGGCCGCGCCAACGGGCGCGGGGTCGGGCGTTGAGATGCAGCGAGACAGTTCAGGCATGGGAGTCCACAATATGTAAGTTTGTTGAAGCAAAAGGCGGGCCAGATGCGATTGGCCGGTGATCGGCCCCAATCAGCGCGCAAAACAGGCAAAACGTGCGTTTGTGAACAGTGTCGGGGCTAAATTCACCTTGGAGGGAAATTCCGCTGAGGCGTGTGCAAATGAAGCGGCTCGCGCCGGATGGTCTGGATCGTCTCCAAGGCGTTCAGACCTCTTGGGTCATGAACTCATAAACCGGATTCGACTTCCTCAGTCGCGGCCGGCGGGGGCGGGTAGCCGTGATCGCGGGAACAATGTTGCGCGCCGATCAGCTGTTCGGTCTTGGCGCAGGGCGCCGGCGTGTAACAACCCGGCGCCGCGCGCGTATCGCATGGGTTGATTGCACGACGCCGGGAGACTTGTCATGACCACCAGACGCGCGCTTGTCCGAGGCGCATTCACCATTCTCACCGCGCTGGGCTTTGTCCGCGGCACGCGCGCGGCGCCAAGCGGCAGGTTCGATTTCGCGCTCGACGACGCCGAATGGCGCCGCCGCCTGACGGCGGCTCAATATGACGTCTTGCGCCGGGAGGGCACGGAGCGCGCCTTCACCAGCCCATTGTTGCATGAGAAACGTCGAGGGCTGTTCGCCTGCGCAGGCTGCGGGCGCGACCTCTTCTCATCGGACACGAAATTCGACAGTGGGACGGGATGGCCGAGCTTCTGGGCGTCGTTGGACAAAGCCGTGGGAACAGAGAAAGCTCGCAGTTTCGGCATGGTTCGCAGCGCGGCCCATTGCGCGCGATGCGGCGGTCATCTCGGCCATGTCTTCGATGACGGGCCGAAGCCGACCGGCCTGCGCTATTGCATGAACGGCGTCGCGCTGGCGTTCAAGCCCGCGACGCCGTGAGAGCCGTGAGAGCCGTGAGAGCCGTGATGACGCGCGCTTCATACGGCGTCACGCCCCCGCGGCGTGGCGTGATGGTTGTCTCGAACATGTTGACCGGACCGGGCGTCAACGCCCGGCGATGACGTGAGGACCAAAACGATGCTTCGTCAGAGCTTTCTTGTCGCGCTGCTTTGCTTGTCCTCTGGCGCTGTCGCGGGCGATGTCCGCATCGCCATCCCCAAATCCTACCTCGAGGACGCCTTTCTCAAATCGCTGCGCGCGTCGAAGGCGCTTTCCGAAATCGGCGTGATCATTGCTCCGCTGCCGAAGGACGACTCGAACGGCGCCCTGGCTGCGGTCATGTCCGGCGCCGCTGAACTCGGCGTGTTCACGCTCGCCGAAAGAGACCAGCACGCACTTGAAAAAGCAGGCCCCGAAGCGTCGCTGCTGACCCGGCCTTTCCTGTTCAAATCGGCGAAGGAAGTGTCGCTGATGCAGAACTCGTTCCTGGGTGAGGCCGCCATGGCCGACGCCAGCCGCACCGGGCTCTTTCCGCTAAAACTTTGGAATCACAGCGTCACCTATCTGCTGACCAAGACCCCCGTTCGGACGGAAGCGGACCTGCAAACTCTGACGCTCGCCGCCAACGCGGCCGCACCCGGGTTCACGTCGTTGTCGTCGCTGGGCGCATCGATGGCCGGTGTTTCACCCCATGACGCCATGAGTTCGTCGATGGGCGGAAAGGTCGGAGGCTTTGAGACCTCGCTGGACAGAGCCACGCAAGCCTTCGCCGACCGCTACGACGGCAAGCTTTTTCTGACGACAGCCTGGCCGCAGACTGGCGTTCTGGCGGCGGCGCCAAACTACTGGCGGGACCGCAGCGAAGCGGAAAAGAACGCCTGGAAGAGCGCCTTGGCGACGGCGGCGATCGCGGCCGAGGCGGAAATTGCCGCGCGCGAGGAGGCGATCCGCAAGCATCCCAACATTGAGCCGACCGTCCTGGACTCCGCCGCGCAGATGCGGCTGGCGACTCGCGCAGCAGGCGGCGATGCTTCGCGACTTGACGGCGAAATGCGTTTGTGGGGCAAGGCCGAGGCGGAGGTCCACCGGGCTCCCGAAGCCGTTCCCGTGATTCAGCCGCCCCCGCACAAACACGCCCATTCCCCGGTATTTTTCGTGACGGATCGCAATGACGAGCAGACGCTGGACTATGCGATGCGGTTTGGCTCACGCCGGCTCGCGCCCGGTGATCCGACCTGCGGGTTTCTCGGCGCACCCGACCAATCGCGTGGCGACCCGCCGCTGCCCGAGGCGCCCGAAACCTTGACCAAGGGCGAACAGGCCTGCGTCCGCCTGATCGTCGACAAGGTCAGGGTAAGCGGCGTTTCGAAAATCCTGTTCGTCCTGCACGGCTTCAACACATCGTTCGAATTCTTCGCGAACCGCATCCTGACTCTGGGGCGCGATCTCGACTATGCCGGCGCCATTGTCGGCTGGAGCTGGCCCTCGGAGGGATCGGCGTTCGGCTACGCCTATGACGAGGATTCCAGCGGTTGGAGCCAACCGCATTTCGCCGATTTCGTGCGCGCTTTCGCCGAAGCCGCGCCGGACATCCAACTGGATTTCGTCGCGCACAGCATGGGCAATCGCATCCTGCTGCAAACGCTGCGCGAGTATGGCCAGTACCGCGCCAATCTGCGCATCGGCGCCGCCGTCTTTGCCGCGCCCGATGTCGCGCAGGACATTTTTGTCGAACAAACGCAGCGCGCTCGGGATATCGCGACTTTCCGCACGCTCTACGCGTCGGAGTACGATCACGCCATCCTGATTTCCGAGAGCTATCACAAAGCCCCGCGCGCCGGCAGCGGCGGCGCCAACACACTGGTGATGCAGGGCGTGGAATCCGTGGACGCCCGCCTCAGCGGCCATTCCTATCTGTTCGACGAAGCCAAGGCCATGAAGGATTTCAAGCAGATCCTGAACGAGGCCTCGGCGGCGGCGGCGCGCGGTCTGGAGGCGCGCGCCAAGGGCGCCCAGACCTACTGGATCATCGAGCCATGAACGCGTGAATTGCCGAGGCGCGCAATCGCCTTCCGGAAATCGAGAGGGGAACTCCCGATATCGAGGACTGACTGCGAATGATTGGAGCGGGTAGCTTTCGTCATCGGCCTTCGCCGAACCTGTCGTCAAACTGAAATATTTCGTTGCGCCGCGTAACAAGACCACACCGCGCTTCGTAGTATCGATGAAAGAAAAACTTCTTTCAAACGTTTCGAAAGCTGGCGGCCCATGACGGGCCGCCAGGAATCGCCTACGCCTCACTTCAGGAGCAACAGTCATGAACGTCAAGACCACCAGCGCCGCCGCTTTCGCTTTCCTTGCCCTGTTCGCTTTCGCCGGCGCCGCCTCCGCCGAGGACAAGATGGGCGCCGACGGCATGAAGGCCGACGCCATGCACGGCGACGCCATGAAGACCGAGCCGAAGAAGGGCGGCGCGATGAAGGGTGACACGATGAAGCCGGACGCGATGCATGGCGATGCGATGAAGCCCGACGCCATGAAGGGCGGCAAGTAATCCAGATCAAGTCATCCAGATCAAGCCTGTCCGGCCTTACGCCGGGCGGGCGGCAGCCAGAAGAGGAGCCATGCGATGACGATCCTTCCGATGGCCGGAGTTGATTTACCGGCGCCTGCCGGCCGACGAAAGGTTCATCGCCACGCTCTGGCGACCCGCATCACCCATTGGCTCAACGCGCTTTGCGTGACGGTGCTGCTGATGAGCGGCTTGCAGATTTTTCTCGCGCATCCCGCGCTCTACTGGGGCGCATCCGGCGCCGACGCCGACCGCCCGGCTTTTGAAATCGGCGCGGAGACCGTCACGGTTGGAGTGCAACGCGGCTATGTCCGTCTCGGCTCTGCGACCCTCGACACCACCGGCGCGCTCGGCCTCGTGCCCGGCGCCGATGGCGACCTGACCGAACGCGCCTTTCCGCGATGGGCGACCATTCCCGGCTGGCGCAGCCTCGCGCTCGGACGGCGCTGGCACTTCTTTTTCGCCTGGCTGTTCGTCGCTAACCTCTCCGCCTATTACCTGTTCGGCCTCATCAACAAACATCTGAGGCGCGACCTCGCGCCGACGCGCGCCCAATTGCGCCCGCGCGCTATTTTGGAGGACATCGTCGATCACCTGCGCCTGAAATTCCCCAAGGGCGAGGCGGCGCTGCATTACAATCCGCTGCAAAAACTGGCCTATCTCAGCGTGATCGTGGGCCTGCTGCCGACCATGATCCTGACGGGACTCACGATGTCGCCGGGGATGGACGCCATTGCGCCCTGGCTGGTCGATCTGTTCGGCGGCCGGCAGTCCGCGCGCACGGTGCATTTCATCGCCGCCAGCGCGCTGCTGCTGTTTGTGGTCGTCCATCTCGTGATGGTCGTGCTGGCGGGGCCGATCAACGGCGTGCGCGCCATGATCACCGGCAAACTTGCGATTTCAGAGGGAAACGATCATGAGCCGCATTCTGCTCCCCAAAAATAGCCCGCTGGGCCGCCGCAAGTTTCTCGGCCTGGGCGTGGCCGGCCTCGGCGCCGGTTTGCTCAGCGGCTGTGACCGACTCTCGGAAGCGCCAAAGTTCATTGATATGCTCGGCTCGGCCGAAAGCCTGACCTATCGCATCCAGCGTTTTCTAGGCGGCGGAAGCGCGCTCGCCCGCGAGTTCTCCGAGGCCGATCTGTCGCCGGTCTTCAAGGTCAATGGCACGCAGGCGCCGGATACCCCCGAATATGCCGCTTTGCAGGAGTCCGGTTTCGCCAACTGGCGGCTGCGCATCGACGGGCTGGTGACAAAACCGCTCGATCTGTCACTGGCCGATCTGCGCGCCATGCCGCAGAGAACCCAGATCACCCGTCACGATTGCGTCGAGGGCTGGAGCGCCATTGGCAAATGGCAGGGACCGACGCTGGCCGACCTTTTGCGACGCGCCGGGCTTCAGCCGACAGCGCGTTTCGCGGTGTTTCATTGCGCCGATTTTTATGAGCGCGCGGCCGATGGAACCGGCCAATATTACGAAAGCATCGACCTCATCGACGCCTTTCATCCCCAAACCATTCTCGCCCACCGTCTCAACGACGAGGCGCTCTCGGTCGGCCATGGCGCGCCGCTGCGGCTGCGGGTCGAGCGGCAACTCGGCTACAAGCAGGCCAAATACGTGATGCGCATCGAACTGACCGACCGGCTCGATCATCTTGGCCTCGGCAAGGGCGGCTTCTGGCCCGACCGAGGCTATGAATGGTATGCGGGAATTTGATGCCCCGATCATCCCGCGTACCCGCTTTTCAAAGCCAGGAACGCGGTCAAGGCCGCCGCGCGGTCGGCCATCGTCGCCCGGACATGCGGACGCTCGGCGAGAAGGGTCAGATGGGCGGCGGCGCCAGGCAGATGCGCCGCCAAAAAGTCCTCGCCGTAAATTTTCAGGCTCGCCTGCCGGACGAAATCAAGGTGAAAAAATGCGGCGCAATCGGCGGCGGTGAAGTCGGCGCCGCAAATGAAGGGCGAGAACCGGGCGAGCCGCGACAAGGCCTGCAGGCCCGCCGCCAGTTTGGCGCGCACCTCGCTCTTGGTTTCATCGGAAACGACGCCGCCAAAGAACGCTTCGCGATAGAGGCGTCGCACCACCCATTCGACATTGAGTTCGAGATGCTGCAACAGTTCCCGACATTTCGCCCGGGCGAAGGGCGAGGCGGGGTAGAGCGGTTTTTCGCGAAATTCATCTTCAAGATATTCGAGAATGGCCTGCGTCTCCGACAGGCCGCCCTGCGCGGTCTCGATGAAGGGTATTCGGCCCAGCGGCGATGCGTTCTGAAAGCCTTCGCGCTGCCAGGGATAGACCAGCTTTTCCTTGAAAGGGACGCCCTTTTCCAACAGTAAGAGCTTGAGCTTGTTGTAGTAATTGCTGACGCCGAAACCGCATAAAACGATCATGGCAAGGGTCCAATCAAATTTCAATCAAGACGCCAAGCGGGGCGCGCGCCGTCAATAGACAGGTAAATCATGACAACGGCTAATGCTTTCTCGACGTTGCGACGAAAAACATGACGGCGGCATACATCAAAATCTTGATGTCAAAGCTGTCAGCCACAGCGGCGAACTCTCGACGAGCCGCGTCTCCACCGCCTTGTCGAGTCCGGACAAGATGAGGATGCCGATCAGAACGAAGGCGAGGCCCATCCCCTGCTTGACGCGTTTGCCGGTGGTCAGCAGCCGGTCCCGCCAATGCGACAGGCTGGCGCGGGCGAGCATGCCGAGGGCGAGCAGCGGCAGGGCGGCGCCGAGGCCGAACGCCGCCATGGTCAGCGCGGCCTCGCCGAGATTGGTCCCGCGCGCTGCGAGCAGCGAGGCCGCGCCGAGCGTCGGGCCGACGCATGGCGACCACACCGCGCCGAGCAGCAGTCCGACTCCGAACGGGCCGGAGGCGCCGACAAACGCCGATTGCCCGAAACGGTTCTCGACCCAGTTGCTCGCGGGCGCCAGCGCCAGCGCGGCGCGGGCCTGAAGCGCCGGCAGCGCCAGCACGAGGCCGAGGACGACCATGAGACCGGCGCCGAAGGCGCGGAAAAGACCGCCCTCGAAGCCGAATTGAAAGCCAATGGTGGCGACCAACAGGCCGATGCCGGCGAAGGACAGCGCAAGACCCGCCGCCAGCGCCGCCGGGCCGAGTCGGTGTCGCGCCGCCGCGCCGCCAATCACGACGGGGATAAGCGGCAACACGCAGGGCGAGAGGATCGACAGCGCTCCCGCCAGCGCGGCGAGGGCGATGGTCGCAATCACGCGCGCGGCCTCAGCGGGTCTTGGCGAGCAAGGCGGCGAGAGCCGCCGGCCCGGTTTCGCCGGTGGAGCGCGCTTTCTCCTGCTTGCCCTTGTAAGCGATCAGCGTGCTTTGCTGACGAACGTCCAGCGTGCGCAAAACGTCCTTGCGACTGTCGAAATCGACTTCGAACACGGTGAGATTAGCAAATTCCGGCTTGGCGAACAGTTCTCCCAGCACCTGTTTCTGCGCCTTGCAGGTCGGGCACCATGGCGCGGTGACCTCGACCAGAACGGATTTGTTGGCGGATTTGGCGGTTTCAAAAGCGGCTTGGTCGAAGGCGACGACATTGGCGGCGCGCGCCGGAGGCATCGTGACGAGGGCGGCGAGCGCGAAGGCGCCGTTCAGGATCAAGCGGCGAGCAATCATTTGGGAGACTCCTGCATTGAGGCGGGCTGGCTGAGCCATCGCATTTTCTACGTCGGCATACTGAGCCTTGTTACAGTCCGTGCGCGCAATTCACGACGCCGCGCCGCGCAAGACCGAAAGTTCCGCTTCCAGCGCGGCGATGCGGGCGTCGCGCTCCGCCAACGCCGCAGCCACATCGGCGGCGTCGATTTTTTGCGGAATGTGCTGAGGACAATTGGCGTCCCAGGCGGAGACCGTAAAGAGGATCGCCTGTGACGGTCGCGCCCGATAGTCGCGCGGCATGAGCGCCGCCATCAAGGCGTCGTCGTTTTCGATCACGCGGGCGCGGCCCCAGATTTTGATGCGGCGGCGGGTGGTGTAGTCGATCAGGAACAGATGGGCCTGATCGTTCTCGACGAGATTGCCCAGTGTGATGAATTGCCGGTTGCCGACGAAATCGACAAAGCCCAGCGTCGTCTCATCGAGCACGCGCAAAAATCCCGGCGGTCCCCCGCGATGCTGAATGTAGGGCTGGCCGACGCTGTTGGCGGTCGCGAGAAACACGCTGGTCTGGGCGGCGATAAACTCCGCCAGGTCCGGTGTGATCCGGGTCGGCCAGCCGCCCTCCGCCTCGACATGAGCATAGGCCCGGCGCGAACCCTTGCGCTCCTGCACAGCCTTGACCGAGGGTGTGAAGGCGATGTCGCAGGAAGAGGGCGGTGTATCCATAGTCGCACCTTCAGAGGTCGAGCTCGCTGAGCGAGGGATGATCGTCGGGTCGGCGTCCCAGTGGCCAATGGAACAGCCGGTCCTGTTCGGCCAGCGGCGCATCGTTGATGCTGGCGATGCGACGGCGCATCAGCCCGTTCTCGTCAAATTCCCAATTTTCATTGCCATAGGCGCGGAACCAGGCTCCCTCGCCATCACGCCATTCATAGGCGAAGCGCACGGCGATGCGGTTGCCTCGAAACCCCAGATTTCCTTGATCAGGCGATAATCCTGTTCTTTTTCCCATTTGCGGGTCAGGAACGCCTCGATCGCGTCGCGTCCTTGCAGAAACTCCACGCGATTTCGCCAGCGGCTGTCGAGCGCATAGGCCGGCGCGACACGCGCGGGATCGCGCGCGTTCCGGGCGTCCTCGGCGAGCCGGACTTTTTGCGTGGCGGTGGCGAGATCGAAGGGCGGCAGCGGCGGGCGGGTCATGAGAATGCCTTTCGAGAGAATGCGGTATCGCCGAGGACGATGACAGGGAGAGATCATCGTCCTCGGCGGCTTCGCGCGGGACGCCTCTCGCCGAGTTGGCGAGAGGCGCGGCCCCTGGTAGTTCAGCGAACGTTGCAAAATCCGAAGACCCTCGATCCCTCGCAATCGTTGGACGCGCCGCCGCCCTGATACAGGCCTTGGAAGCTGGTCGGGGCCATCGTCCGCGCGGACATGTGGCGCGCCATTCCAGCGCCGGCGTGGTGGGGACGATGGACGGTGTCGGCATTGACGCCGGAGGAGGCAAGCGCGGCGACGGTCAGGGCGACTGAGGCGAAGTGAGTGATTTTCATGATCTGCTCCTTGGTGTGCGGTTTGGGCGCGGCGGACTGCCGGCCCTTATGGGTTCAGGCGGCCTTGCCGACGGTGACGACCGGAAAGTCGATCTCCGTCGCGGCGACGGTATTGATGTAATTGGTCCAGGTGTTCAGCCCGACATGCAGGACGATTTCGATCACCTGGGCGTCGTCATAGCCGGCGAGTTTTACGGCGCGCAGGGCGTCCTCATGCACATGGCCGCGCTCGCGAACCACCTTGACCGCGAAGGCGACGGCGGCGTCGGCTTTGGGATCGTTGGAATGGCCAAGGCGATTGGCGGCGATCTCTGACTCATCGAGCCTCGCGAGGTTCTTTGCCAGATAGCTATGGGCCGAGAGGCAATAGGCGCAGCTATTGGCTTCGGCTACGGCAAGGGCGATGCGCTCGCGGGTCTGGGCGGGCAGCGTCCCCTTGGCGAGGGCGCCGGAGAGGCCGAGATAACCCTCGAGCGCCGCCGGGCTGTTGGAAACGAGCCGGAACAGGTTTGGCGCGAAGCCGAGCTGCTTGTTGACGGCTTCCAGCAAGGGCCGAGACGCGGCGGGGGCGTCGGCAATGGCGGCTGGCGTGTGAAGGCGGGACATGGGCGAAGCTCCTGATCGGGTTGGGTCGGTCCGGGGAGGCCGATGACCAGAAGCTAACCCCTTCCAATTCAGCGAAATAGGTGCCAGTATCGGGAGGTATCCTCTCAAAAATCGGAAAGACGATGGATCGTCTCGAAGCCATGTCGATCCTGCTGACCGTTGTCGAAACCGGCAGTCTTTCGGCGGCGGGGCGCAAGCTCAACGTTCCCCTCGCCACCGTCAGCCGCAAGGTTTCCGAGCTTGAGGCGCATCTGGGAACGCGGCTGTTCAACCGCTCCAGCCGCCAGTTCACGCCGACCGACGCCGGACTCGCCTATATCGCCGCCTGTCGCCGCATCCTGGACGATGTCGAGGAGGCCGAGCGCGTCGCCTCCGGCGAATTCCGCACGCCCAAGGGCGATCTGATCATCAGCGCGCCCATTGTGTTCGGTCGCCTGCATCTGCTGCCGGTGGTGGTGGAATTTCTGCGCGCCTATCCCGAAATCGACATCAAGGTGATCTTTGCTGACAGTATGGTCGATCTGTTTGAGGAGCATATCGATCTGGCGCTGCGCATCGGCGCGCTGCCCGACAGCGGGTTGTTTGCGACCAGGCTGGGGAGCATCCGCCATATCGTCTGCGCCAGCCCCGCCTATCTCGCCGAACAGGGCGTTCCGCGCGATCTGGCCGAACTTGAGCGACACGCCTGCGTCGCCTTTCAGACCCTGAGCGTGGCGGGCCTGTGGAAGTTCAAGTCGACCACGATCACGCCGCGCCCCCGGCTGGTGGTCAATACGGCGGAAGCCGCCATTGACGCGGCCATCGCCGGCGTCGGCGTCACCCGTGTGTTGAGTTATCAGGCGGAAGCGGCGATCCGCACCGGCGCGTTAACGGTGGTGTTGGAGGACTGTGAGCCCGCGCCCCTGCCGGTCAACCTCGTTCACTCAGGCGAAAGGCTGCTGCCGCTCAAATTGCGCGCCTTTCTCGATTTCGCCACGCCCCGGCTGAAGGCCCGCGTCGTCAAAGCGGCGTTGCAGCCAGCGCCGGACGGCGACAACGCGCCGTAACAATTCGACGAAGAGAGCGAGCCGATTGCGCCTTGCCTCCTCGCTGTCAGGACGTCGGACACATGAACGTCTTAGCCTCCACGGCTCTGGCCATCCTCGGCCTCGCCGCGACATCCAACGTCGTCGCAGCCGCCGGGCGATTCCGCCGAGCGAAAAAGTCCGAATCTCCATGTGGCGACCGAATCAATCGGAGGTCGCCATCAAGTCTCTGCGACCGTTGCTCGCGATACTCGCCACAATCTCCGACCCGCGTCGCGCGGAGGGCAACCTTTACCAGTTGCCGCACGTGTCGCTGTTTTCCATTTTCGTCATCGTCAGCGGAGCCCATTCGTCTCGGGGCGTCCAGACGTCCTTCAAGGCGCCTCGACAGGCGCTGAACAAAGCCTTCAAGATCAAGTGGAAGAGGGCTCCGGCGCATACGGCCATCCGCTGCATTTTGCCGGGCCTCGACGCCACGAATGTGGAAAAGGCCTTTCGCGAACACAGCGCCAACCTTAACGGCGCGCCCGGTGGAGCCGAGACCTGCGTCATCGCGTTCGCGGTCGATACGGCGCTGGCGCTCGCGCATTTCGAGATCGATGAGAAATCCAATGAAATCGCGGCCGTGCGGATATTGCTGGCCGAACTCGACAAGAAGCGCGTCGACAAGAACCGGCGCAATGCGACGAAATCCGAAAGAACCCTGGCGTTTTCGCCAGGTTGCGCAGCTTCGCCTACACTATCCTGAAGTGCAATCGAACCGACACGACCCCACAGGACCGCCGCGCCGCCGCTTTCGGCGGACTCAAATCTATGCTTGCAATGACTTTCAGCAGAGAGCGTTCAAACCTGCGCGAAGCCTTTGGCGTTTGCCTATCAAAAGCTTGCGATATAAAAGCATCCCGCGCGCTTCCCGCCCCCAGGTGACCCCATGAAAATCCTAAGAACGCGGATCGAGCTCGAGACCGTCGAGCCGATCCAGATCCTCGATATGACCGGACAGGTCCGCGATTGGCTGAAGACGACCGGTATTCGCGAGGGGCTGCTCACCGTGACCTCCCTCCATACGACGGCGCGGGTCAACGTGAACGAACGCGAGCCGCAGCTGCAAAAGGACATGGTGACCTGGCTGAAGCGATGTGTGCCCCGCGATGGGGACTGGCTGCACAATCTCGTCGCCGTCGACGGACGCGACAACGCCCACTCCCACGTCCTCGGGCTTCTCATGAATTCATCCGAGAGCATTGCGGTTGCGGACGGCGAGTTGGTGCTCGGCAGCTGGCAGGCCATCTTTTTTGTTGAACTTGACGGCCCGAGGGAACGTCGCGGGCTTGAACTTCAAATCATGGGAGAAGCTTGATCCATGACGCCGGACGATATTGCGGGTTTTTACGCCAAGCGGGGCGATCTCAATCCCGAAGACTATATCGAGCTTGATTTCACCTTCGAATGCGCCGGCGACCCGCGCGAAGCCGCCGCACATCTGTGCAGCGAGCAATCCACGGCGCAATGGCGTCGCGTCGGCGTGGACGAAGATTTTCGCCCACGATTCGCGGCCAAGGTGCTCGAATTGGAGTCCGAGCCGCGCCCTTCCGGGTTCAGCATCCCCGTAGAATGCGCGGTCCAGGGGCCAGTGCACGCGGTGCGCGTCACCATCGCCCACCCGCATGGCAATTTCGGGCCGCGCATCCCCAATCTGCTGTCCGCCGTCTGCGGCGAGGGCGTTTTCTTCTCGCCCGGCATTCCCCTGATCCGGCTGCAGGACATCCGCTTTCCCGACTCCTACCTCGCTCATTTCGAGGGGCCGAGGTTCGGCGTCGCCGGTTTGCGCGAGCGGCTGCAAGCTTTCGGTCGACCCATCTTTTTCGGCGTCATCAAGCCGAACATCGGGCTTCCCCCAAAACCTTTCGCGGAGCTTGGGTATCAAAGCTGGCTTGGCGGCCTCGACATCGCCAAGGACGATGAGATGCTGGCCGACATCGACTACAGCCCGCTCAGTGAGCGCGCCGCGGCGTTGGGCGAAGCGCGCCTCCGGGCGGAGCGTGAAACGGGCGTTCCGAAGATCTATCTGGCCAATATCACCGATGAGGTGGACCGGCTTGCCGACCTCCACGATCTCGCGGTCGCGAAAGGCGCGAATGCGCTCCTCATCAACGCGATGCCCGTTGGATTGAGCGGCGTTCGGATGCTGCGCAAGCACGCCACGGTTCCACTGATCGCGCATTTCCCCTTCATTGCCGCATTCAGCCGGCTTTCGGGCTACGGGATTCATTCCCGGGTGCTGACCCGGCTGCAGCGGCTGGCAGGGTTCGACACGGTGATCATGCCGGGCTTCGGCAGCCGCATGATGATGCCCGAGCACGAGGTTCTGGACTGCGTCCGCGCGTGCCTGGAGCCCATGGGGCACATAAAACCCTGCCTGCCCGTGCCCGGCGGCAGCGATTGGGCGGGCACCCTGGAAGGCGTCTACCGGAAGGTTGGCGGCGTGGACTTCGGCTTTGTGCCGGGACGCGGCGTTTTCGGACATCCGATGGGACCACGTGGCGGCGCGGCAAGCATACGGCAGGCATGGGACGCCATCTCGCAGGGAATCCCGCTCGCGCAACATGCGCTTGCACATGCCGAGCTTCACGCCGCGCTGGAGGCCTTCGGCTCGCGAGCCTGAGCGTGGTAGCGCCCGGCGATTCCACCGCTGGGCGCGCATGCCCGAAATTGGGGCGCAAACGCAGCGTCATCCCGTGTCTGCGCCGCAGACACGGGATTTTAGAACACAACGACCCGAGTTTGGAACGACTCGGGGATTGTGTGCTTCATCATGCCGAAGTCCTGGACAATGCAGACCTTGCCCGCGCCGGCCGATCCACGGGTGAAGCTGGAACCGATGCCGGCGCGCCGCTTCCTCGTGGTGACGTTTTCAGGCATCGCCCGCGATGACTCGATCGCAAGCAAAACGGACGAACTGAGGCAGTCGGCGCGCGCATGAGACTGAAGCGCGCTGATCCGCCACATTGACGCAACGCAAAGACAGGATTTGCGCGTCATGTATTCTTCACAAACGTTGGCGGCACAGCCAACAAATAATTCTATCTTGAGCCCGTTCGTCTTTCTTTGGTCGATCGGGCTTTTTTGTTTCTTGTCGCGCTGCTGGCCGGGCACGAAAAAAAACCGCTTCATCGGGGGATGATGAAGCGGGTGGAGTTGCATTCCCGTCAGGAGGAAACTGACAAAGAATAGATTGGCCGCGCTAAAATTTCCTAAGAACTGTATCGCTATTGTTTTGAATTCAAGCGAATGATTAATGGTGTCTTGGTTGCGCGGGTTAGGTTCTTGACCTGCGGAAGCTTCGCCCGACGCCTGCATGATTTACACTGCGTCCGCCCGTTGATCTATTCGTTTTGTCGACTGGGGTATTTTCAAGCGAAGTCGATGCCGGTTCGCGTGAAAAAATTCATCAAAACAAGAATTTAGAGCTTTTTCATGTTTCCATGCCCGCCCAAGGTCAAGCTGCGAGCTTTATCGCGACGGCTCGCCGACGCATCGCTTGTTCGGACCGCCGCGCCAAGTCCGTGAGCGGGACGCCGGACTGGCGCGCATGCCGGGCGCGGGGCAATGGCGAGCTCACGGAGCCCACAAAAAACGCAGGCGGCGTGAAACGGCCCTCGAAATGGACGAAGCCTTGCGGAAAATATCGCTCCGAGCGCGTTCATGGTTGAACTGGCTTTATCCGTTCACCTTTTGATGCGCATCTGCGAACTGTGGTTGACGTGAAAAAGACGATGGGCAAAAGGAGAGGAATATGATCATCTCTCAATTCAACGGTCGCTTCCGCCGGCTCGCATTATCAGCGGCGCCATGCGTGATTGCGGCATGCATAGGAATTGCCCCCCAGGCCAACGCTTTGGAATGCCCCCTGCCGCAGAAGCTCTCCCGCAACGGCGTTCTCAAGGAAACGCCAACCCAGATGGCCATCGTTGGCGCATTGCTGGCGCGCGGCGATGCGAGCAGGACGGTTCCGCTGGTCGAGGCGGATTTGCGCGCGCGTTATCCAGGTGTCGAAAATGCCGAGCTGGTGAATTATATTGTTACCGCGTTCTGCCCGGTCGTGAGCCATATGACCGGAATGAGCGATGCGGAAAAGCCGGCGCGCCTGAATGGTTTTGTCCAGGATCTAATGCAGATGACCTATTGAGCGGTGGGTTCGTTCGACGATTTCCATCCTCATGTAATGAGCGATTGTGTCCGCTCAGAAACTTTGAACCAAGGGAGCTTTTTTATGAAGAAACTCGCAATGTCACTGGCGTTGGCGACGATGATTGCGCCGACGTTGAGCCACGCGCAGGTCGATATCGACATGGGCAGGCTCACCTGCGCCGATTATCTGGCGATGTCGCCGGAGGGTGAAAAGGTCTTCTCCGCGTGGATGAGCGGTTGGTTCAACCAGAAGAAGGGCTACACGACGGTCGATCTCGAAGCCTACGCCCGCAATGTCGCCAGTGTGAAGAAATGGTGCGCAGCGAACCTGAAGGATTCGGTCATGGGCGGCCTGCAAGCCGCAACCGGCGGCGCCAACTGATTCATTCAACGGATTCGGAGATATCGAATGAACCGCAACCTTTTTGTCGCCGTCGCGCTTCTCGCGGCTTTCGCCGGAAGGCCCGCCTCGGCGCAGGTCGTGCTCCAGATGGACCAGATCACCTGCCGGCAGTTCCTGGACGCTGACCCTGAGAGACAGATCCTGATCGGCTCCTGGGTGGGCGGCTATTACAGCGCCTCCAAGAACCTCAACATCTTCCAATCCATTTACGCCAAGCGCAACACGGAAGTCGCCGTCAAATATTGCGAGAAGCACAAGGACGATTCGTTCCTGAACGTGTGGATGAAAACCGCGCACTAGTGCGTTTTCGAGCGAAGTGGATGCCGGTTCGCGTGAAGAAAACGCGTAGAAATAAAAAACTAGAGCCCGTTCGGTGAACGGGAGTTCACCGAACGGGCTCTGAAATCAGCGCACTGAATGGAATCGACGCCGCGCCTTGAAACAGCGCGGCGTTTTTTTCCAAAATGCGACAAAGCCGCGCATGAACACGTGGTGTTGGGCCTCGAAGGCCCCTGTTCTACGCTGAGCTTGATGATCCCAGTGGTTTCCGTGCGCGCCGTCCCCTCAAGATCAGGGCCTTAGAAGCAGATCGACATCCATATCTATGGCTTTGGTCTCCACCAAACCCATGCGAACGATCACCTGCCGTGCGCGTCCGTCGTCGACAAGCGGCAAGATGAGCGGCGTCAACTGACTATCGTCGCCATCGACAGACACTGAAATGACGCCCCGTTCGACTCCGGAGGGATTCTCGACGCGGATGTCGTAGCGCGAAGCGCCGCGCCGCAGCGACACATCGAAGCCCGTCCAGCCTTTCGGTATGCAGGGATTTACGCGGAGCGTGTCGCCCTCCAGCCTGATCCCCAAAATGCTTTCCAGGCCGGCGCGCTGCATCCAGGCGGCGGAGCCGGTGTACCAGGTCCAGCCGCCGCGTCCGACATGCGGCGCGTTGGCGTAGATGTCGGCGGCGACGACATAGGGCTCGACCTTGTAGCGATGCGCGTCCGCGCGGGTGCGGGCGTGATTGATCGGGTTGAGCATGGCGAACAGGTTTGCCGCCTTGTCGCCCTGGCCAAGTTCGGCGAAGGCCATCACCGACCACAGCGCGGCGTGGGTGTACTGGCCGCCATTCTCGCGGATGCCCGGCGGGTAGCCTTTGATGTAGCCGGGATCGAGCGCGGTCTTGTCGAACGGCGGGGCGAACAGCGGCGCCAGTCCGTCCTGCGGGCGGATCAGTTCGCGCTCGACCGAAGCCATCGCCTGCGCCGCCCGCTCGGGCGACGCGGCGCCGGACAGAACGGCCCAGGATTGCGCGATGCAATCGATGCGGCATTCCTCGCTTTGGCTTGAGCCGAGCGGCGTTCCGTCGTCGAAGAAGCCGCGCCGGTACCAGTCGCCGTCCCAGCCTTCGCGTTCGAGCGCGGTTTTCAGCACCCCCGCATGCGCGCGCCAGGTCTCCGCGCGCAAAAATTCGCCGCGGGCTTCGGCGAGCGGGGCGAAACGGTTCAAGGCGGCGAAAAGCAGCCAGCCCAGCCAGATGCTCTCTCCGGCGCCGCCGGCGCCGACGCGGTTCATGCCGTCGTTCCAGTCGCCGCCGCCGATCAGCGGCAGGCCGTGAACGCCGAGATCAAGACTGTTTTCCAGCGCGCGGGCGCCGTGTTCATAAAGGCTGGCGGTCTCGTCGCTGGTTGACGGCGTGAAAAAGCTGTCATGCTCGGAGGGCTCCAGCCGCCGTCCTTCCAGAAAGGGGAGATTTTCGTCGAGAATGGCGGCGTCGCCGCTGACCTGGACATAGTGGCCGATGGCGAACGCCAGCCACGCCCGGTCGTCGGAAATGCGGGTGCGCACCCCCTGGCCCGAATGCGGCAGCCACCAATGCTGCACGTCGCCCTCGGCAAACTGCCGCGAGGCCGCGCGAAGAATCTGGGCGCGGGTCATGGCCGGATGCGAGGCCGCCAGCGCCAGCACGTCCTGCAACTGGTCGCGAAAACCATAGGCGCCGCTGGCCTGATAGAAGGCCGCGCGCGCCCAAAGGCGGCAGGCGACGGTTTGGTAGAGCAGCCAGCCGTTGAGCATGATGTCCATGGCGCGGTCCGGCGTCTTGACGGTGACGGCGCCAAGAAGCGCGTCCCAATGCTGGCTCACCTCCGCGAAAACCGCATCGAGATCGGCGGCGCGGAAAGATTCGACGAGGTGACGCGCCTCCTGCGAATCCTCGCCCTGGCCGAGCAGGAAGATGATTTCGACGCTGGCGCCGGGCGCGAGCGTGACGCTGGAGCGCAGCGCCGCGCAGGGATCGAGGCCGGCGCCCAGAGTTTTGGACAGGCTGGCGCCGCTGGCCACCGCCGCCGGTTGGCGCAGCGTCCCGTTGCGGCCGATGAATTCGCGACGGTCGCCGGTCCAGTCAGTCTGGCGCCCGCCAAGATCGGCGAAGGCGACGCGCGCGCCGAAACCCGCGACCCAGCGGTTCCGGGCAAAAATCGCGCCGGTGGAATCGAGCGAAGTCGTCACGAACGGCAGGCCAGCCGAGCGCGACGGGCCGAGCGCCCATTCGACAAAGGCGGTGACGCTGAGATGACGCGCACGACCGCTGAGGTTGCGCAGTTTCAGGCGCGAAATCTTGATCGCGCCTTCGACGGGCGCGAATTGCAGCAGGTCGGACTCAATGTCGTGACTGGTGTGTTCGAACCGGCAGAAGCCGCGACCGAAGCGGGCGACATAAGTCGCCTCCTCCAGGCGGATGGGCAGCGCTGTCGGGCTCCAGAAATCGCCGGAATCGTCGTCGCGCAGGAAAAACGCTTCGCCGGAGCGGTCGGACACCGGATCGTTCGACCAGGGCGTGAGCTGGTTCTCCCGGCTGTTCACCGACCAGGTGTAGCCGCCGCCCTCGGTAGCCGCCTGGAACCCGAAACTCTCGTTGGCGACGACGTTGATCCAGGGCGCGGGCGTCGCCTGTCCCGGTCCCAGGACGGTGACATAGTCTTGGCCATCTCGGGCGAAACCGCCGAGTCCGTTGAAGAATTCGAGTGTTTCGGCGAGCGGCGAGGCTGGCCGCGGGGCGCGTTCGATCCGGCGTTTCGCTCTCACGCTGGACGGCCTGGCGGTCTCGATGATCCGTTCGAGCTGTTCCAGCAGACCGCCGCGCTGCGCCACGATCACAACGCGCGCGATGGACGCCAGCAGGGCGGACGTTTCCGTCGGAATGAGATCGCTGCGCAGCACGAAGGCGGCGCCGCCGGAGTCCTCGCCGGGCAGACGGGGCCGCATATGGCGGGCGCGGATCAGGGTTTCCAGCGCGATCTGAAGGTCCTGTACATAGGAGGACTGGCGCTCGTTGAGGATGACCAGATCGACGGCGAGCCGCTTCATCCGCCAATATTCATGCGCTTGCAGCAATTCGCGGGCGACATCGAGATCGTCGGAATCGTTGATGCGCAGCAGCACGATGGGCAGGTCGCCGGAAATCCCTTGCGCCCACAGGCCGGATTGCGCGCCGGAGCCGGCGAGGATCGTGGGGGAGGGCGGTCGCAGGGTCGCATTGGCGTAGATCACCGGACTGGCGAGGCGCTGGAACAGGCTGGCTTCGCCAGCGGTGACGCCGAGATGGTGCAATTGCACCTGCGCCTGCGTCCAGGCCAGCGTCGTCGCGCGTGAAAAGGCGGCGGCGTCGCGGTGTTTGTCGACGATGTCGAGCAGCGTTTCGCGGGTCGAGGCCGCCATGGTCCAGAACGAAATGCGCGCCACCCCGCCGGGCGCGATGCGGACGCGACGGCGCAGCGCGAAGATCGGGTCGAGCACGGCGCCGACGCTGTTTGACAGCCTGCGCCCGTCGATCATGGCGATGGGCGTTCGGATTCCTTGCCCGCGTCCGAGAAAGCGGGCGCGGTCGGTTTCGAATTCCGTCTCGCCAAAGCTTTCGCCATCGACGACGGCGAGCTGGCCGACCCAGACTTCGGGCTCGTCGGGCGCGCGCCGGCGCCGGGTGGCGACGAGCGCGCCGACATCGGCCAAGAACTCGGTCTCGACGAACAGTTTTGAAAAAGCGGGATGGGCGATATCGGCGGCCTGCGGCGCCAGGGCCAGCTCGGCATAGGAGGTGATTTCGATCTCGCGCATGCGGGGGCCGCTATTGGTGACGCTGACGCGCCGCACTTCGGAATCGCCCTCGGAGGACACGACCACATCGAGCGTGGTGGTCAGCGCGCCGTCGCGGCGGGTGAATTCGGCGCGATCCTCGTTGAAGGCGACATGATAGGAGTCGGGCTCCTCGCCGATCGGCTGGAACGCCGCCGACCACACCGCCTCGGTGCGCACGTCGCGTAGGAAGATGTAGGAGCCGAAATCGTCGCTGGTCGGGTCCTCGCGCCAGCGGGTCAAGGCGAGTTTGCCCCAGCGGCTGTAGCCCGAGCCGGCGGCGGTCAGCATGGTCGAGAAACATCCGTTGGACAGGAGATGCGTCGCCGGATTGTCCTGATGCGGCGAGACGAATCGCCGGCCGCCCAGCGGCTCGACATCGCGCCCTTTCCTGAGGGGCGATTTCATTTCCGAGGCCCAGGGATGGGTGACGGCGACATCGCGCGGCATGCGCTCCTGCAACAGAAGTTCGGTCGCCTGCACCATCGGCTCGCTGTGAAAGCGGGTCCGCATTTTCGCGTCGAGCACGGCATTGGCGATCGCCACAATCGTCATGCCCTGATGATGGGCCATGAAGGCGCGGACGATCGCGCAATCCTGCCCCTTCGGCACGCGCGTGGGCGTGTAATCCAGCGCCTCGTAAAAGCCGTAGCGGCCGCGCGCGCCGATTTGGGCGAGGCGATCCAGATTGGCGCGCGCCGCGTGCGGATCGACCATGGCCGCCAGCCCCGTCGCATAGGGCGCCACCACGGAATTGTAAGCGAGGCCGCGCTTCAGCCCGAGGCCGGGAATGCCGAAATTGGAATATTGATAGGTCAGTTCCAGATCGCGCGCGTTATAGGCGGATTCCGAAACGCCCCAGGGCAGGCCAAGTTTTTGGGCGAAGGCGATCTGCCGGCCCACGACCAGACGGTTGGTGTTGTCCAGCAGGCTTCCCGCCGGCGCCCGCATCACCAGCGAGGGCATCAGATATTCGAACATCGATCCCGACCAGGAGATCAGCGCGGCGCCATGGGCGACCGGGGTGGCGACGCGTCCCAGGTGGAACCAGTGGCGGGCGGGAACATCGCCCTTGGCGATGGCGAAAAAGCTCGCCAGCCGCGCTTCCGAGGCCAGGAGGTCGTAGCAATTGGCGTCGAGCGCGCCTTCCGGCGCGACACAGCCGATCGACAGCAGGTTGCGCTGCTTGTCGATCAGGAAGCCGAAGTCCATGTCGAGCGCCATCGCGCGCGAAACATGCTCCAGCTTGTCCAGCCGCGCGCACAGCGCCGCCAGCGCCTCGGCGCCGCGCGACAAATCGGCGCGATGGGCGGCGATGGCGTTGACGCTGGCCTGCGCCCAGAACAGCATGTCCGCGCCGTCAGCGTCGCCGCGCTCGCTGGCCAGCGCCTTGGCCATGTCGGCCATGGTCGCGGCTTGCAGGGCGAGGTTCAGCAGGCGCGTGGCGAAATCGTCCTGCTGGCCAAGGTTTTCCTGCACGGCGCCGGCGAGTTCCGCCAAAGCGGTGTCGAGCTGGCGCCATGTGACCGTCTGGGTCTTGGGGCCATCGCGCAGGCGCGCCGCCTCCTGGCGCGTCAGGGCGAGCGCGTCGCCGACGCCGGCGAGCATGCGCGCCCCGTCCGCCTGGGCCGCGCGCCATTCGCGGCAAGCGTTGGCCAGCGCGATCAGGTGCCCGGCGAGATTGCCGCTATCGACGGATGAGACATATTTGGGATCGAGCGGACGCAGGTCGCCGGTGTCGAACCAATTGTAGAAATGGCCGCGAAACCGCTCCATGCCGCTCATGGTCGAAAGCGTCGCCTCAAGACGCTCGACGGTCTCGTCGAGGCCGATCCAGCCGAAATCGTGCGCGCTGGCCGCCGCCAGCAGATAGAGCCCCATATTGGTCGGCGAGGTCCGGCGCGCCAGCGCGGTCGGGTCCTCCTGAAAATTGTCGGGCGGCAGATGGTGATCGGCGGCGGTGACGAAGGTTTCGAAAAAGCGCCAGGTGCGGCGCGCCGTGAGGCGCAAGGCGCGGGCGTCGTCGTCCGCCAGGGGGTTTTCGCGGGCGGCGAGGCGCGGCGGCAGGCTGACCCAGAGCGCTATGGCCGGCGAGGCCAGCCAGAGCGCCGCGAAACCGCCCGCCAGCAGCGCATTGAAGCCGCCTGCGACCAGCCCGGCGATCAGGGCGAGCGCGCCGAAAATCGATGCGCCGAACATGCGCCGGTAGAAGCCGGCGAGGTCGAGCCGGCGCGCCTGCGACGCCTGCGCGGCGGGAGTCCACTCAAGCAGGTTCTTGCGGCTGACGAGCAGGCGATACAGCGTGCGGAAGATGGCGTCGCCCATTAGCCACGCCTGATCGGCCAGGAAGATGATGGTGAGCGCGGACAGAATCAGCGCGAGCTTCAAATCGCCGCCGAGCGCGCGAAAATGGCTTGAGAGCGTGACGCCCGGCCGCAGCGGCGGGACGGCGGCGATCACCGGAATCATCGAGGGCAGGGCGATGGTCGCGACGACGAACAGCGTCCAGACCACGCAAGCCGGAAACGGCAGCAGGAAGCCCGCGAGCAAGGCGACGACCGCCAGCGGCGCCGAGAGCGTGCGGCGCAAGTTGTCGAGCATTTTCCAGCGCCCGACCGCCGGCACGCGGGACGCGGATTTCGGCGCGCCGGGCGCGCGCGGTCCGCGCCCAAAAATCCATGGCAGCAATTGCCAGTCGCCGCGCGCCCAGCGATGGTGGCGCAAGGCCCCGACATCATAGCGCGACGGATATTCCTCGACGACCTCGACATCGGAGGCGAGACCGGCGCGGGCGAACACGCCCTCGAACAGATCGTGGCTCAGCAGCATCGAGTCGGGCGCGCGTCCGGCCAGCGCCGCCTCGAAGGCGTCGATGTCGTAAATCCCCTTGCCGGCGTAGGAGCCTTCGCCGAACATGTCCTGATAGACGTCGGAAACGGCGGAGGCGTAGGGGTCGATGCCGCTCAGGCTGGAAAAGATGCGCTGGAACAGCGAGCCTTCGAGGCCGACCGGCAGCGACGGGGTCACGCGCGGTTGCAGCACGCCATAGCCTTCGACGATGCGACCGGCGGCGGCGTCGAAACGCGGCCGGTTGAGCGGATGCGCCATTTTGCCGATCAGGCGGCGCACGGTTTCTCGGGGCAGGCGGGTGTCGCCGTCGAGCGTCACCACATAGCTGGTGTTCAACGGCGGCGCGAGCGGGACGCCGTCGAGAACGACAAAGCCGGTGTCATCGGCGCCGCGCAAGAAGCGGTTGAGTTCGTGCAGCTTGCCGCGCTTGCGCTCCCAGCCGATCCAGCGCGACTGGCTTTCGTTCCAGACGCGGTGGCGATGCAGCAGCAGGAAGCGCGGGCCGCCGGGCGCGGGGCCGTAGCGCGCGTTCAGCCGGGCAATGCCCGCGATGGCGACAGCCAGCAGGGCGTCGTCGCCCTCGACGTGTTTGGCGCCCGCGTCGAGCCAGTCGGACAGCAGCGCGAAATGCAGGTCGCCCTCGGGGCTGGCGAGATGGTGGATTTCCAGCCTCTCGATCTGCTCTTCGATGGATCGCGCGCTGGTCAGCAACGTCGGCACGGCGACGAGGGTGCGCAAATGGGGTGGGACGCCATCGGCCAGCTCCAGCGCCGGCAACAGGTTGGCGTGAAAGCCGAATCCGACCGCGCGATTGACCAGCGCGACGCCGGCGTCAATGGCGGGGATGACGCCGAGACCACCGAGAATCCAGAGGGCGCCGCCGCCAAAGCCCATGGCGGCGAGGGCGAAAAGCGGCGCGGCGAGCAGGATGAGGGCGACGGTGGCGATGGCGCCCGCGTAAAAGCCGATGCCGTTCGCCCGATGCAGCCGCACCCGCCACTTCTGCTTGCGCGGGTGATAGCCGATGGCGGCCTCGAACGCCGGGCGGCCCCCGCCGATGAGATGATAGCCGGCGTCGCTTTTCCGCGCGTCCGCTTGCGCGGGCGTGAAATCGTGACAGCGCCTGGCCGCCGCGACGGCCTTGTGGGCGATGTCGAGTTCGTCGCCCTCCGAGCCGCGCGCCAAATCCTCGATGGCGGCGCGGTAGAGATTGCGCGTCGGGAAATCCATGGCCTTGTAAGCGGGGTCGGCGCCAAGCGCCGTATCGACCAGGCTGACCTCCTCGAACAGGTCCTGCCAGTCGACATCCGAGATCAGGCGCAGGCTGGTGATGATGTTGCGCACGGTGACGCTGGTCGCGCCCTGGCGCCGATGCGCCTCGCGCACCAGATCGTCGGCGCCGGTCTGTTGCGCGGCGAGGCGCTGGTATAGCCAATCGAGCGCCGGCGTGACCTTCGGGTCCTGGTCGCGCAGCCGATGGATGAGCTGGACGGCGAAGCTTGGCGAGCGCGCATCGTTTTCATGGTCGGCGAGCACGATTTTCGCCGGCTCCGCCTTCCGGCCCGAGGCGCCCAGCAGGCGATCGGCGAGATCGTCCGCCAGATGCCGCGCCGCGCGGCCGTTGACGATCTCCTCGGCGAGGCGGCGCAGGTTTTCGATCATCACCAGGCGAAGCGTGATCGACACCGCCCAGAGCTCGCCGATCGTCAGCGGCTGCGCCTGCTGATAGGCGCGCACATAGCCGACCAGCATGCTTGAGTCGAAACGGCTGTCGGTGTGCGCGACAAAGGCCCAGGCCATGCCGAACACGCGCGGATAGCCGGCGAAGGGACCGGAGCTGAGTTTTGGCAACTGCCGATAATAGCCGGCGGGCAGGTCCGACTGGATCGCGCGGATCTGCTTTTCGATGAGATGATAATTGTCGATCAGCCACTCGGCCGCCGGCGTGATCGCGCGGCCCTCGTCGGTCCCTTGCAGCAGCGTCTTGTAGGCGGCGAGCAGGACGGCGCCGTTTTGCGCCAGACGGGCGGCGAGCGGAGGCGCCTTGACCGGCTTGGGCGTCACCTTCTGCGCGGCGGCGAGACTGCGCGCATGGTCTTCGAGGCGCTCGGCGCTGAACAGTTCTTCGCGAACGGGTTCGGGATTGTCCCAGGCCGACGGCGCGCGCGCGAAAAGGTTGAAAAACGTCAAGAAGAGCCTCGAATCCGAAGTCGGTGGAAAGGTGCGCCCTCACGCGCGCGCGACGCCGTGGCGTCTTGAGGCGCGGCGGCAAGGGGCATGTTCGTTGGGGTGGGGTGACCCGCATCCTTCTGGCGCCGGGACGCGCCTTGAGGAGGGGCGATGGCGATTACGGATCGGCCTTCTCAGCGACAGGCGCCGCCGGCCGTTCAGCGACAGGCGCCGCCGGCCGTTCAAATGCGCCCGCATCGGTATGCGGCGCCTTCCGGAAAACGGAAACCAGAGTCAAAACGAGCAGCAAGATGAGGATGGCTGGAACGAGCGGGCTCCAGTGCGGCTTCGCCTGAGCGCCGCCGACCATGGCGGCGACCGAATACTGCCGCGCGGGCTGAAGCAGCGCGAGCATGCGGTCGGCGATGGCGGTTGCGTCGCTGCGGTCCGGCATGAGACCCACCAGGACGTCGAGCGCCAGGGATTTCGGCATTTTTGCGATGCGCGCCGCTTCTTTCCACGGATCGGCGCCGGAGCGCGCGATCACCGACACCATGGTCAGCGGCATGCCATGGCCGTCCTCGTAGAGCACGGCATAGAGAAACGGCTCGAACTCGCGTCCCAGTGGCGGAAAGGCTTGTCGCGCTCTGTTCCGTTTCCGGGTTGGCTCACGTTCAGCCACGACCATGCCAATCGGCCGGATCGAGCATGCCGGTCAAATCGATGTGGGCGACGCAACTTTCGTCGGCCAACACTTTGTCCGAAAAGACGATGTCGAAGACCTGCCCCTGCTCGGTCAGCATTTGCAGGTCGCGGCGGCCGAACAGACCTTTCAGCGCATCGGCGCGCAGGCGGATCTCGCCGCACCCCGAAACGCCCGCCGCCGCGCGGTGATAGCCGTCGAAATCGAAGGTCGCCGGCGCCAGTTTCTTGCCGTTGTGAATGATGTCGCCGCGTCCGGACAGCCGTCCGAGATAGCGCAACGCCTTTGTCTTGAAAGCCATGGTCTTGCTCGTTCTTCCTGGTCGTCACCGCGCCGGCTTCGGCATTTTGATCGGGGCCAGCTGGCCCAGCGGCATTTTCGGCGGGTTGGGAGCGGCCGCCGGCTTGGCCGCCTTCGGCTTCTTGGCTTCGCGATTGCCGCGTTTGCGTTCCTGGGCCATGCGTCACTCCTGTCGCGCGCCTTGCGCGGCGCGCCTGATGGAAAAGAAAAACCCCGAAACCTTGAGGCGCGGGACCCCTTCCGGCGCGAAGGTCAGTTCACGATTGCGAGCTTTTCGGCCGACATCTTGCCGCCGCGATCCGCGACGAGTTCGAAGGTGACCTTGTCGCCCTCGCGCAACTCGCCGATGCCAGCCCGTTCGACCGCGCTGGCATGGACAAAGGCGTCCTGACCGCCGCCATCCAGCGCAATGAAACCGAAGCCTTTTTGCGGATTAAACCATTTCACGGTTCCCTGAGACATGGAAACTCCCTTTCTGCACAAGCCAAAAGGCTTGCCGACGTCGCCGGCAGTCGAAATTGCACGTTTTGGCATGATATTTATGAGGCGCGCTTGGCGTTTTTCCGCAGAAATACGCCAAGAAACCAGCATCCGACTTATTTAAGATAGGATTTGTTTGTATATTTACAAGCTGAGTTCTCTTTTATATTTTCGACCGTGCGTGATTTCTGCGCTTCCCGCGCGGATGCGTTCGGAACATCCAATCCAGCACGGCCAACACGGCAAGCGCCGCCGGGATCACCAAAGGCGGCGTGGACCGGGCGGATATTTTATGAACTTCATGTCGGGGGAACCGGCGCCGCCTTGGGCGGAACGAGCGTTTCGCAATCCACGGACTGAACTTCAGGCTTGGCGGCGCCGTTCATCGGCTTGCCGCCGCGCTTGGCTTCCTCCTTGCGCTGTCCGAGGCGAAGCTCGTGAATGATGGAGACGGTTGAAGGCAGCGGCGCGCGGCGCCTGAACGGGATAAGTTCGCCCATGATGAATGCTCCTTGCGCCGGAAGTCCTGAGAGTCAGGGGCGCGCGGCGTCGCCGTTCCTTATTTCACCTTGCAGAGTGAACGGAAAAGCGTCTGGCGGCAGACTCGGAATCTACTCACGATCCCGCGACAGGGACTTTCCCGCCACGGGCCGCGCCAGCGCCGGAAGCGATTTGGCGCCCGTGCGTTTCATGATTTCAGCGCGATGCCGCGAAAGACGGCGCGCGGATGCGCGTCGTCGTCGACGATGAAAATTACGGGGGCTCCCCAGCCAGCCCGCGCTCAATGGCCTGCGAAACCTCCGCCAGCTTGACCGGCTTGTTGAGCAGCGCGCAGCCGGCTTCGCGCACGGCGCCCAGCGTTTTTGCCGAGATGTCGCCGGTGAGGATGATCGCGGGAACGAAGCGATGCAATCCGTCTCGCAGCGCGGTGACGAGCGCAAGACCGTTCGCGCCGTTTGGCAGATTGAAATCCGCGAGGATCAAGTCAGGACGGAAATCGCCAAGCTGGACCAGTTTCAAGGCCTCGGGGCCGTCAGCGGCGAACGCCACGCCATGGCCCTCCTCCCGCAGCGAAGCCACCAGCAATTCGAGCAAATCGGGATCGTCCTCGACGATCAGCACGGCGCCCTTGCGGGGCGTTTTCGCGCCGTCCTCGACGCCGCTGGCGCGGGCGGGCGTTGGAGCCGCCCCGCCGACGGCGCCGGCGACGAGCGGGACCTCGATGGAGAAAACCGAGCCGGCGCCCTCGCGCGAGCGCACCATCACGCGATGGCCGAGCAGGGCGCCGATCCGCCGCACGATCGACAGCCCCAGTCCAAGCCCGCGGCTGCGTTCGCGCGCCTCATTGCCGACCTGATGATATTCGTCGAAAATCGCCTGGATTTCGGCATCGGGAATGCCCAGGCCGGTGTCCCAGACCTCGATGCGCAAAAGCCCCTCGCGACGGCGGCAGCCGAGCAAGATCTCGCCCCTTGGCGTGTATTTCAGCGCATTGGCCAGCAGATTGCGGACCATCTGTTCCAGCAGGCGTGGATCGCTCTGGATCCTCAGACCGCAGGGAACCATGCGCAGGGCCAGCTTTTTCGCCTGAGCCTGATAGACGAACTCGTCGCGCAACTTGACCAGCAGATCGTTGACCGCGAAACCGACGCGTTGCGGATGCACAACGCCGGCCTCGATCTGGTTGATGTCCAGGAGCGCATTGAGAATCCCGCTCATGGCGCCGAGCGTATCGCCAATCCTCGCCACCAGGTTTTGCGCGCGTTCCCCTTCCGCGACGCGCGCCAGCAAACCGTGAAGCAGGGCCAGCGCCTGCAACGGCTGGCGCAAGTCGTGGCTGGCGGCGGCGAGAAAACGCGATTTCGCCAAATCGGCGGCTTCAGCCTTGCGGCGCGCCGACTCGAGCGCGTCGCTGACTTTTTTCCGATCGGTGATGTCGACATAGGTGATGACCACGCCCTCCACGCCATTCTGCTGGGTGCGATAGGGCAGGATGCGGCGCATGTAACAGGCGCCGCTGTCCGCTTCGATTTCGTGTTCGATGGGCAGGTGTTCGGCGAGCACGGTCCGCGCATCCGACAGCAGCGCGGCGTCCGCCACCAGGGGCGCGAGATTGGCCAGGGGGCGCCCGACGTCGCCGGGAATGATGCTGAACAGCAATCGTGTCGATGGCGTGAAAAAGCGAATCCGAAGCGCGACGTCAAGAAAGATGGTGGCGACATCGGTGCTGTAGAGCACATTCTGCAAATCGTCGGCTGTCGTGCGCTGGCGGTCGAGCGTTTCCTGAAGCTGGCTGTTGAGCGCGGTCAGCTCCTCGTTCAGCGATTGCAGCTCTTCCTTGGAGGTCAGCAGTTCCTCATTGGCGGACTGGAGCTCCTCATTGACCGAAAGCGCCTCCTCATTGATCGCGTTTTGCTCCTCGCCGGCGATCGCCAGCTCTCGAATGGCGTCCTTCAACTCGCTCCGGGTTGACTCCAGCTCCTGTTCCAGTTCCGCGACCCGCGAGGCGTCTCCCGCCGCGCCGGGGGCATTGCGCGCCGGAGCCGGCGTTTCTTCGATGAAACTGATCAGCGCCAGCTCCTCGCCATCGCAAACGACGTATCGCGCCGAAATGGCGAAAGCGAGCCGCGCGCCATCGCGCGCGATGCGGCAGCCGCCGACCCGGACCGGCGCCTTGTCATGGAATACCTGCATGATGATCGACCGGAGCTTGGCGCTCAGGCCCGGCCGCGCCATGGCCAGGAGATCTTGGGTTGGCGCGCCGGATGGGACCGCCAGATAGCGATCGGTCGGCCCCAGCGAAAACAGCTGTTCGTGCTTGCGATTGATCAAGACCGAAGCCGGCGCCTCATGGTCAAGCACAAGCCGCCGGCTCAGATCGGCCAGAACCGTTTCGCGCGCGGGCGAGCTTAGCGGCGCCGGGCGCGCCGGCGCGCGCAAGCCGTCGCCGCCCCAAAAGCCGAAATCACCGGGTCCGCCGCGCATCACATGGCGAAAGATGCGATCCGTTCGGGAGATGGCGGTGAAGCGTTCCCGCTTCTCGCCGACGGATTCGGAGCCGCCCAGCAGCAGCACGCCGCCTTCGCGCAGGGCGAAATGGACGATGTCCATGACCTTGGCCTGCGCCTCAGCGCCCATATAGATCAGAACATTGCGGCAGGAGATGAAATCCAGTCGCGAAAAGGGCGGATCCGCCAGAAGGTCCTGCACGGTGAACAGCACGCTGGCGCGCAGATCGGCGGCGACCCTGAACCCGCCTTGTTCCTTGAGGAAATGGCGCGCCAGCCGCTCGGCCGTGACATCGGCCGCGATGGCGAGCGGATACAGGCCCTCGCGGGCCTGAGCCACGGCGTCGGCGTCGATGTCGGAGGCGAAGACCTGAAGCTTGATGGGACGGCCCGTCGCCGCGATGGCCTCGTGGAACAGAATGGCGAGGGCATAGGCTTCTTCGCCGGTGCTGCATCCGGCGACCCAGATGCGCAGGGGCTGGTCCGCCGGATGCCGGCTGACAAGTTCGGGAATCACTTCCGCGCCAAGAAAATCGAACACTTTGGCATCGCGGAAGAAACCGGTGACATTGATCATCAGGTCCTTGGCGAGCAGATCCAGCTCCCGCGGATCGTCGCGCAGCCTTTCCAGATAGGCGCTCATGTCGTCGCCGTGCAGCGCCATCCGCCGCCCGATGCGGCGCTGCAACGTGCCCCGCTTGTAGAGCGTGAAGTCGTGGGCGGTCTTGCTGCGCAGCAATTCGAGAATTTGCGCCAGCCAGGGTTGGGCGGGCGGCGGCGTCCGCGGGTCGAAGTTCAGGATCGCCCGGGGAATTTCAGCCGCTGGAAGCACCAGATCGACCATTCCGGTCTCGATGGCGCTGCGCGGCATGCCATCGACGCCGGCCTCATCCGGATCTTGCGCGATGACCAGGCCGCCGGCGGCCTTGATCGCCTTGAGCCCGGCGCTGCCGTCGCCGCCCGCGCCCGAGAGCACCACGCAAATGGCGCGCGCGCCCATGTCGTCGGCGAGCGATTGCAGCAGGAAATCGAAAGGCAGGCGGGCGCCATGCCGCTCGCGCGGTTGCGACAGTTTTAGCGCGCCATCCTCGACCGCGAGCGAAACGCCCGGCGGAATCACATAAAAATGGTCCGGAGCGAGGGTCATGCCCTCCGTCGCCTCGCAGACCTTCATCGCTGTGTGTCCGGCGAGCAGATCGACGAGCATGCTGTCATGGGTCGGATCGAGGTGCTGGACCAGAATCACGGCCAGTCCGCTGTTCCCGGGCAAGGCGTCCGCCAGCGCCTTGCAGGCGTCGAGCCCTCCGGCGGAAGCGCCGATCGCCACGACGGGAAAAGGCGGCGCAGCCGTCGGGGATGCGCTGCTGGCGTTCGGACGAGAGGTTCTGGCCGGCTTGGAGACGGTTTTCCGCATGCGAAATGATATCCGGATTTCGCCTGCGCAATCAGGACGTCTCTGTTACTATCATCTTTGCTCCAAAACCGACAAATGACTGATTGAAAGCCCTCTGAATTCCGAGCCTCCGGCAGGCGCGAAAATGCGTTATAAATATGGAAACAGCGCCGCCAGAGCGCGTCACGCGATGGATGAACCAGAATGAAAAAGCTTCGCGTGATGATCATGGAAGACGACAACGTCCTTGCGTCCGCCCTGGCTGAACTGATCGAAGTCCTTGGCCACGAGATCGTCGCCGTCGAGGCCAGCGAGAGCGCAGCCATTGCGTCGGCGGCGTTTGCGAAACCCGATTTGATGATCGTCGACGCGCAACTGGTCGAGGGCAGCGGCGTCAATGCCGTCGACGCCATCACGCGCGCCGGTCCTGTTCCTCATTTTTTCATCACCGGAGATGCGCGGTCGTTGCGGATGCTGAAGCCGGAGGCGATCATCTTGCAGAAGCCCTATTTCGACAGCGATCTGATTCGGGCCATCGCGTTGGCGGTGGGAATCTCAGCCTGATCGGCTGGATCGGACGCAATCTCCCACGTTTGGCGCAACCCCGTCGCATGTTGAACGGGCGAGCTGATCGCGGCAAGGCGGCAAGCAGCATCGAGCCCAAGCCGCTTTCGCGCCCGAAGACGATGGCGCCGGCGTGGGAGGGGTGACGGTCCACTGGTCCTTGTGCACGCGCGCCGGTCGCGCCGGAGGCCTTTTTGGGTCGTCTGCGCCGGGCCGGTTGGCATTCGCGGGGATGCGCCCGCATGAGTAGAGTCCGATCCTGTAAAGGGCCTGGAAAACCTCCTAGTCTTTCCCTCCAAGACGGGCTTCAGGGTGTTCGGCGCCGATCGCCGTCCGCACGCCCAATATCTTGGCGCAAGGCGATTTATTCGACGCGAGGCGCTGCTGCTGGTCGTTGCGGCCGGACACGCAGACCCCCAGGTCGCGGAAATCCGAGGCTGTGCGCGATCGGCGCGATCAAGAGCCGCGTCACCCGTGCGCGGAGGTCATTGGCCGACATGCGGTGTGTCGACCCTGCCCCTGAAACATTTGAGGCTTCGGATGTCCCCGAAAAGAAAGTCCGGCGGGAGGCGTCGCAATGCGCTGACGCCTTGCGTCGATGGGCGCAACCAGGTTCGAAGCCATTGTGCGCGAGGTTCCATCAGGAACATTCTCATGCGCATCAACACGGCCGCCGTCGCCACGATCGTCTTTTTCATTCTCTCAGGCGCTGCGGTCGCACAGGGGGCTGTGCGCGGCGCCGATGGAGGGTTTCGCCAGATGTATCAAGTGGCCGGACCGATCGGCGCGATCGTCGGCGGCGCAATCGTCGGAGGCCTCGCCGGCCGTTTCGGCGGTGACCGGCGCCAGCGATTTCATGACTATGTCGCCAAACAACGCCATGACTCCTACGTTTATGACCGGCAGGTCGACATTGGCGCGGTCCTCCCGGATCAAGGCGTGACCTTTTACGAAATTCCCCCGGATTTTGATGCGCGGGGTTACAAATATGCGATCGTCAACGACCGGACCGTGATTGTCGATCCGCAGAGCCGCCGCATCGTGCTCATCGTCGATTGAGCAGGATGAGAATTGCGGCCGGCGGCGGACGGCTCATCGTCAATCCGCCCTGTGGGAGGGACGCGGTGAACATCATGCGCAAAGCTCGCGACGGCGACCAGGCTTCCGAAACAGGCGAAATCAGCGCTGAGCAGGTATGGCGGGAGCCGGCCGCCCGCCTGCTCGCGCATTTGGCGACGACACCCTCCGGCCTTGCCGGGGCGGAGGCCAAGGCCCGGCTGGCGATCCACGGACCCAACGACGCCGCCACGGTCAAGCGCACGCCGCTTTGGCTGCAATTCCTGTCCCGTTTCCGCAATCCATTGGTGATCATCCTGCTGGTGGCGAGCGGCTTGTCAGCGGCGACAGGGGATATCGCCAGCTTCGTCATCGTCGCGTCCATCGTCATGGCGAGCATGACGCTTGATTTCGTTCAGGAGGCCCGCGCTCAGAATGCGGTGGAGGCGCTGCGCCGCTCGGTGGCGGTTCAGGCGAGCGTTCGGCGCGATGGCAAAACCGTTTCCATCGCAATCGACAAACTGGTCCCCGGCGACATCGTCGAACTGATCGCCGGCGATCTCGTTCCGGCGGATGCGCGGCTGCTCGAAAGCCGCGATCTGTTCATCAACCAGGCGCTGCTGACCGGCGAGCCCTATCCGGCGGAAAAGCACGCTGCCGATTCAGCCACCGGCGCGGAAAATCCCGCCGGGGCGTCGAACGCGGTTTTCGCCGGAACCTCCGTCATCAGCGGCACGGCCACGATCCTCGTCTGCCGCACGGGATCGCGCACCGCGCTCGGCCATCTCGCGACCAGCCTCGCCGAAAAGCCGCCGGCCACCGCCTTCGCTGTCGGCGTCGCCCGCTTCGGCATGCTGATCATGCGCCTGACCATCCTGATGGTGTTCTTCGTGCTGGTCGTGAACATCTCGTTCCATCGGCCCGTGCTGGAATCGCTGATGTTCGCCCTGGCGCTCGCCGTCGGCCTGACGCCCGAATTGCTGCCGATGATCGTCACCGTCACGATGGCGCGCTCGGCGATGGGCTTGTCCAAGCGGAAAGTGATCGTCAAGCGCCTCTCCGCCATTCACGATCTCGGCGCCATGGACGTGCTGTGCACCGACAAAACGGGCACGCTGACCGAAGCCTCGATCAAGCTGGTGCGCGCCATTGACGGTCGCGGCGCCGAGAGCGCTTCCGCCTTCGCCCATGCTTACATCAACAGCGCTTTCGAAACCGGCATGAAGAGCCCGCTGGATGAGGCCATTCTCGCCGCCCATCCGTTCGATTTGGCGGGATGGACCAAGATCGATGAAGTTCCATTCGATTTCGAGCGGCGGCGCGTCTCGGTTCTGGTCGAGCGCGAGGGCAAGCGGCGTCTCATCGTCAAGGGGGCGCCCGAGGATCTGCTGGGGCTTTCAGCGAAATACGAGGCGGAAAACGGCGCGGAATTGCCGCTCGACCCGGAGACGCGCCGCGTCTTCCAGGCCACGCTCGACGATTTGGGCGCGCAGGGTTTGCGGGCGCTTGGCGTCGCCGGCCATGCGATCGCCAGCGACGACCAAAGCATCGCGGTCGCGGACGAGAGCAATCTGGTCTTTGTCGGTTTCGCCGTCTTCCTCGATCCGCCCAAGGCCAGCGCCGGGGCCACGATCCAGGCGCTCGCCGCCGCCGGCGTCGCGGTCAAAGTTCTGACCGGCGACAATGAAAGGGTGGCGCGTCACGTCTTCCAGGAAATCGGCGTTCCCGTGACGGGCGTGCTGACCGGCGACGCCCTGACTCACCTTTCGGAAGAGGCGCTGATCGGCCAATTGGCGCGGATCAATCTGTTTTGCCGGGTCAACCCGCAGCAGAAATTGCGCATTCTGATGGCGCTGAAGCGGTTGGGTCATGTCGTCGGCTACATGGGCGACGGCATCAACGACGCGCCGGCGCTGCATGCGGCCGATGTCGGCATATCCGTCGATGGGGCCGCCGATGTCGCGCGCGCCTCCGCCGATCTGATCCTGCTCGAACACGATCTTTCGGTGGTGCGCGAAGCGGTTTTCGGCGGACGCGAGACGGTGCAAAACGTCTCCAAATATGTGCTGATGGGGTCAAGCTCGAACTTTGGCAACATGTTCAGCATGGCGGGCGCCGCCTTGTTCCTGCCCTTCCTGCCGATGCTGCCGATCCAGGTTCTCCTCAACAATCTGCTCTACGACGTCTCGGAAACTGCGATCCCCTTCGACGGAGTCGACCCGGAATCCGTCGCCCTGCCGGTCAAATGGGACGTCGCTTTCATAGAGCGCTTCATGCTGGTGTTCGGGCCAGTCAGCTCTGTCTTCGATTTTCTCACTTTTTACGCTCTGGTGGCGTTTTTTGGCGCAGGCGCGGCGCTGTTTCAGACCGGCTGGTTCATCGAATCCATGGCGACCCAGGTTCTGGTCGTCTTCGCCATCCGCACGCGACGCCTGTTTTTCAGGAGCCGGCCGAACGGTTTTCTTGTCGCCATGGCGCTCGGGGTCGTCGCTGTCGCGATCGCGCTGCCACTCTCGCCCATCGGCGCATGGTTCGGCTTCGTGGCGCCGCCGCCGCTGTTCTTCGTCTATCTCGCCGGCGCGACGCTCGCCTATCTGGCGCTCGTCGAAATGGTGAAGGTGTTGTTCTATCGCAGAATGGCCGCGCGTTCACGCCCGCGCGCCGGCCAGCGCGCGTTCGGTTGAGCATATGCGGCGCACCGGCGGGTCAAACGATTTGCGAACGATCAGTTCGGAAACCGTACCATATGGTTTCCGCAAGATCGCTTCGCGATCCGCGAAAACGAAATCGCGCGGAAATCCTAAAGTCAAAGGGCGGATTGCCGCGCGAGTGGAATACGATTTCCGAACTGATCGTTCGGAAATCGTATCATAGGTAGATTCCGATCCTGCTTCAGCGCTTGAGAAGGAGGCACCTTGGCCTGGGCGCATCAGCGCCGGTTCAATCGAGGATTGAGACATGGCTCAGATAGTGACGGGGCTGTTTGGCATTCAAACATCAACGCCCGCTCCAAATCCCATCGACGCTCATGTCGGCGCCAGGGTGCGAAGGCTTCGCCTGGTGTCGCGCGTAAGGCTGGAGGCGCTCGCCGAGACGATTGGCGTGACGATTTTCGAGATGCGCAATTATGAGCGGGGCGACAGTCGGATTTCAGCCGAAAACCTCCGGAGGATTTGCCACGCGTTGCAAGCGCCGCCCTCTTTCTTTTTCGAGAGTGGCTCCGTTCGCTCGGGCCGGCGAGGAGCCTTTTGCGGATAGGCATGCCAATCGCTTAACTTGGGGCGCGCGTGGCGACGGCGGCCCCCGACGCATCGGCGCTGGCCGCGGCGGCGACACCGTAAATCACGGTCGATGATCTCCAAGCTTGATCGGCTGGTCCCGTGTCCTGCATGATTGGTTTCAATCCTTGACCAACAACGGGATCCAGACAATGCGCGCACTGCACAGAGAACACCATCTGTCGGGAAACATCAGCTGGCTGCGCGCTTCGGTTCTGGGCGCGAACGATGGGCTGCTCTCGACCGCAAGCCTGGTTCTGGGCGTGGCCGCCGCGCATGGGACGCGCAGCGCGATCCTGGTCGCGGGAGTCGCCGGGCTGGTCGCCGGGGCCATGTCGATGGCCGCGGGGGAATATGTATCCGTGCATTCGCAGGCCGACGCGGAGCAGGCCAGCCTCGCGCGCGAACGGGAGGAGCTCAGCACAAATGGCAAGGGCGAACACGCGGAGCTCGCCGCAATTTATGTCGGCCGTGGTCTCGATCCCGCGCTCGCCGAGACGGTGGCCGCGCAGCTCATGGCGCATGACGCCCTTGGCGCACATGCGCGCGATGAGCTCGGCATTTCAGAAACGCTCATGGCGCGGCCGCTTCAGGCGGCCTTCGCGTCCGCCGCGGCCTTTGCCGCCGGGGCGGCGATTCCGCTTGTCGTCGCCACTCTGGCGCCCGGCGACCAAATGGTCGCCTTCGTGGCCGGCGCATCCCTGCTTTCGCTCGTGGGGATGGGCGCGCTGGCGGCGCGCGCCGGCGGCGCGAATGTGCTTGTGGGCGCGGCGCGCGTCACGTTCTGGGGCGCGCTGGCCATGGCCATGACCGCAGGCATTGGCGCCGTCGTCGGCACATCCGTGTGAACGCAAGCGCTTGCATGCCTCTTCCGCGCACGCCATCACCTTTGCTTCAAGCTCACCGATTGCGCTGCGCTTCATACATGCCACGCGGCTGCATTGAGAACACGCGGGTCTGCAAGTCCAGCATGGCCGTTGCAAAGCTGGTGGCGTTGTCGGCGAACTCGCCCCAGACCGAGGCGGCGTTTGGGGAGCGCGCCACCAGTCTGCCGGTTTGCTCGTCGGCTTCGAAACACAGATCGGCGGAGAACTTGCGCGCCAGCCCCTGCATCGCCACGTTCTGGGCGAGACAGGTCATGTAGATCGTCTCGGCGCGGCGGTTGCGCGCCGCTCGCACGATGCGCGACATCAACTCGGCGCCCACGCCGCGACGACGCCACTCCTTCTCGACGGAGAAGGCCGCCTCCACCAAGCCGCCGAAGATTTTGTCGCTGACGGAGCGCAATTCACCCGCGCCACGCAAGACGCCATCCACGTAATAGCCGTATATCAAATCGTCGATGCCGAAACAGCGCTCGGCGTAGCGGATCAGAAAGTCGTCATTGACCGCCGTGGCGAAGCGGTCGTAACGGCTCTGCGCGTCCAGGCGCAACAGATGGTCACGCAGCGCCGGGAGGTCTGCCGGCCACAGTCTGCGAACAACGCCTCCATGAATGATGGCCTGTTCCATTTGATCGTCCTATTCTCTGCGCAGCCGAAAGGCCGCTGGCGAAAACCTGGAGCGCTTTCACGTTTCATGGAAACGTGAAAGCGCTCCAGGTTTCTGTTTTCACGCGTTTTCTTCACGCGAACCGGCATCCACTTCGCTTGAAAACGCTCTAAAACCTCTTCCCACGGACGCGACGCCTTTCGCGCGCTGATCGTCAACCAGGCGCAGAGGGCCTCGGTCACATGAGCGGCGTCGCAGCGATGTCCGTGGGCGTCGCTTTTGACATACCCGATGCTCCAGAGGCGCGGCCAAACCGCCGAGTGGGGTAGGCAAACAGGCGCGCGCGCGGCGCTCTGCGTCGTCGCTTGGGCGAGATGGATGCGCCAGTCGAGCCGCGCATCTGGAACGCGCAAGGGTGGCGGATCTTGCTCCGCGCCGACAGGATCGGAAAATACTCATGATACGGTTTCCGCAAGATCGCTTCGCGATCCGCGAAAACGAAATCGCGCGGAAATCCTCCAGGCAAAGGGCGGATTGCCGCGCGAGTGGAATACGATTTCCGAACTGATCGTTCGGAAATCGTATGACCGGGCCGGCGGAAGCATCGCCACGGCGACGCGCTTCTTCCGTTTCGCCGCTGGCCGCGCTTGTTCGGGATGGCCCGGCGTGAAGCGAGGGGGAAAAGCCGCCCGGGACGTTCTCCATCCAGAGACACGCGATGCTTTGTCCCTGAATATCCGAGCCGAACGAGCGATTGTACAAGACTTCGGCTTGTGGCCATCGCCCTCCACGGCCTGCTCGACTAAGCGCCACCGAGGCCAATGCCCGCCAGCGCCGTCTCGCGACGGGGCTGGCCTGTTCATTAGAGCATTTTCAAGCGAAGTGGATGCCGGTTCGCGTGAAGAAAATGCGTTAAAACAAGACTCTATGGCTTTTTCATGTTTCCATGAAACGTGAAACTCTATACTGAAATAAAGGGAAATTCTTAAAGAGGAGCCGCGAGGGAGCGTCTTCGACCACGAAAACCGCCGGCGGCTAAGGTGTATGCGGCTGATCCGCGCCGCCGCCCAGCGCGGCCCGCGCAAGCGCCCGCCGCACCGCGAGCGCCAGTTCGTCCAGTTTCACGGGTTTGTTGAGCAGCGTGCAGTCGGCTTTTTTGACAGCCCGCAAGGTTTCAGTCGTAATGTCGCCGGTCAGGATCACCGCCGCGACATAGCGATGCAGCTTCCCCCTTATGGCGGCGACGACTTCGACGCCGTTCATTCCATTCGGCAGGTTGAAATCCGCGAGAATGAGATTGGGCCGGAAAGCCTCGCGTTCGATGATCTGCATCGCCGCGCCGCCGTCGAAGGCGCAGGCCGTGCGATGGCCGTCCTGTTTCAGGAACAGCGCCAGAAGCTCCCGCACCTCCGGGTCGTCGTCGACGATCAGGATGTCGCCCTTGCGCGGCGCTTTTTCATCGGGTTCCGCCATGTCCCCGCGCCGCGCGACCGTCGCCTTGGCTGGCGGCGCGTTCGGCGCCAGCGCCACCTCAATTGAAAACACCGAACCATTGCCATGACGCGAGCGCGCGCGCACGCGATGGCCGAGCAGGGTCCCGAGGCGCCGGACGATCGACAGGCCGAGGCCGAGCCCCCGCGCGCGCTCGCGGGCCTCATTGCCGATCTGATGATATTCCTCGAAAATCGCATTGATCTCGGCCTCGGGGATGCCGATGCCGGTGTCCCAGACCTCCAGGCTCAAGCTCTGCCCCCGACGGCGACACCCGAGCAGGACCTTGCCTTCCCGGGTGTATTTCAGCGCATTGGCCAGCAGGTTGCGCAGCATCTGTTCGAGCAGGCGCGGATCGCTCGCGATCGACAGGCTGCATTCGACCATGCGCAGGTCGAGATGCTTCTCCCGTGCTGGATAGACGAATTCATCGCGCAATTTCGTCAGCAGGACCTGGACCGGAAACGCCGCCATTTCCGCGCGCACCGCGCCAGCTTCGATCTGGTTGATGTCGAGCAGCGCATTGAGCATTCCGGTCATTGCCGTCAGGGTTTGTCCGATACGCGCGACGAAGGCGCGTTCCCGTTCGCCGACGACGGCGCGATCCAGCAGGCCATTGAGCAGCGCCAGCGTTTGCAAGGGCTGGCGCAGATCGTGGCTGGCGGCGGCCAGGAAACGCGACTTGGCCTTGTCGGCGGCTTCGGCCCTAAGCTTGGCGGCCTCCAGCGCGTCTCTTATGCTGTTGCGCTCGGTCACGTCGACGAAAGTGATGACCACGCCTTCGACGCCGCCGGCTTGCGTCCGGTAAGGCAGAATGCGCCGCATGAACCCGTGGCCGTCGGGCGTCTCGATCTCGCGCTGGACCGGCAGATGCCTGGCCAGCACGAGGCGCGCGTCCGACAGAAGCGCTTCATCCGCGCCGCGCGAGGCGAGATCCGCCAGGGGACGGCCGACATCGCTGGCGATGACGTTGAACAAGGCGCGGGTCGCCGGGGTGAAAAAGCGGATGTTGAGGCTGTCGTCGAGGAAGAGCGTCGCGACATCGGTGCTGTAGAGCACGTTCTGCAAATCGTCGGAGGTGGTGCGCTGCCGGTCGAGCGTCTCTTGAAGCTGGTTGTTGAGCGCGGTCAATTCTTCGTTGAGAGACTGCAACTCCTCCTTCGAGGTGAGCAATTCCTCGTTGGCGGACTGGAACTCCTCGTTCACCGACAAGGCCTCTTCGTGGATCGCCTTGTGCTCCTCGCCCGCAACCTCCAGATCGCGAAGGGCTTGCTGCAATTCGGCCCGCGTCGCTTCAAGTTCAGCGGCCAGCGAATCGTCGGCTTGGCCGGCTGCTCGACTGTGTCGCCGCTCCGCCCGCGCGTCCTCGGCAAAGCAGACCAGAGCCAATGGCTCGCCGTCGCTGACCACCGGCCGCACGGAAATGCGGCAGGGCGGCCGCTCCTTATGGTCAAGCCAACTGACGCTGACCGAGGCCGGCGCATTCGTCTCGAAGGCGCGCTGGATCACCGAGCGCAACCGGCCGCCCAGGCCCTTGCGCGCCATGGACAGCAAATCATGCGTCGCCTGTCCCGGCGCGATCGTCAGGTAAAGGTCCGTGGGCCCTGTCGAATACAGGCATTCATTGTTGCGGTTGATCAACACCGCGGCGGGCGCAAGCGTTTCCAGCAACAGGCGCTGGCAGAGATCGGCGAGACTTTTCCGCCGCGAGGTCGATCCCTGCTCCTGGCGCGCCGGAATGCGGGCGCCGGCGCCGCCGGGAAAGGCGAAATCGCCGGGACGGCCGCGCATCATATGCTTGAAAACGCGGTCGGTCCTGGAAATCGCGCTGAATCGGCCATGGGTTTCCCCTACCGTCTCGGCGCCGCCGAGCAGCAGGATTCCTCCTTCGCGCAGGGCGAAATGGAACAGGTCCAGGACCTTCGCCTGCGCTTCTTGCCCGAGATAGATCAAGAGATTGCGGCAGGAGACGAAATCCAGTCTGGAAAACGGCGGGTCGGTCAGCAGATCCTGCACGGTAAAGATGACATTGTCGCGCAGATCGGGAACCACCCTGTATCCGTGCTCCTCCTTGACGAAAAAACGCGCGAGCCTGTCCGGCGAGACCTCGGCGTCGATGGACGCGGGGTACAGGCCTTCGCGCGCCTGCGCCACGGCGTCGGCATCGATGTCGGAGGCGAGAACCTTCAGCTTGATCGTTTTGCCCGCGGCTTCCATCGCCTCACGAAACAGGATCGCCAGCGAATAGGCTTCCTCGCCGGTGCTGCATCCCGCGACCCAGATGCGCAAGGGCGTCTCCGCCGGATGATCGCGGATCAGGCCGGGCAGAACGTCTTCGCCGAGAAAGCCGAACACTTTCGGATCGCGAAAAAAACAGGTGACGTTGATGAGAAGATCTTTGGCGAGTAGAGCGACTTCCTTGGGATCGTCTTGCAGCCTTTGCAGATAATGCGGCGCATCGCAATCGGCGAGCGCCATGCGGCGCGCGATTCGGCGGCGCAGCGTGCCGGGCTTGTAAAGGTGGAAATCATGCTCCGCCTTCACGCGGAGCAGATCGACGATGGGCGCCAGCCAGTCCTCGGCATCGCGCTCTGTCCGGGCGGCATGGCTGCGCATGCCCCGGAAGAATCCGAGAATGGCCTCGGGCAATTTCGCCGCCGGCGCCACATGATCCACGGCGCCGGTGGCGATGGCGTTGCGCGGCATGCCGTCAAATTCGGCTTCGTCGGGATCTTGAGCGAGCACCAGCCCGCCCTTCTCCTTGATGGCCTTCACGCCGCGACTGCCGTCCGCGCCAGTGCCCGAAAGCACGACGCAAACCGCGTTTTCACAAAAATCCTCCGCCAGCGATTGCAGCAGGACATCAAACGGCAGCCGCGCCCCATGCCGCGCCTCGGGCTGCGACACATGCAGCGCGCCGCCCGAGACCGAAAGGGAAACGCCGGGGGGAATGACATAAAGATGCTCAGGCTCGACGGGCGCGCCATCCGTCGCCTCGCAAACTTCGAGCGAGGTGTGTCCGGCCAGAAGCTCCACCAGCATGCTGGCGTGTGTCGGATCGAGATGCTGGACCAGAATGAAAGCCATGCCGGAATGGGCCGGCAGCCCACCCAGAAATTTCCGGCATGCGTCGAGCCCTCCCGCCGACGCGCCGATCGCGACGACGAGAAACGCTTCCGCTCCCGGTCGGCGCGCGATGGCGGAAGCGGGGTTTTCGCCGAGCAGCGGAGCGCGTTTTTGCATGCGAGGACTTCCGCGACGTTCGCCCGCGATTTCGGGACTTTTGCATCCTAAGCAGGATTTCCGAAAAGTGGCCACCGGTTTTCGGATGAAAATCCGGCGAAAACAAAGGAGCCTAAGCAAACATTCGTTGGGCGACCAACGAATGTTTGCTTAGCATGGATGGCGAGGCGGGGGGCTGAGTATCATCCGACCCGTCGCCGCCGCGAACGGCCTGTCAGCCGCGATGCCGCCTTGTCAACGCTGGCGCGCAAAAGCGTCAGGGGCTCGGCCGATCAGCCATCGGTCGCTTGCTGCCGCGCAAGAGGTAGATCGAAAAGACCATCACGAGAATCAATCCGCCCAGCACGCACAGCTCGATCATCGATGAATTGAATAGATCATGTAAGTCCGGCGTCGTTTTTCCGGCCTCCTGCGCTTGCGATGATTCCAGCGTGATGACGAGAACGCGTCGGATGGATGCGATCAGCCCGACGATCAGGAATGGCTCGCAAACCAGCGCGCCTTCGTTGAAGGAAACACGCACGGTGTGAAGAATTTCGATGACCATCAGGACCAGCAAGATCCGGTCGATCGTCACGACCAGCCACGCCGGGGAGCCGAATTCGTGCGCGGCTTTCGCGAGCGAGAAAACGGCTCCGACCGTCCCGAGGATCGCGACGCTCGCGAGCAGCAATCCCAGGATCAGATAGGTCGAAACCTCGATACGCAGGAACGCCCGCTTTGAAACGCGACCGATCCAGTGTGATTCCGCGTCCTGCGGTTCAAGTTTGACGTTTTCCATTACTTATTCCCGTGTGCTTGCTCGATGGGAGCGGGCGTCGACCGCGTTCGATTTGTTTCGGCTATAGCTGGGCAACCTTGCCCGGATCTTCCGGGCGCGCGGATGAGAGCATTTTCAAGCGAAGTGGATGCCGGTTCGCGTGAAGAAAATGCGTCAAAACAAAAATCTAGAGCTTTTTCATGTTTCCATGAAACGTGAAAAAGCTCTAGAGCCGGGCCAGCATCAGGAGGCCCAGGACGGCCGAGACCGCCGAAGCGCAGAGCACCCCGAGCTTGACCGAATTGAGAAGCTCGGCGTCGAACGCAAGATCGGAAATGAACAGGGCCATCGTAAAGCCGATGCCGGTGAGCAATCCTCCCGCCGCCAGCAGGCCCCACGACAACTCGCCCGGCTGGATGGCGAGCCGCGATTTCACGGCAAGGACGCTGAACAAAACCACGCCGGCAGGCTTGCCGACCACGAAGGCCGCGAAGATCGCCGTCGTCAGCGCCGGATCGAATTTTGCGCCGGCAATGGGGACGCCGGCGTTGGCAAAGGCGAAGAGAGGCAGAATTGCGAAGGCGACCCATGGGTGGAGCGCCATTTCAAGGCGCTCGACGGGGGACAGCGCCTCGCGCGTCGCCACGCCCGCCCGATGCAGGTCTTCGCGCGCGGCTGTGTCTCCGCTCCAGTGATCGCCGGGCGGATAAGCGACAATCTTGTCCAGAATGGCGTGCAAACGGTTGTCGCTCACCCAGCTTCGCGTCGGGGTCATCAGTCCGAGGAGCACGCCGGTCAGGGTCGGATGGAGTCCCGACACGTCGAGCGCGAGCCAGACGCCGCCGCCCAAAGCGAAATAGACCGGCATGCTGCGTACGCCCAGTCGCGATATCCCGACCACGCAAGCCAAGCCCAGCCCCGCCGCGCCAAGCGCGATCCAGTCAAAGGCGTCGCCGTAGCTGACGGCCACGACCAGTATGGCGCCGACATCGTCGAAGATTGCGAGCGAGAGCAGGAACAACCGCAGGGTCTGCGGAATGCGCGAACCGAGCACGGCCAGACAGCCGACAACAAAGGCCGTGTCCGTTGACATCACGACGCCCCAGCCGCTGGCGCCGGGGCCGCCGCCCGCAATCAGCAGGAACAGGCCGATGGGCGCGACCATGCCGCCGATCGCCGCGGCGATCGGCAATGCGGCTGCTCTGGGATCGCGCAGTTCGCCCAGCGCGAGTTCGCGCTTCAGTTCAAGAGCGATGACGAAAAAGAACACCGTCATCAGCCCGTCGTTGATCCAGTGTTTCACCGACCGGGAAATCGCGATGTCGCCAAGATTGACGCCGGCGTCAACATCCCACAGGGCGAGGAAGGACGCCGACCAGGGAGAGTTCGCAAGCGCCAACGCCATCAGGGTGCTGAGCAACAGGACGGCGCCCGCCATGGCCTCGATACGAAGGAAACGCATGAAAGGACGGGTCAGCCGATCCATGGGCGCCCTGGGCAGTCGGGAAAGGCGCTCGGTCAAAAAACTCCTTTATCTTGCAGGGACTGCTGCGGGGGAAAGCACTCCGCCGCCGCCAAGGGCAGTTCGTATGTCCAGACCCGGAAGGATTTCAGCACATGAGGCCCGAACGAGTTGATGAGCGGGACATCGGCGGCGTCGCGCCCGCGCGCGACGACGATCCTGCCGATCCTCGGGACATTGAGGCGCGGATCGAACGTGTGCCAGGCGCCGTCGAGATAAACCTCCATCCATGCGCTGAAATCCATGGGGCCCCCGTCGGGAACGCCGATGTCGCCCAGATGGCCGTTCACATAGCGCGCTGGGATATTCAGGCAGCGGCAGAACGTCACCGCCAGATGCGCGAAGTCGCGGCACACCCCGACACGCTCGTGAAAGACCTCCCACGCGGAGCGGGTCGCGCGCGCCTGCATGTAGTCGAAATGGATGTGAGCGTTGACGAAGTCGCAGACCGCCTGCACGCGGCCCCAGCCGGGCGCGATCTTCCCGAATGTGTCCCAGGCGATCTGGCTGAGGCGATCCGTCTCGCAATAACGGCTGCCCATGAGAAAGATGAGACACTCGACCGGCAGGTCCTGCACGGGCGTTTCACGGGCGTCCGGGAAGATCGGGTCCGGCCGGCCGTCATCCTCGAGCGTGGCGTCGCCCCAGATCATCAGGTCGCCCGGCGGCGCGACCAAGCGCAGGCAGCGATTGCCGTAGAGGTCTCGATACGTCGACACCGGCGTGATCGGCGTCGTGAAGGTCTTTTCGGGATCGCGAATATCGCCCCTGCGATCCTCATGCACCGACAGCAGGCACACCAGCGGCGTCGGTTGCGCGCACGTCAGGGTGATTTCGTAGCCGTAGCGTATCAGCATCGTCGCCGCCTTACCGAAAATCCGTGACGCTCAGGGTGTTCAGGTTGCTGCGACGCCTGGAATAGGCCGCGCGCGCGGCGTTCTGGATGGAGGAGCGCATCGAGTCGAAGGCCGAAAGGCATTCCGCTTCCGACATCTCCGTCCCTCGCGGCTGGCGGCTTGCGAGCGCCGCGACCTCGACGAAAAAGCGTATCTCGAACATGCCATCGTGGCCGATGAAACTCACGGCGTTTCGGGCCTCGTCGAAATTGCGGCTGGGATTGAGAAAAGCCAGAGTCATGACTGTTGCTCCTGCCTGGCCGTCGACGCCAGCCGCTTGCCGCGCTGTTTCCGGCGCACGACATTGGACCGGTTGGTCGACACCATGCTGTGCGTCGCTTCCTGACAGGAAAGGCCTAGAGCTTTTTCACGTTTCATGGAAACATGAAAAAGCTCTAGATTCTTGTTTTGATGAATTTTCTTCACGCGAACCGGCATCCACTTCGCTTGAAAATGCTCTAGCATGAAACGGTCGTCAATGCGCGCCGGCGCGCCGGAGAACACATGATAGACCGTCCAGGATCGGTCGCTCTCGATCCTGCGGCCATAATCGCAGTCGATGCCGTCGTGCGCATCCGCGCCGCCCTCGCGCTCCCATCCGCTGATCGCGTATGCGTCTTGTCTGAGTGCGCTTTCTTCGTTGACGGCGTTCATGGCGATGTCCTTTCCAAAGGCCCGTGATGGTCGAAGGCATGACGGCGTTCGCCCGATTTGCGGCGCTGGCGCATTCGCGCGGGTTGGCGCTTTTCCGCTGGCGCGGGTCACGTCCTTGAACGCCCAGAGCCCGATGTGGTTGCCGAAGGGCTGGGTCGGTTTCTTGATCTCGCAATTGCCGCGTTTCTGTTCCTCAGCCATGACGGAATGTTCTTTCCATGAGATCCCCGCCTGTGCCGGTCACCGCTTCGAGCTCGTTCTGCGACGCCAGCCGCTCATGGCTCTCGCCATCGCTGCGGATGCGATATTGCGGCGATTCTCCCAGCGGCGGGAGCGTGCGGGTGATGTGATAGACGCCAGGCGCCTGCGCCCGCTGCGCGAAACCGCCCTTCAGCCGGACGGCTTGCCCCACCGTGAAGCGATGCGGCGCGCCGAGATGGCTGGCCACGGGGGTGTTGCGCCGATAAATGTGTGGCGTGATCATGATGGTTTGTCCTTTTGTTTTCGTGTTCGGAATTGAGTTCGTGGCCGGATTGATCGGCGCGTGCGATGGATCGGTCCTTGCAGACCGATTGCGAGCCATGGATGTGACGCGGGCCAGCCAAGGGCGCGATTTGACGACGCCCGGTCAAAGAAGGCGATCAGGAGACGGCGACGCGTTTGTGGCTTGTGGCAGGCCGTGATCCTGGCCGGCGAGAAGATGAATCGGGGTGCTTCGCCCAGTCGCCGCACCCGAGCCGGAAAGCCTCCGAGCCGCCAGTACATCCGTGGTCGGCGTCGGAGATCATTCCAACTCTTGAGGAGCCAAGCGCAGCCTGTGAGGGCGCAAGCGCCGACTCTCGTGAATTTGAAGGAAGATGGCGGGTCTCTGACACCGCGAAGCCATATCGGCCAAATCAACGAGACAATCTATGCGCCTTGATTGAGATCAAAACAAGACAAATCTCGGGATTGATTTCGGCGCCGCTGATCGGGCGCGACCGCCGGCGGCCGAAAACCATGCCGCCACCGGATGGTTGTTAGCTTTGGCCTGTTGCGCAAAGGGACCAATGGAAGGCTGACCAATCAGCGCCTGGCATATGGTTTCCGCAAAATCGCTTCGCGATCCGCGAAAACGAAATCGCGCGGAAATCCTGAAGGCGAAGGGCGGATTGCCGCGCGAGCCGAAGTGTCGCGCCAATGCATGCGATGTTCAGGTACGAGCCGGGCGCGCGTTCCGAGACAGCGCGCCCGTTTCGTCTGATCAGGACGGTTTGGCGCAGGAGCAGGAGCCCGCCGGCTTGGAGGTGCAGTTGGAGGCCTGTTCCTCGGTCGGCAGCGCCAGCGCGAAATTGAAGCCGAAATTGTCCGGGTCTTCGGAATAGTCCACGGTGGCGCCGGCGAGGATCGTCGCCGAATCCTGGTCCATGAACACGCGCACGTCGCGGATTTCCACCACCGTGTCGTTCGCGGCGGACTCCGGTTCAATGCACATGGAATATTTCGGGCCGGAGCAGCCGGCTTCCGCCGTGATGCGCACGCCCTGGCCGCGCTTGTCGTTCTCGATCAGCGAGGCTTCGATGGCCGCGATGGCGGGACGGGTCAGGATCAGCATATGGGTCCTCTCACGCCTTGATGATGGTCTTCTCGACCGGGCAGACGCCGATGCAGCGCGGTTCCTCGCCCTCGCATTCCGTGCATTTGGCGGCGGCGATGACAAAACTGTCGCCCTTCATGGCGATGGCGGCGTTGGGGCATTCGAATTCGCAGGCGCCGCAGGCGGAGCACTGGGATGCGACGATTTTATAAGCCATTTTTCTCTCCTTCGGTTTTGGGGTTACGCATCGGCCGGCGTGTCGGCGCTGCGCTTGGCGTAGAGCGCGGCAATGGACGGCGCGATGAATTCATGGGCGCAGTCGTCGCTGGGCTCGATGCCCGCCGCCGTCAACTCAGCCTTCGGGCAGCCGCCGATCTTGGCGCACAGCATCACGTCGCAATCCTTGATCAGCGCGATGATGCGCGACAGCGAAGACTCTTCGCCGAGCCCGCCCTGGCAGTACTGGTCCTCGATTTTTCGCGCGCCCAGGAATTTCACGCCGGCGCCATCGGCCCGGTAGATCAGGAACTCTTTGGCGTGGCCAAAATGCTGGTTGATGACGTTGTCGCCCTTGGTGGCGACGGCCACCGTCAAGACGCGGCCGGGTTTGGCGTCCGCCGCCGGCTTGACCTCCATGCGGGCGAAGGCGGCCAGTTCGCGCTTGGCCTCGATCTGACGGCGATAGGCCTCGCGCCTGGAGAAATCGACTTCAATCGTCTCCGGCAGTTTGTCCAGCGTGAACTCCTGGCCGCGATCCTCGCCCAGCATGCCCACTGCGTCGGCGCGACACTGGCGGCAGTGGCGCATCAGCTTGGCGCCGCCTTCGCAGGCGTCCTGGACTTTTTTGAGCTCTTCGGCGGTCGGGCCGCGCTGGCCCGTCAGGCCGAAATGCGTGCCATGCGCCGGATCGGAAATCAGCGGCATGACATTGTGAAGGAAAGCGCCGCGCTTCTTTACCTCGCGGTTCACCTCGATCAGGTGCGCGTCGTTGACGCCGGGAATGAGGACCGAATTGACCTTCACCAGAACGCCACGGGCCACCAGCATGTCGAGGCCGAGCATCTGGCGCTCATGCAGAACGCGCGCCGCCTCCAAACCCGTGAGGCGCTTGTGCCGGAAGAAAATCCACGGATAGATTTTCGCGCCGATTTCGGGATCGATCATGTTGATGGTGATGGTGACATGGTCGATGTTCATGGCGACGATCTCGTCGACATGGTCGGGCAGCGCGAGCCCGTTGGTGGAGATGCACAGTTTGATGTCCGGCAGATCTTTCACCACCGCGTCAAACGTCGCCTTGGTCTTCTTCCAGTCGTAGAGCGCGTCGCCCGGCCCGGCGATGCCCAGCACCGAAAGCTGCGGCACGCTCGCCGCCACCGCCAAAACCTTTCGCGCGCCCTGTTCCGGGGTCAGGCGCTCGGAGACGACGCCCGGCCGGCTCTCGTTGGCGCAGTCATATTTGCGGTTGCAGTAGTTGCACTGGATGTTGCAGGCCGGCGCCACCGCCACATGCATGCGGGCGAAATAATGATGCGCCTCTTCGGAATAGCAGGGATGGTTCTTCACCTTGGCCCAAACTTCGGGCGCCATGTCTTCCGGCGCGGCGGAGGAGCCGCAGGCGGAGGCCGAGCAGCCGCCGGAGGGAATCGGGTTTGGCGAAATCATGGTCTTCTCCTCACGACGCGATTGGCTGACCCTGCGCGATGCGCGCGCGGCGCAGGCGGGCGGAAAAACAACGGCCCTGGCGGCAGGCGAAATCGCTTTCGCAAATCTCCGCGCCGATGGTGAGCGCGGCGGCGCCGCGCAGGCAATTGTCGAGTTCGCGGATGTTGCCGGGATAGGCGCATGTGCCGATCATGGCTTCCGCGCGGGGATTGAGCGCAAGCGCGCGGCCGTTCTCGGCGTTGAAGCGCGCCAGAATATGCCTGGCCAGCGCGGGAATGTCCTCGCGGCGCTCGCGCAGCGCCGGCAGACGCACCGGCGCGGCGCAGAGCCGGTAGTAGAGATCGGCCCGGAATTTTTTCGCGCGCACCAAAAATTCGAGGTCGCGATGGGTGGCGGTGATCACGCGCACATTGACGCGCAATGTGCGGGCGCCCCCAACGCGCTCGAACTCGCCCTCCTGAATCACGCGCAGCAGCTTGCCCTGGAAGGCTGGGGAAATGTCGCCGATCTCGTCAAGCAGGATGGTCCCGCCGTCGGCGAGCGCGAACCGCCCCTCGCGTCGGCTGTCGGCGCCGGTGAAGGCGCCGCGCTCATGACCGAACAGCTCGCTTTCCAGCAGAGGCTCCGGAAGCGCCGCGCAATTCACCTTGACGAAGGGGTTTTGCACGCGTGGCGAGTGATCGTGGATGAACTGGGCGAAAACCTCCTTGCCCACGCCGCTCTCGCCACGCAGCAAGACAGGCAGGTCGGTGGGCGCCACACGGCGCGCCTCGTCGAGCGCGGCGCGCAGCGCGGGACTCTCGCCAATGATCGTCTTGGCGTCAGGGGCGGTGACGACGCCGTCGCCTTCGCGCGCCACCGCCAGGGTCGGGCCAAGCAGATTGGCGACCAGCGCCAGGCGCCTGAGGTCGGCTTCACCGGCCGCGCGGCCGGCGACGCGCGCCACCAGCAGTCCGACCGTCGCGTCGCCCATGCGGACGGGCGCGCCGAGGGTCGGCGATTTCTCCTTGCGCAGCACGCCGGCCTCGCCTTTCGCCAAAAATGTCTTCAGCCTGGAGGTCATCGCCTGGGGCGGCGCGTCGGCCGCGCGCCCGGCGACTCCGTGCAGACATGCTCCCCCGATCCAGGCCACGCCGGCGTCGGTCAGGCCGATCTCGGCAAGCAAGGCCATCACCCGCCGCAGCGATTCCAGCGCCCCACCCGATCCCGCGAGTGTCGCGGCGATCTTTTCGATGACCGCCAAAGCGGGATCGAACGTGTCGCAGGCGGCGAGGCGGGCGTGCGCGTTCATCGGGATTACGCCATCACCGGAACGACCATGAGCGGACGGTCGGTCCGCTGCATGATCGTCTTTCGGATCGCGCCAAGGGTTTGACCCGCCAACCCGCAGGTGAGGCATTTGCCCGTGAGCTTGATCTCGACGCGCTGGCCCTTCACCCCCAGAAGCTCGATGTCGCCGCCGTCGGACTGGATTCCTGGACGCGCCTCGTCGATGCATTGCGCGATGACGTTGAGAATTTCGTCGTCAGACATGGAATGTCCTCCTGTTGCGGAAATCCTGGCGGTACATGGCCTTGAACCCGCGCACCGAACGGAACACGAGATCGGTCGGCGACAGGCCCGGCCGCAGGCGCTGCACCACCGAGCACCAGCCGGTGTAGGAGATCGCGCTGAGGTGACGGCGCACGTCGGCGTGATCGACAGTGCCGGAGGCCCCAAGCGCCACAAGGCCGGGTTCATCGATATGCACATGGTCGAGCCGCCCGCGCCGCGCGGCGAAATTCTTGTGGCCGGTCTCGTTGTTGGCGGCGAGGGCGGCGGTCGAAACGTGCAGGCCGAGGGAAGGGTGGTCGATGGCGCTGGCCAGCATGAACAGTTCGGGCGCCAGCCGGCAGAAGTCGCCTTCATCCGGGGCGAGCGGCGCGAAGCACAGCACCGTGCCGTGGCCCTCGATCTGCGGCAGCAGTTTTTCCAGGAAGGCGCGGCCCTGCAAAAAGGCTTCCTTGCGCGGCATCCCGCGCGCCCAGCGGGAGTCCAGGATCAGCGTGCGCCCGCCGAGGTCGCGGCAGATTTCCGACAGGTGGACCAGATGTCTGATGGTGTGATGGCGGATGTCGGCGTCGCCGAACATGTCGAGTTCCGGCCGCCCGCCAAGAAGCGCGTGCAGGCCGACGATTTCAAGGCCGGCGAGACGCGCCGCCTGCCCATAGGTGGCGACCTCACGGGCGCAAAAATCCTTGCCGAAATGCGGACGCCGAAACGTGTGGTCGGGCGCGATTTCGACGCCCTCGACGCCGAAGGCGCGGATATCCGGCAGGTAGGTCAGATGATCGAAGGCCGGCAAGGTGAGATTGGAAAAGGCGAGGCGCATGGCGTCAGTCCAATTCTTCCACGGAGGCGATGAGTCTGCGGCTCTCCCCGACGGGAGCTTTTGGCGTGTCCGCCTGCTGCGCCTCGGCTTTCTTCTTGGCCTTGTCCACCCAGGGCAGGCCGCCATAGACCAAAGCGAGACTCACCTCGTTGAGCAGATCGACGATGTCATGACCCTCATCGACAACGATCGGCTGAATGCCGGCCTTCATCAGCCGACGCACGGAATTCGAGCCGATGGACGCCGCATAGACGGCGGCGCAGCCATCGACGAATTCCAGCTTCGGGATCACCTTGTCCTGCACCGTCTCGGTCATGCCGGCGCGGCCGGCCTCGCCGACCTGCTCGGCCTTGACGAATTCCATGACGCCGAACAGGTCCGCGCGGCCGGGCGACACATCGTAGATCACCAGGCGCTCGGCGCCGCCGAAATGCATGTCGACCTTTTCCTGGTCGGTGGAGGCGAAAGCGATCTTCAGCATGTTTGCGCCGCCTGCTTGTATTTGGAAACGTAGGGCCGCAGTTCCTGGTAATGCGAGGCCAAAAGGTTTGCGGCGGCGAAGATCAGCCTGCGGGTTCCGCCATAGCCGATCCACGGGTCCGCATGGGCGCCGTAGCTGTCGTAGATCGGGAATCCCGCGCGCAAGAGCACGGCGCCGGTGCGACGCGCGACTTCGGCGCCGTGGGAATTGGTGACGATCAGATCGGCCTCGCGCGCGCGGGTCAAAATCTCGAAATCTTCGAGGTCGCCGACCACCACGTCCTCGATCGGCAGTTCGGCGAGCCGCGCCGCGCGCGCCGAGGCGACGGCGGCGACGACATGCGCGCCCATCCCGTGGAAAAAATCGACCAGCGCGGCCAATAGATCGCTGTCGGCGGCGATCCCGACTTTGGCGCCGCCAAACTGGAACTGGCAATCGACCATGGCGTCGGTGAGTTGCGCCCGCTTGCGCCCAAAAATTTCTGGGACGGGACGGCCGGAAATGTCCGACAGGATTTGCGTAAAAGCGTCGCACGCCGGCAAGCCGATCAACTGGTCGAAGCGAAAATCGGGCGTTCCGGTCTGCGCCTGAAGCGCATCGGCGGCGCGGGCCATCGAGCGGCCGATGACCAGCGTGGCGGCTGAGTCCGCCATGCCCTCGATTTCCTCGCGGCTGACGCCGCCATAGGTGAGAGTGGAAAAACCCTGTTCGATGAGATGGCCGTCGAGCGAACCGCCGAGATCGGGCAGCAGGATCGGCGTGAGGCCAAAAGCCTCGATCCAGGCGCGCAGTTCCTCCAGATCGCCGGGGCTCAAGGCGGAGGACGCCAGCACATTGACCTGGCGCGGATGTTTCCGACTTGTGGGACGGTGCGGAACCATGGCGCGGACAATGGCTTCGACGGCCGCGGCAAAGCCTGTTTCAAGGCAGCCGAGCGTGTCGCTGGCGCTGACCGGCACGACCGCCACATGGGCGAACTCCGGATGCTTTTTCCGGAACTCTTGCACGGTGCGCGGCACGTCCGCGCCTTGCATTTCCGACAGGCCGGTGGTGACGAGGCCGATCACTTTTGGCGCGTTTTTCGCGCAAATGGTGGCGAGCGCCTCGACCACATTGTCGTCGGCGCCGAGCACCGTCGTCGTCTGGTCCATCGCCGTGGTCTGCAAGGCGATGGGCTCGTTGAAGTGGCGCATGAAGTAGAGTTTGTTGAACGACGTGCAGCCGCGCGCGCCATGTTCGAGCGGCATGCATTCGGCGATGCCGAGAAAGGCCAGCGACGCCCCGATGGGCTGGCTCGCTTTCAGCGGATTGACGCTGAGCGCCTTGGTGGGGGTGAGGATTTCCGCCATTTCTCAAGCCACCGCGCGCGGACGGGGACGAGCGCCGGCTGTCGCCCAGGCCGGCTCGGAGCGCACCTGCGCCCAAACAGGCGAGTGGGCGGCGTGGTCGAGATTCCTGGCGAGTTCGATCAGACCGTCATAGCCGGCGTAGCCGATGCGCCTGACGTGGTCGATGTCGAGGAAGGGAATGCGCGATTTCAGCGTCGGATAGATGTAGCGATCGCCCGCGATGAGAATTTCGGCTTTGGTGTCGTGAAAAACGTCAATCAGGGCGAGCTGGTCGTTGTCGGAGATCATCCGGGCGTCGTCGCCCATCAGCTCCCTTATGCGCGCCTTGTCTTCCTCGGTGGATTTTTCCGTGCCGGTGGCGACCACGATCATGCCGAGGTCCTGCATGGCCGAGACCACCGACCAGCTCTTGTAGCCGCCGGTAAAGATCAGCACACGCTTGCCGCGCAGCTTATCGCGCAAGGGGGCCAGCGCCGCCTCGACCCGCGCCTCTTCTCTCGCGATGAGCTTTTCGACGCGTTCGGTCAGGTCGGGATCATTCAGAAGGCGGGCGAAATTGCGAAACGCTTCGGAGGTGTCGCGCATGCCATAGAAAGAGCCCTCGAACCATGGGATTTGATAATCCTGTTCCAGCTTGCGCGCGACCGCCAGCATCGCCTTGGAGCAGACCACCATATTGGCTTGCGCGCGATGCATGGTCTGGACTTCGGCGAAGCGGCTGTCGCCGGAAAAGCTGCACAGCACGCGCAGGCCGAGTTCGTCGAACAGCGGAGACACGTTCCAGAACTCGCCGCCGACGTTCCACTCGCCAACGAGATTGACGTCATGGCGGGTGACGCCCGGAATTTCATACGCGGGCGCCTCGGGTTCGCGCGTTCCGATGATGTATCTGGTGGCGGCGTCGCCGGCGACGCGGTTGCCGAGATTCTTGTTGCCATAAAAGCCGGCGCAATCGACCGGAATCACGGCGACGCCAAACTTTTGCTGCGCGCGTTTCGCGACTGCTTCGATGTCATCGCCTTGCAAGGCGGGAACGCAGGTGTTGTAGACGAAGACGGCGGCCGGCTTGTACGTCTCCACCGCTTGCTTGATCGACTGGTACAGACGCTTCTCGCCATGCCCCATGATCACATCCATGTCGGTGAGATCAGTGGTCATGCCAGTTCGAAAAATGTCGGGGCCGGAGGAGCGCGTGCCGCGATTGTCCCAGGAGGAGCCGGCGCAGCCGATCGGGCCGTGCACGATGTGGGCGACATCGGCGATCGGAAGCAGCGCGTTGCGGGCGCCGTCGAAGCAGCAGCCGCCTTGCGTCGCGCCGGGCGCCGGCTTGGCGCAGCCGGACTTGCTCTCCTTGTTGTGGGCGCAGGCCGGCTCGTTCAGCAATGCCGCGATATCCTCGGGCTTCATGCGATCCTCCGGTAAATGTGGTCGCCAAGGGTTCAGCAAGGGCCGGGCCAGTTCGGCGCCCTCGGGAAAACAGTCGTCATTTCAGCTTGTTGCGCCCGAAGGCGGGGGGGCGGAAGCCCCCTGCGGTCAACGCGCCGGTACAAAAATTGGCGCCCCGCTCGCCATTTGTACCGCTATGTAACAAGATTACATTGACAACTTTTTCCGCGCGCTTTATCCGCATTCCGTGAGCACTTCGCAACGTAAATGTGATCCCACAATATGTTGCGTCGATTCCGCTGTGGCGCCAAACTTGCTGCCAAGTCAACCGAACGACACCAGCCGACGACGGGCCAAGCGATGATGCGCGGGCTCAGGCCCGCGCGGCGCAACGCCTTCACGAGATTGGACATTGCATGGGAAAGAGAGAGTCCGTATCCACCGCCATGGATGAGGATTTGGAAGATTTCTCGCATTGTTTTACAGGTGAGTGCCGCATCAACGTCTTGCCGACGCTCTACAAAGTCAGTCAGGTTATTGCTGAGAGCGAAGATCTCGAGCATTCGCTCGACATCATTCTCGGGATCATGCGCAAGCGGCTGAAGATCACTCGCGGCGCGGTCACGCTCTATGACCGCAAGTCCGAGACCATTTCCATTCACCGCAGTTTTGGTCTCAGCGACATCGAGAGGTCGCGCGGCGTCTATGCGCCCGGCGAAGGCATCACCGGCGAGGTCGTGGAATCCGGCGAGGCCATCATGGTCCCGCACATCTGCGACGACCAGCGTTTCCTCGACCGCACCAGGGCGCACAGCGACGGCGCGGGATTGAACGCCTCGTTCTTCTGCGTGCCGATCACCCATGCGAAAAAGGTGCTGGGCGCCATATCGGCGGAGCGGGTCTATCACAATCGAACGCTGATGAAGCAGGACATGGAGTTGGTGGCGACGCTCGGATCGATGATCGCGCCCGCCGTCGAACTCTACATGCTCGAAAACGTGGAAAAGGTGCGGCTCGAAAACGAAAACCGCCGCCTGCAAAACGCGCTGAAGACAAAATACAAGCCGGAAAACATCATCGGCAATTCCAAGCCGATGCAAGACATCTATCAGCTCATCGAAAAGGTTTCCGCGACCAAGGCGACCGTGCTGGTGCTGGGCGAAAGCGGCGTTGGCAAGGAATTGGTGGCGAGCGCGATCCACTACAACAGCCCGAGCGCCGACGGCCCCTTCATAGTCTTCAACTGCGCGGCGCTGCCGGAAAGCATCGTCGAAAGCGAGCTGTTCGGCCACGAAAAGGGTTCGTTCACCGGCGCCGTCGCCCAGCGCAAAGGCCGCTTCGAAATGGCCGACGGCGGCACGATCTTTCTCGACGAAGTCGGCGAATTGAGCCTGCCGCTGCAAGCCAAGCTTTTGCGAGTCCTCCAGCAACGAACTTTTGAGCGCGTCGGCGGGTCCAAGCCCGTGCGGGTCGATCTGCGCATCATCGCCGCCACCAATCGCGACCTGCCGGACATGATCTCGAAAAATCTGTTCCGCGAGGACCTTTATTATCGCCTGAATGTCTTCCCCATCACCATTCCGCCGCTGCGCGAGCGCGCCAGCGACGTGATCCTGCTCGCGGATCATTTCGTGACGAAAAGCGCGCAGGAGATGGGCAAGGAGGTCAAGCGCATTTCCACGCCCGCGCTCAACATGCTGATGGCCTATCACTGGCCAGGAAATGTGCGCGAACTGGAAAATGTGATCGAGCGCGCGGTGATCCTCGCCGACGACGGCGTGATCCATGGCTACAACCTGCCGCCCTCGCTGCAAACCTCCGCCGAAACCGGAACCAGTTTCGGCTGCGGGCTGGAGGCGAAGATCCAGGCGGTCGAATACGAGATGATCGTGGAGGCTCTGAAGAGCCACAATGGCAATACCACGGAGGCCGCCAAGGATCTGGGCCTGACCCGCCGCATCCTCGGCCTGCGCATGGAAAAGTACAACATCAATTACAAGACCTATCGGCGCGGCGCCGCAGGAGATTGACATGGATCTGACCGACCAACAGTTTTTCAATCTCCTGCTGGCGGACATCGCCATGGCTGGCGCGATTCAGGCCATGCAGGGCAATTTTTCGGCGCCGGACAATTATGCGCCCGGAAAAATCCGCACCACGTGGATCGCGGCGCACAGCGACCCGGCGCTGCAACGTCGGGTGTTCGCGCTCGCCAATGCCGGCCTGGCTTCGCTGCAGGGCGTGGACGCCGAGCAATTGACGCGAGCGGCGGCGAAATACGGTGTGCCGATCGACAGCGAACTTGGCGGCCGGATCGCGCAGTTCTTTTCCGACAAACGCCAGGCCGTGCTGCGCTACCGGAGCTGAAGAGACCCATTTGCGGCTGGCGAACGGGCGGCAAGCGCGGCCTTGTTTGCCGCGGCGCGTCCGCTCAACTCGGACGCCGCGCGGCGTCGGCCTTGCGGTGCATGAAGGCGGCGTACCAGCGGGTGAACAGCGCCGCGCCGATCAGTCCCGCATAATTCAGGACCTCGAAGGCGTCATCGGGCAGCAGCTCATGCCTCGTCTTCGCCCAGGCGAGCGCGGCGTTGACGACGAAGGTCGCCCCCCAAACGCCCGTCAGGATCGTGTTGGTCCGCACGAAAACCGGGTCGCTCCATCGGCCTGGATCGACGCTCTGCTTGGCGTATTCGAGCGTGAAAGGCTTGCCCGCCAGCAGACCGCCGAGAACGCCGGCCGCCAGCGCGCCATTGGCGAGAACGCCGAGATTTCGAAGCACCCAGAGATTCTCGAACCAGCCGACCGCGACCAGAGCGACCAGGAAAAACACGTTGCCCGCCCACATCAGCGCGCCGCGATGCAGCTTGGTCACCGCCATGCCCACATTGACGACGAAGGCGACCAGCAAGGCGATCTTGATCTGCAAAAGATCCCCTCTGGCGAGAATCAGAAAGGCGATCCAGGGCGCGAACGAAACGAGCATTTTGATGAGGGACATCGACGCCTCCTGGAGGGCAGCGCGTCGCGGTAGTGCGCTGGCGCGGCGGGAGCTTAGCTGGCTCGCCGCTCCAGAGAAAGAGCCTGCTGTAGCGTCATGGCGCGAAAAAAGGGCGCGACAAAGCGCGCCCTCTTTGCATTTCAGCGAACCACGTTTCACATCGGCGTAATGCCGTGCTCCTCGTAGATCTTTTCCTGAGCCTTCTTGAATTCCGACATCGAAAATTCGTAGCCGGACTCGTTGATGGCGGCCCAGCTGGCGGCCTCGTCCTCGGAGAGGTCGTTCATTTTCTTGCGAAAATCCTCGTCCGAGCGCATGCGCTGGATATAGGCGACTGCGGATTCAACTGACATGGCGGCGCTCCCAAACCTGCGGCCCGAACTCCAGGAGTCCGGGCCGTCATGCATCAAGCTTCGACGGCCTTCTTGCCGACGATGGTCTCGTCGATGGTCGGCATGATGCCGTGTTCCATCAACAGGTCTTCGAGCTCGTCCATGGTGATCGGGGTCGGGATGGTGCCGTTGCCGGCGTTGTTGTGCACCTTGTTGGCCAGCGTGCGATATTCGCCGGCCTGCTTGGAGTCGGGGGCGTATTCCACCACCGTCATGCGGCGCAGCTCGGCGTGCTGGACGATATTGTCGCGCGGCACGAAGTGGATGAGCCGGCTGCCCAACTTGCCCGCCAGCGATTCCGCCAGCTCGTATTCCTTGTCGGTCTTGCGCTCGTTGCAGACCAGGCCGCCCAGGCGCACGCCGCCGGAATTGGCGTATTTCA
>NZ_WNKS01000001.1 GCF_009720655.1 Rhodoblastus acidophilus | reverse complement strand
CGGCCTAACCCCCTCAAGGATCAGATGAAGACGCGTCAGCGTCCGCCGCCAGTGACCGGCAGCGACGCCGTCGATGGACGCCTTATAGGACCCACCCGCCCGAACCGTCAAGCGGGTTTTTAAGAAAAATGCACGTCGGGAGCGGTCCGCCAACGTGTCGCCGTGAAAACAAAGACTTAACCAAGCCGATCCGGCGGCGACGCAATCTCGGCGCCAGGAGACAGCCGTCGACCGGCGCTGTCACGCTCAAGCGGCGCCCCCCCTCCTCGTCGCCGCGCCGCTCAGAATGAAGCCGCTCGATGTTTTGGCCCCGCATTCATCAAGCGAAGCCTGGCGCACGACTTAGCGGTTGACGATTCAGGCGGCGCCCTGTCGATCACGCCGCTCTGCTCCGCCAGGAATTGCGCCGCCGCAAAGCCCTCCTCTAGGCGCGCAACCCTGGCCCGAACCCTGGTCCCATCCTCGAATTGCAAGGTGACGGCGTCGCCGACGCGCAGGCGCCCGGACGAGGTGAATTTTGCGCCGCTGTCGGAAACATCGACCAGCCGCGCCGTCTCGCTTTCGCCATTGGCGTGGATCACCAGCGCCTGGCTGGCGCGGCGACGCAGCGCTTTCCGCCGCTCGCCGATGTCGCGCCCCAGATTCGAGAGAAAGGTTTCGACTGTCACCGCGAGCGTCTGCCCTGCGGCGACAAGGGTCTCGGTGACCGAAGCGACGCGTTGGGCCTCGCTGTTGGTCTCGCCGATGACGCTTGCAGCATGGGTGACGCTCTCGCTCGTCGCAGAGGAACTCTGCGCGGCGCGCGAAACGGCGTGGGCGATTTCGGTGGTGGCTTCGCTCTGCTGGGTCACAGAAGAGGCAATGGCGGCGGTCAACGCATCCATCTCTTCCGCCGCCATGGCGATCGCCCGAATGGCCCCTTCCGCCTCGCGGGTCGCAGTCTGAATCTCCGCGATCTGGGCGCCGATCTCGTCGGTGGCGCGCGCTGTGTGTTCGGCCAGCGTCTTGACCTCTGAGGCGACGACCGCAAAACCGCGCTCGGCCTCGCCGGTGCGCGCCGCCTCGATGGTGGCGTTGAGCGCCAGCATGTTGGTTTGCTGGGCGATCCCCCGGATGATCTCGACGATGGCGCCAAATTTCTCCGCCAAGGCGACGAGTGCCCCGACGTGGCGGTCGGTTTCCCTTGCCGACGCGCTGGTCTGGTCGGCGCGATGCCGCATGCCTTCAATCTGAGTCGGGATCTCCTGGATCGAGGAGGGCAATTCCTCGGTGGCGGACGACACCGTGTGCATGTTCTCCGAAGACACATTGGCGGCGGTGTGGGCTTCGCCGGCGGCGTCGCTGGCGCGCGCGGCGACGGCGTTCAAATGCTGCGCCGTGTCGCCCATCTCGCCGGTTCGTGCGCTGATCGAGGCGACGACGGCGTTCACGTTCTCGCGGAACCGCCCGATCATATCTTCGAGGAGACGCTGGCGTTCGGCCTCGCGCGCGCGTTCCGTCCTGGCTTCCCCCTCCAGGCGCGCGCGGCCTCGGCGTTGTCGCGGAACACTTCCACCGCGCGCACCGCGCGCGCCATTTCGCCAATTTCATCCGACCGTTGCCTCCCGGGCGTTTCTTTCGTCAGGTCGCCGTTGCTCATCGCGGACATGGTCGATGCGATCGCGCGAACCGGGCGGGTGATGCCGCGGGCGATCCTCCAGGCCAGGAACGCGCCAAGGACCACGCTGAGGGCGGCCAGCGCCATGGAGCCCCACGACAACAGTTTTAACTCGCTGCGCGCGTCATTTTCCGTCTGAACCGCCGTGCCGACAATGGCGCGCTCCAACTCTCCCGCGACGACGTCGAGCCGATTTTCCACTTCGTCCATTTTGGCGGCAATCGTCCGCGCCTCCTCCGATCCGAGGCCCGCGTCGGCCTTCACCCGCGCGAGGCGATCGGCCAGGTCCGCATAGCCGTCCACCAGCGCGCCCATTTCCTCGGCGCGCGCGCGGCGGCCAGGATCGAGGATCGATGCGGCCAGCTTGTCTATGTTCTTTTGAACCGCTTGCCGAACGGACCGGGACGTCTCGGCATCTTCGGCTTCGTCGGTGGCCAGATGTCGCCACGTTTGCGCAATATAAAGGTTGATGCTGGCGCGCGCGACGTGGTCGAGGATCGCGTTGTTTTCCTTCATGATGACGGTGGTCAGGGCGGCGCCGCCGACCGTTTCCGCATAGATCAGGCAGGCGCTGAGAGCCAGAATGAGAGCGATCAGAACGGTGAAGCCCGCGGCCAGTCGACCGCCGATATTCAAACGATCCAGCATTGCAGTGCTCGCAACATGGCGAAGTGTGCGGCGACTCTGACGACAGAGACTTTCGCCAGGCTTTTGGTGTGAACGTGCGATCATGGACCAGCCGGGAGCGTTGGCGAAAGCGGCTCGCTGAGCTGTTTATTAAAAACTTCACGAAGCTCTGTGCCTTTCTTTCATTATTTCCCGCACAGGTTGAGAAAACGGCGCGCCAATCCGGCGCGCGAACAAGGCCGGACATGGCGCGCTCCCCTTACGAACCCTCCAATTCTTGCGCGGACCCCGGACGTGTCAGGCCAAGCGAGAGCCAGCCCGTCGGCTCGAAGGGCAAGGGCATCAACCGCATTCCGGTGCGCTTCGCGCTGATGTCGGCGGTCTTCACCACCCTCGGCATCGGATTGCACCAGGCCGCTTTCCACAACCTCGTCGATGAAGCGGGCATGTCCAGTCTCGCCCTCTTCGCCGCGATGATCTGCGCCCCTGCGCTGGTGACCTATGTCGCCGCCGGAAGGCTCGCGGGATCGATCAAGGCGCTGCGTCACAGCACGGAGGAGATCCTCGCCGGCCGCTTCGACGAACCCGTGAACGTCGATTGCGCGTGCGAGGTCGGCGGCCTCGCCGACAGTTTCCGCGCCATGGTCACGCGGCTGAACAGCAACATCCTGCGCATGAACCTTCTGGCGTATACCGACCCGGTGACGGCGCTGCCCAATCGGCTCGTCATCTCGCACGTCCTGGAGCTCGCCAGCGCCGACAAGGGACGGGACTGCCGCGGCGGCATTCTCTTTCTCGACCTCGACGGCTTCAAGAGGGTCAACGACGCGCTGGGACATGAGGCCGGCGACGAGCTTCTGCGGCTGGCGAGCCGCCGCATTTACGAGGATGGTCTGAACCTCGACCTGGGCGCGATGGAAACCTGCACGTCGCCGCTCGGCGAACTCCGCCAGTCCTGCCCAAAGACGCCCGTGCTCGCGCGCTTCGCCGGCGACGAATTCGTTCTGCTTGTCCCCGGGCGTGGCGAACGGGACGATCTTCGCGTGATCGCGGAGCGCATACTCCTCGCGCTGCAAGACCCTTTTGTCATCGACGGCTCCGAAGTCCGGGTCGGCGCCAGCATCGGTCTTGCGCAAATGCCCCAGGACACGACTGACCCCGACGAACTGCTGCGCTTCGCCGATCTCGCCATGTATGCGGCCAAGTCGGGTGGGAAAAACCGTGTCGTCCACTTCACGCCGGCGCTCGCCCAGGCCGCCTCCGACCGGACGCTGCTAGAAGCCGATCTGCGCCGCGCGATCGCGGAAGACGCGCTGGAGCTGCACTTCCAACCGAAGCTCGACGCGCAAACGCTGGAGCTGCGAGGAGTCGAGGCCCTCGCGCGCTGGCGCCATCCCGCGCGCGGCGCGATTCCTCCCAACCTCTTTGTCGGCCTTGCCGAACGCGCCGGCCTGATTGGCGCGCTGGGCGCCTGCGTGTTCCGGATGGCCGCCGCGCAATGCCGCGCGTGGATGGACGCCGGCCGCCCGCGCCGGATCGCCGTCAACGCTTCCCCCGCGCAATTTGAGAGTCCGGATTTCGTCGCCGAACTCGCCGCGACGATCAACGCCTATGGCGTCGATCCCAACCTTATGGAGATCGAGATCACCGAAAGCCTTCTGATCTCCGACACGCCGGACATGCGGCGCAGGGTTTCGGAGGTCCGAGCGTTGGGACTTCAAATTTCGATCGACGATTTCGGCACTGGTTTCTCAAATCTCGCACAGCTTGCCAACCTGCCGGTGGGTGAATTGAAGATCGATCGTTCTCTTCTTCTGGCGGCGGATCAAAACGCCAAGAGCCGGGCGATTCTGAGCGCCATCGTCACCATGGCCCACGGTCTCGATCTCAAGGTCGTGGCGGAGGGGGTGGAAAGCTGGCGTCAGCTGGCGAGCCTGCAAAGCCTAGGATGCGACGAAGTGCAGGGTTTCCTGTTCTCGGCAGCTTTGCCGGCCGCGGCCTTCGACGAATGGGAGGAAAGCCGCTGGAACAATCCCGCGCTTGATGTCCAGAGGGCGCCAAAGCGCTTTGCCGGGCAGGCTCGCGCGGTTTGAAGGACTTGGTCGCAAAAGCTGCGGCTGCGGACGCGCGCAACGGTCCGGCCGCCCACTTACGCCATCACGGCCGCGTCACAGCGGCGCCTGCGTAAATTCCAGGCTTTCGCCTGATATCCCCAGCACGGTTTCGCCGGAGGCCTCGACAGCCTTGGAAAAGAGCCGTTCCAACGCGTGTTCGAGGCCGCCGTCCAGCGCCCCGCTTTCCGCTTCGAACCCTTGCGAAAGCGACAGAGACCGCAGAAGCCGCAGCGACGACGGCCTGACCCAGAACATGGTTCCGCAGAAAAAATCGAGCCTGAACGGGTCGGCGACGCCGAGGCGTTGCGCCAGATCCAGCACGCGGGCGCGATTTTCCCCCCAGGAGCGTTCAAGCGAACACAAGGCGCTGGGATAGCGATAGGCGCGCGGGCCGATCATGCCGACGCCCGGATGCGCGTCAAAAATCTCGCAGATCGCGCGCGCGGCGCCGGGAGCGCCCAGGAGGTCGAACAGCATCCTGTGCCGCCAGACCGCGCCGAGGCCGGCGAAGCGGTTGCCCTCCAGCGATTTTTTGCCGTGAATCTTGCAGACGTAGCGGTAGCGGTCGAGCCGCCCCTCCTCCAGCAGTTGGAGAAAAGGCCGCACGTCGCGGCCACGGTTCTCCACGATCCGGACTTCGGCGCCGGGAAACGCCTGCGCAACACCTTCCGCCAGCCCATCCTTGCCGGAGACGACCGTGACGATCAGGTCGAAATCCAGGTCGAGTCGCTGGAGCAATTCCGCAATTTCCGGCCAGGTCTCCTCATAATAAAGGTGAAGAACGATCGCCGCTTTCGCGGATTGGACAAGCCGAGGCTGTACTGTCGCAGGATCGGACGACCAGCCGCGCAGCAGTTCGGGAAACCTGGAGACCACGGGACCGTCGATCGCCGCGCCGCTCCTGCGCATCCGGCGCGCAACGGCGGCAAAGGCTTTTTTCGCGGTCGCAGGTCCATGGGGGACCGCCGCGCAGGTTGCAAATCGCAGGCGCCCATCGCGTTTCATGGCGAGTGCGAAACGAAGCCGGGCCTTGATCGAAGCCGCGCCCCGCAGCGTCTCGACCTCGAAATCCTCCGACCACACCTTTGCGTCTTCGTCGCCATTCGAGCGGAAGAAAAACTCAAGTCCCTCACAGTTCGGAAGCAGCACTTGCGTCGTCACGCCGCCAGAGATCACGGAAAAGCAGCAGTACAGTTTGTCCCGCGCGGATTGCAGCGGGCGAGCCAGGAAATAGTCATTCGACATTTGCACGCCCGAATCGCGCGAGGGGGATGATTCCATTCATTTCACGCCAAGTGGCGTCGCGAGCGCCAGGACTGCAATGGCTGTCACATGACCTCCTCGCGAACACGCGGCTCGTCTGTCTTTCCTTCCGTCAGCAGTTTTCGCGTCGCGACGGCGTTGTCCGCGCAGAACTTGCGCGCCGCTTCGGTCAATGCGTCGGAATCCGCGCCGCACGCCTCGCGCATCCGCGCCGCGAGCACACGGGCCATGTCCCGCCCGTTCTCGTAAACCGCGCCGGTTCCGAGCGTCGCCACCAGCTCGGCGGGTCCGCCAAGATGATAGACGACGGGGAAACAGCCGCACACGCAGGCTTCGAGCGTGGCGATGCCGAAATGCTCATGATTCTCAGGCGCGTCGGCGGGCTGGTTCAGGCCGGTCGCCTGAACGTAGATCGCCGCCCGCTCGAGCAGCCGATCGAGGTCGGCTTTCGGGCAATCGGCGAGGATTTCCACGCTTGCGTCCCGCGCGGCCATGCGTTTGAGATCGTCGAGGAAAAGCAAGTCCTCGGGCCGCGACGCGTCGACGCTGCCGACGACGCAGAGCCGCCAGTCGTCGAGGCCGCCCTGCTGCTTCGCCATGAAAAAAGCCTCAATGACGGCGTCGGGGTTTTTCGCATGGCCCGATCGGGTGATGCGCCCGACGGTGACGACGATCTTCTCCTTCGCGACCAGCGGTTCGCGGACGTCGACGGCGAGCGAATGGGTGGGATAGATGATCTCGCCGCGAACCCGGCCCCAGATCTTATCCGCCCATTTTTTCGTGAAAGCCGAGTTGAACAGGAAATGATAGGAGGCCTTGGCTTCCGCGCCGAGGCCGCGATGCGGGAAGCTGACCAGATAATAGGAGCGCTTCGCCCTCGAAATCAGACCAGAACAGTAGCAGGCGTTGACGAAGACGTCGAATTGCGACGTGAACTGCGGCGAAACCTTGTGGATGATCAGCTTGACGCTGCGCGGAAGCGAAATTCCGAACCGCCGCGTCAGCGCGTCAACGTCAAAATCCGTTTCCGAGATCAGGTAGATCTCGTCCTCCTCGGTTGCGATCTCGCGCAAGATGCTGAGCGCGTGCAGTTCGCCGCCGCCAAACGTGTTCCACCAGGAATTGTAAACCCCGATGCAGCGGCGGCGCCGATCTGGCGCGCCGATGCGGCGGTCGAGATCGAGGAGAACGGATTTCAGCGCCGCCGGCGCCTCATCATATCGCGTGGCGTCGGCAAGAAATTTCGCCATCGCCTCGTCCTTGCCGGACTTCACGTGATGGTCGTAGATGAGCCGCGCGCGTTCGACCAGAAGCGTCCACAGCGACGACCCTTCGGACGAGGTCGCGGAATGCTTGTGATAGGCGAGCGCGCGCGGGCGGTAGCCAAGGTTCCAGCCGCCCGCGAGCAAGCGCGCGGACAGTTCGGAATCCTCGAAATAGGCGAAGAATTCTGGTCGAAACAGCGGCTGTCCCACCAGCGCCGCGCGCTTGATCAGCGCCACGCAGCCGCAGAAGGCGCGCAGGTGCCCGCCGACATCATGGTCGCGCGAGTCGAAGTCCGCGAAGCCAATGTCTGAGGGATAGCCGCCGAGGATCGTGCTACCCGCGTTGTTGATGACGAACGAGGCCCCCGGATGCAGGTGCGGGGACAACGGCAAGGAAATGAGACCGTCCGGCGTCGCCGGGAAGCTCGCGCCCGCCGAGGCGCAAACGACGGGTTCTGCGGCCTTGACGCGAATGCGCGGCGTCGAACCGTCGATGGGCAGGCGGAGAATGACGCGATACCCGGGGGCGCCGTTGTCGAGCGGAAAGGGCTTGGCCGAAATCCAGGCGCCGTCGCGAGACGGCGCGCCTATGCGCGTAAAAAATTTGCGGTAGGCGAGTTGCCGCTCCATGTCCGCCACATGGATGGCGAACGGTCCGGCCGACATGAAATGGAAATCGGCGAAGCGGCTCCAGAACCGAAGTTTCGGGGTGGCGACGGCGAGGCTGGAGTCTTCGCGGAACGCGGCCATCAGCTCCAGCAGGCAATCCTCGTCGAGGCGCGCGTCCGGATTGACCAGCGCGACGAATTCTCCGCGCGCGTGGCGCAAAGCAAGGTTGCTTCCCTCGGCGAATCCGAGATTGCGCGGCGCCCGCACATAAATGGCGTCGGGGCAGTGGGCGCGGACAACCGGCTCGGTGTCGGCGGTTCCGTTCTCGACAACGATCACCTCGATCTTCGAATAGGACTGCGCCCGGATCGACGCGAGGCAGGCGGGAAGATCGTCCTGCGAATTATAGGAGACGACGAGCACGGATATGCCGGGATTATGGACGACCCAGCCATAAAAGGCGCTCGCGCCTTCAGAGTGCAGCCGGACATAGGTCCGCTGCTTGCGCCGGTTGAACGGGTGCCGGAGGACAGCACGCAGGTAGGTCTTGAAATTGCCCCTGATGGTCATGCGCGCGCTTTCACGATTGCGTGGCGGCAAGCGGCTTGCGCGCGACCACGGCGACGCTTTTGGGCAGGAAGTCGTCGAGGATGCGTTTGATCTTCGGGCCCTCCTCGGTCTCCAGCAGCCGCGCCCAGCAGGAATTCCAGGCGCGCAGAACGGGATGCCACGGCGGCGCGAAATCCTGCTTGCTCGCCCAAAACAGCATCCACCACATCGAATTGTAGAAGCCGCGCGAGGATTCGCACACGACTTCAAGGCCGTGGCGTCTCAGCAGCGCGGCGAGCTCTCCAGGCTGAAAGATGCGAATGTGATTGGGCGGCTTGAAATAGGACGGCGGCGCCAGCTCCTGTTGCAAGTGTTCCGACAGCGCGCCGGGAACGGTGACCAGGAACAATGCGCCCGGTCGCGCCACGCGCGCGAGTTCGGCGACGAAGCGCTCGGGATCGGCGACATGCTCCAGCACTTCGGCGGCGATCACCTTGTCGACGCAGGCGTCGGACAGCGGAATTGGGTCGGCGTCGGTCTTGAGCGTGCGCACGCGATCCGGGCCGAATTCCGCCAGCTTTTCGGCCAGCGCCTTCAATTTGTCGCCATCGATGTCGGCCAGGATCAGCCGGGCGCCGCGTTCGGCGCAGAAACGTTCGAAAAAGCCGAAATCGCCGCAACCGATGTCGAGGATCAATTCGTCGGGGACGACGGGGAACCCTGGCGCCAGTTCGCCCCGCTCCGTGTCATGCCAGCCGCTTTGCAGCATGTCCGGCCATCCCACGCTGTCGTCGTCGTCAAACATGCAAATTTTCCTGTTCCGTTTTCGCGCCGCGCCGCCAGAAGCGCAGCGATGCGAGCGACGCCAGTCCGAAGCGCCTTTGCGGGTTGGCCGGCGCGGCGGGCAGCAGCGCGCGCAGCGCCTCGAGTTCCGCCGCCTCGGCCGGATGGGAGCGCACCCACGAGATGTTTTTCCGGATCGGCCGCGCTGGGGCGCCGCCCCAAAGTTCGCAGGAGGGGATCGATCGCGTGACGGTCGAGCCCTGACCAACCACGGCGCCGGCGCCGATCCGCACGCCCTTGGCGATCTGGCTGTTCTGTCCGACCCAGACATGGCGCTCGAAGACAATGTCGGCGGGAAAATTGGTCTGGCGCCAGGTGGCGAGATCGATGAGCGAATGGTGATCGGTCGTGCGCATCGACGTCAGGTCGGAAAACAGGCAATCGTCGCCGATCACGCAATGTGCGCCGCCGAAGGCCCAGACCCGGATCGACCAGGCGAACGTCTCCCGGCCGCAGAGAAGGACGCTGGCGTCACTGAGATGCGCCTCGAGGCCCAGATGCGCTTGTTCGCCCGAGAGCACGGCGAGATTGCCGTCGTCGTAGAATCTGACCTGCCCCTGAAAGCCGCTCCGCGCCCCGATCACGGCGACATTGCCCACGCCCTTCAGGTCGATGATCGTCAGACCCGGCCTCGGACCGGCCGCCTTGTGCAGAAACAGATGGTTCGGCGCATAGAGGCCGCCGACGTGAATGGCGTGGCGCGCGACGAGATTCTGGCGCTCGGCCTCGTCGGAGAGGTCGAACAGGTCGAAATCGGCGGTAACGTCCGGCAGCGTGACGCCGAACCGTTGCGAGAGGCGCGACAGGCGATCGGCGCAGGAGCGGACCAGGGCGTCGCTCATGCGCTCTCGGCAGCTACAGCCGCGTCCGCCCGTTCGCGCGCGTCGTCCCACCAGAACCGGAAGGCGATCATATCGCGCAAGCGGGCGAAGATGACGTCCTCGGAACAGAACCGCCGCTGGTTCTCGATCGCCCTTTCGCCCATGGCCCGATAGATTTCGGGCGTCTCGCTGGCGACGCGATAGCTCGCCTCCAGGGCGCGCAAAGCCGAATCCCAGTCGATTCCATAGCGGTGGGCGCGGAGCTTGTCGTCATTGTCATGCGGCCAGGCGCAGGGCTCGCGGTGCGCGGCGACGACGAAGGCGCAGGTTTCGTCGATATAGTCCGCCATGCTGGTGTGCGCCGGAGACACCGCCGGCTTGCCGCGCGACATGAACTCCATCAACGGCAGGCATTGCCCTTCGCCGAACGACATGTTCAGAGCGTAATGGGACTTCGCGACCAGCAAAGCGTAATCCTCGGCCTCGAGGAAATCGCCGATGGCGACAACGCGGCAGCGGAACGGCGGCGCCTTGGCCAGCACCTTGGCGATGTCCTCCAGCGCCGGGGCGCATTTGTGGTGGACGAGTTTCAAGACGAGGGTGGCGTTGGCGTTGTCGCGGCAGGCGATGCAGAAGGCGCGGACCAGCGTCTTCCAGTTCTTGCGGCCATCGTCGGGATTGAAAACGGCGACATAGACGATTTCGTCCTCCGCGAACCGCAGGGCGAAGCGGGGCGCGCCGGGCGCCGCGATCTCGATTTGCGCGCGCCGTTTGCCGTCGATCAGCTCGCAATCGAGCGCCATCCGGGCGCGGACGGAGGCGTCCTCCTCGACGGCCGCTTTCGAGGCGGAGGCGAACCGCCGCCAGAACGGCGCCGGCTTTTCCGGTTTCACTGCGGGCTTCGGCTCCGGGGGGCGGCGCGCGCGGTCCCAGATCGGGGCGGGAATCGAAAGAGCGGGAAAGCCAGGATACATTTCTTTGGCGACCGCGGCGCTGGCGAAGCGCGAATGCACGATGGCGCAACCGAAATGGGCCAGCGCGCGGCGCCAGTCGTCCAGGCGTCCAATGCCGCAATCCTCGGTCGGGATCGTGTCGAATTCCCAGGCGAAAATGGGAATCGCGGGACAGCGCAGGCTGATCAGACTGCGATGCGGCGGCGCGAAGGACAGGAGAACGCAAGATTCGCCTTGCGCGCGGAGCCGGTCATGAATGCCGTCGGCTTCCCGGGGATCGCCGATCACGACCACGTCCGCACGCGGCTCCAGCATTTTTCGAAAGGCCTCGCGCACGAAGAAATAGCTGTATTCGGGGCGGCCAAGTTGCGCGGTGACGTTGTTGTCCGCGGTCTCCGAATAGAGAAGGTACGTGACCGGCCGGGACGGCGCCGGCAGGTCGAGGCCAATGCGCTGGTCGGTGACAGCGCCGGGCAGGCCCAGTTTTTTTGCCAGCAGGGCGCCGCTCCGGAACCAGGATTCGAAATGGTCCGGCGCCAGCGATGCGGCCTTGCCGAAATGACTCCAGGCGGCGGCCTCGTCGCCGTCGGCTTCCGCCGCGAGCCCCAGCCGGAAGTGAATCTCCGGCGAATGGGGATCGGCCGCCTGCGCCAGACGATAGACCGCGCGCGCCTCGCGGGGCCGGCCGGTTTCCTCGAGCAGCAGCCCGCGCTGATAGGGCGCGTCGAAAGATCCGGGATCGGCGGCCTCGGCGCTCTCGAGGCAAGCGAGCGCCTCCGCAACCCGCCCCTGCGCCTTAAAGGCCAGCGCGCGCGCGATCAGCCCCTGGGTCTGGCTCGGATCGAGCGCGAGCGCGCGTTCGGCCGAGCCCAGCGCCTCCTCCGGACGCCCGGCGCCTAAAAACGCCAGGGCGCGGAGCCTGTGGGTTTCCGCGACGTCGGGGGCCAGCGTGAGCGCCAAATTGAAGCAGCTCAGGGCCTCGTCGGACCTGTTCATCTTCAGGGCCACGAGACCGCGCCGCTGGTAGGCGGGGGCCAGCCGGGGGTTCAGCGCGAGGGCCAATTCGAAATTGGCCTTGGCCTCCTCGAAGTCGTTCCGCGCGAGAGCCTGCTCGCCGTTCTGGACGTAGATGTCGGCCACATTCTTGATCTTCAGGAGACAATCGGCGAGCCGGCCGGCGAATTCCTGGGAATCGCAAAGGGTTGCGGCAATAGAAAACGGCGACTCCCCCTGCTCTATCCGATGCGCGTAATGGTGCAGGCCAAGATCATCCGGGTCCCGTCCCAGAAAAATCTTATAAAGAGCCGTTGTCGTGCTTTCACACTCGTTCATTGTCCTCACCAAGCCGCGTGGCGTCGCCGATCTCTGGTCAGATTGCGCTCGTCGAGCCGCCCATGAGGCGCCAAAAAGAACTCGCAGGTGCGATCTGGGACCTTACGTAGCCGAGCACGAAATGCTCGAATAGCCAAGACCCAGAAGCGCGTCGACTCCGTAATCCTACGGATGAGGCGGCCTGCCGCGAACCATTGCCCTCTGGCGCCCCGCGCGCCAATGTGGCCCGGTCGCATGCCGGAGCCCCGATGACGCAAGCCCAGGACCAAGCCTATAAATACAACGCGTCCGACGCCGAGTTGAACGCATTCGTCAAGTCGTTCACCAGCCGGGTGGGCGACGGCGACATCGAGGAGGATTACCTCGGTCTCCTGCGCGTGTTGGCGCACTGCAAGGCGGGGGGGCGCTTCCTCGAAATCGGAGCGGGCCTGGGGCGCATCGTCGACCTCGTGAAGGCGAAGGCCGGCTTGATGGTCGCGCTCGAACCCGACGTGGAGCGCTTCGCCGCCTGCCACAGGGGCCATCATGACGAGGCGAAAGTTCGCATCCTCAACGGGACAAGCGCCGATTACCGCGCCCGCCATCCCGAAGACCGCTTCGATCTGATCATCGTGTCGATGGTGCTCCAGCACGTCGCCACCGATGTCTGCGCCGCCCTTCTCGACGATCTCGCCGCCCTTCTCGCCGTGGACGGCGTCGGTGTGGTCGCAACCACGCATTTCCTTGAGGAACGTTTCACCACCCAGCGGGAGCCTGCGTGTCGCGGCAAACAGGCCTTCGACGCCTATGCCCACGACATCGCCGGCCAGCACGCGGGCATTCCGGTCCGGCTGTTTTCGCAACAGTCCCTCGCCGCCGACATCGACCGGGCCGGCCTGACCATCGTGAACCAGCGGCCGTTCTGCTATTTCCGCCCCGAAGCCCTGCCCTTCTTCGCCGGCCTCTACGGGGTCGACGCCGACCGGTTGCGCGACTGCGCGGCCAGCCAATATGGGGTGGTCGCCCGCAAGACCTGAGCTTCACGCTTTACACGGCCCCGCCAAGCTGGTTTCTCTGGCTTGGCGATAAGGGGCGAGCATGGGCGGAGCATTCGGGAGGTCGGCGAAGATTGGCGATATCGAGGTGCTTCGGGCCGTCGCGGCGCTTTTCGTCATTTTCCATCATCTGTCCGGAAATCTGATCGTCTGGCGCAGCCACGCGCTGGAGCGGATCGAAGAGCATTTTCAGCTCTGGATCGGCGTCGATCTGTTCTTCGCCATTTCCGGATTCGTCATCGCCCGCGGCCTGCTGCCGTCGCTCGCCGCGACGAAAGGCGCCGGCGAGGCGCGGCGCACGGTTCTGGCTTTCTGGGTTCGGCGCGCCTTTCGCCTGTTTCCCGCCGCCTGGCTGTGGCTGTCCGTCAGCCTACTGGCCTGCGCCTTCTTCAACAACTCCGGCGCCTTCGGCGACCTGAGGGAGAACGTCTGGGCGACGCTGGCCGGCGTGTTCGACTACGCCAATTTCCGCTTCGCCGACAAATTCGCCCACGGCTCCTATTACGGCGTCAGCTTCGTCTACTGGAGCCTGTCGCTGGAGGAGCAGTTCTATCTGCTCCTGCCGCTCCTGGCGCTGCTGTTCCGCCGCTGGCTGTGGATCCCGCTGACGCTGCTCGTCCTCGCGCAGTTTTCGACGATGCGCGGGCCTCTTCTCATGAGCCTGCGCATCGACGCGGTGTGCCTGGGCGTGCTCATCGCCATCTGGTCGTTTCGCCCGAGCTACCGCGCCGTGGCGCGATGGTTCTCTGGGCACAGGCGGGTTGCGCGGGCGGCTCTGGTGCTGACGCTGCTGGGCTGCGCCACGGCGCTGGCCTCCTCGCCGCTGCAATTTTTCCGCTACCGCATCGGACTGATCGCGCTGTGCTGCGCCGCCCTGGCGCTGCTCGCCTCGTTCGACTGCGATTACATTTGCCCGCCCGGCGCGTTCAAGCGGGCGATGGTGTGGATCGGCGCGCGCAGCTACGGTCTCTATCTCATCCACATTCCCGTCTATTTCGCCACGCGCGAGCTGTGGTTCCGGCTGACTCCGCCCGGGCCCCTCGGATTTGACGCCTCTTACACGCTGCGCTTCTACGCCACGGCCGCGCCGCTGCTGTTCCTCCTGGCGGCCCTGAGCTATCGCTATTACGAGACGCCGCTTCGCGCCTATGGCGCGCGTCTGGCGGAGCGCCTGCGCGGGCGCTCAAGCGCAGACCATCACCGCGCCCTTCATCCGGCGCCCGGCGTGGTCGTCGCGATGGACGACGTAAGGCCAGACGTAGCCGATGTCCGCTAGATCGGGGTCGAGCGTCACGACGGAAGAGAAGCCGGCGCGCGTAAGCCGGCGCAACAGGTCGCCCTCCCCGAACATCCGCATTTCCAGCACGGCGCCCGGTCCGCCGTGAAAATGCAGCGCGGTGAAGGATTCCGGCGTTCCATCCTTGCGGACATTGTTGAGGAACCAGTGCTCGCCCACCTGCGCCAGCTTCCATTCGTGAAGATGGGGGAAATGTTCGATGGTCTCGTCGCCTTCCAGATAGGGAACGGAAAAGATCAGCACGCCGCCCGGCTTCAGGGCTTTTCGAAGGTTGCCGAAGGCGGTGTCGAGGTCGCCGGTGACATGCTCCATCACATCGGTGCAGACGATGAAGTCGCAGTCGCGGTCGGAAAAGGTCGAGAAGTCGAGCAGATCGACGAGCGGCTTCTTGTGGTAATACGTGTTCCGGTATGAGAAAAATCGCTTCAGAGTCTCGGAATATTGCTGCGCGTCGGAAAAGCCGAAGCCGCGAATCTGGCGAAGGGCCGCCGCGTCGCGTTTCAAATCCCGTCCCTTGATGACGTGATCCTGCACCGCGCGAAAAATGCCGCGCAGCCGCGCGTTTGAGCCGCAGCCCGCGCAAGGGATGAGTTCGCGATGAGCGAGGGCGGGATCGAACGCATTGCGCGTCCCGCACAGATTGCAGACGAAATTCATGGCTTTTCCCTTGCAGCGGGCCATTGTCGGCGGTTCCCCGGGACTAAGTCAATCGCGACAGGCGGACGCAGCGCAGCCCTCAGGCGCGACCTTGTCAGCGCACGCGCCGCCTGCGACCATCGCCAACTCGAAATGGCGTCAGCGCCGCGACGCGGGAGAGGGGTTTTGCAGGAGAAGGCTGGGGACCGGAAAGGAATTATCTCGGACATTGAGGTGTTGCGCGCGGCGGCGGTGATGTTCGTGCTCTACCAACATCGAGGCTTTCTGCTGTTCTGGAACCCGGGGCAAGACGGCGTCCTCGCCTTCTGGGGCGGCGTGGACATGTTTTTCGCCGTGTCGGGCTTCGTCATCGCGCGCGGCCTGCTGAAGAGCTGGCGCGCTTCGAAAAGCCGCGCCGAACTGGTCGCCGCTTTCGTCGCCTTCTGGATTCGCCGCGTCTGGCGCATCTGGCCGACCTCGCTGTTCTGGATCGGCGTGGTGTGCCTGCTGTCGCCGCTGTGGGGCGGGCTCGCGGCTGGCCTGCCCTCCATTGTCGCCGCCGCGACGGGCGTGGCCAATATCGAGCAATATGTCGCCGGCCTGTCGGCGCTGCATTTTCCGCCGCTGCTGCATTACTGGAGCCTGTCGCTCGAAGAGCAGTTCTATCTCTGCCTGCCGCTGGTCCTGTTGCTGTTCCGGTCGCGCAAGAGCTGGCTGGCGCCTGCCCTGCTGCTTTGCGCGCTCATCCAGATTTTCTTGCCGCGCCCGATGTGGAGCCTTGGGTTCGCCTTGCGCTCGGACGCGCTGGTCCTCGGCGTGCTCATCGCGCTCGCCGCGGAGCGCCGCCATTATCGCCTGCTGCTCGAACCCGTGTTCTTCAAGAACCGTCCCTGGCTGTCGGTGACGGCGATTCTTTTTCTGCTGTTCCTCAACGCGGCCTTCGCCTCCGGGCGGGTGCTCCCCTTCTCCATCGGCGCGGTCGGTCTGGTCTCGGCCGTCATGGTGTTCATCGCCTCGTTCGACCGGAATTACCTGTTCCCGCCCGGCCGCGCGAAAGACGTTCTGGTCTGGATGGGGTCGCGCTCCTACGCCCTCTACATCGTCCATCTGCCGGTCTATCTGGCCACCCGCCATATCTGGTCGGCGCTGGCGCCCGCCGGCGCGACGCTCGACGGAACATTGACCTTGCGCTTCATCCTGACGGCCCTGGTCCTTTGCGTCGGCCTCGCCGAATTGAATTTTCGCTTCCTCGAAACGCCGCTGCGCCGGCGCGGCGCCGCGCTGGCCAAGGCCTATTTTGAAACCCGGACGGCGGCGCTGTCGTCTTCGGTCGAACCCGCTGCGCCGTCAGGGAAGGGCGTCGGCCATCAGGCGGCCCAGACGAATCCCAGGCCGCTCGATCAGAACATAGGTCAGACCCGCGACCGGAATCAGAACGAGGAAGGTCAGGATCGCGCAGGCGATATATTGAACGCCGCCGTCGTCGCTCAGAGCAAGGACGCTCTTGTACAGGGGCTTGAAATTCATGATCAGCGGGAGATGAACCAGATAGATGGAATAGCTGAGCGTTCCCAAAAAACAGGTGAAACGATTGACCAGCAGGCGTGAGGGCGCGTTCATCAGCCCGACCAGGAACGCGCCGAAAATGATCGACTGTTCGATCAGCGGCCAAGGCAGATGCGTTCTCGCCAATTCCGTCAGACCGTCGCCGCGCCACAGATAAAAGAAGGCCAGCAGCCCGAGGAGCGCAGCCAGCAGCAGGCCGGCGCCGATTTCGCGGGATCGCTCCAGTTTTTTCAGCGCGAAGCCGCCATGGAACGCGATCACGCCGATCATGAAGACAGGCAGGAAACGGGCGAAAAAGATCAGGTCGAACGTCGGATATCTGGTCAGATGTGAAAAATACGACGCCATGAGCCAGCGCAGCCCCGCGTCGAGGGGCCACAACAAAAGCGCGGCGGCGATCCAGGCCGCCACGGACCGCTCCAACGTATTCACGACCAGGAAAATCGCGGGAAACAGCACATAAAAAACCATTTCGACCCCGACGGACCAGCCCGCGTAAACAGCGCCGATCTGGTATCCCGGCAACAGGTTGAAGAGAAAGCTCGCCGTGAGAACGCGCCCGAAAAAATCGCTGGGCGGTCCGAAATCGGGGCCGAGGCAAGACAGGACCGTGAAAACGTAGAACAGCGGCGCGATGCGAAAAAATCGGCGAATGTAGAATTTTCGCGAGGAACGGTCTTTTCGGCGCGCGAGAGCAAAAAAAAGAGAAAAGGCGCTGGCGACGAAGAACAGGGAGACGCCCAGTGCGCCGAAGCCGACAGGTTCGAGCCAGATCGGCAGGGGCGAAGCGCCGATCCCCTCCAGCACGATTTTGAGATGGAAGACCATGACCCAGAGCGCGGCCATGCCCCGGATGGCGTCGAGAAAGTCGAGCCGTTCGGTTGCGCCCCCGGACGGCGCGACGAGATCTGGGCCGCCGCCAGCGTCGCTCACGATCCACTCCGCTTGAATGAGGCTGTTTTCGTCTGTGCGCGCGCCAGCATTGTTGTCAAGCTGTTTCGCTCTGAGGAGTCGCGCTCACCACGCCTTGCGGATCTGCCCGGTCGCTCCATAAAAATTCGCCGTGCGCGCAAATTCGCCCTCGAATTTGGCGGAGACGGTCCAGCCGTCGCCGACGGAATATTCGGCGCCTGCGGTGACCAACGCGCTGTCACGCGCGGGCGCCGCCGAACAGACGAGGAAGGAGGGCGCGGAGAACGAGGCGAACGACACGCTCGACAGTCCCAGATTATAGAAATTGTGGGCCCAGGCGAGGCGCCCGTAGATTTTCAGCCCGCTGGAAAAAGCGGGCTGGAGCAGGTCGAACCGCGCGCCGAGTTCGACGCGGTCGTCATAGGCGTCGCGTCCGCCGTAATTCAGCGAGAAGGCCGCGTCCGCGCCGAAGCTTTCGCCGAAGCCTGGCAGGAACAGGCCCTGGATCTGGTTGGCCGCATAGGGCGTGACCGACAGCGCGGCGTAAACCGGAAAGGCATAGCCGGCTTCGAGCCGGTTCGAGACCATGCCCGCCTTGAACGCGCCGCGCTGCGTCCCGACGCCGGCAAGACTCCTGTTCGTGGCGAAGTCGAAGGCCGTGAAGGCGAGACCACCGGTGACATAGGCCGGGCCCGAATGCAGCGCGCCATAGACGCCCGCCTGGACCATCTGCGCGGAGCCGCCGCCCCTGCCCTGCCCCAGGCCGAACGCGGTTCCGCCGCCGCCGATCGCCACGCCCACCACGGCGTTGGGCTCGACGCGATAATCCGCGCCGGCCGCATAGCCGTAGATCGAACCGACATTGCGCGCCGCGCCGCTGGCGGCGTCGCCGGCATAGCTCGCGCCGCCGCCATAGCCGCCCGCCCAGAACACGGGGGAATTCGCCGTGGGTGCGATGGATTGAAAGGCGGCGCCGTCACGAATGGGGGCTTCGGCGGAGGGCATCGCGCTTCCCGCCGCCGCTCCGCGCCCGTCGGCATGCGGATCGAGCATGAGGCTGAGGAACAGATCGCCGGCCTTGATCGCAAGAGGCTCCGCCGCGCCCTGCTGCTGCCCGGCGACCTGGTTGACCGCCGCGTTCAAAGCGGCGCCGGAGAGAGCGCCCAGCCCCTGGATGGGCGCCGGCGGTGTCGCGCCCGTGAGGAAATAACCGTTCAGCGCATTGGCGGCGCTGATCGCATTGCGCGGCGCCGCCGGCGCGAGGTCGAGCCATCTGATATAGGCGGGGATGTTGAGAAAAACGTTTTTGGCGTCGTAACCGAGGTTCGGAGCGGCCATCAGCCCGCTTTGCGTGACGGAGACAGCCGGGTTGAAGGTGTCACGGAGTCCCGCGGTCGCGGTGAGGATCGTAAAGGTTTGGGCCGCGTGAGCGCCGAGCAGGACGCCGGGTGTCACCGAAACCGTCGCGCCGCCAAGGATCGCAGCGCCGTTGACCTGGGTTTTCGAGGCCGCAGTCGGAGAGAGCGCGATGGCGTAGGTGGCGCCCGACGCGAAGGCGACATCGCCATTGACGGTAAGCGCGCCGACCGAGCCGCCCGGCGCCAGGGTCGCGCCGGATTCCAGCTTGACCGGACCCGAAACGGCGCCATGACCCGCCAACACCCCGAACACATCGACGCCAGCGCTGGTCAGCCGCGCGGACGCTTTGGCGGCGTCGCCGACTTCGAGTTTCGCGCCGGGCGCCACCGTCACGTTTGTCGCGCTGTTGGCGCCATTGAGGGTCAACGTTCCCGATGCGACATTGACCTGATTGACGCCTGAAAACCCGTAGGGCGCGCCATAAGTGAACGTCCGTCCCGGGCCGGGGGCGAAATTCACCGTGTCGGCAGCGCCCTGTCCCACGATATCGCCGGCGAGCGTTCCTCCGGAAACGGTCAGCGTGTCGGCATGGGCCGACAATTTGACGGCGCCGGACAGCAGGCCTCCGGCCTGGCTGATCGTGACCGGGCTGGTGGCGGCGCTCGCGTCGATCGCCGCCACCGAGCCGATGATCGTCCCGGTGTTCACAATGGAAGAACCGGCGGCGAAACCGACGTTGGCGCCGATATCGATGCCGACCGGAGCGGAAATGGCGCCGGAATTGACGACGGCGCCGGACCAGTTGGCGACACCGGCCAGCCTGAGGCCGGCGACATCGCCGCTATAGGCGCCTGGACCCGAGACGGCCACGCTGATCCCGCCGGAATTGGTCAAACCGCCGTCGAACCGCGAAACATTGCTGACCGAGACGCCCGCAACATTGTTGACCGTTCCGGCATTGCTGGCGGTGACAGCGATCACGCCCGCGTTCGACACGCCGCCGGCATAGGTCTCGATGGAAATGGCGCTCGACCCGGTCACCGGGCCGCCCACGCCGACACCGTAAATATTGCCGCCCGCGCCGGTGTTGGCGACCTCGACCGCGATCCGCCCCCCCGCCTCGTTGCTGACGCCGCCGGAAGAGCTCACGAAATTCTTCACGGCGACGCCGGCGAGGCCGAAGGCGACCGTTCCTCGATTGACGACATTGACGCCGATCGTTCCCGCGTTGAGCACGCCGCCCTCGAAACGGGCGGTGTTGGTGGAAAGGGCCGTCGCGCGCGTGCCGCGAACCCCGAGGCCGGCGGCGCCGACCGACGTTCCGCCAACGTCGTTGGTGAAGTCCACGATGACGACGCCATCCCGGCTGTTGACCACCCCGCCGGTGAATGTGCTCACCCCGTGCAGCGACAGGCCGCCGGCGGCGCCTCCGGTGATGACGCCGGAATTGAAGACGACGACGTCGATCCATCCGCTGTTGGCGATGCCGCCGGTAAAGAGCGATCCGCCGAGCGCGCCGGAGCCGGTGTTGTAGGAGCCGACATCCAGGCCCGCCGCCCCGGCGATCCTGCCGCCCGCGTTGATCTCGGTCACGGAGATGACGCCGGCGTTGCTCATCCCCCCGGAGAAGGACGAGACGTTCCAGACGCTGATCCCCGACGCCGTCACCGCCGCCGTGACAGCGATCACGCCAGTCTTCGCATTCGAGAGTCCGCCGCTGACGGCGCCGGAATTGAACGCCGCCACGCCGACCGCCGGATATCCGTTGACTGTGTCCATGGTCGCCGTGATCGCGCCCGAATTTTTGACGCCGCCGCTGAAGGTCGAGGCGTAGGCGGCGACGACACCCCATTGCCGGGCGGAAATCGTTCCGGCGTTGCTGATGCCGCCGAGCAAGGTCGGGCCGCTGACCAGAACGCCCGGCTGGTCCGTGCGGATCGCGCTTCCGGCGTCGATCAGGATTCCGGCGCTGGTCGCATTCACCGTCCCGCTGCTGACGACGCCGCCGTCGACCGTGGCGCCGGCCAACCTGAGTCCGACGCCGCCCGAGATCGTTCCGCTGCTCGACAGGCTGCCGGCGACGCGAGCATTGACCAGACTGACCCCCGTGGGCGCGGCGATGACGCCGGCATTGGCGACCGAGCCTGAGACGGCGGCGTTCCTGACGAGTATTCCGACGCCCAGGGGGGAGCCGGGCGTGACGGCGCCGGTGGCTTCGTTGGCGATATCGCCGGCGACCGATATTCCCGAGGCCTGGATGCAGTGGATGGCCGCGGCATTGCTGTGCGGGAACGGCCCGGCGTAGCACCCGCCCGGAAGGGACTGCGCCAGCGCCGCCGGCGCGCCTCCGCCGATCAGAATCGCCGAAAGCGAGCAGCAAGCGAGGAGCGGTCGGGAGGTATTCATTTGGTTGGTCTGCCAATGCGTTGTGGGCAAGATCGGACGCGCGCGCCTAGTGGTTGAGCAACCCGGCATTTGCTCACAAATCAACATATTGGGCCAAGTCGAGCCCGGGCATCCGTAAAACTACGGAGCGCCGCGTTTGCGCCTGCGGACGCTAGGCTCGCATGGCTTCGACTGCAGCCGATTCTTTGAAAAAATGGCGTTCGATCAAGACCTAAGCGACAGTGTTGCGAATTTGGCGCGACCTCGGGGAATTCGGCGGCCCGGCTTTGGCCTGCATTCTCTCAGGGCTCAGGGCGGCGCCTTGCCTTTTGCTGCGAATTGCCGCGGATTAGGGCGGATTTTGGAGGGCGAACAGCGTGACGGGAACCACGGGCCTCATGCCAATCGGCGAGGCGCTCGACTATGCGGAGAGATGCCGGGCCGAGGGGCGGCTGATGGAGGCCGAGGCGATCTGCAAGCAGATCCTCGCGACGCAACCCGATCTCGCCGCGGCCCATCACCTCGCCGGAGTCATCGCCCATCAGGCGGGACGACTCGCCGACGCCATCGCGAACGTCCAGCGCGCCACCGCCCTCGCCCCCGATGTCGCCCTGTTCCGCGCCAATCTCGGCGAAATGTTCCGGCTGTCCGGGCGGCCGAAACAGGCGGTCGAAGAGGGGGTGAGCGCGACCCGGCTCGACCCCACAATGCCCGCGGCCTGGAGCAATCTCGGCGCCGCCCATTACGACCTCAAAAATTTCGAGGCGGCGGCGCGGGCGCAGCAGAAGGCGATCGAGGCCAATCCTCAGTTCGCGCCGGCGCATTGCAATCTCGGCAACGCCTTTTACGGTCTGAAAGATTACCCGAACGCCATCGCCGCCTATCGGACGGCGGTCGCGCTCGCCCCCGATTACGCCGACGCCTGGGCCAATCTCGGCACGGCGCTGCACCACAATGGCGATTACGCGGAAGCTTTCGTCTGCCTGCGCCGCGCCATCGCCCTCGCGCCCGACCACGCCAATGCGCGCGCGGGCCTTGGCATCCTGCTGCTGATGCGCGGCGATTTCGCCGAAGGGCTCGCCGAATATGAATGGCGGCTTCGCTCCAGCGCGCGCAAGGGCTTGCCCCAAAAACCCTGGCGCGGCGACAGTTTTTTCGAAAAGCATGTCCATGTGCAGGCCGAACAGGGTTTTGGCGACACGCTGCAATTCGCGCGTTACGTCAAACTGCTGGCGCCGCGCGCCAAAAAGGTTTCGTTCCGCGTGCACCCGGAATTGGCGGGGCTGATGCGCGAGAGCCTGCCGGAGATCGACGTATACGGCGACAGCGGCGACCCGCCGCCATATCACTGCGATTTCGCGCTGATGAGCCTGCCGCACCTGTTCAACACGCGCCACGAAACCATCCCTGCCGATCTGCCGTATTTGCGGGCGCCCCCGGCGGCCGTCGAAAAATGGCGCGCGCGCCTCGCCGGCCTGCCGGGACTGAAAGTCGGGATCAACTGGGGCGGCAATCCCGAACACGCCAACGATCACCGGCGCTCGCTCGAGGTGACGCATTTCGCGCCGCTGCTCGACGTTCCCGGCGTCTCCCTCGTCAGTCTGCAATTCGGCGCCCGCGCCGCCGAGTTGAAAAAGCTCGCCCCCAAGGGGAAGGTGCTCGACCTCTCCCGCGACCTCGGCGATTTCGCCAGTACTGCGGGGGCGGTGGCGCATCTCGATCTCGTCATCTCCGTCGATTCCTCCTGCTGCCATCTCGCCGGCGGGCTCGGCAAGCCCGTGTGGATATTGCTTTCGTGGATCGCCGACTGGCGGTGGCTGCTGGAGCGCGAAGACAGTCCCTGGTATCCGAACGCCCGCCTGTTCCGTCAGCGGAACGAAAATTGGCCAGCGGTGATGGCGCAGGTTTGCAAATCCTTGCGCGCGGCGGCGGCAGGCGACGCCTCCGCGCTCATGCCGTTCAAGGCGGCGCAGGAGACGCGCGCAGCCCACGCCCGCGCCATTCTCGCGCTCGAAACCCGCCGCGCAAACGCCGCCTCCCCAGCCCCCGAGGCGGGGCCGTCCGAGCCCGACCAAGCCGAGGCGCTGCACAACCTCGGCGTCGCCGCGCATCAATCCGGCCAGCTCGCAGACGCCATCGCCCATCTGCGGCGGGCGACCGCCATTGCGCCGGACCGCGCGCTCTATCATGCGAACCTCGGGGAAATGCTGCGGCTGAGCGGCCAGCCCGAAGAGGCGGCGTCGCAGGCGCGAAATACGCTCGACATCGACCCGAATTACCCCGAGGCGCTGAGCAATCTCGCCATCGCCCTGTTTGACCTCGCGCGCTACGAAGAAGCCCTCACTGCACTCGACAAGGCGGTGGCGCTCAGCCCGAATTTTGCCCGCGCGCACAGCAATCGCGGCAACGCCCTGCAGCGGCTCAAGCGTTTTGCCGAGGCCGAGCCCGCCTACAGGCGCGCGTTGGAATTGGACGCGCATTTTGCGGAAGGCTGGAACAATCTCGGCACGTGCCTGCGCGAATTGAAGCGTTTTGTAGACGCCATTGCCGCCTACCGAAAGGCGCTGGCGCTGAAACCGCACGATCCCGACATCCTCGACAGTCTGGCGCTGGCGCTCAAGGATTTGGAAAAGTTCGACGAAGCCGAAGACATGTTTCGGCGCGCGCTGGCGATCGGAGACCGCGTCGAAAAAATCCATATCCACTATGGCGCCCTGCTGGCCGACTGCAACCGGATCGGCGAAGCGGAGCGGGAGGCGCGCGCGGCGCTGGCGCTTGATCCCGACAATGGTGACGCCATAAACCTGCTGGGGCGCGCGCGCTTCGAGCAGGGGGATTTCGAAAGCGCGCTGGCGTGCTTCCACCGCGCCCTCGCCCTCAATCCGAAGCTCGCCGAAGCCTGGAACAACATGGGCAACGCGCTGAAGGATATTGGGAAATTCAAGGAGGCCGAAGCCGCCTATCTCAAGGCGATCGAGATCAATCCCGATCTCGCCGGGGCCTATTTCAATCTCGCGGATTCCCGCACATTCACAGCCGACGATCCGCGCATCGCCCAGATGGAGGCGCTGGCGGCCCGTCCGGACCTGTCAGCGACGGATCGCCTCCAACTCGATTTCGCGCTGGGCAAGGCCTATGCGGACCTGAAAAATTTCGAAAAATCCTTCGGCTTTTATCTGCGCGGCAATGCCGCCAAGCGCGCCGCCATCGATTACGACGAGACTCAAATTCTCGGCCTGTTCGACCGCATCGAGGCGGCGTTCACCCAAGAAACGCTGGCGCGTCACGTGGGCCTCGGGCATCCCTCGGATCGCCCGATTTTCGTCCTGGGCATGCCGCGCTCCGGCACGACGCTTGTCGAGCAGATCCTCGCCAGTCACCCCGGCGTCCACGGCGCCGGCGAACTCATGAGTTTCAGCGAGGCCGTCGCCGAGGCGGGCGGAGCGTTTCCGGATTTTTTGGCCGCCGCGAAGCCGGGCGACCTGCGCCGCATCGGCGAAGCTTTTTTGCAACGGCTCCTAAAAATTGCGCCAGAGAGCGCGCGCGTCACCGACAAGATGCCCTCGAATTTTTATTTCGTCGGCCTGATCCATCTGGCGCTGCCCAACGCGAAAATCATTCACTGCCGGCGCGACGCCATCGACACGTGCCTGTCCTGCTTCACAAAACTCTTCTCTGCCGAGCAGAACCACACTTATGACCTCGCCGAACTCGGCCGCTACCATCGCCGCTACGAAAAACTGATGGCGCACTGGCGCGCGGCGCTGCCGCCGGGCGCCTTCCTCGATCTCGATTATAAAGACGTGGTCGAGGATGCCGAAGGCGCAACGCGAAAGCTTCTGGATTTCTGCGGCCTGCCTTTCGATCCGGCCTGCCTCGACTTCCACCTGACCGCGCGCCCGGTGCGCACGGCCAGCGCGACGCAGGTGCGCAAGCCCGTCTATCGTTCCGCGGTCGGGCGCTGGCGCGTTTACCAGAACAGCCTCAAACCACTGTTGAACGCCCTCGACCTCGATCCGGGGTCATGAACCCGGTCTTGACCTTTGCCTTCACGCGCTCTCCGTAATCAAAAGCAGGCCTTTTGGCGCCCAAAAGCTTCCCAAGGGCAGCAATTCAAGTAAACTCTTCGTGAAGTGGTCCGACGCGAAAAAGGCGGGGCCGCGCATGGTGTCGTCATATCTTCTGCCTGGGGAGGCGCGGTTCTAGCATGGTCGCCAAAATCACGAACCTGAATCCGCGCCGTCGCACGCGCGCCCTGGTCGCCGCGCTGGTGGCCGGCGTCGCGCCGCTCTCCGCAGCCCACGCGCAGCATTACTCATCGATCGTCGCGTTCGGCGACAGCTACGCCGACATCGGCAATATCCAGAAAATTATGGCGACGACCCCTGGCTTCGGCCCCACGCTCGCCGCGATCAACTTCATCTATCCGACAGGCCGTTTCAGCGGCGGCACAAACTACGTCGACTCGCTCTCGAGCATCTACCGGATCCCGCAATCGAATTACGCGCTCGGCGGGGCGCAGACCGGAACCGGCAACGATTTCGTTGGCCTGCCCGGTTTCGCCCAGGAGTGGCAGGGCTTTGTCGGGGCCGGCGGCAAGATCGCCCCGAACCAGTTGGTGACGCTGGACATTGGCGGCAATGACGCGCGCGACTATTACCAGTCCGGCGGCTCGATGGCTGGCGTTCCCGCCGCTGCGGCCACTTCGGTCACCCAGGCCATGGCGGGTGTGAAGGCGCTCACCGCCGTCGGCGCCAAGACCCTCGTTTTCGCCGCCCTCGATGTCTCCCAGTTACCGGAAGCGGCCAAATATTCGCCTTCGGCCGTCGCCGTCGGCGCCGCCTACAGCCAGACCTTCAATGCGGCGATGCAGCAAAACCTCGCCGCCGTCGCCGCTTCGGGAGTCCGGGTCGAATATTTGGACGGCACGCGGCTCCTCGCCGAAATCACGGCCAATCCCGCGGCGTACGGACTGCAATCGGCAGGGGCCTGCCCCACGACCTGTCTCGGCAATTCCGCCCTGCAAGCGCAATATCTGTTCTATCTTGATCAGTTGCACCTGACCTCGGCGGGCTTCGCCATTGTCGCGGACTATATCGCCAATCGCCTCAACGCGCCCCAAACCCTGGCCGCGACCGCCAGTTCGGGCGTCGGCGTCACCAACGCCTTCGTCTCGACCCTGTTTGGCCGGCTCGACCTGTTCAACGGCGGCGCGGCGCCGTCGGCAAGCCGCGAGCTCGCCTCCACCAAGGGGCCGCCCGGCGTCGAGCCGAGCCCCTGGTCCGCCTTCATGCAAGTCGACGGCGCCGTGGCAACGCGCGGAAACGCTGGCGATTCGCTCGGCTACAACTGGTATGGCGTCGGCGGCTCCTTCGGCGTCGAATACCGCCTCGCGCCCGACGCCATGATCGGCGCGGCCTACCATTTCTCCAGTCCCAGCGTTCAGCTCAACCAGAACGGCGGTAAATTCGACGGCGTCGCCAACCAACTGGGCGTCTACGGCGCCTACGACCTGCGCAACCTGTTCTTTCAAGGGCTGTTGTCCTATGGCTGGGTGAACTATGACAACACCCGCCCCGGCGTGATCGACTCGATCACCTCGCACCCCAGCGGAACCACCTTCGCCGCCGCCTTCAAGAGCGGCTATCTCTTCGATGTCGCGCCGTCGATGCGCCTTGGCCCGATCGCCGGCCTGACTTACGCCCGGGCGGATTTCAACGGCTACACGGAAAGCGGCGACCCGGTTCTGACCCTCAACGTGAAGGCGCAGAACGCCGAAGCCCTGCTCGGCAGCGCCGGTCTCCAGGCGCGCGGCGCCTTCGCCTGGAACCGCACGGCCATCGACGCCTATTTCAACGCCACCGCCGAGGATTATTTCAACGGTGTCAACCGTTTGATCCAGTACAGCGCCGTTTCCGCGCCGCTGATCGTCAACACCTGGACGGCGGCCGGCGCGCCCAACCATGCGTTCGCGCGTCTCTCGACCGGCGCGAGCGCGCGCGTGACCGGCGACGTCGCGCTGACGATCAATCTGTCGCAGACGCTGGGGCAGCCGGGCGGCGACGGTTTTGTCGGGTCCGGCGGAATCAAGATCGCGTTCTGAGGTTCTCCACATCTTAAAATGACCCGTTAACACACTGGTGACCTTCGCGACCCTAGCCTCCCTTGCACGAATCGAGGGAGGCCAACCGTGTCGGACAGTCTGGATGTTACAGGTGAGCGCATTCGCACCATTGTCGAGCGCATCGAACACATCGAGGAAGAGATCAAGGCCCTGAACGAGGGCAAGAAGGAAATTTTTGCGGAAGCCAAGGGCGAAGGCTACGACGTCAAGGTCATCAAGGAGATCATCCGCCTGCGCAAGCAGGACAAGGACGAACGCGACGAGCATGAGACCCTGCTCGACCTGTATCTGCGGGCCATGGACTCCTCGGAGCCGGAACAGTCGAAAGCCGCGTGAACCCGAGAGGTCCCCGCCATGAACATCCCCTGACGCACGCGCCCGGGGAACTGCGCGTTCGGCGCCGACGGCGAAATCGGATATAGAGCCCTGATGTTCCTCTCAGGCGAGGTCGGGCCCATGGCCGCGACCCTAGAAGGCGAGACCATGACGCGCATCGTTGAACATCGCAGCGCTCTGCCTTTCGGAGCGGTCGTGGAGATGCGCGTCCACGACGTCGACGACGCGCCGGCGCTCGCGACGCTCTCCGTCACAAAATTCGGCGCCTCGTTCGACCCCGACGCGTTTCCCCACCCGCTTCCGGCGGCGGAAGCCTTGCTGGCGGCGCTCGACTATGCCGAGAAGGCCGGGATCGCCTGCGTGTGGATCGATGATCCCGGCGGACGCTTCCCGCCGAACATGCGCCCCGCGCGATGACATCGACCACGCCCGAAACGACGCGGCCTCCGGCGATCCTCTGGAATCCCGAACGCCTCCCCAACGGCGGCGACTGCATCGTGGTGCAAGTCCATCAACACAGCCGCCATCCGCTGACGCAAACGCTCGCCTATGTCAGTCGGCCAGATTCGGGCGGCAGGGTCGCATTCGTCGCCTCCGACGACAACCCGCCGATCAAATTCGCCTTCAACCAGGCTTTGGCCCTCGCGGAACGCGAAGGGATCGGCGCGATCGCCATCATCGATCCGGTCGGGTTCGGCTGGCTGGAGCTCAAGGACGCCGTTTGATGGTTTTGCCGGCGCCCGCCCCTTGATCGCGCCTCCGCGCGTTCCCGTCGGCCTTCCGCGCCGAAAACCTACTTCACCTCGATTTCGATGACGTCGGAGACCAGCGGCGGATCGTGCGGAACATGATTGGCGTCGCCGAGGATCAGTTGCAGCTTGTGGCGACCGGGCGGCAGGTCGAGCAGCGTCTCGGTCTGGCCGCCGCCAAAATGTTTGACCTGGGCGCCGGCCGGAAGCGGTGCCATGAGTTCGTCCCCCCTGGGCGTCTCGACATCGATCAGAAGATGATGGTGACCGACATTGGGCTTGTCGGTGCCGGCGGGCGCGACGCCCACGCCTGACAATCCGAATTTCACCTCCACCTTGCCGCTGACCACGGCCCCATTCGCCGGCGCGATGAAATAGACTCGCGCCTTCTCAGGCCAATAGGGCTCCGCGCGCGACGCGACGGCGGGCAGAGTCAAGGCGACGGCGGCGATCAAAGCAATTCTGTGCATGGCGCTCTCCAAATTCATGGCGAACAGGCGAAGGCTGCACCCACGCCTCGTCGACAATCCGCAACGTTATCTCCTCTGAGACGGAACCAAGACGAAAGCTGAGCGGTTTTGGTTCCATCAGACCATGAGGGTTCGATCATGAGAGATGAGCGAGAGCCGGCGCCTTTCAGTGTCAGGCCGGCGTGGCGCCGCGAGACCTGATCCTGATGGAGTCCGCATGCTCGCAGATGTGCTAACCGGCTGACCAGATAGCCGTCTCCCTCCTTGGTTGCGACGCGTTCCCCCATCGACTAAAACGCGCCATGCCTGATGATCTCCTGATCACGCGCTCTGTACGTGCTCGCCATCGAACATTGGATCGGCGGCGTCGGCTTCGTGACGCGCGTCGTCCTGCCGCTCGCGTCGTCGCGCTCCCCCGTCGAGGCCCGAAAACGGTTCGAATGGGTCGAGCGCCGCTTCGCCGCGCAGATCCGGCTCTCCATCCCGCTCGCAGGCGCGGCGGGTTTATGGATGACATGTCACGCGGACCTGTGGGAACGGTTCATCGACCCTCATTTCTGGTGGATGGCGGCCAGGGCGGCGCTGTGGGCCGTGTTCATGACGATGGTGTTTGGTCTAGAATCTTTGGGGCGCCGAAAATTCGAGGCCTTCGCCTGGAAAGACTCGGCGGGCGCGCTGCGGCGGGTCGCGCGCCCGCATGGCGTCCTGCTCGCGCTCGCCGCGATCACGGTGCTTGGCGAGATCGCATGGCTTTTCTTTCCAGCCCGTCAAGCCGGCGCTGAGGAGGCCTGATGCTCCTCGATGTTCTCGGCGCGGCGCAAGACCTCGGACGGGTGCAGAACCTCACCTCGCTGCTGATCCGCTACGGGTTCGGCGATCTCGCGCGGCGCCTCGGCCTGGGGCGCGCGCTGGAGAATGCGGGACGCCTGCTGCACTGGAGCGAGGCGGAGGAGCTGGCGCGGCTGGAGCCGCCGCAGCGCATTCGCCGCCTTCTGGAAGACATGGGGCCGAGCTTCGTCAAGCTCGGGCAGATCCTGGCGACGCGCATCGACCTGCTGCCGAAGGACTATATCGACGAACTCGCCAAATTGCAGGACCAGGCGCCGCCGATCGCCTTCGACGCGCTCAAAATCCAGCTCGAAGAGGATCTGGGCGCCCCGGTCGAAGACCTGTTCGCCGAATTCGATCCCACGCCGATCGGCGCCGCGTCGATTTCGCAGGTGCATCTGGCGCGGCTGAAAACCGGCGCGCGCGTGGTGCTGAAGATCAGGCGCCCGGGCGTGAAAAAGGTGGTGGACTCCGACCTGCGCCTGCTGAAGCGCCTCGCCGAAATCGCGGAATCGCGCATCGAGGAGCTCCGGCGCTACCGTCCCGTCGAAATCGCCGCGCAATTTTCCCGCTCCATGCGCCGTGAACTCGACCTCGCCGCCGAATGCCGCAGCGCCGAGCGCGTCGCCGAAAGTTTTGCCGACGACCCCGACATCATCGTGCCCAAAGTCTATTGGCGCTGGACCTCGGAACGTCTCAACGTCCAGCAATTCATCGACGGCATTCCGGGGCGCGACCTTGCGTCGGTCGAGGCCTGCGGGCTCGACCGAAAACTGCTCGCCCGGCGCGGCGGCGCGGCTGTGCTGAAAATGGTGTTCGAGGACGGTTTTTTTCACGCCGACCCGCACCAGGGCAATGTGTTCTTCCTGCCCGAAAACCGCGTCGCCTTCATCGATTTCGGCATGGTCGGCCGTCTCTCGGAAGCGCGGCGGCGCGAACTGGTCGACCTGCTCCAGGGTTTTGTCGAGCGCAACCCGGATCGCGTCGTCGACATCCTGATGCAATGGACCAAGCATGACGTTCTGGACGAGGAGGCGCTAAGCATCGATGTCGATGCGCTGATCGACAGCGTCCACTCCGTCCCGCTGAAATCGGTCAACCTGCCGCAATTGATCAACGATCTCGTCGACCTCTTGCGCGAGCACAATCTGGCCCTGCCCGCCGATCTCACCCTTCTCACCAAGGCGTTCGTTTCGCTCGAAGGCATGGGCCGCCAGCTCGACCCGGATTTCGACGTGATGGCGACCGCGGAGCCGTTCCTGCGAAACCTGGTTTTGGCCCGCTACTCGCCAAAAGTGCTGGCGCGGCGCGGCCGCCAGGGTCTTGGCGACATGATCGAGGTGATGAGCGGCCTGCCCGCCGATTTGCGAAAACTGGTGAAGCAGGCGCAAACCAGCAATCTGAAACTGCGCCTCGATGTCGAAAAACTCGACGAGGTCGGCGACAAGATCGAGCGCGGCGCGGCGCGGCTTGCGCTTGCCCTCGTCACCGCCGCGCTGATCCTGGGCTCGTCGATCGCCATGACCGCCTCCGGCGGCCGGCTGCCGGTGGACGTGTCCTATTTCGCCATGTTCGGTTTTGTCTTCGCGGTGCTGGGCGGGGTGTGGGTCATCCTGTCGATCTGGCGGGGGCGTTGACGGCGTCAATCACGCGCATCAAATCGATCACCCCAATTTGGGCGCCCTTTCGATTGACCGAAGCAAATCGCGGGAACACTTTTTAATCGGTCCTCGGCGGTTCCCGGCTTTATCATTCTGCGGTGGCGCTCTCCCCCGCGGCCATTGCGAAGATGTTGGCTTCAGAAAGGCGGATTGCATGCGCGACCCTTGCCCTGCCGCCCCAAAGGCGAGACGCTCCCGTCGTCTTAAGGCCTTCGTGGCCGTCGTCGCAGGACTATTGTTCCTGTCGGGATGGGAGGGCGATGCGGTCGCCCAGACCGGGCCGGCTCCAGCATCGCCCAATTACCTGACCGAAATCCAGCCGATCTTCAATCGCCGCTGCATCGCCTGTCATGGCTGTCTTGGCTCGCCCTGCAATGTCAAGCTCGACTCCCACCGCGGCGTCGACCGGGGCGGGTTTGGCGTCAACCCCTATAGCAGTCGCATCGACTCCAGCCCGCGCGTCGGCATGGATGTGGTCCAGACCACCGCGGAGTGGCGGCAGCGCGGCTTCTATCCCATCCTCGCGCGCGAGGGGACACCCTCGGACCGCCTGAACAGCTCCTTGCTCTACAAGATGGTGGCTGCCGGCCATCGGCATAACCAGCCCGGCTTTTCGCGCGAGGCGGTGATGTCGCTCTATGCCAAGCGCTATGACCACGTGTGCCCAGCGGACCCAAAGTCCCTCGACACGTTCCTGGAAGCCAATCCCGCGGCGGGAATGCCGTTTGGTTTGCCGGCCATCTCCAGCGCCGACCTGGAAAAACTCGAGGCCTGGGTGGCGAACGGTTCGCCCGGCCCCACGCAGGACGAGCTTCGTAAGGCCGAAACGGTCAAAGGTGAAGCGGCCGTCGCCCAATGGGAAAATTTTTTCAACGATCCCGATCCACGCAACCGGCTGGTCGCCCGTTACATCTTCGATCACGTTTACCAGGCCAGCGTCGTCCTGGACGAAAACCCCGGGGAATTCTTTCACCTCGTCCGATCCGAGACCCCGCCGCCCCGCGCGGCGGGCGCCACTGTCGATCAGCAGATCAAGGTCATCGATACGCCGCTCCCCTACGACAACCCCTACGCCTACGCCGGAGTCGAAAAATTCTGGTATCGCCTTCAAAAGGTCACGGCGCCCAGGGTGCAGAAAAATCATTTTGTTTGGCGTCTGAACGAAAGTTCGCTCGCGCATCTCAAAATACTGTTTCTCGAACGCGACTGGGATACGACCCAGGACATGAACCCGCCCTGGGGCGTCGGAAATCCGTTCCTGATTTACCGGGCCATTCCGGCGGAGGCGCGCGCCCTGTTCCTGCTGGAGAATTCCGAGGTGATCGTCGGCGGGATCACCTATGGGCCGGTGTGCCTGGGCCAGACCGCGACCTATGCCGTCAAGGATCATTTTTGGGTCCATTTCCTCGACCCGCGCTACGATCCCTCGGTGCAGGATCCAAAATTGGGACTGGAGACCTGGTCCACCATGATGGACCGCTCTCCGCTCGGCAATGCCGAATACGCGAACGCTTATGCGCAGGCCCAGAAAAAACTGACTCCCGAGGGTCTGACGATCGACTCCGTCTGGAACGGCGGGAAAAAGAATCCGAACGCCTGGCTCACCGTTCTCCGGCACGAAACCAACGTTTCGGTCATGAAAGGCCGGCAGGGCGGCGTTCCCCGAAGCCAATGGCTGATCAACTACAGCGGCTTCGAGCGGCTCTACTATGACACGGTCGCGAGCTACAAATACTGGCAGGGCGACCTCGGCAAGATCGAGACTGTGGTCTTCTTCAATTTCCTTCGACAGGAGATGGAAGACAATTTTTTGCTGCTGCTGCCCCCGCAAGAGCGCGAACCCATCCGCCAGCGCTGGTCACAGGGCGTTTTTGGAGCGATCGGACGCTCTGTCGTGCCCTTTGCCGACCGCAACCTTCCCGGCGGAGTTTTGGGAGACCGTCCGGTGCTGGACCTCGTCGACCGGCTTCAAACACACATGGGCCCGGAGGTCAGCGGGCCAGTCGACAGGCTGAATCCCAGGGTCAAACCAAAAATCTCGCTGGATGCGCCCATTCACAGTTTTCCGCGCTGGGAGGAAGCGGTTTCGTTGCTGACGGAAACCACGGCGTACAAATTCCCGCGCTTTCTCCCGAGCGTCGTGCTGCTGCGTCTCAACCACGGCCATGAATCAAGAGTCTATTCCCTGATCGCCAATCGCGTCTACAAGACGCAATTCGACCTGTTCTTCCAGAATGGCGAGGCGCTGCCGGACGAGGACACCATGAGTGTCTACCCAACCCTTGTCGGCGGTTTCCCCAACCTCTTCATTGAACTGGATCTCGCCCAGGCCCCCGCCTTCCTGAACGAATTGCGTTCGGTCCAGATGCTCGACGACTGGAAGGCGTTGCGGAACCGCTATGGCGTTCTGCGCAACAGCGAGCGTTTCTGGCCCGCGCTCGATTGGTTCAACGAATGGAATTTTAGACATCGCGGCGAGGAGGCTGGTTATCTCGACCTCTCCTATTACGACCTGCTCGATTCGGTTTACTGACGCGCCCGTCAGCAAAAGTTACGCGCCATTCATGTGAACGGCGCCCAGCGCCGAGACGTCATAACCGCCGAGCGCGTTGGCCCTGGCGAAGAAACGGTCCGAACGGGTCAGGGCGATCAGTTTTTGGAACGGCGGGTCGAAATAGGCCTTTCGCCAGACCAGCAGGTCGAACCGTTCTTCGATCAGCGGAACAAAATCGAGCTGGAACTGGCGCGCCGCCGCCTCAATGCCAAGACCGACGTCGGCGTTTCCCTGCGCCAGACTCATCGCCAGATCCATTTCGGACCGCTCGACGGCCGCGACTGTGTGCAAATCGGCGCGCGTCATGCTTTCGGCGGCGAGCAGCCGGTCCAGCACCAATTCACTTCCCGACTCCGCCTGCCGCGCCTGAAACCTCAAGCCCCGGACGCCCTTGAGATTTTCTGGCCGGCGCACCAGGCCCGGCCGCAGGATCAGCCCGCGCCGGCGCCGCGCCCATTCGATCAGAACCCAGGGTTTTTGAGCAAATCTCGCTTCGACCGTCGCGACGTTCCAGCCCCCCTCTTCCGGGATGTGCAAACCGGCGAGGATGCATTGATCCGCTTCCGCCCGCTTCAGCCCGTCGACGGCGCCGTCGAGGAAACCGGCGATCCCCGACCCCGATTCGCGCAGCGCCCATTCGAGCAAGGGATCGTGGCCGCCGGCCGCGATCAGCGGACGCTCCGTCTGGGAGGGAGAAGGCGTAACGGCGGGGGTGTTTGCATCAAGCCACTGCCCGATCGCGTCGCGCGGGAACAGAAGTTTTCCGGTGACCCGCCGCACCGGAATCTCGCCCGAAGCGGCGAGGTCGTAAACCTTCCGCTCCTTTACGCGCAACAGGGCGGCCAATTCGCGGGTCGTATAAAACTCGGACATTCTGGTCTCGGATCGACGGGGAGTCCGGAAGAAATGACACGAAACGCAGAAGAATGCACTACAACCGAGTCGAAGACCGCCGACATCGGCCGCCATGGCGGAGCAGCCCTCGGATTTTGATCAGAGCGCCGCTGCAATCACGCGCTGGCGTTGCGCTCCAAGGCGCGTGGCGCCCGTTTCCAGCTCGTCTCCCGCGCTCAAATACCAGCCGCGCGTCATGCCCACGCCCGGAGGCGTCCCGGTGATGATCACATCGCCCGGCAGCAACACCATGAATTGGCTGACATAGCTCACCAATTCCTTGACCGGAAAAATCATGTTGGCCGTGCTGTCGTCCTGAACGCGGCGACCGTTGACGTCGAGCCACAGCCTTATGCCCTGCGGATCGAAAATCTCGTCGGTGGAGACCAGCCACGGACCGAGCGGACAGAAATTTTCGCACGACTTGCCCTTGATGAACTGACCGCCGCGCGCGGACTGGAAATCGCGTTCGGACACATCGTTGGCGAGCATGTAGCCGGCAACAAAATCGAGGGCCGCCTCGACCGGAACCCGTTTGGCGCGCCGTCCAATCACCACCGCCAGTTCAACCTCCCAGTCCACCTTGGTCGCGCCGGGCGGAATTTTGATGGGGTCGTTTGGACCGCAGATCGACCCCGTATGCTTTGAAAAAACGATGGGCTCGGAGGGGATTTCATATTGCGCGCCGTGCCCGGGATAATTGAGGCCGATGGCGATGACATTGCCGATGCCCGCGACCGGCGGCCCAAGGCGCGGCGCGCCCTCCACCAGCGGCAGTTTTTCCGCGTCGAGTTGGCGCAAGAGGTCGAGGCGCTCCGGCGCCAGGGTTGCTCCGCCAATGTCCGCGACATGGCCGGCGAGGCTGCGGATGTTTCCGTCGCGGTCGAGAAGGCCCGGTTGTTCGCCTCCGGCCGGTCCGTAGCGCAACAGTTTCATCGCGGCGCGCCGCCGCCGGCGTTCATGGCGAGATTGCCGCCATCCACCGGCAGGATAACGCCATTGACGCAAGCCGCCGCGTCCGAGGCCAGAAACAGAGCCGGTCCCACCATATCCTCGGGGGTCAGCAACCGCCCCATCGGCAGCCCCATCAAAATGCGCGGCAACACATTGTCGCGGAAATGCGGATTGTCCATGTGGGCCGCGAGCCCGGGCGTCAGCACCTGCGCCGGCGCCAGCGCGTTCACGCGCACGCCGCGCGCGCCATATTCGACGGCGAGCTCCCGGGTCATCTGGTGGACCGCGCTCTTGGTGGCGCTGTAGGCGAAGGCGCCGCGCCCCAGCGCCGTCTCGCCGGCGTTGGAGCCGATGTTGATGACGCAGCCCTTCCCCTGCGCCAGCATGAGCGGCAGCGCCGCGCGGATGCAGAGGAAATAGCCGGTGACATTGACGGCGAACATGCGCTCCCAGTCGGCCAGCGGCAATTCGTGCGGCGGGCAACGGCGCGAAAAAACGAAGGGAACGTTGACGAGCGCATCGAGACCGCCGAGTTTTTCGCGCACGCTGGCGAAAAACGCCTCTACATCGGCCTCAACGGAAATGTCACAGCGCGCGAAAACTTCCGCGCCTGTTTCCTCGACCGTCCGCGCGAGGCCCTCTTCGTCGATGTCGCACAGGGCGAGCCGCGCGCCGGCGCGCGCAAACCCGATGGCCAAGGCATGGCCGATGCCGCCATTGGCGCCGGCGCCGGTCACCACGACCCGACGCCCCGCAAGATCGAACAGGCTCATGACATTTCCAGAATTTCGATACGCCCGGTCGCGCCGTCGAGGCTGACCAGCATGCCGTCGCGCAATAGCGAGGTCGCGCCCTCCAGCACCAGGGCGGGAATGCCGGACTCGCGCGCCTGGCAGGCGGCATGCGCGAGCACGCCGCCGACTTCGACAATGAGACCTGCGGCGACCCGCAGCCACGGCGCCAAACCGAGATTGGCGGAATGGGCGACGAGGATGCGATCATGGCGGCAGCCGGGCGGCGCGCCGGTCGCGCCCTCGTCGAGCAACATCACGCGGCCGACCACGGCGCCGGGGGCAACGGGTGCGCCGACAAAGGCTCCCGAGGTCGCAACCTCGACGCGGGCGCCAATTTTGTCAAGCGCGTCGGCGAAGATGACGGCGGGGATGCGGCGCTCGGCGGCGAGCAGAGCCGCGATCTTTCTTTCACGCCGCCGCGCGCACACCAATGGCGCGAACGCGTCGGGACGCGCCAACGCCCCTCCGATCTCCTCGGGCTCAAGGTGGAAAATGTCGCCCTCGGCCCAGCCCAGCCGCCCATTGATTTCGAGCAGAAGGCCGCGCAGCCCTCGATATTCGCCCGTATAAAAATGTTTTGCGGTTTCGCGGCGCGGCAGGAAGTTTTGGGCGAGGCGCAGGTCGGCGAAGAAGGCGCGAATTTCCGGCTCCACGACGCCAGCGTCCATCAGCTGGCGGCGAACCTCCCGCTGCGCTTCGCGGCGCTGGCGCTGCTGCGCGCAGAATTCGGCGGCCGGACGTCGGCCGGAGGCGGAGAGGTCGCGCAACAGCCTATCGAGGATTTGGGGCTCCTCGGCGAAGCGCGGCAGCGAAATTTCGAGTTCGTTGGCGGCGCAATGGCCATAGGCGGCGAGGAAAGATTCGCTAGAAACGTGGCCCTGGGCGAGCTTTTCGAGGTCGAAGGCCTGCTGCGTCACCATGGATCCGTCGAGGCCCTTGAGCAATTCGCCGATCAGCCGGTCATCCCCCAAATGGCGGCGCAGCCGCCAGCGCACGAGATCGGCGAAGAAAAAGGCGAGGCGCGCGGCCATGACGAAATCGACGCAGAGTTTTCGAAGCCGTTCGAGGCGCCGCTGGAACGCCGCAAGCAGGTCCGCGGCCGAGCCTTCGATTTCATCGGGACGGGGGGGCTTCAACGCCTGGAACCAGTCGGCTTCGTCTTGTGCGCCGCGGCGCAGCAGGGCGCGGGCCGCCGCGCGCATTCTCGCGTGAAACCGCCAGAAAGCGGCATGTCGCAAAAACCCCTCGGCTTCGCCGTGGCGCGCTTGCGCGTCGTCAAGGCTCAGCCCCTGGCTGTACAGGCCAAATTCGGGATAGGAGGCGCGGCCGGGCTCGCGCGCGATGCTGTCGAGAATGTCGTCCACGTCGATCGGCGCGCCGATGCAAAAGGTTTTGGCGTCGATCTCGACATTGAAATAGGGCTGTCCGCAAATCTCCTCATAGAGCGGGTCGGCGGCGTCTGCGTCCAGCGCATAGCCGAGCTTTTGGCGTCCCGCCGCGATGGCGCCGCCGGGACCGGCGAAAATCGCGCGAAACAGGCCAAAACTCATCGGCGTCGGCGTGGGCAGCAATTCGCCGATATTGCCGCTGCTGAAGATCGCCCGCCGTCCCGTGAGCCGTCCCTGCCGCCGCAGGATCGCCACCCGTTTTGACAGGCGCACGCGCGCCTTGTCGAGATATCCGGCGATTTCCGCCTCGCCGACCGCCGCCGAATCGACGCCGGTGATCGGACGCGCCTGAAGCAGATGAACACGGCCGTCAGCAATCGCGAATTCGATGTCCTGCGGACAGCCGAACACATCTTCGACCTCCACGGCGAGATGCGCGAGTTTTTCAGCTTGCGCCCGCGTCAGGGCCGGCTTCGCCTCCGCCAGCGGCACCGGGCCTTCGGAGGTCAGCATGAACGCCTGATCCGAGACGACCTGCGATCGGATCGCGCCATCGCGCCCGGCGACGACCATGTCGCCGTTGACGCGGCCCGAAGCGAGCGGCTCGCCCAGGCCGCGAATGGCGTTGATCACGATCTCGCCGCGCGCGCCGGTGACGGGATTGGCGGTAAACACGATTCCGGCCGCCTCCGCCTCAACCAGCTCCTGAACCAGGACAGCCATGGCAGGACGCGCGCTCCGCCGGCGGTGTGACCGCAAAAATTCCGCTTCCGGCGCATGAAGCGCGCGAAAACAGGTTTGGACCGCGGCGATCATCTCGTCGGCGTCGCGCACCGGCAGCACGGTGGGAAACACGCCCGCCCAGGAGGTTTCGCGGCCATCCTCCTCGGTCGCGGAACTGCGCACCGCCGCGTTGCGAAAGCCGCTGCGGCGCCAAGCCTCAGCAAGGTCTTCGCGCAGGTCGTCAGGCAGAACGGCGTCCTCGCCGATGCGCGCGTGGAACGCATTTGAGGTGACGCAAAACCCATTGGGCACGCAAAAGCCGCTCTGAAGCAGCGTTGCGAGCGGAAACGCCTTGCCGCCGACGAGGCCGGCGTCGTCCGGGCCAATCTCGTCGAGGCCTAGAATAAAATCCCGCCGTGCGGGCGCCTCAAGCGGCGGAACTAAGGTCATTTCGGAAACGCAAACAGAAACGCCGGTCATGCGTTCGCATCCGTCGAGAGGGTTCAGGAGGCCTGCGCATGGGCGATGCGCCCATCGTCGCGACGGCAGCGCTCGCGCGTCCAGCGCACACGAATTTCGTCCCATTCCTCGGCGAAACCGGAGACATCGTCGTTGCCGGCGAGCACATGGTCGAGTGCGCGACGATAGAAGCCGCAGATGTCGGCGACCAGATTGACCGAACGCTCGCGTCCGGGAATCTTGAAGCGGTCGACGCCGAGCCGGACATAGTCCGGCAATTCCCAAAGCAGCAGTTCCGGCGACGCCTTCAAATCGGGATTGCCGGACACCTCCTGTTCGTCGATGGCGAGGTCCCATTTCGCCCGGCAGATGCGATGGCAGGAGCCGCCCCGGCTGGCGCTGCCGACATGGTGATCCTTGCCCGCCGAATCGTGCTCGTGCGCGATGAGAAAATAGCTGGAGGAATAGCAGCGTCCCGGACAGATGCGGCCGCGCTTCACCGTCTGGAACATGAAGGCTTCCAGGCTGACGCCGGTCTCGTCGCGGACCTCCTCCAGCTCATTCGTCCCCCAGCGATAGGGTATGACGACGATGTTGGCGCCGAGGTCGCGATAAAAACTGATGTCGCGCGAATTGAACACGCCCGCCGTGACGCTGACGTGGATGTCGAGGTCGGGGCAGCGCTCGCGCACCAGCTTGATGCAGCCGGGATCGCAGATCATCACGCCGCCGGCGCCCCACAGAGCGTAGCGCTCGACCTTCAGCAGGAAGGCGGGAATTTCCTCCGGGTTGGGCATGACATTGATGGCGACGCGCACATCCTTGCCGAGCGGCTTCGCCCAGTGGATGAGATCGCGAATTTCCTCTTCCTCCAGCTCGTCGGAGGCGGGCCGGCGGCTCCAGCCCTTGGGTCCGACGAAGACGGAATCGCAGCCGCGCTGCAAGGCGGCCACCGCCATGTCGAACGTGCCGCCCGGTCCCATCAAAGCAACCATTTGTTCCCCCCATTCGCCGGCTTTATGCGTGCTCCGGGACCAACGAATCCCGCGACAGCCGTTCAAAGAAATCGTCCAATTTTTTTGTTTCGCGCGCGTCGTCCGGCCACTCATCGCAAATCCGGCGCAACCACGCGGCGCGCAGAGCGGCGAGCACGGCCGCGTCATCGCCCGGCTGCGCCGCCGCCTCGCGCCACACCTGTTCGTCGGCGCGCATGAGGGCGACCGCATCGCGATAGGCCGCGATGAACCCCGCGATCAGTCTTGGATGGGTCTCGGCGAATTCAGGCCGCGCCGCAAAAAAGGTGGTGGGGATCGACGGCGCGCCGAGCTCGGGCAGCAAGTCGAGCACGTCGCAGAGCTGACGAAATTTTCCGCTCGCGGTGACGCGCGGGGCCAGATGCCAGGGCAGCGTGGCGACCTCCACTTCGCCGGCCTCGAGCCTGCGCAACAACTCGGTCTTGGACAGCGCCTCGGCGAGCCGCACAACGTCCCGCGGATCAAAACCATGGCGCTTGCGACAGGCCGCGCGCGCAACCAGCCAGTTCTTGTCTGAAGCCCGGATGACGCCCACGCGCCGGCCGCGCAAATCGTTCAGGCTGTCGATTCCCGATGCCGCGGCGACCACCAAGGCGCCCATGATTTTCCCATAGGGAAAGACGGCGGTCAGCGGCGCATCCGTGTCCTTGCTACGGGCGATGGACAGCCAGTCGGTGTCGATCAGATCGGCGCGGCCTTGCGCCAGCACATGTTGCGTGGCCTGCGCGCGGCGGTCGCCAAGATCGCCGCCAAGCACCAACTCCAGCTCAAAACCGTGGAGGCGGTCCAGGCCCTGCGACCGGATCACCCGCATCACCCACGACGGACTGCCACTCGATTCGAAAGCAGCGCGCAGAAAATTCATTGGGCGACCGCCAGAGTCGGCGCTGCATCAGCGTAATGGTCGGCGCGATCCATGAGCACATTGACGCGCTTGCGCTTTTCCACTGTCCAGCGTTCACGCAGCGTCGCGAGTTCATCGACGTAAACCGACATGTCGGTCTGCCCGGCCGCGATTCCGTCGAGCGCCTTGCGATAGAACCGCACGAGATCGCGAATCATGGGAACCGGCCGCTCGCGCCCGGAAATCTTGAAGCACTCCACGCCCAGTTCGATAAACGCGGGCAATTGTTCCAGCATCAACCGCGCGTCGCGCCGCAATTTCAGTTTTACGGGATCGTCGTCCTCGGATGAAAATTCCCAGTTGGTCTGGCAGACGCGATAGCATTCCTTCGCGCCCCGGTTGGCGCTGCCGGAGGTCGCCTTGCCCTCGATGTCGAGCCATTCGCGGAATTTCAGATAGCTCGACATGATGCATTTGCCCGGGCAGATTTTTCCGGTCTGCACCGTCTCAAACAAAAACACTTCGAGGCCGATGCCGGAGACGCAGCGGGTCTCCGCAATTTCCTCCTCACCCCAACGATAGGGCAGGATGATCACGTCCGCGCCGATCTCGCGATAGAATTCCGCGTCCCAGGAATTGGTGACGCCGCTGCCGATGCTGACATGGATCAGCGTGTCGGGAACGAGGCCCCGGATCAGCCTGATGGCGCCGGGATCGGTGACGATGAAGCCTGAGGCGCCCCACGCCGCGTAAAGCTCCACCTTCCGCGCGAAATCGTCCATTTCGAACGGGCTTGGAAAGGTGTTGAGGACGACGCGAACCTGCCGCCCGTTTTCGCGGGCGTAAGCGATGGCGGCGCGGATATCCTCGTCCGTCATTTCGGATTCGTAGGGCCGCCGGCTCCAGCCCAGCGGTCCCACATAGACGATGTCCGCCCCCTCATCGACGGCGACCCTCGCCATTTCGAGCGTGCCGCCCGGCGCGAGAAGGGCGGGCGCGCTCATGCGCGCCCCACATAGCGGCGGCCGGCGTCGCCAAAGTAATAGCCGTTGCACAGGCCCATTTTGGCGAGCCCCGCGAGCTGCTCCAGTTGCGGCCCCACATCGCCCTCGGCCACGCCGGCGAAGGCGCGCGAAAACGCGTCGCGGTAGATGCGCCCGACGGTGGCGATATAGTCGGGGCTCTCGCCGTGGCTCTGCACGTAAAAAGCGTTGAGCTTGGCCGCCGCGAGTTTGTCGACATGTTCGAGCATGCACAGATCGGCGCCGCTCAGCGTCATGCAACCCGTGTCCTTCAGCGACCAGTCGCCGGAGGCGCGGGTCAGCCAATGCTCCTGCGAGCACTTGAACTTGCAGTCCTCGCCGGGCAGTCCGCCGGAGTTTTCGTGAATAAAACAGGTCTCCGCCACCACCAGCGGAATCTTGCCATGCACGGGAATCAGAACGTCGATCGGCGTGTTGTCGCGGATATAAATGGCCTCGTCGAGGCTCAGTTCCGGATTGGGATAGACGCGGGTGACGCCGTAATCTTTTACAACGCGCGCGGTGGCGTCGGTGTACAAATTGCCGAACACGCCGAGATGAATAGGCTTGGTGTTGCCCATCTCCTTGAGCATTTGCAGCAGGCCGAGATTGTGGACCTCAAAACCATCAAACGGCAGGCCAAGCGCCGTTTTGATGACGTTGCGCACCGTGGGCAGGTCGTGGTTGCTCGGCACCGCGAACAGACGCAGATAGGCTTTTTTGCCCATCTCATGAACCTGCGCCACGGCGTCCGCCAGAAATTCCGGGTGGGCGCAAAAATTGTTGGGATAGCTCAGGCAGGAGAATTCGCCGAGATAGAGGGCGTCATAGGCGGAAAAATCCCCACGGCGAAGCTGCTGCGGCGACGCCACATTGGTCGAAAGCTCAAACATGTAAAACCTCAGATCACGACTTCGAAATTTTTCGCGGACACTTGCGCGCGCTCGACGCGCCGCGCCTCACGCTCGGCCTCGCCAATCAGGCGGTTGTCGCGGATGCCGCGCTCGACCTTCCAGCGCTGATGGAAGACCAGCAGTTCGTCGCGGAAACCCGAGAGATCCGGGCGGTCGCTTTCCTGGATCACATCGAGCACGCGGCGATAGAAACGCACGATGTCGCGCACCAAAAGATCGGAGCGGTCGCGTCCCGGCACTTTGAGACAATCGACCCCCGCCGCCAGATAGGCCGGGAGTTCGTCGAGCCACAAAGCCGGATTGGTCTTGATGGTCATGCCGTGACGGATGAAGGAATCATCGGGACCAAAATCCCATTCCGTCTGGCACACGCGCAGGCAATCGCCGCCACGGCTGGCGCTGCCATAAAAATGGTCCTTGCCGGTCTCGTCCAGCCAGCGGCGGTAACTGAAATAGCTGGACATCATGCATTTGCCGGGACAAATCTTGCCGCCCGACGGGGTCTTGAACAGAAAAACCTCGATGCCGACGCCGGTCTTTTGCTTGATCTCGGCGATTTCCTTGACGGTCATGCGATAGGGCAGCACGACATGGGTCGCGCCGTTGTCGCGCAGGAAGCGGACGTCCTCGAAATTGGTGACGCCGCAGCCGACGCTGGTGTGAACCGCGACCTCGGGCAGCAGATCGCGCACCAGCCGCATGCAGCCGACATCGCTGATCATGAACCCCTTGGCGCCCCAGCCCGCATATTGCGCGATGCGCTCGACGAACATGGGGATTTCGGTGGAGCTGGGCAGCGTGTTGACGACGATGCGCACCTCGCGACCCCGCGCGGAAGCGTCGTCGATCACATGGCGGATATCGTCATCGGAAAGTTCGTGCTCGGCGCCCCGGCGGCTCCAGCCGACCACGCCAACGTAAACCGCGTCCGCGCCCTCGTCGAGCACGAGACGGCACATGTCCCGGGTGCCACCCGGGGCCATCATCATGACCATTTTTGTGTCCACTCCCTGATCCGAACGCTTTTGTTCTTGCCTCGTTTGGCGGGGCGTCTGCGTTTCGGTTTCTTTATAAACGGATGATAGGCGGCGGTTCGCGCCGGTGTAAATCTATGGGCGCCATTGGTCTTTCCAATAGCTCAGCTCAACTCCGCCAGCTCCGCGGCGCGCGTCATGAAGCGCGGCATGGGCAGGATGCGCGGCAGGGGCGTCGCCGCCCCGGCCTCGCGGAGCGCGTCGACAAACGTCTTGTAGGGGTCGATGCGCAGGCTTTGCGCGGGGACCAGCGCGACGGTCTGGCGCGCCGGAAGGTTTGTCGCGTAGAGGTCCACCCCTTCCAGGCTGCGCCCGTCCTCATGCACGGCGAGCGCGGGCGCGACGCACACGCCGATCCCCGCGCGCACAAAACTCAGGGCGACATCGTAGCTGCGGCATTGCGCGACCTGCCGATGCCCCGGAAACATCTGGTGGCGCCAGTTCTCGAGGCGCCGCGACCATTGCGAGGCGAAGGCGAAACTGATGCAGTTCTTCAGGATTTCACGCCTTTCCGGCGCGAGATCGTCGGGGTCGGCGAGGTCCGCGAGGCCGAGTCCGGCCGGCGTCACCAGCACATAGGGATCGGTCACCACCGGGACTTCCTTGAAGGACACGTTGCTTTTGGGCAGCGACCCCACCGCGACCAGACCGATGTTGATCTGGCGCGCATAGAGCAAGTCCAGGACCTCGGTCGGGGCCAGTTCGTGAATGTCGAACTCGACCTCGGGCAGGCGCTCGCGCAGCATCAAAATGGCCTGCGGCGCCACCGCGCGCACGATGGAATTGATGCCGGCGAGGCGGATCACGCCGCGCTTGCCCGAGGCGAATTCGCGCAACTGTTCCTCGGCGCCCTCGACCTCGCTGAGAATGTGCAGCGCGCGGCGCAGCAAAAATTCGCCCGCGACGGTCAGCTCCATCTGGTTCAGCGTGCGCTCGAACAGTTTTGTGCCGACCTTTTCCTCCAGGCTCGACAATTGCTGCGACAGCGTGGGTTGCGTCAGCCCGATCTGCTTGGCCGCCTGCGTCAGCGTCTTGGATTGGGCGATGGCGCAGAAGATGCGGAGTTGATGCAGATTCATGCGGGGGTCAGTTCGCGTGCTTGCAGGTTGAGCCCGACGCCCCCGGCCGCGTCGGTGTGGCGCTGCAACCAGGCCAGGGTGTCGACGAGGCGCGCATTTTGCTCCGGCGTCCCCACGCTCACCCGGATGCAAGCCGGAAGCCCGATAGCCTCCAGCGATTTGACGCGCACGCCCGACTTTTTCAGCTCGGCGGCGATGGCGACGCCGTCGGCGACGTCGATCATGACGAAATTGGCGTCGGAGTTCCTGACAAAAACCAGCCCAAGCTCGGAAAGTCTCGTGCAAAGTTTTTCGCGCGCGGAAACGTTCAAGGCGGCGGAACGCGCGACATGGTCCCGGTCCTCGAGCGCGGCGAGCGCCGCGCCCTGCGCAATGCTGCTGGTGTTGAACCTCTGCCTGAAACTGTCGATGCGCCGCGCCAGCGCAGGCGGCGCCACGGCATAGCCAATGCGCAGACCCGCCATGCCATAGGCCTTCGAAAACGTCCGCACCACCACCATGGAGCGCCCCGCCCGCACGGCCTCCAGAGAATCCGGAAAGTCTTTCGCGGACGCGTAATCGCAATAGGCTTCGTCGAGGCACAGGACGGCGTGTGGCGGCAAGCGGTCGAGCAAGCGGGCGAACGCCGCCGCGCCAAACGCGCGCCCCGTGGGGTTGTTGGGATTTCCAAGCACAACCAGACCCGTGTCGGGCGAAATCCGCTCGGCGATGGCGTCGAGATCGTAATCGTGGTCGACCAGCGGGACCAAAATTTCGCGGGCGCCGACCCGGCGCACCATGGCGCGATAGGTCGGAAACGACGGCCAGCCTATGATCGCGTCCTTGCCCGGCCCCAGCATCGCCCGCGCGGTCATTTCCAAAATTTCCGTGGAGCCGTTGCCGAGAACAATGTTCTGCGTCCCGACCCCGAGATGGCGCGCCAGCGCCTCCCGAAGAGCGTCGCCGGGGCCATCGGGATAGAGATGCGCCGCCGTCGCCGCCGCGACGACGGCCTCGACGATGCGCGGCGAGGGGCCATAGGGATTTTCATTCGCGGAGACGTCGACGGTCAGCGCAACCGTCTGGCCGTAATGCGCGCGGATCGACGCCAGCAGGGCCGGATGCGGATCGGCCAGGGGCCGCGCGGCTTTCACCCGCGCCAAGGCCTCATCGATGGAAAATCCCATGTGCTCATGCAAATAGCACAGGGTCACCGCGGGCGAACGCGAAACGCCGGCAAAGCAGTGAACGAGCACGCGCCGCCCGGCGTCAGCATGGGTCTTGATAAACTGCGTGGCGGCGCGGATGTCATCGTCCAAAAGGGCCTGCCGGTCGACGACCTCGATCGCCGCATGAGGCACGGGGAGCGGGGACAGGTTCAGTCGCGCCAGACTGAGGACCGCGCCGATCTGCTGGCGCCGCAATCCATCGATGTCTTCGACCTCCGACGCGTCGCCGATCGCCACCCTCTCCGTCACAAAGTCCATACGCGCGCCCCATCCCATGACCTAACGTTAGGCCGATATTTTGTTATGGGGCAGTTTGACAGTTCGAGGCGCTGGGGCGCTTTGTCATGCGTCAAAGGCGCGGCGCCGGGCCGGGTCTCGCCCAGCCGGATCAGGGGGCGGACACGGCAGGGCGTGGTGTCGTCGCCCTTGGCGCGGCCCTTTCACATCAGGGATCGACGCTCTCCGGCGCCGTTCGGCTCCCTCGCGCCATCATCTTGACTGGCGGGCGGGAACGGCGGCCGGGCCGCTCGTCGCCTGTTTCGGCGCGAAATCGAGTTTCGCCACCACGCCGGACTCGGGAACCCGCCTCCAGTCGAAGGCGGCGCAGTGGATCGCGGCGATCCGGGCCACGATTTTGAGGCCCAGGCCCCGTCCTGCGCCGGAGGCCAGCTCGGCGGCCGGTGACGCGCGGCGCCCTCCGTCGTCGATCACGGCGAGGACCGCGCCCGGCCCGACCTCGACGCGAATCTCTGCGCCTTCAGGCGTATGGCGCACGGCGTTCTCGATCAGGTTGCGCAGCGCGTTCTCGACCAGGGCGGGATGGCCCTTGAAGGGCTTGGCGCCCTTTTCGGCGAAGACGATGCTCTTGCCGGCGCGATAGACCAGATCGGCGAGATCGCCAACCACCTGTCCCGCGAGCGTCGCCGGATCGATCTCCTCAAACGTCGCGAGGCGCGCGGATTCGACCCGCGCCAGATCGGTCAATTGCTCGACGAGATGGTTGAGCGCCTCCAGGTCCTCCTCCACTTTTCGCGCCCGGGGATCGGCGATTTTCTCCAGTTCGAGCCGGGCGACGGCGAGCGGCGTGCGTACTTCATGGGAGATCGCGGAGGTCAGCAGCCTCTGCGAGCGCATCAGCTCGGCGGCGCGTTCGAAAGCCGCGTTGACGGCCTGCGTGAACTCGGCGATTTCGCGCGGCATGTCGGCGGTCGGCAGCGACGCGCTCTCCGCGCGCGGATCAAGCTGCGCGACTTTTCGCGCCGCATCTTGGACCGGACGCAGGCTCTGCGCGACCGAAAAAATCGTCGCGCCGAGCACGAAGACCAGCATCAGGCTCATCGGCAGCAGCATGTGGTCGATGACTTCCTGCGCGAACGCGCGGGCCATCATGCCGTCGTGGTCGTCGATGACCGCGATTTCGATCATCACGGGTTCGGGCTGTTCGACGACGACCCGCCCGCCGGCGACTTGCAGCGGTTCACCGGGCTTGACCTGCCGCATCCAGAACACCAGCGGCGCGACGTCGATCTGCGGAAACAGCGTCTCGCAGGCGCTGTCGCAATTCGAATAGAGCTGGACGCCGGCGGCCGTGCGCACCCGGACGACATAGCCGCTGTTTTCGCCGCCATAGCGCGCGCGCAGATCCGGCGGCAATTGGAAGGCGGCGCGGCCCTTTTCGTCGGATACCCCCCTCGCCAGCGCCTCGGTTTCCGTTCCAATGGCGTAGCGTTCGAGCGTCTCGTTGTCGGACCAATATTCCAGAAAAATTCCGGCGAGTTGCGCGAGCATGGCCAACGCCGCGAAAAACGCGATGCGCCGCACCACCAGACCGACGAGGGACGGCTGGCTCAAGCCGAGACCTCGCTCCGCCCGCGCAAGGAATTGCCGATTGTTAACCGCCCCAAAGCTTCACCTCCTCATCGTCGCGCGCGACCGTTGCGGCCGAAGCATCGCATAGACCGGCCCTTTACGCAGCAGCGCTCGTGACGGGCCGTTCGGCTTGACCAGGGCCAGGCCCGGCGCCAATCTGGATGACTGACAGGGAAACGACAGGTTTTCCAACGCACCCTAATCCAAAAGTCGGAGTCTCCGCCCATGTCGGCGACGCGCGACGACGGAAATATAGAGGAGCGATGTTGAATCACATGCGGACGGAAACGAACGGTCGAAGTCTTTGGATGGCTTTGGCGGTGGCGGCGACGCTGTCGCCCGGTCTTGCGCGGGCGAACGAAGCCAATGGGGACGCCCCGCCCCTGGTCGGCGTCGTCACGGTCGAGCGCAAGGAAATCCTGATGACCAAGGACGCGCCCGGCCGCATCGCGCCGATGCGCATCGCCGAAGTCCGTCCGCGCGTGTCCGGCATCGTGCTGGAGCGCGCGTTCGAACAGGGCGGCGTGGTCGAAAAGGGCGCGGTGCTCTACCGAATCGACCCCACCCAGTTCCAGATCGACCTCGACAGCGCCCGCGCGGCGCAGGCCAAGGCCGAAGCGAACCTGTTTCAAGCCGCGCGCCAGGAGGATCGCCTCAAGGCGCTGCTCAACGGCCAGACGACGACGCAAGCCCAATACGACCTCGCCCTGGCCGCCGAGCGTCAGGCCGAGGCTGACGTGATGGCGCAGAAGGCGGCGGTGCGGCGGGCCGAAGTCAATCTCGAATACGCCACCATTCGCGCCCCGATCACCGGGCGCATCGGCCGCGCCCTGGTCACCGAAGGCGCGCTCGCTTCGGAGAACCAGGTCCTGCCTTTCGCGACCATCCAGCAGATGGATCCAATCTATGCGGACTTCACCCAATCCGTCGCCGAGATGAGCGCGCTGAAGGAAGAGATGGAGCGCGGCGGCTTCAAGCCAAAGGAGGGAGCCGTCCGCACCCGCCTGATCCTCGAAAACGGCAAGACCTATCCGCTGGAGGGCAAGCTTCTGTTCTCCGACGTCACCGTCGATCCCGGCACCAATCAGGTGACGCTGCGCGCGCAATTCCCGAATCCGGAGGCGCTCCTGCTGCCAGGCGCCTATGTGCGCGTCCAGATCGAGCAGGGCGTGCGCGCCAACACCATCACCGTGCCGCGCCAGGCGATCCAGCGCAACAACGCCGGCGGCGCCGAGGTTTTTGTCGTCAACGATCAGGGCCGCGCCGTGCTGCAACCGGTGCGGCTCGGGCGCACGCTCGGCGACCAGGTCGTCGTGGAAGAAGGACTTCACCCCGGCAATCGGGTTGTCGTCGAAGGATTTCAAAAATTCATGTCCGGCGGTCACGTCGATCCGCGTCCGGCCTCGCGCGGCCGGACGGAAGCCGAGCGCGGCTAGAGCATTTTCAAGCGAAGTGGATGCCGGTTCGCGTGAAGACAATGCGTCAAAACAAGACTCTAGAGCTTTTTCATGTTTCCATGAAGCTTGAAAACGCTCTAGAGGCCGCGCTCGCCGCTCTCCCCTCGAAAGACCGCCCCCTTTTCGGAGTCCTGACCCCATGCCCGCCTTTTTCATCGCGCGACCCGTCTTCGCCTGGGTCATCGCGATCTTCATCTGCCTCGGCGGCATTCTCACGCTGCCCTTCCTGCCGGTGTCGCAATATCCCATTGTCGCGCCGCCTTCGATCTCGATTTCGACCTCCTATCCCGGCGCCTCGACGCAAGACCTTTACTATTCCGTCACGCGCCTGATCGAGGAGGAGCTTTCGGGCGCGGCCAATCTGCTGAACTTCGAGTCCACCGGCGACACCACCGGCGAGGTCGAGATCAACGTCGACTTCAAGCCCGGAACCGACCTGGCGCTCGCCGCCGTCGACGTGCAGAACCGCATCAAGCGCATCGAGCAGCGCCTGCCGCCGGCCGTGCAGCAGCAGGGCATTTCCATTCTCGAGGCGTCCACGGCGATCCTGCAATTCGTCACGCTCACCTCACCCGACGGCTCGCTCGACGAGATCGGCCTCGGCGATGTCGCCACCCGCTACGTGCTGCCGGAACTGCGCCGCGTGAATGGCGTGGGGCGCGTCAGACTGTTCTCGACCGAGCGCGCCATGCGCGTCTGGCTCGATCCCGACAAGATGCGCGGCTATTCGTTGACCGCGGAGGATGTGACCACGGCCATTCGCGCGCAAAACGCCCTGGTGTCCTCGGGCATGCTGGCGCAGCCGCCGAGCCCCTCCGCCGAGCGCACGCAGAACATGGTTCTGGTGAAGGGCCAGCTGGAATCGCCGGAAGAGTTCGGCGCCATCGTGCTGCGCGCCAACGTCACCGGCGCCGCCGTGCGGCTGCGCGACGTCGCGCGGATCGAAGTCGGCGGCCTGACCTACGCTTTTTCGACACGACTCAACGGCAAGCCGGCGGCGGCGATCGCAGTCCAACTTGCGCCCTCGGGCAATGCGCTGGCCACCAGCGCGGCCGTGCGCGCAAAAATGGCCGAGCTGGAGCAATATTTCCCGCCCGGCGTGAAGGCGGAAGTGTCCTACGACGTGACGCCGGTGATCAAGGCCTCGGTCAAGAAAGTTTTGATGACGCTGGCCGAGGCCGTCGTCCTCGTGTTCCTCGTGATGTTCCTGTTCCTGCAGAATTTCCGCTACACGCTGATTCCGACCATCGTCGTGCCCATCGCGCTGCTGGGAACCTGCGGCGCGCTCTATGCGCTGGGCCTGTCGATCAACGTGCTCACCATGTTCGGCATGGTGCTGGCGATCGGCATTCTCGTGGACGACGCGATTGTGGTGGTCGAAAACGTCGAGCGCATCATGGCCAAGGAGGGGCTTTTGCCGCGCGAGGCCACGGTCAAGGCGATGGAGCAGATCACCGGCGCGGTGATCGGCGTCACCATGGTGTTGATGGCCGTGTTCATCCCCATGGCCTTCTTCCCCGGCTCCGTCGGCATCATGTACCAGCAATTCTCGGCGGCCATGGTGGTGTCGATCGGCTTTTCGGCCTTCCTGGCGCTGACTCTGACGCCGGCGCTCTGCGCCACTCTGCTGAAGCCCCTCGATGCGGACCACCACGAGAAGAAGGGGTTCTTTGGCCTCTTCAACCGGGCCTTCGATTGGCTGACCGACCGCTATGCGGGCGTCACCCGCTGGGCGGTGGGGCGACGCTCCGCCTTTCTCGCGCTTTATCTCGTCATTGTCGCGGCCATGGGCTACGGCCTGTGGAAGGCGCCGTCCGGCTTCGTGCCGGTTGACGACCAGGGCTATGTCATGGCCGACGTTCTCCTGCCTTCCGACGCCAGCGCCACGCGCGCGCTCGATGTCGTCAAGCAGGTCGAGGCGCGACTGCTGAAGGAGCCGGCCGTGGAATCGGTGACCTTCATCACCGGCTACAGCTTTTTCGGCCAGGGCTCGATGACGGCGCAGGCCTTTATTACGCTGAAGGACTGGTCGCAGCGCGGCCCGAACGATTCGGCGGACGCCATCATCGCGCGCGCAAATCCTTATCTTGAGCGCATCGCCGACGCGCAGACCTCCCTGCTGGCGCCGCCGCCGATCCCCAATCTCGGCAACACCTCCGGCTTCTCGTTTCGCCTTCAGGATCGCGGACAGCGCGGCTACGAGGCGCTGATCGCGGCCAAGGACAGGCTGATCGCGGAAGCGGCGAAATCGCCGGTGATCGAAAGGATCGTCGAAGAAGGCCTGCCGGGCGCGCCCCTGGTGCGCGTCGACATCGACCGCGAAAAGGCCGGCGCGCTCGGCGTGTCCTTCACCGATGTGAACGACGTCATCTCCACCCATCTCGGCTCGATCTACGTCAACGATTTTATCAACCGAGGACGCACGCAGCGCGTGGTGGTGCAGGCCGACGAGGAGAAGCGCGTCCGCGCCGAGGACATCTTGACCTACAGCGTGCGCAACAAGGCCGGCGAGATGGTTCCGCTGTCGGCCTTCGCCCGCGTGGAGTGGAGGGTCGGGCCGACGCAGATCGTCGGCTTCAACGGCTACCCCTCCATTCGACTGACCGGCGAGCCCAGGCCCGGCTTCACCAGCGGCGACGCCATCGTGGAAATGGAGCGGCTGATGTCGACGCTGCCCAGCGGCTTCGGCTATGACTGGACCGGCCAGTCGTTACAGGAAAAGCTCGCGGGCTCGCAGGCGGCCTTTTTGCTCGGGCTGTCGGTGCTGTTCGTGTTCCTGTGCCTGGCCGCGCTCTATGAAAGCTGGGCGATCCCGTTCTCGGTGATGCTCGCCGCGCCGCTCGGCATCTTGGGATGCGTTGTCGCCGGCTATCTCGCGGGACTGCCGAACGACGTCTATTTCACCGTCGGGCTGATCACGATCATCGGACTTTCGGCGAAGAACGCCATTCTGATCATCGAATTCGCCCGGGATTTGCGGGCGCAGGGGCTGACGCTGGTGGCGGCGACCATCGAGGCGGCGCGGCTGCGCTTCCGGCCGATCATCATGACCTCGCTCGCCTTCATCCTCGGCGTCGTGCCGCTGATGATCGCGACGGGCGCGAGCGCCAAGAGCCAGCAGGCGCTGGGAACCGGCGTGTTCGGCGGCATGGTCTCGGCGACGATCCTGACGGTGTTTTTCGTGCCGGTGTTCTTCGTCGCGGTGATGTCCTTCTTCGTGCGACGCAAGCATCGCGTCGCCGAAGAGGCGACGACGGCGGAGACGGCGACGCCCTGAGGCGGAAGGCGGTTGCGCCAGCGCGCAACCGTCCCGCCCACGCGGCGGCTCATACGATTTCCGAGCGATCAGTTCGGAAATCGTATTCCACTCGCGCGGAAATCCGCCCTTCGCCTGGAGGATTTCCGTGCGATTTCGTTTTCGCGGATCGCGAAGCGATCTTGCGGAAACCGTATCACACGGTTTCGGCGGCGCAGTCGACCTGGTCGATCGGCAGATAGATCGAAACCGTCGTCCCTTCGCCGGGCTGTGAGATGATGGTCAGTTGTCCGCAAAAACTCTTGACGATCCCGCCCACCACAGCCAGCCCCATGCCCGAACCTTCGCCGGGCGGCTTTCCAGAAAAGAACGGGATGGAGGCGCGGATCAGCGTGTCCCCGTCCATGCCGTCGCCGTTGTCGGCGACCGCGAGCCGAAGCGCCGGCTGGATGGGCGGCGCGGGCGCGTCCACCCCGTCCGCCCCGTCCACCCAAAAACGCCAGGGCGTGCGCATCACCGAAATGTCGATGCGCTTCGCATTCGCCTGCTGCGCGTTCTGCATGAGGTTGAGCAGGATCTGCGTCAGCTCTTCCTCGACCATCACCACGCGGGAGCGCTCGTCCTCGATGCTGACCGTCAGCGCCGGCCAGAGCATGGAAACGGAAGTCACGAACGCGAGGCTCCTTCGGACGGCTGCGCCGAAGGCGGTCAATTTCATCTCCGGCTCCGCATAGCGGCCATAGGCGAGCAGGTTGCGCAGCACGCCCGACGCGCGCGCCGCACAGCCGGAGACGATTTCCAGGTTTTCGCGCTCGGGCGCCCCGTCGGGCATGTCCAGCAGCGACAGCTCGCACAGCCCGACCACGGGCTGCAACAGATTGCTGACCTCGTGGGCCATGCCGCCAATGAGCTGTCCGAGCGTTTCCAGACGCTGCCGCGCCCGTTCGCCATAGGCGCGCGAGCTGTCGTAATGAATGAGATCGACGCGCGCCTGGTGGAAAACGGTCGAGGACACCATGAAGGCCGCATGGCAGGCGGAGGCGCGGCGGATCGTCTCCGCGTTGCAGGCGGCGCCGTTTTCGACCAGGGCGAGCAAGGCGGCCTCGTGCAGGTCGGCCATCTCCTCCAGTCGCTTGCCCTCGTCGATCGCGTCGCGCGCAAGATCTTCGATTTCGGCGAGGAACAGCTCCTCGCCGGTGGCGACATAGGCGCCGACGCAACTGACATATTGCGTGCGCAGCGGCTTCATGCGCGCGCGCTTTCAAACAAAGCGGCGACGACGGTTTTCCCGGGCCGCGTGTCGATGATCAGCGACTTGGCCAGCCGGTTGACGGCCGGCAGGCCCAGCCCGTGTCCGCCGTTGGTGGAAAACCCCACGGAAAGAGCGGCGGACACGTCGGGAATTCCCGGGCCGGCGTCCTCCACTTCGACAAGGATCTGGTCGCGGTCCGGCAGGCTGCGCACCCCGACCCGGGCTTCGCCCGCCCCGGCGTGAATGCAGGCATTTTTCGCAAGCTCCGACATGATGGTGACGATGCGGGCCTCGTCCACCGTGGCTAGGCCGAGCGCGCGCGCCGCCGCGCGCACGGTCTTTCGCGCGGTGAGAATGTCCTCGCGCCGCACGATTCGTACAGCGGTTTCGACGATCGGCGCATCGGCGTTCATGGAAAAGTTCCTTGGAGCATTTTCGCGCGAAGCGGATGCCGGTTCGCGTGAAGACAATGCGTCAAAACAAAAACGAGAGGTTCCTTCGTTTTCGCAGGATTTTCATCCGAAAACCGGTGGCCACTTTTCGGAAATCCTGCTTAGAGCCCGTTCGGTGAACTCCCATTCACCGAACGGGCTCTAGCCTTTTATTTCTACGCGTTTTCTTCACGCGAACCGGCGTCCACTTCGCTCGAAAACGCTCTAGGGCGCCGCGGTCGTCGCCTGATCCAGCGCGTCCTGCACGTTCGCCAGAAGCTCCTGGACGCCCACCGGCTTCATGACCACGCGATTGGCGCCTGCTTGCCTGGCTTCGTCGAGCGACGAGGCCTGTGTCATGCCCGGCGCCCCGCCGGTGATGGCGACGACCGGCAGGCGCGCGTTGCGCAATCGTACGGCGCGGATCAGGCTGAGCCCGTCGCGACCGGGCATCCAGAGGTCGGTCACGAGGACGTCGGGCGTCCAGCGCCGCATCAAATCTTCGGCTTCATCCGCGGAGGCGCATTCGGTCACCTTGTGGCCGCCGCGCTCCAGAAATTTCCGCAGGGTCAGGCGGACGACGTCGATATCATCGACTACCAGCACGGCCGACACGGTCCCCTCCCATCATCCCAAAACGACGGCTTTTCTAGATCAACCCTTCGCCTCTTCAAAGCTTTTCGGCCAACCATCGTAAGCAAAACATTTATATATTTCATGTGTTTACGCACGTCAAAACAGTTCAATTTCTGCAAAACTGCCGGATACGCGAGGCGCCGCGGGGCCGTCTTCCGCAATGGCGGCGCGCAATTCGTTGGCGCCCGGCATGTCGCGCCGCGACGCCAGAGCGTCGCTCACGGCGGCGATGTCTTCCCGCGCCTTGGAAAAGAACATTTCGACATGCCGAATCCGCTGCTGCGCGACATCCTGGAACTGGATCGATCCAAGGAGTTGCAGCACCGGCGACACCATGCGGTTGCTTTCGACCTGCACTTTGCCCAGAGTGTCCCGTTGATGCGCCACCAGACGCTCCATCTGCGCGGTCAGATCGCAGATCGAAGCGGCGATATGTTCGAGTTCGCGCTGCTCGTCGCCGAGACGCTCGCTGACCAGAACGGACAGCTGGTCGCGAATGGACTCGCGCAATTTTCCCAAGCCCTGGCCCACCTGGTGCGCCGTGCGGTTCGAGGCGTCCGACAGGTGCTTGACCTCGCTGGCGACAACCGCGAATCCGGCGCCGTGCTCGCCGGCGTGCGACGCCTCGATGGCGGCGTTGAGGGCGAGAAGCCGGGTCTGGCTGGCGATGCCCCTGATGCCGTCGATCTCGTGGCTGAGTTCGTCGGTCATCTTTTCGATCGACACGATCCGCGCCCGCCAGGAGTCGATGTCCCGGTCGCGGCGCGCGATGAAATCTCCGATGAGCCGGCGGTTTTCCATGAGCTGCCGGTCGGTGTTGTCGACGATCGCCATCACCTTTTCGTTGGTGGAGGAGGTCTCCAGAAAGCTGAGGACGTCGCCGATCGACGTCTCCATGGTCTTCAAGCCGGCGATGATCCGCCCCGCCGCGTCGCTCGCGTCGTCGACCACCGAGGACGTGTAGAGCGCGGCGCGCTGGAACGTCTGGTCATAGGCGTCCAGATGCTGCCGAACGTTTTCGCAACGATCGTCGTCCCGGACGGGAACAGGCGGCGGCGCGGCTTGCGGTTCTTGCCGGATCGGTTCGACGCTCTCCTTGGGCGGCGCGTTGGGCGGCGCGTTGGGCGGCGCGTTGGGCGGCGCGTTGGGCGGCGCGGCTCGGCGGAAAGGAATGGCGGCCAGCGCAGACGCAATCGCGGAGGTCAGCCCGAGCGTCAGCGAAAGCCCCGCGGGCAAACCGGCGAGCGCGCCCACGGCCGCGACCGGCAGCCCCGCCGCCAGCGGCGGAAGGGGCTTCCAGAGGTGGGCGGCGTCGAGGACGGCGGCGATCATGGCTCAGAGCCCCGGAACGAGCTGTCGCACGACCTTCACCAGGTTTTCGGGATCGACCGGCTTGACGATCCATCCGGTGGCGCCGGCGGCCTTGGCCTCGTTGCGCTTGTCCTGCTGCGATTCCGTGGTCAGCATCAGGATCGGCGCGAATTTCATGTGGGCGAGCTTACGCGCCTCGCGGATCAGCTCGATGCCATTCATCTTGCCCATGTTGAGGTCGGTGATCATCATACGCGCCTTGAGGCCCTGGGAGAGCCGGCTCAGCGCCTGCTCGCCGCTGTCGGCCTTCTCGACTTGGACGCCGATTTTCTTCAGGATTGACTCGATGCTCATCAACATCGTCGGCGAATCGTCCACGATCAATATGGTCTCGGCCATTGCACTCTCCGCCGACAAGGAATGGTCATTCATGGCCCCGCACCGCTAAATTTTCAATTAAATGAGCGGCCAATACTTTATAATCCCGCGCACCCCTGCTTGACGGAGCGTAATAACTGGCGGGAATGCGCGCGGAAAAGCTTTCCGCAAGATGTATATCCATTCGGATCGCCGGCAAGAGTTTTTGAGGACCGAGTTCTCGCGCGATTTCTTCGATGACCGCGCGATGATGGCGGATGCGCTCGTTGTACATGACGGGCAAGACGCCAATCATGTCGATCTCGGGCTTGACCGTCGTGGCGATGCGATAAAAAACCCGCAGCAATTGCCTGACCCCTTCCGCAGAGAGCGCGTGGGGGACGATGGGCGCCAGCACCGCGTCGGCCGCGGCCAGCGCGTTGACGAGCAGCGGATCATAGGCGGGCGGCGTGTCGAGCACGACGACCCGAAATCGCTCCGCGATCCCCGGCGAGCGGATGAGCCGGTCGAGCGCATGGACGTCGCTTTGCGGCGACGCCCCCTCGAAGGCGCGGTCGGCCGGCAGCACGTGGACATGGTCGGCGGCCGAGGCGACCACCGCCCGGTCGAGATCGACGGTTCCGCCGCCAAACAGGGCATGGACGGTGCTGGCGCGGTCATGCGCCACCACCCCCAGGCCGAGGCCCCCGTGGCCCTGGCTGTCGAGATCGATCAGCAGCGTCGGAATCTTGCGACGGCCGAACTCCGCCGCCAGATTGACCGCCGTCGTCGTCTTTCCGCAGCCGCCCTTGCGATTGCAGATCGCCAGCACGCGTGTCATCGCCAACTCCCGAAACCGGTCCGAAGCGGCGCGTCAACGCGGCGGCCAGCGGCCCGTCCTTCGGCAAGGCGACGATCCGGGGCTGGAGCGCCATCAGGGTCTGGAACAGGGCGGCGTGCATCGACTCGCAGGAGTCGAGCGCCACGCGCGCGTCTTCCGTCTCGCTGAGGAACTGGACGAGCGGCAGCGCCTCCTCCACCGTGCAATGTCCTTCGAATCGCACGACCTTGTTATCGAACCTCAGGCCCATCAGATCAACTCCTTCAGGTCGAGGATGAGCAGCACGCGCCCGTCTCCGAGCAATGTCGTGCCGGAAAAGCCACGCGCGCCCGCGACAATGCCCTCGAAAGGCTTGACGATCACATCCATGCCAACGCGAAAATCGTCGATGACGACTCCCACCGTCTGGCCGTTGATGCGGCAGACCAGCACGGCTTCGGCGTCGTGCTTGAGCGGACGCGCCGGTTCGCGCAGCAGGTCGGCGAGCCGCACCACCGGGATGAGGCGGTCGCGCAAGATAAACGCCTCGGCCTGCTGAATCCTGTGGATGTGCTCGCGCTCGACCCGCACCGTCTCGACGATCAACTCCATCGGCACGCCATAGAGGCCGGACGCCGCCTCGATGATCATGATTCGCGTCACCACCATGCTGAGCGGCAGCACGAGACGGGTGCTGGAGCCCTCGCCAACCCGCGAGGACACGCTGACGCGTCCGCCAAGCTTTTCGACCGCCGTGCGCACCACGTCCATGCCGACGCCGCGCCCCGAAAGATCGGAGACTTGCGCCGCCGTGGAGAAGCCTGGACGAAAGATCAGGTTGATCGCCTCCTGCTCGCTCAGCCGGTCGGCGTCGGCTTGGGAGATCACACCCTTGCTGACCGCCGAGGCCGCGATCTTCTTCGGATCGATGCCGCGCCCGTCGTCTGAGACCTCGATCACCACGCTTTCCGAGTCCTGCCACGCCTTCAGCGTGATTTTTCCGCGCGGCGCCTTGCCGGCTTTGGCGCGGTCCTGCGGCGGCTCGACGCCATGGTCGAGCGCGTTGCGCACGATATGCAGCAGCGGGTCGTTGAGCGCCTCGATGATGTTCTTGTCGGCGGAGGTGTCGCCGCCCTCGATGACGAGGTCGATGTCCTTGGCGAGCTTTCGCGAGAGGTCGCGCACAAGACGGGGAAAGCGGTCGAACACGTCTGAGATCGGCAGCATGCGCACCTGCATGATCGCCGCCTGCATCTCCTGCGACAGACGGTCGATCACCGCATATTGGTCTTTGATCTCACGCGACATTTCGCGCGAGCCAAAAACCTCCTCCGCGCGCGTCGCGAGGAAGGGCAGGCTGTTCTTCGACACGATCAGTTCGCCGATCAGATTCATCAGCGTATCGACCTTGGCCTGATCGACGCGCAGCACGCGCGCGGCGGCTTTTTTCGTCTCGGCTTGCGGGTCGGCGATGCGCTCCGGCGGCTGCGATTCGTGGACCGGCGGCGGCGCGGGCGTTTCCGGGGACGGAGAGTTGCTGGCGCAACTAAATCCCTGCTCCGGTTCGAACGCATGTTCGAGGAAGGCGAGCGCCGGGGCGAAGTTTTGTTCGGCGGCGCAATGGTCGCAGGCGGCGACGAATTTTTCGCGCAGATCGTCGCGCGCCACGGCCGCCAGGACATTGTCAACCACGCCCCTGGCGCCGGCCAGCGCGGACGCGGAAAAGGCGCGGCGCGAAAGGTTGCGCTTCTGCGCCTCGATGATCTGCAATGCGCAGACGAACGCCGGATCGGATGCGGCGGAAGCGGCGGGCGCCTCCGCGCCGGATGGCGGAACATAAATCCCCTTGCCGACCGCGGCGATCAGCGCGCGCGCGAGCGCAAGATCGGGCTCGCGCGCGCTGGCGATGACGTCCAGCCAGCGCAGCGCGCAAGCCGAGGCGAGGCCCGCGCCGACAATGGCCCTCAGGGTCTTCGCGCGCGCCGCGAGCAGGGTCAGATTGCCGTCGTCGAGCAGCCGCCGCGCGTCTTCGGCGAAATCGGCGCACACCGGCGGCGCCGCGCCTTCGCCCGTGATCGCCACGAGGTCGCGGGGATCGACCTCCGCGAGCGCGACCTGCGTCCTCTCGTAGCGAAAATGATGCTCGATCTCGGCCTCGGGCGCGACCGAAAGACTCTGGAAGCGCAGATTGCAGACGTAGGGGTCGTAGTCGGCGGCTGGGAACGGCGCCGCCGGCGTGATTGCGGTCGCAAGGACCTCGGGCGTCTCCAGCGCCAAAGCCAGCGGATCCGTGCCGCAGAAGAAGCAATTGTCGGCAGGCGTGTAATCGACCAGCAGGACCGCCGCGCCCGACGCCGCCGCGCGAAAAACGTCGATGCGCTCGGCTTCGGAAAAAACGTCGAGCGCCGCGCCGCTGACGCGCGCCGCCGCCGCAGCAACCGCCGCCGGCGTCGCCTTGCTCTCCCGGCCGCCGAAACGGCGCAGGCTGTCGACCAGGGCGTTGGACACCCCGTCTGCGTTGGCGGGAAGGCCCGCTTGCGCTTCAAGGGAATCGACCCATCTGTCGACCTGGTCGAGGGCGGAAAGCAGCGCGTCGATCAGTTCGGAGTCTATGGCGAGTTCGTCCGAGCGCACGGCGCCAAGAAGGTCTTCGGCGACATGAACGAGGCGGGTGAGCGCGGGCACCGGAAACAGTCCAGACGACCCTTTCAGTGTATGAACCGCGCGAAAAACCTCGTTGACCACGTCGTGGTCGCCGGGGGCGCGTTCAAGCTTGAGCAGACCCGTCGAGGAGGATTCGATCAGATCCCGGGCTTCGGGGATGAAGCGTTCGAGCAGGGTTTTCATGGACGCGATCCCGTCAGCAGCCGCGCCGTCAGCGTGAGGTCGCCGGGGTCGGCGGGCTTGACGATGTAATAATTGGCTCCACAATCGAACGCCTTGGCCTCGTCCTGCTCGCCCGCTTCCGTGGTCACCATCACCACGGGCAGGCTGAGAAGATCGGGATTTTCGCGAAGCTCGCGCGTCATCGCATAGCCGTCCATTTTCGGCATGTTGATGTCAACGATGGCGAGGTCGTAACGATCGAGCATCGCCCGCTCCAGACCTTCGAGACCGTTGGCCGCCTCATCCACGCAAAAGCCGGCGCTCTCCAGCGTGCTGCGGTAAAAGGCGCGCGCGGTGGCGCTGTCCTCGACCACCAATACCTTTTTCATGCTCCGCTCCCAGCCTTCTGGTAGACGATCGTTTCCGCGAACTTGCGCGGCCTGAACAAGGAGGAAATCCGTGTCATGCTCTCGGAGTGGCCGAGGCAGATGAAGCCGCCGGGGTTCAGGCACTCGTAGAGCAGCTCCACGGATTCGCGCCGCGAGACGTCGTCGAAATAGATGAGCAGGTTGCGGCAGAAGATGACGTCCATGCCCCTGAAGCGCGTCATATTGGCGGGGTCGACGATATTGGCGACGTCGAAGTCGATGGAGTCGCGCAACTCCTCGCGGATGCGGAACTGGTCGTCGTCCAGCGCGGTGAAATATTTCGAGCGCAAGGCGGTCGAGAGCCGTTGCAGCGAGCGCGGGCCATAAACCCCGCGCCGCGCCTGCGCGACCACGCGCGTGTCGATGTCGGAGGCGTGAATCTCGATGGCGAAATCGTCAGCCCGCTTCCAGTTTTCGAGGAGATGAATGGCGATGGAATAGGGCTCCTCGCCGGTTGAGCACGGCGTCGACCAGATTCTCACCGCGCTCCCGGTCGGGCGATTGCGGGTGATCTCCGGCAGCATGCCCTCGACCATTGCATCGAATTGATATTCCTCGCGCAGAAAATAGGTCTCGTTGACGGTCATGGTGTTGACGAGCTGCTGCCATTCCTCGCCCGAGGCCTGGAAGCGCACGGTGGAAAAATAGTCCCGAAACGTTTCGCTGCCGGTCGCCTGCATCCGCTCCAGCAGGCGGCGTTCAACGAAATAGGCCTTCTTGTCGGTGAAGACGATGCCGGTCTTGCGGTAGAAGAACTCGTAGAATTTTTCGAAATCCTGCTGCGTGATGCGCGCGATTTCGCTGACCTTGCGCTGGGGCATGTTCATCTGATCAGCCCTTCAGCCGCTTGAGGGCCGCCGTCGCGGCGAAGGCGACGAAGGGTTCGGGGAAGCGGCGCGGCAGGTCGGCGATCGCCGCGGTCATCGAGGGGTCGCCGATCTCCATCAGGCCGTCGAGCGCCGCCATGCAGACATTGACGTGGGGGTCGCGGGCGATCAGGCGCGCCAGCAGTTTTGGCGCGCGCGGGTGGGCGAGGCCGTTGAGGATGTTGGCGACGAAGATGCGCACGTCGCTGTCGGGGTCCTCGAGCAGCCGCTCCAGCACCGGCTCAACGTCGTCCGGCATGTCCTGGAGCGCTTCCATCACCTCGCTGCGCAGCGCCGCGTTCTCGCTGCGAAGATGACCGACGAGCCCGGCGGCGACCGCCAAGGACTTCATGCGCAGCAATGAGATGAGAATGGCCGCGCGCACGCTGGCGTCCGGCTCCTCGCCGAGCCTTTCGCACAGCAGGTCGATGCGCTCTGGCGTTTCGCGCAGGTTCTGGGCCGCGCGGCGGCGGGTCGCCGCATCGGCGCCGGCGACGAGGTCGCGCACAGGGTCCGACACGGACTCTTCCGACGCGGACTCGTCCGGCCCGGCTTCTCTTCTGTTGCCAGCTTTAACGAGCATTGACGCGTCCTCCCTGATCTCGGGCGACGCCGAGCCATGAATTGAGTTGTCCGGCGATGGCGTCGCATGGCAGAATGACCGAGGCGCCGCCGCGCGCGATGAGTTCGGCGGGCATGCCGAACACAACACAGCTGGCCTCGTCCTGGGCGATGGTGAGGCCGCCGCGCTTCTTCACGTTCGCCATGGCGGCGGCGCCGTCGTGGCCCATGCCCGTGAGCTGCACCCCGATCAGGCGGTTGGCGGGCGCGACGTCGAGCGCGCTTTCGACCAGGCGCTCCACGCTCGGATGCCAGATGTGGTCGCGGCTCGCCGGCACGGGCGTCGCCGAATAGCCGGCGCCGCGCCGGGTGACGAGCAGGTCGGCGTCGCCCTTGGCGAGATAGACCACGCCCGGCTCGACCGGAGTTTGCCGCGCCACCTCGATGACCTCGAGATCGCAAATGTCGTTCATCCGCCGGGCGAACACGCCGGTGAACGAGGCGGGCATGTGCTGGGCGACGATGATCGGCCACGGAAAGTTTTTTGGAAGGCGCGGAAGAATGTCTTCCAGCGCGCCGGGGCCGCCGGTGGAGACGCCGACCAGCACGAGGCCCCGAGCGCCCGCGCCAAGCCCCGAGGCGACGGACGGCGAGGCGGCGCGCGTGGGCGCTTCCCGGTCCCGCGCCTGGACGATCCGGTCGCGCAGACCCAGCGCGCGACGAGGTCTTGCGCGCGCGGCCGCTCTGATCTTCGAAATCAGTTCGCGCTCGATCACCTCGATGGAAAGGGAGATGGTGCCGTCGGGCTTTTGCACATAGTCGACCGCGCCAAGGCTGAGGGCTTCGAGGGTCGCCGCCGCGCCTTCCTGCGTCAGAGACGACACCATCACCACCGGCTTGGGATTGGCGGTCATGATGCGCGACAGGCAGGTGATGCCGTCCATCACGGGCATGTTGATGTCGAGGGTCACGACGTCGAACTCGGCTTCCTCCAGCGCGGCCAGCGCCTCGGCGCCGTTGCGCGCCGCCCTCGTGGTGAAACCGCCGGCGGATTCCAGCAATTGCGTCAGATGTTTGCGCATCAGCGCGGAGTCGTCGACGACAAGAACCTTGATCATGGAGCATCCGGCGAAAAGAGGGATGCCGGCCGCGCTTGAATGAACGGCCGGCCTTTTTGTCAGTGCATGCTGGCGCGCATGTCGCTGATTTCCTCGGCGTTGAGCAATTGCACCACGTCGAGCAGCAGGATCATCCGTTTCTCATTTTCGAGATTGGCGACCTTGCGGATGATGCGCCGCTGTTCTTCCGACAGCTGCGGCGCCGGGGCGATGGCGCTCAGGGGGATGCGCCGCACCTCGGAGACGAAGTCGACGATGAATCCGGTCTTCACGCCGTTGAGCGTGAACACCATGATCCGCTGGCGGTCGTTGCGTTCGACGCTTTCCATGCGGAAGCGTCGGCGCTGGTCGACCACCGGCAGCACCGCGCCGCGTAGGTTGATCACGCCCTCGATGAAATCGGGGGTGCTGGGGATACGCGTCAGCTCCGACGGCACCCGCACGATCTCCTGCACCGCGTCGATGCGCACGCCATATTCCTCGCCCTTGAGCCGGAACACGACGAACTGCTCCTCATCCACCGCGTCGATCGAGGCGACCGTCGCGCTTTGACCCGCCTCGTTCATGTCAGCGTCTCCCGCATGGCGCAGCTTTTCGATTTCGGCGCGATCGAACATGGTCTCGGCGGAAAGCACCGACACCAGCCGGCGCCCCTGGTCGAGGCGGCAGATGCCGGAGATGTTGTCGCCCCGTCCGCGCAACAGCTCCGGCACCTCCTCGACCTCGTCGCGCTTGACGCGCAGAACGGCGCGGATCGAGTCCATCACCACGCCCACCGAGGCGTCGCCCGCCTCGTCCAGGGCGATGACGACGACCTTGTTGGCCTCCGTCATTTCGCCCTGGCGCATGCCGAAGAAGGCGCGCAGCGACACAAGCGGCAGCAGCTTGTTGCGCAGCGTGATCACGCCGAGGATGTGCCCCGCCGTGTTGGGAACCTCGGTGATGTGATCGGGCAATTGCACGATCTCCTTCACCGTTTCGATGGGGAAGGCGTATTCCTGGCCCGCCACCTCGAAACTGACGAGCTGGTCCTCCTCCGCGTCGTCGGCGGCGGCGGTCTCCCCCTGTTCTGCTTGGTGGGCGGCGTCCTGGCCGGCGTTGACCGCGCGGTCGAGCCGCCGGGAAAACTCGTTGCCGACGATCTTTCGCGAATTCAGGATGATCACCATCGACCGCCCGTCGATTTCCTTGATCATCCCGGAGACAAAATCCACGTCGATCGAGGAACGGATGGTCGACGCCTGTTCTATCCGCTCGGGCTCGACGGTGACGACATTGGCCATGCGGTCAACGATCAGGCCGACCGGACGTTCGTGGTTGAGAACGACGACGCGGGTGGAATCGTCGTTGATGGCGGCGGGGAAGCCGAACACCTGGCGGAGACTGAGCACCGGCAGGACGTTTCCGCGCAGGTTGGCCAGCCCCTCCAGCGAAGCGGGACTGAGCGGCATGCGCACCACGTCGGGAACACGGATGATCTCCTGCACCTCCGAGAGCGAGACGCCGAAGCGCTCGCCCTGGACGTGAAAGATCACGAACTGCCGGGCGTCGGCGCCGCTCTCCATATTCTTTTCGCGCGCGGCTTGCTCCGGGGCGAATTCCGCCTTGAGCGTTTCGAGCGCCTCTGCGACAGCGGACATGATAACCTCCTTGGTTGGGACGGAGGTCAGGCCGCCTGAAGCTCGTCGGCCAGCGAAGCGATTTCCTCCACGGCCGCCGCGAGTTGCTCGGCGCCCTTGGACTGTTCGCGCGCGGCGTTGGACGCCTCGCCGGAAGCCCTCGTCGCCTGTTGCGCCGCCGAGGCGATGCGCTCCACGCCGGACTGAACCTCGCGCACCACGCGCAGGATTTCGCTGGAGCCTTCGAGCACGTCCCTGTTGCCCGCCAGCACCTCCTCGACATCGCGCGCGATCGTCTCCAGATTGGCGGAAATGGCGCGGTTTTTCTCGACCTCGAGCGCGGCGGAGTCGCTGATTTCGGTGAGATCGCCGCGCACGGTGCCGATCATGTCCTGAATCGACTTGACCGTGTCCTTGATGCGCTCGGCGTTCTCGGCGGAATCGCGGGCGAGGTTGCGGATGTCGGTGGAGACGACAGCGAACCCCTTGCCGAATTCGCCGGCGCGCGCGGCTTCGACCGAGCCGTTGACGGCGAGCATGTTGGTCTGGATCGACACATTGTTGATGGCGTCCACGATCTTGTCGATGCGCCGGCTGACCTGCTCCAGCGCCGCCACCTGATCGCGGTTGGCGCGTCCCGCCTCGACCGAGCTCAACACGCCCTGCACCATATTGTTGACGCCGCCGATGGTTTCGGTGATCAGCTTGGCGGTGGCCTCGGCCCGGCCCAGGGCGTCCTGCGCGCGGGTCTGCGTGTCCAGGGAGCTTTTCTCGATCTGGGTGATGGCCGCCGCCGATTGCTGCGTCGCCGCGCCCTGCTGCTGCGCACCCTTGCTGATCTGCTCCAGCGCCGTCATGATCTGCGAGGAGGCGCGGTTGATCTCCTCGATGGCGCTCGACAGCTCTTCCGCCGCAGCGGCGACCTCCTCGGCGCTCTTGGAGATGTTCGAGCTGTTCTTCAGCTCCTCCGACAGCTCGGCCAGCTCCTGCGCCGCCTGCTCGCTCTGGTTCAGCGCGGCCGACTGCTGGGCGATGGTCTTGTTCGCCTCCTCGGAGGCCGCGCCCTGCTCTTCCGCCGCGGCGGCGATGACTTCCGAGCCCTTCTGCGCCTCGTTGGCGGCGACATAGGCCTGATCGCAGGCGGTGGTGATCTCCCTGCTGCCCTTGACGATGCTTTGCATGTCGCTCTGCACCTGGCCCAGGCGCTCGACGATCTGCCGGCCCTTTTCAGCCTCGCCGCGCGCCGCGCCGGCGGCGCCGTTGATGCCGTCAGCGATCACCTTCACGTCGTTCTGGATCTGCGCGATCAAATCCTGAATGTCGCGCGCCGATTTCTCGCTGGTCTCGGCCAGGGTGCGCACCTCGTCGGCGACAACGGCGAACCCCTTGCCGTGCTGCCCGGCGCGGGCGGCCTCGATGGCGGCGTTGAGCGCCAGCAGGTTGGTCTGGTCCGCGATCCGCGCGACGGCCTTGACCACCTCGCCCACCGTGGCGGCCTGGCGGTCAAGCTCCTCGATCAGCTTGACCGAGGCGGTCTGCCGATCGGCAGCCCTGGAGACAGCCTCGATCGAGCCCTTGATCTGCGCGCCGACATCGGCGACCAGCGCCTGCAGGGACTCGGTCTTCCTCATCGAGGCCTCCGAGGCGTCCTTGGCGCCCTGGATGAGCGAGCGGCCGTGGCCCACCGCCTTGAGCGATTCTTGGGCGCCGCCGGCGGCTTCTTCCGCGCCCTGCGCGATCTGCTCAGCCGCCTTGCGCAGCTCCTCGACCGCCGAGGTCGCCTCGGCTATGCCGGCGGAAAGTTCGCCGGTCGCGGAGGCGATGCGCTCCGCCGCCTTCTGGTGGCGGGCGAAGGTGCGCGCGCGACGTTTCTGGGCTTCGGCGGCGAGGTTGTGGCCCCCCGTCTCGGCGGCGTCCGTTCGGGGGGACGCCGACATGTTCTGCTTCTTGGCCAACGCCATGTTCGATCTCCAATACAGTCCGTGGAGAATTTTTCGAGGGCAGCGCCGACATCTCCACCACGCCGGCGAATTGCGAAAATTTTGGTCTGGTTCAATTTCGTGGACGCCTAAACTTGCGTGAAACGTGCGCGCGGTTCGACCTCGCAAGTCTTCGCGCAACGAAATGGATTCGTAACAAGCAAAACCCACGCGATTTCTGGGTTTTTCTGACAATTATTTTTTCACATCAGATTCTTAGCCGATTCCTGCCGCCCCGGGAGCGCGGCGGCGCGAAGGCTTCAGTAAATTCCGCAAGACTTGGGGCTGGCGGCGCGCATCGCGGCATTGCGCGGACGCGCCGCCTCCGCTAACGATGCGCCATGATCCGCGTCGCCCTCTACACGGGTTCGTTCGACCCCGTCACCAACGGCCATATCGATGTGATTCGCGCGGCCATGGGCCTGTGCGACCGGCTTGTGGTCGCCATTGGCGCGCATCCCGGCAAGACACCTCTGTTTTCCGTCGAGGAGCGCGCCGCGTTGCTGGAAGAGGTCTGCGCGAAGGACGCGCGCGCACAAAAATGCGAACTGGCGGTGACGAGTTTTGACGGCCTCGCGGTGGACGCCGCGCGGAAAAATGGCGCGCGCGTCATCGTGCGCGGCCTGCGCGACGGCACGGACCTCGATTACGAAATGTCCATGGCCGGCATGAACGGCGTGATGGCGCCGGAGGTGCAGACCGTGTTCCTTCCGGCCGGGTTGAACGTGCGCCACATCACCGCCACCTTGGTGCGTCAGGTGGCGCTGATGGGCGGGGACGTCACCGCCTTCGCGCCGCCGCCGGTCGTGGAGGCCCTGCGCCGCAAGGCCGCTTGTTTCGCTCGAAAGGACTGAAAAAATGACGGATTTCAGCAACAAACTCGACCGCCGCCGTTTTTCCGGCATCGCCCTGGGTTTTGCGGGCGCGCTGGCGGGCGCCGGCGCGGCGCGGGCGGCGGATGATCCGGAAAACTTGCTTTACCTGCAACTCAAGGACGGCCGCGTGGTGATCCGCCTGCGCCCGGACCTCGCGCCGAAACACGTCGCGCAGATCAAGGCGCTGGCGCGAAAAGGTTTTTACGACGGCATCGTGTTCCATCGCGTCATCGACGGCTTCATGGCGCAGACCGGCGACCCCACCGGCACGGGCACGGGCGGCTCCGACCTGCCGAACATCCCCGCCGAATTCAGCCAGGAGCCGTTCAAGCGCGGCACGCTGGGCATGGCCCGTTCGAGTTCGCCGAACTCGGCGAACTCCCAATTTTTCATCTGCTTCGCCGCGGCGCCCTTCCTCAATGGCCAGTACACCGTGTGGGGCGAGGTGATCTCCGGCATGGAGTTCGTCGACAAGATCAAGCGCGGCGAGCCGCCGGCGAACCCGGACAAGATCGTCAGCATGAAGGTGGCGGCCGACGTTAAGTGAATTCCCCTCGGGTAGAAAAGGAAAGCATATGTCCGACGAAGGCAATCTGATGACGCTGGAAACCACCAAGGGAACGGTGGTGATCCGCCTGAAGCCCGAACTGGCGCCCAATCACGTCGCTCACATTAAAAAGCTGGTGAGCGAGGGTTTTTATGACGGCATCGTCTTCCATCGCGTGATCGACGGTTTCATGGCGCAGACCGGCTGCCCCAAGGGCACGGGCACGGGCGGCTCGAAATATCCCGACCTGAAGCAGGAGTTCAACGCGGCGCCGCATGTGCGCGGCACCTGCTCGATGGCGCGCGCGCAAAATCCCGATTCGGCGAACTCTCAGTTTTTCATCTGCTTTGACAACGCCCGCTTCCTGGACAAGCAATATACCGTCTGGGGCGAGGTGATCGAAGGCATGGAGAATGTCGACAAGATCAAGCGCGGCGAGCCCGTGCGCGACCCCGACAAGATCATTTCGGCCAAGATTTCCTGAAGATTTTTACCGGGGCGTTTCGCCCCGGTTTCCTTTTGCAGCCGCGTTCAGCCCCGGTTCAGCGTCCCCGTCCGAAACTCCGCCGGCTCAGCCCCGCGCCTTGTGACCTACCGCAATTGACGCAAGCGAAAAAATGGCAAAGCTGCGCAACGCCCGGCGTCGCGTGGCGCGGCCCGGTTTTCGGAGACGCCTTCATGTCCATCCGCAAAACTTTTGGATATCCGCTTGTTGCCGGCGCCGTCGCCCTCGCCGCCCTCACCGTTCCCGCGAGCGCCGAGAACGTGACCAAGGAATGCGCCGCCCGATACCAGGCCGCCAAGGCCGCCAACCAGCTCGGCGGCGACACCTATTTGCAATATTATTCAAAATGCGCGGCGCAGATCAAGGCGCAGAACGCGCCGCCCGCCGCGGCTCCGGCCCCAGCCGCCGCCGCGCCGCCGCCGCCCCCGCCTCCGGCGGCCGCCCCGGTCGCGCCCAAACCCGCCGCCGCGCCCAAACCCGCCGCGCCCGCGCCCGGCGGCGCGGTGTTTCCCGCGGCGGTCAACCCGGCCTACGCCAACGAAAAACCCGGTAAGGCCATCCAGAAAACCTGCCTCGACCAGTACAACGCCAACAAGGCGACCGGCGGCAATGGCGAACTGAAGTGGATCCAAAAGGGCGGCGGCTATTACAGCCAGTGCAACAAGAAGCTGAAGGGGGAGTGAGGCGGAGCCGGGGTCCGCATCGCCGGCTGGGCGGCTTGACGCCGCCCCTGTCGGGCGCTCATGTCCGCCATACACATAACTCTCTGGAAAAACTTGGCGAGTCTTGCCAAACTTGAGAGGCTCGCGCTCTGGCGCGAGCGACTCCTCGTAAAAGAGAGCTGAGGGATGGCGACGGAAGCTGGACCAGATGAATACGGTCTGCCCCGTCCGGCGGCGGCGCGCGCGGACTCGGCGCGCCCGCAATGTCTCGCCGCGCGCGCCTGCGCGCTCCTTGCCTTCGGCATCGCCGCCGCCGCGCTGCTCGGCTGGGTGTTCGGCCTGGACCCGCTGAAGTCGGCGCTGCCGCCCGGCGCGCAGATGAAACCCTTCACCGCCGTCGGCCTGTCGCTTGGCGCGCTGTCGCTGCTGCTGGCGACCTTCAAGGGCACGCCTCGCCCCGTGCAGGCGGCGCCCGGCGTCGCCATGGGACTGCTCGGCGCGCTGTTCCTGTTCGAATACGCCACGGGACGCGATCTCGGCGTCGACACCCTGCTGCTGCACGATCCCGCGTCCCTCTTCCCCGGACGTCCCTCGGCGGCGACCAGCCTGAGCTTCGTCGCCATCGCCGTCGCGCTGGCGCTGATGGGCGCGCGGGAACGCTTCGCCGTGGCCCTGCGCGTGACGCTGGCGGTGGGCGGCGTCGCGCTGGCGCTGACCGCCACGCTCGGTTTTTTTCTGCTCACGCCGGTCGACGCCTCGGCGCGGACCGCCCTGTTCGGTCTGGCGCTCAGCACCGCCCTGTCCCTGCTGTTGCTGTCGATCGGCATCATGCTGGCGGACGCGAAGCGGTCCGAAACCAACGGGGTGCTGACGATCGCCGCGCCGATCGTCAGCGTCGTCGCGCTCGCGGCGCTGGTCGCGGCCTCGCTGGTCGCGGTCGAGGCCCAGAAGCGCGACCTCGACGACGGCCGCCGGGCCACCAACATGGTGGGAGGCCTCGCGCGGCTGCTGAGTTCGCTCGAGGACGTCACCGCGCAATCGCGCCGCTTCCTGCTGACCGGCGATCGCGCCTATCTCGACCCCTATGGCGCCGCCGCGCGCGACCTGCGCGAGGCCGCGGAGCGGCTGGACGCCTGGACCGCGGGCGATGCGGAGGTCGCGGAACACGTGCGCCGCGTGCAGGCCTTCACCGGCGAAAAGCTCGACGAACTGCGCCAGGACATGGAGATGCAGCAAGGCGGCCAGAACGCGACGGCGGTCGTGCGCGCCAACAGCGTTAAGTCCACGATGGAAAAATTGCGCCAGGCCATCTCAGCCCTGCAAAACCTGGAGGACACCCGCATCGAGGCGAGCCGCGCGGCCGTCGACCGGCGCGGGACGCAGCTCCAGTTCACCACCTTGCTCACCATCGCCGTCGTGACGGCGCTGGCCGCTTTCCTGTTCCTGGACGCGCGCCGCCGCTTCTCCGAATTGCGCGACATGCATCGGCGTCTGGCCGTGTCGAACGCCCATCTCGACCGCGAGGTCGCCGCCAAGACCGCCCATCTTTCCACGGCGCTGGACGCGGAGCGGGCCGCCTTGAAGGAAATTTCCGATCTCAAGGCCGCGCTCGACCATCACGCCATCGTCGCCACCACGGATCCGCGCGGCGTGATCACCTATGTCAACGACAGGTTTTGCGCGGTCTCCCAATATGCCCGCGAGGAACTTTTGGGCCGCACCCATGCGCTGATCAATTCCGGGTTTCATCCGCCGGACTTTTTCCACGACCTCTGGGCGACCATCGCCAGCGGAAGGACGTGGCGCGGCGAGATCAGAAACCGCGCCAAGGACGGCGAGATTTATTGGGTCGACACCACCATCGTCCCGTTCCTCGACGATCGCGGAAAACCCCGCCAGTACATCGCCATCCGCAACGACATCACCACGCGGAAGCTGGCCGAGGAGCACATCCGCTTCCTGATGGGCGAGGTCAACCACCGTTCGAAAAACCTGCTCAGCGTGGTGCAATCGATCGCGGTCATGTCGGCCAAGGGCGCGGACCCCAAAAATTTCGCCGCGAACCTGTCGCACCGCATCGCCGGGCTCGCCGCCAGCCAGGACCTGCTGATCACCAGCGAATGGAAGGGCGTGGACATTGCGGGGCTGATCCGCGCCCAGCTCAACCCGTTTCGCGATCTGCTCGACGTCCGCATCCTGTTTTCGGGCCCAAAACTTCGGCTGGGCGCCGCCGCCGCGCAGGCCATCGGCATGGCGCTGCACGAACTCGCCACCAACGCGGCCAAATATGGCGCGCTCAGCAACGAGGACGGATGTGTTCACATCGACTGGAGCGCCAGGACGGCCGACGACGGGGCGTTCTTCCACATGCAATGGCTGGAATCCGGCGGCCCCAGGGTGGAGCCGCCGTCTCGAAGGGGGTTTGGGCAAAAGGTGATGGTCGAGATGGTCGAACGCGCGGTGCGCGGCGCGGTGGCGATCGACTATCGCGAGACCGGCCTGTGCTGGACTCTTCGCGCGCCGATCGAGGCGACGGTCGAGACGGAATAAACCTTTTGTTTCGAAAAGTGAAAACGGCAAAAAGCGCTGAATTCGTCAATGTGTCGAAACGATGTTCACGTTTTGTTTTCACGTGAAACATCGAGGCGAACCTGCATTCAACGTAACCCTTTGATTTAAGTAGACAATACGTCCCCGCCCGCCAAACGGAACCGCGGCGATCCCGGTTCCCACAAGGGCGCCGCTTCCACAACCCGCGAGCTGCAAGCGCGAAAATCGCGTGTTTTTTGTCGAAAACCGCATGTTTTTTGCACAAATGCGTCTGTTTTGCGCGGTTTTGCGCAGCGCGATTTCAACCTGAAGTTGAATTTTCCAGAAAACGCGCTCGCAAGAGCCCAAAAGGCAGAACCAAAAAAAGACCACCGAAGCAAGGCGACATCGGCCGGAATCGGCGGGGAGCGGACATAACGCGCAGGACTGGTCGCGAGAAAGCAGCGGTCGACGGGCAAACGCCTTCTGGCTTCGATGCTGATATGAGCATTATGAGTAACCGTTTTTTTGTAATCATAACAAAAGTTTACGGCAGCCAATCTCATCGCCAAAGACGTCATTGTATCTTTCATTTGCTTTTGGCCATTGAGTTGATATTTTTTCGCGGGGCGGCGTAACTTCATGGCTTAAGGCGCGAGTCGCGTCTGCTGTTCACAGGACCACTTGCTTTCCCTGTGTTATGTCGCCCCACTTCACGGTCTTTTCGATGGCATACACTTATAATTTCAGCGATATAAGGACTCGTGAAGCCTTGCTGGCGGTACTGGGAATCGACGAGACGATGCTCGATCTCGTACTCTCATTTCAACCCCCAATAGATCCGCCGACAGTCACGATAATTCCTGATGTGATCAGCACGCTCCAAATCCCGGTGTTCTTGCGCCATCGCGTTCCTAAAAAGAATAGAGCACGCGGGTTTCGGACCGTATGGGAGCCAATACTCCTTAAGAGCACGTATAAGGGGCTTTCAAGAAAGCTCGACGTATTTTTTCGTCATCACCTTGCGGGGTATCCGCATGAGAGCGCATATGGCTATCGGCCAGGACGAAACATCCGGGAGAACGCGCAGGTCCACGTTGGAAGCGCTCGCATTCTGTCTTTGGACATCGCCGATTTCTTTCCAAGCATATCCAAAGAGCGCATCGAACAGCTTTTCCTTGGAATGGGGATGAACGCTGCCATTTCCGATTTGCTCAGTCGATTTCTCACCATAGAAGGAACACTGACGCTTGGATTTCCGACCAGTCCGGTTTTGTCGAACGCCATTTCATTGCCCATTGATCTTGAGCTTAGCAGCGTCGCTAGGCAATTCGACGCGCGGTACTCTCGATACGCCGACGACATCACAGTTTCAGGAAACGGTGATCTACCTAGCCTTGAAGCCGTCGAAGATTGTCTTTGCCGGCACGGCTTTCAATTGGCGCCTGGTAAAACTCGCTTCTCTAAGCGTGGGCAGTCCCACTATGTGACGGGCCTCAGCGTCAGCGATCCTGTCCAGCCCCATGTGCCGCGAGATCGTAAGCGGGCGCTCCGGCAGCAGCTCTACTACATGACGAAATTCGGGGTTGATGATCACTTCCGCCGGCTCGGGATCAATGATCCCAAAGTGGCCCAACAAGCCATCAACAGCATTGATGGCATGGTGAAGTTCGTAGCTCATCACGAACCGCGTATCGCCGCGCCGCTCAAGTCCCTGTGGAACGAGATTTTGCGCGTGAACGGTGAGAAGCCGAGTTTCACCCCAAAAAGGCAAGATCGGAAGCCATTTTATATTTTTGTTGATGAAGCGGAATTCGAACGAGCCGGCACAAAGGTGCTGGCGCTGGCCATGTCAGTCAGCCAACATGAGGAGCAAATTTTCCAAGAAACGAACGAGGTGCTTGAGGCCGAGTTAGGTGACTTTTGGGCCGCAGGGGACATAAATGCCCTGCGCAAGAAGGGGCTGCACTTTGCTGATGCTACACCTGACCTTCGCCAAAGTTATGTCAAGCGTTTGGCCGCGCTGCCGTTCGAAGGCTATGTTGCGTTCCATCCTTGCGACGATCCGTGCAATTACCAAAGCACCTATTTGCGCCTGTTAGGATCAATGATTTCTCGTCGATTAATTGCGGCCGAAAGTCAGCTCGTTGTTATTTGCTTTGAAGAGAACAGCAAGGTTTCACAGAAATCGATCAAAGAATTGGTTCAATTTGCTCACGATGAGCTTAAGCGTGTAAATAACCGACACCCCATCTCGTGTGTTGTGCAGTTTGTCTCGAAACCGAACCTCGGCATCAGTGTTCCTGATTTTCTGCTCGGCGTACTTGGAAAATATCTTCAATCAAAGCCAGCGAATGCAGGGAGGCCCGAACCTAGAGACCGCCTGATGTTTGACCGTTTACGGGATAAATACCGATTGATCCTTGAACTTCCCAGTTGGACTGAATACACGCGGCGGCACCCAATCGAACCATGGCAGTGACTCGAATCTGCGGTCGCAGGCGTCAGCGGGACACGCCATCGCGGCAAACCGTAGTTCGTCGATCAGGCTCGTCGTCCGTTGACTAGTTGACTCCAGCCGGTCGGAGCTTTGTGTCGTAAGACCGCTTCGAGCCCCTGGCCCCTCCTTCCCATCCGCCTCGCTCTCACGAAACATTCGCCGCCGCCTTGCGCGCCTTTTCCTTGGCTTTATCCCGGGTCGCCCGCGACGACTCGGAGTTCTGGAACAGGTCGAGGTCGTCGAGGTCGGCCTGCGTCGGCGGGGTCAGCGCCTGGTCCATGTAGGCCGCGGCCCTCTTCTTGTCGATCTTGAGCCAGAGCCGGAACAGGCCCAGCGGCGCGGCGATCGCCGCGAGTTGCAGGTGCTTGACGACCAGCCCGCCGTAATAGCGCGGATAGAAAACCAGCGGATTTTCCAACGGCAGCCCGGGCCTGCGGTCGCGCCGCACTTTGACGCGCACATAACCGCCCTGGAGCGGATGAACGTTTTCGAGCTTCAGGCAGGCCCAGAACCACAGGATCAGGAACAGCGTCGCGCCCGCCGACATGTTCATCGCCGTGGCGCGGCGCATGATGGTGCGGATGTGCGCGGGCGTATAATACGTGTCCCAGGCGTCGTGGTAGGCCGCCTCCCATTGCTCCTTGGACATCACGGGATGCCGGGTGACCGCATGTTCGAGATCGAACTTGTTGAGGTCCGGGTCCATCCAGACGCCGTCGCGGCTCAGACGCTGGTGATCCTCCGAGCCCGGCAGCGGCGTCAAATAAAAGAATTCCAAAATATCGAGCGGCAATTCACGCTGAATGATCTGGATATCGCGACGGATCGTCTCCGGCGTATCCCCGGGAAACCCCATGATGAAACCGGCATAGGTGAGGCAACCGATCTTCTTCCAGGCCAGCAGCATCTCGCGGTATTCTTCGATCCGGTTCTGCTTCTTCTTGATTTCGAGCAGGTTGGCCGGATTGATGTTTTCGAGTCCGATATAGACGCGCTTGACGCCGGCGCGTCCGCATTTCTCGATGAACCGGGGGATGCGGTGACAAAGCGTGTCCACCTGGATGAAGAACACGCACCAGATGCCGTGTGTCCAGCGCAACTCGCCGATCCGGTCGAGGATCGCCTCCCAATTGCTGTTGCGCGCGAAATTGTCGTCGGTGACGAAGAAGGATTTGATGCCCTGCGCGTAATTCCGGCGGATGATGGCTTCGACGTCATCGGCGCCGCGAAACCGCGATTTTCTGCCCTGAACATTGATGATGGTGCAGAACGAGCACTGAAACGGGCAGCCGCGCCCGGCGTCGAACGACGTCACGGCCCCGCTGGTGCGGGCGATGATCTCGGCGGGCAGCAGCGGCGGCGGCGCGGATTCGACTGACGGCAGGTCGTCCATGTAATTGTAGAGCGGCGCGAGCGCGCCCTTCATGGCGTCCTTCAGGACGATATCCAGCCGCCCCTCCACCTCGCCGGCGAACAGGCTGGCGCCCAGCGCCTGCGCCTCCTTCAGCTCAGGCGGAAGCTCCGGCAGCATGGCCAGACACCCCGACACATGGAAGCCGCCGATCGCCACCTGGACCCCGGCGGCGCGGAACCGGCGCGTCAGGTCGAGCGCGCGCGGAAACTGGTTGGATTGCACCCCCACCAGGCAGACCAGGCCGAAATCGGCGGTCTTGAGGACGGCGGCGATCGTCTCCGGCATGATCCGCGTGTTGGTCTCGTCATAGGCGTGGGTTTCGAGCCGCACGTCCTCCCCGAGCATCCCCCGCTCGGCGCAATCGGCGGCGATCCCGTGGAGCGCGGCGAGACTGTTCGAGGGAATGGCCGAGAGCTTCCACTGGATGACATAACCGTCATCGTCATAATGAGACGGCTTGATCAAATGCAGTTGGAACACACGCTCGACCATGATCGGACTTCCGAAGGAAAGAGCAAGGCGCTCCATTTTGAAGGAAATCCAACGTTAAACCAATTCTTAACCTTGATCGATTTCGGCATTTACGGAGGGCGCCGCAGCGCCCCCCCGCCGATCAATGCGCGTGCGCCGCCTTGCGCGCCGCCTTTTCCTTGGCCTTCTCCCCCGCCGCGCGCGAGGACTCGTTGTGCTGGAACAGGTCGAGGTCGTCGACGTCGGTCTGGGTCGGCGGCGTCAGCGCCTGGTCCATATAGGCGGCGGCTTTCGGCTTGTTGCGCTTGAGCCAGAGGCGGAACACGCCGAGCCGAGCCGCCATCGCGCCGAGGCGGAGATGATTGCCAACGAGTTCGGCGGCATAGCGCGGGTAGAAAACCAGCGGGTTTTCCAGCGGCATCCCAGGCCGGCGATCCCGGCGACGCTTGCGCCTGAAGTAGCCTCCTTGCAGCGGATGGACCTTTTCGAGCTTGACGCAGCCCCAGAACCACAGCGCCAGGAACATGGCGTGCCCCGCCGAAACGCCGGTGGCGGCGGCGCGACGCATGATCGTGCGCATGTGCTTCGGCGTGTAATAGAGATCCCAGGCTTCCTGGTAGATCCCCTCCCATTCCGCCCGGGACATGCGGGGATGCTCGGTCAGCACATGCTCGAGATCGTATTTGTTGAGGTCGGGGTCGATCCAGACGCCCTTTGCCACGAGGCGCTGATGGTCCTCCGACCCCGGCAGCGGCGTCAGGCAGAAGAATTCCAGAATGTCCAGCGGCAGCTCCCGCTGGATGATGGCGATGTCGCGACGGATGGTTTCGGGCGTGTCGTTGGGGAAGCCCAGAATATAGCCGGCATAGGTGAAGCAGCCCGCGCGCTTCCAGGCGAGCAGCATGTCCCGATATTCCGCGATGCGGTTCTGCTTCTTCTTCACCTCGGCGAGATTGTCGGGATTGATGTTTTCCAGGCCGATGAACACGCGCCTCACCCCGGCCCGGCCAGCCTTGGAGATGAAATTCTCGATACGGTGGGACATCGTATCGACCTGGATGATGAAGGTGAAATGCAGCCCCTCGCCTTCGCGCAGGCTGATCAGCCGGTCGAAGATCGTTTCCCAGTTGCGGTTGCGGGCGAAATTGTCGTCGGTGATGAAGAAAGAATCGACGCCCTGGGCCAGATTGGCGCGTATGATCGCTTCGACGTCGTCGGCTGAGCGGTGGCGCGACTTGCGACCCTGGACATTGATGATAGTGCAGAACGAGCACTGGAACGGGCAGCCGCGCCCGGCGTCGAACGAGGTGACGGCGCCGGTGGTGCCGGCGATGATTTCCGCCGGCAGCAGCGGAAAGGGCGCGCCCTCCAGCGCGGGCAAATCCTTGAGGAAATCATAGAGCGGCTTCATCTGCCCGGAAAACGAGTCCTGAAGCAGTTGGTCGAACCGCCCCTCGACCTCGCCGGCGTAAAGGGCGCAGCCGAGCGCCTGCGCCTCGCGCAGTTCGGGCGTCAGCTCCGGCAGCATGGCGATGCAGCCGGAGACGTGGAAACCGCCGATGGCCACCTCGGCCCCGGCGGCGCGAAAACGGCGCGCGAGATCGAGCGCGCGCGGAAACTGGTTGGATTGCACGCCCGTCAGGCAGACCAGCCCGCTCCCGGCCGCCGCAATCCGTGCGGAAATGTCTTCCGGGACGATCCGCATGTTGGTCTCGTCGTAAACAAAGACCTGGATGTCGACATCCGTCCCCAGCGCGCGCCGACTTGCGCAATCCTGGGCGATGGCGTGGAGCGCCGCCAGCGAATTGGAGGGAATGGCCGAGCGCAGCCATTGCACCACATAGCCATCGTCGTCGTAATGCGAGGGTTTCACCAGATGCAGTTGGAAGACGGACATTCGGCCTCTCGGTTGGTGACGCCACGGCGCCCAGGGCCCGGGCGCGCCTTCACGGAGGCGCAGCCCGGAGCCCCACCTTTTAAGGTAAATTGCGCCGAACCACACGTCATTTCGCGCCGGCGCGCCCAACACACTCAAATATAAGCGTAAAAAGCCCCAAGCGCCCCGACCGCGCCAAGCGCCAGCGCGCAATACCAGGGCCAGCGGCGGCCGCGCACGATGATGGCGATGGTGGCGATGGCGATCGAGACATGCAGCAGGGTCACGGCGACGGTGAGGACGTGATGGCGATGCTCGTGGTGGTCACTGGACTCCAGCGCCTCCTGGGACTTGTGCTCGTGCTCGCGCGCGGTCTTCTCGATTTCCTTCTGTTCGCCGTCGTAGCGGCGCGCCTTGTCGGCATATTCGGGCTTCCCGGACTGTTCGGCGGCCAAGGCGTAAATGTTCTGCTTGACGCTTTTCGCCTGGTAAAACGCCCAGGAGTCCGAAGCCTTGCTCTGCTCCAGCACCGCCGCGTTCTTCTCGGCGAAGGCTTTTGCCGTCTCCATGGTCTCCAGGCTGCCGACGGTCGCGGCGATCACGGCGAGAATGGCGATGGAGATCGAAACGGTGGTCAGGAAGTCGTCGCCCAGATGCGCGACGTGCTGGGCGTGTTCGGCGTGTTCGAGATGTTCGGTCGGCGAATCGTTCATTCCGGCTTGCTCCAGCTATTCCAAGGCGATGTTCAGGGGTTTTTGCAATGTTTTCGCGACACGCGGGACAGCATCGCGCGCACGGGCGCAAGCTTAGCCGCGCGGCGGCGCGGCGGCAATCTCGCCGGCCCCTCGGCGATTCTGGACAGGCGCGGGCGGGGCAACTATAAGGTCCGCGTGTTCAATTCCTTGCGCCGGGAAGACGCCGGCCGTTCCGAGGGCGCTCCATGTCCGAAACGAGCATGTCCGAAACGCGCATGTCCGAAACGCTTGCGACTCCGGCCGATTCTTTCGCCGCCCTGCGCGAAACCATGGTCGAGCGCCAGATCCGCACCTTCGACGTCAGCGATCTCGCCGTGCAGGCGCGGATGAAAGCTGTTCCCCGCGAGATTTTCGTCGATGGCGCCTATGCCTCGCTGGCCTATTCGGACGCCCGCGTGCTCGTGACCGGCGCCGCGCCACGCGAACTCACCGCGCCGCTGATTTTGGGCCGCCTGCTCAAGGAGGCCGTCGTGCGCGACTCCGATCGCGCGCTGATCGTCGGCGGCGCCTCCGGCTATGCCGCGGCCCTGGTCGCCGGCCTTGCCGCCGAAGTGGTCAGCCTGGACGAGGATGCGGCGCTGACGGCCAAGGCGCAGGCGAATTTCGCCCGGCTGGGCCTCGCCAATGCGAAAAGCGTGACCGGCCCGCTTGGGGCGGGCGCGCCGGCGCAAAAACCCTTCAACCTGATCGTGGTCGACGGCGTCGTCACCGGCCCGCTCGACGCGCTCGGCGACCAGCTCGCCGAGGGCGGCCGCATGGTGGCGATCGTCGGCGACGCGCCCGGCGCGCGCACCGGCATGGCCACCCTGTTCGTCCGCACCGGCGCCGTGGTGTCGTCGCGCGGCCTGTTTTCCGCCTCTGCCGCGCCGCTGCCGACGCTTGCGGCGCGGCCGGCCTTCGTTTTCTGAACGGGCGCCTGTGGCATTTCGGACGCAGGATCGCGAAATCGCGATCTGCGGACCGCGCAAGGGCCCGCTGAGGCTTGCCTCTTTTCGCCATCTGGACGACCATAAACTATGGCCGGCTTGAGATTATTCGCGAATTCGAATATGTCGCACCCTTGGCGCTTGCGCTCGCTTTCTTTGCGTTCGCGGTCTTGGATGCGGGAAAATTTAGGAGTGTGCTGGTGATTGGCGTTTCTTATTCGCGCTTGTTGGCGGGTGTCGCGCTGTTTGCGTTGATGCAAGCCGGCCCGGCGGCGGCGGAGACCATGTCCAGCGCCTTGGCGCGGGCCTACCGCAACAACCCTGACATCAACCAGCAGCGCGCAGCCACCCGCGCCGTCGACGAAACCGTGCCGATCGCCAAGGCGGGTTGGCTGCCCAAGGCGGCGGTCTCCGGGCAAGGGGGCCACCAGTTCACCGAGAGCACGGGTTATCCCGGCGCCTTAACCCAAAGGCAACGAGCGACGACCAATCCCGGTCAGATCGGCGCCACGGTGAGCCAGACGCTGTTCGACGGCAACCAGACCGTAAACAAGGTCAGCCAGGCCGAATCCAACGTGCTGGCGCAGCGCGAAGCCTTGCGCGGGCAGGAGATCACCACGCTGCAAGCCGCCGCGACCGCTTATATGGACGTGTTGCGCGACACCGCGGTGCTCGACTTGCGGCGCAACAACATCAAGGTGCTTCAGGTCCAATTGCAACAGACGCGCGACCGCTTCCAGGTCGGCGAGGTGACGCGCACCGACGTCGCGCAAGCCGAATCCTCACTCGCCACCGGACGCGCCGACTACGCCGTCGCCCAGGCGAACCTGGAAAGAAGCATCGCCTCGTTCCGCCAGCAGATCGGCATCGACCCGAAGAATCTCGCCCCGGCGCAGCCGGTCGAGCGCCTGCTGCCCAAAACCGTGGCGGCGGCGATCGCGATCGGTCTCGACGAGAACCCCAGCATTACGTCAGCGCTCCATCAGGTCGACGCCGCGGAATCGGCGGTCAAGACCGCCGAGGGCGCCCTGCTGCCGACCATCGGCGTTCAGGGGAGCGTGTCGCGCCAGGTCGATAGCGGCGGCGTTCCCAACTACAACATCAACACGGCCTCCGTGGTGGGCGTGCTCAATGTCCCGATCTATCAGGGCGGGCAGGAATACGCCACGGTGCGCCAGTTCAAGGAGAAGCTCGGGCAGACGCGGCTGTTCGCGGATACGCAGCGCATCAACGTGCGCGCCGGCATTTCGACGACCTGGGGCCAGCTCCAGTCGGCGAAAGCGGCGATCATCGCCTTCCAGGCCGCCGTCAAGGCGGCGGAAGTCGCGCTCAACGGCGTGCGTGAAGAGGCCAAGGTCGGCCAGCGCACCACGCTCGACGTGCTCAACGCCCAGCAGACGCTGCTCAACACCCGTGTGCAACTGGTGACGGCGCAGCGCGACCGCGTCGTGTATTCCTACGCGGTGCTCGCGGCGATCGGCAAATTGTCGGCCGACACGCTCGGCTTGAACACGCCCGCCTACGATCCGGGCGATCATTACGAGCGCACCAAGAACCGCTTCATCGGCCTTACCGCCTCCGACGGCAGCTGAGCCGCCTTCGCCCGGAAAACTGAGGACGGCCTCGGGATTGGTCTTGCGCCGAAAAAAACGGCGGCGCATTTTAGAGGCGCGGCTCTTAAATCGAGTCGCGCGCCCCCGCCAGGACGGGGCGAAATTCCATGTGCGCCGCGTCCGGCGCGGCCATCGGAGCCTTGCGAGCGTCTGAACCCCCATGAACGCAAACAACGCCAATCAGACCAGCCTGCAAGCCGAACAGAAGGCCCATGAGCCCTCGATGGAGGACATTCTCGCCTCCATCCGAAAAATCATCGCGGACGACGACGCCCTGCCGCTCAGCCGCAGGGCCGCGCCCGCCAAGACCGAGGCCCCTGAGCCCTCCGAACCCGCCCACGCCGAGCCGCTCGCTCCGCCGCCGGCCGTCCCGCCGCTCGCCCCGGTGGTCCATCCCGTTCCGGCCGCGCCCGTTCCCACGTCCGCCGTCGCGGCGCGCGCGCCGCTGAAGCCGCCGCCGATTCCCAGTCTGCGCGAACTCGCCCAAAGGCTCGATGAATTGCCCTCGAGCCTGGCGCCCGCCCGGGCGAGGATCGAGCCCGCGCCCGCGCCGTTGGAATTGCGGCCCTCGCTCGGCGAACCGCCCCACAGCCCCGAGCCCCACGCGCCCCCCCCTGTCCAGCCCCCGCCGGTTTTTTTCGTCCCGCCCGCCGAGCCTGCGGCCGAGAGCGCACCCGAGGCGCCCGCGCCAAAAACCTCCATCAGTTTTGAAACCGGAGGCTTCAAGGCCCCGCCGCTGAGTTTTACCGCCAGCGTCGCGCCGCCGGCGAGCTTTGCGGCCGGTCCCGCCGTCGCCGCGCCCCCTTCGACCGAGCCCGCGGACTCGCCGGCGCCGGAGCCGGTGGTCGAGCCGGCCGCCCGCACCGTCGACATTCCCCCCGTCGAGCCCGTCAGGCCCGTCCTGACGTCGCCGCGCGCCATCCTTCCGCCGGCCCGCCTCGACCGCGTCGAGCCCACCATGCTCTCGGAGCGCAGCGAACTGAAGGTCGGCGCGGCCTTCGAAGCCCTGGCCGAATCGGCGCTGCTGCGCGATCCCGAACTGGTCGAGCGCATGACCCGCGAAATTTTACGCCCGCTGATCAAGACCTGGCTCGACGACAATCTGCCCAATGTGGTGGAGCGTCTGGTCCGCGCCGAGATCGAACGCGTGGCGCGCGGCCCGAAGATTTAGGCGCTTCGCACCCTCCGCACGATGTGGGATTTCTCGATATATGAGTAGCCCTCACCCTGAGGAGGCTCCGCAGGAGCCGTCTCGAAGGGCGGGGGCGGTCCACGGGTTGTTCAGCAGCCTGTCAGAGCGGCGACGTTCTTCATCTCGGCTGACACGGGTCGACATTCCGCGAGCAGGGCGAGCGCCGGGCGCGATTGATAAACCTGCTTGTGCGTCAGCGCGAAAAACGGCCGGCGCGGCAGCGCGCCGGGCAACTGGCGCAGCGCGCCGGATTGCAGATAGGGCGCGGCGACCAGACGCGACACCACAGTGATCCCGGCCCCGGCGGCGACCGCCGACAGCACCGCCTCATTGGACGGCAATTCCAGCGCCGGCGCGGCAAGCGCGATCTCAGGCGCCAACAGGCGCAACGCCTGTTCGAAGGCGGCGCGGGTGCCCGAACCTTTTTCGCGCGCCACCCAGTCCGCGCAGGCGAGCGAAAGCGCGCCCGACTCGACACGAGCGGCCATTTCGGGCGCGGCCACCACCACGGGATCGTCGTGGTCGATCATCTCGGCATTGAGCACATCATTGACGACCTCGCCTTCGACGAGGCCGAAATCGATATCGCCGGAGGCGGTCAGCTTCGCCACTTCCTCGGTGTTGCCGATGGACAGGCGCACAGCCACACCCGGGTGAGCCGCCTTGAACCGCGCGATCCGCGCGGGCAGCCAATAATTGCCGACGGTCTGGCTGGCGGCGACGGCAACGGCGCCCGCCGCGACGCCGCCCAGATCAGCCAGAAATTTTTCGGCGCGCAGGCCGGCGCGAAGGAGGGCCTGCGCTTCGCAGAGAAACAGTTTTCCCGCTTCCGTCAGGGCGACCCGGCGGCCGATCCGCTTGAACAGGATGACGTCGTGACGCGCCTCCAGCGCGCTGATGGCGGAGGAGACCGCCGATTGCGTGAGATGCAGGGCCGCGGCAGCCTGGGTGACGTGCTCACGCTCGGCGACAGCGACGAAGATGCGCAACTGCTCCAGCGTCATGGGGAGGTCCTTTGCCAGCGACCATAGCCAAAAAACCGCCCCGGCGCCAAACGCTCACGCCTTGGGCAGCCGCCCCTTGATCCTCGACGCCAGCAGGATCGAGAAGGGTATGGCGATGACAAAACCCGCGAGCGCCGCCCAGGGGATGAATTTCATCGATTGCGCGGCGAGCTGCGGCGTCGCGACGACGATGGCGAGGCCGACGCCGGCCAGCGTGGCGCCCAGGATGATCCAGATCAAAGCTGCAACGATCTTCATTCCGCCCTCCATGATCCCATCAATCGCACAGACCTGTCATATCCTGTTTCCGAAATAAAACAACATAACTGAATATATGATTTTTTATCCTTGTGTGCGCGCCTGCAAACACCCAACTTCCCCTTGATGACAGGAGAAGCGCGATGGACGACGAGATTCGCATTGTCTGCCCACGCTGCGGCGGCGTGAATCGCGCCGCCGCAGCCAAACTGCGGGACGGCGGCCGGCCCGACTGCGGCGCCTGCGGCGCGCCCCTGTTCGCAGGCCCCATCGACGTCCGCGACGACGCCGATTTCGACCGGCATGTGTCGCGCACCACCCTCCCCGTCGTGGTCGATTTCTGGGCGGATTGGTGTGGCCCCTGCAAGATGATGGCGCCGCAATTCGCCACGGCCGCAAGCAGGCTGGAAACGCGCGCGCGCTTCCTCAAGGCCGACACCGAGAAATTGCAAAACACGTCGGCGCGGTTCGCCATAAAATCGATTCCGACGCTGATCCTGTTCCGCGACGGCCGAGAAATCGCCCGCCAGGCCGGCGCGATGGACGCGCGAACCCTCGAACTTTGGCTCAACGGTCACGGCGTCGCCTGACCCCTCTCGACATAAACACGAATTCGAATAAACTGATGCGTGGCAAGACGGCGAAAGCGCCGCGGCCAGGGGAGGAAAACATGGCTGAAATCGTGATCATGGGCGCTGGCCTCGGCGGCGTCATCATGGCCTATGAAATGAAAGACCAGATGCGGCCGGAAGACCGGCTGACCGTGGTCACCAGGGACCCGATTTATCATTTCGTGCCGTCAAACCCGTGGGTGGCCGTAGGCTGGCGCACCCGCGAATCCGTCGAGATCGATCTCGCGCCGACATTTTCGCGGCGCGGCATCAATTTCAAGCCGATTCCCGTCTCCGGCGTCGATCCCGAAGCGAAGAGGGTCGACCTCGAGGACGGCTCCTCGCTCAACTACGATTACCTCGTCATCGCCACCGGCCCCGAACTCGCCTTCGACGAGATCGAGGGTTTTGGACCGCAAGGTTTTACCGAATCCATCTGCCACATCGAGCACGCGGAAAAGGCGCAGGTCGATTTCGAGGAATTCTGCAAGAAACCAGGCCCGATCATCACCGGCGCCGTTCAGGGCGCGTCCTGCTATGGCCCCGCCTATGAGTTCACCTTCATTCTCGAAACCGAACTGCGCCGCCGCAAAATCCGCGACCGCGTGCCGATGACCTTCGTGACCTCCGAGCCCTATATCGGCCATATCGGCCTCGACGGCGTCGGCGACACCAAGGGGTTGTTGGAAAGCGAATTGCGCGAAAAGCACATCAAATGGATGACGAGTTCACGCGTCAAATGCGTCGAAAGCGGCAAGATGACCGTCGAGGAAATCGCCGAGGACGGCTCGATCAAGAAGACCCACGAACTGCCCTTCGCCTATTCGATGATGATCCCGGCGTTTCGCGGCATCAAGCCGCTGCGCGGCATTGACGGATTGGTCAATCCGCGCGGTTTTGTCATCGTCGACAAGCACCAGCAGAACCCGAAATATCCGGAAGTGTTCGCGGTCGGCGTCTGCGTCGCCATTCCACCGATGGGCCCGACGCCGGTGCCCTGCGGCGTGCCGAAAACCGGCTTCATGATCGAGAGCATGGTCACCGCAACGGCCCGCAACATCGGCGAAATTTTGCGCGGACGCACGCCAAGATTTCAGGGAACGTGGAACGCCGTCTGTCTCGCCGATTTCGGCGACACCGGCGTCGCCTTTGTCGCCCAGCCGCAAATCCCGCCGCGCAACGTCAACTGGTCGGCGTCGGGCCGCTGGGTGCATGCGGCCAAAATCGGCTTCGAAAAATACTTTTTGCGCAAGATGCGCAAGGGCGAGAGCGAGCCGTTTTATGAATCCGCCGCGCTCAACATGCTCGGCATCGGCAAGCTGAAAAACATTATCCAGGATTGACGATGCGTTTCATCGCGACGGTCGCCGCAAGGCGTCCGTCGCGATCGACGACGCAATCTGAAAACCCGCGCGCCAGCGCCTCCATGGCGTGGTTTTCCGCCAAAAATTCCAGGTTCAGCGTGGTAAATCCGGCCCGCGCGCCCGCATCGATCAGTGCGTCCATCAGCGCGGCGCCGAGCCCCCGTCGTCTCCACCCCTTTTCAACGCTGAAGGCAAGCTCTCCGACATGGGGTCGGTCGGGGTCCGCGACCAGCTCGCCAGCGGCGCGAATCTCCCCGTCCTCCTCCCATCCGAAAGCAATGCGGCCATCGCAGGCGGCCGCCCCGGCATGCATGACGATCATGAATTCCGGCGCGTCCTTAAAGAAGCGCAAGCGCCGGTCCTCTTCCTCCAGCCGCAACAAATGATCGGCGTAACGGTCGGCGTCGCCGGGCGTCAATCGAAAGAATTGCTCGCGGCCGATCACATCGAGCCTCCGGTGAAAAGGGGCTCAACTGATCGCACGCCGACGCGCATTTCGCAAATGTGTCACAGCGCCGCTATTCACGCACCGCGAGCGCGAGCGGGGTCAGTAGCCGCCCTTGCGCCGGCTCTCGGCCACGCCGGCGATGCGGCCACCCTGTTTGGAGGGATCGAGCGGAAACAGATCGTACAGCGTCTTCTGATCGACGCGTTCGCCCCACTTGTCCGACATGGCTTTGATAATGGTGCGGGTGTTGGGCGTGCTCTCGTTGTTTTCGAAAAATTCCTCGCGCAGATATTCGATCACGTGCCAGTGTTTTTCAGTCAGCTCAATGCCATCAAGCCTGGCCAAATGCGCAGCCAATTCCCGGCTCCAGTCATCGCGATCGACCAGATAGCCGCTTGCGGTGGTCGCGATCTCGCGTCCGTCAAATTCAATGCCCAAAGCTTCCTCCCTTCAAACGGCGGCGCGCAGCAGCGCCGGCGCGCCCAGCGCGGATTGTTTTTGCGCGCGGACAAATCCAACAAAACTTTCCGCCCAGCGCAGCCGCGAGGTGTCGCGCAAGTGAGCAAAACCGGCGAGCGTATTGCCGACCACCATTCCATCGCGAAAACCGTCGATCCCGTGGCCGCGCCTGACCTTCCACGCGTAACGCAAACCGGGATCGATATTCTCCATGCGCGCGTAATGGAATTCGTGCGCGGCGACAGTCTGCCCCGGAAAATTCCCCGGCCACGGGAATTCCAGGGTCGGCTCGACGCGCATGAGCCCCTTGCCCTGCGGGCGCGGGCCCATCACGGCGTCGGCCGGCAGCGCCCCAACCATTTGGTGTGTCTCGCCTGCAAACGTGATGGAGCGCGACAGATACATCATGCCGCCGCATTCGGCGTAGCACGGCAGACCAGCGGCCAGCCCGCCGCGAATGTCCTCCCGCAGACTCGTGTTCGCCGACAGCGCCGCCGCCTGCGTCTCGGGAAAGCCGCCGCCAATGAAAAGGCCATCGCACCGAGGCAGGCTTTGGTCGCGCAGTGCGTCGAAAAAAATCAGTTTCGCGCCGGCTTGCGCAAACGCGTCGAGATCGTCGGCATAATAAAAGCCAAAGGCCGCGTCGCGCGCCACGGCGAGTGTGACATCCGGCGCGCGGTGGACGCGCAGCCGGGGCGCCGCCCATAGCGGCCTCGAACCCTCCGCCGCCTTCAACAGCGCGTCGAGATCGACTCCGGCGCGAACCGCGTCACGAGCACGGGCGATCACCGGCGCGGCGTTGAAAAATTCCTGCGGGGTGGTCAGGCCGAGATGGCGCTCGTCCACGGACAAGTCGCAATCTCGCCCCACCACGCCAACGATCTTCAAATTGGTGTAGGTCTCGATGGCGTGACGCAGTTTTGACTCCTGCCGCGCGCTGCCCACCTTGTTGAGGATCACACCGGCGATCGAAACGTCGGAATCGAAATGTTGATAGCCGAGCAGCAGCGGCGCCACGCCGCGCGCCATGCCCTGCGTATCGACGACGAGCACAACAGGCGCGCCCAGCAGTTTCGCCAAAGCGGCGCTGGAATCGTTTCCCAGCGTGTCGACGCCATCATGCAAACCCTTGTTGCCCTCGACCAGCGCCAGATCGGCGTCGAGCGAGGCGGAAGCGCACAGCGAAACAATTTCGTCCGGCGTCTGGGTGTTGAAATCGAGATTGTAGCAGGTGCGTCCCGCCGCGCGCGCGTGCCACATCGGGTCGATGTAATCCGGCCCCTTCTTGAAGGGCTGGACCCGCAAGCCGCGCTCGACAAAAGCGGCGGCCATGCCCAGGGACAGCGTGGTCTTGCCGCAGGATTTTGAAATGGCGGAGACGAACAACCGGCTCATGCTTTCGCCTCATTGGCTAGGATTTGCGGGATGACAGGCAGCAAACGAAAAGCCAGCGCCGCGATCAGCATGGCGATGGACACACCGGAGATACCGAGAAAAAATTCCGGCGCGGTCGGCGCGTAAGTCGCCACAGCGCCGTCGCCGAAGGAGCTGGAGGCTTCAAATCCGGGAAAAATGTTCAGCGGCCAGGCCTGCGCGCCGATGATCACCACATACATCTGCGCCAGCCCCCCGAACAGGAACAGAATGGAGGCGCCGGCGAGTTCGGCGACATTGCTGGCTTCGCTCTTCATCACGGCGAGCAGCAGAAGCGGCGCCAGCAGCCCGAGCCCGATCTGGCCGATCCAGAAGACGATCGGATAAATGCCGCCATCGCGCAGCAGGAACAGTTCGACGGCCACCGTCGGCGCGGCATAAAGTTTTGTCAGATGGGCGATGAGGGTGAGCGCCAAAGTGGTCGCCGCGAACAAAGCCAAGAGACCCCGGAACTTGCCGATCAGCTCCTTGGTGCAAAGAATATCGCTTGTCTCGATCGACATCGTCAGCAGCACCAGCACGGTGAAGGCGAGCCCATAAAGCAGCGACGAGGCAATGAAGATGGGCGCCATGATCGCGCCGGACACCGCGTCGCGCGCGATCAAAAAACCGAAGATCGAGCCGGTGCCAGTGGTGAGGATCAGGCGCCAAATGAAGGCGGCCCAGCCAAAGACCGCCGTCGCGCGCGGATCGTTGGAAAGGCGCCGGTCCATCATGGCGTAGAGATAGCCGGCGACCAGCGCGACGAAGCCGCCATAAAGATAAATGTTCCAGGCGAAGATCGACGTCAGATTGCGATGGAACAGGGTCAAGAACACCCTCTCGGGCCGTCCGAGATCGAGCACGAGAATGGCGAGCCCGCCGATCAGCAAAGCGATCGCCAAAACGCCGGAAAGCCGCGCAAAGGGTTTGTAGACCAGACGGTGAAACACGGACGAGACGGACGCCACGTTCAGCGCGCCCGAAGCCGCGACGATAAGGAACACGGCGAACACATGCGGAAGGCCCCAGACAATCTGGTTGTTCATGCCGGTCACGCCATGGCCGTGGCTTTCGATATAAAGGGCGGACGCAACGCCCGCCGCGACGGCCAACCCATGCAGCAGGATCAGCGTCCAGAACGGCAGGCTGTGATCGCTGAGCCGGTGATATCGCTGCTTCGCCATCGACCTCTCCGTCATTTCAGATGGGCGTAAAACACGCCCGGATCGACGCCGAGATCGGCGCGCAGCTGCGCCGCCGGATATTGGCGCAACGCTTTCGAAATCTCGCTGCCGGGGTCGTTGAGATCGCCAAACACAAGCGCCCCGCCCTCCTTCGCGCAGGCCTCGACGCAAGCAGGTTTTTGGCCGGCGTCCACGCGCGTGACGCAAAGCGTGCAGCCCTCGACAGTCCCCTTTCCGCGCGGCGCATGCGTCGCCTGGTCGTCGTGATCTTCATGAACGAAGGAGCGCGCCTTGAACGGACACGCCATCATGCAATAGCGGCAACCAATACAAATGTGCTTGTCGACGAGCACGATACCATCGGCGCGCTTGAACGAGGCGCCGGTCGGGCAGACATCGACGCAGGGCGGCGACGCGCAATGCTGGCACATCACCGGCGCCGAGCGAATTTCTTCCGTCGCCGAATTATTGAGCGTGACCTTGCGGATCCATTGCGCATCGGTTTCGGAGCGACCTGTCAAACCATTCTCGGCATTGCAGGCGCGCACGCAGGCGTCGCAAGAGATCGAACATTTGTTGACATCGACCAGCAGGCCCCACCGCACTTTTGTCGAGGCCGGCTCGCCGGCCGGGCGCGCATTCGCGCCGAAGACGTTCAGGGTTACGCCCGGTGCGATCAAGGTCGCTGCGAGAGCGCCCCGTAAAAAATTCCGCCTGTTTCCACCCGTCATGCCCGTCCCCGGGCTTGACCCGGGGATTGTCCCGGGCATCCACGCGGTCGTCGCGGGGATATTCGCTTCGTGCTCGTCATCCGCGTGGCTCATGGCTTGACCTCCCGCAGATAGGCCGCGAGTTTTTTGGCATCATTCCCCTGCTCGCGCACGGCGGATTTTTGCGGCGCGTCCGGCGTGGACTTGTGACATTCAAAGCAATCGATGCGCACCGCCACGTAGGAATGACAGGACCGACAAAAATGTTTTTCGTCGGCGAAGGAGACCGGCGCGCCGTCCGCGCCCTTCACCGCATGGCACGACACGCAACCGGCCAGACTGTATTTCTTCTCGCGCACGCCATCGTGCAAAACCTCGCGGCGATGGTCCATCATCATCAGCATGTGATTGCGGCGCATAAAATCAGTGTCGGCGACGCAATGCTCGCCCTGCCCGCGCGGCGGCTGTGGCGCCAGCGTGCGCGCGTCCTCGGCAAGAGCCGGTAAGGCCAGCAAGCAAAATGCCGTCATTGCGAGGAGCGAAGCGACGAAGCAATCCACGGTTCGTGCAAGCCGCAGCGCGAATTGCTTCGCGACGCCTGTCATCGGACCGGCAGCACACCGTATCTTTTGGCTCGCAATGACTTTCCTTCCACGGCGGCGGCTCATCACTCGCCCAGCCCCATCTGGATATATCCGGTCGGACAGACATCGGCGCAGATGTGGCAACCCACGCATTTCTTGTAGTCGGTCTGCACGTAGCGCCCGACCGCGCGCTCCTTCTTCGGCAGGCGCGACACCGCCGTCTGCGGGCAATAGATCACGCAATTGTCGCACTCGAAGCACAGGCCGCAGGACATGCAACGCTTGCCCTCCTCCACCGCCTGCGCCTCGGTGAAGCCGACGATCCGCTCCTCGAAATCGCCGATCACCTTGTCACCCTCGACGGCACGCTCGCCGCGGACATTGCGCGCGACGTAAGAAAAATGCCCCTTGAAGAGTGCCTTGTGGGAGATGATGGCGCTGGCGCCGCGATCTTCAAAATTGTGCACGGCGAACGTGCTGGAGAACGCGCCACGCGACGGAACGTGATCGTAAGGCGCGGGATCGAGCTTGCGCTGGTGCAGCTCCTCCAGCAGGTTGAACTGGTGAACGTCCACCCTTGGCCGCTTGTCCTCGAGTGCGCCCGCGAGGAAATGCGAGATGGTCTGCGCGGCGACGCGACCATGCCCCACCGCCGTGGTGAGCAGATGCGGGCGCACGGCGTCACCGCCGGCAAAATGCTTGTCCTTGCCCTTGACGCGGTAAACCGCATCGATGGCCAGCGCCCCACGTCCGCTGTCCAGGGCTTCAAGGCCCTCGGCGAGATCGGCCATCTGGCCGATGGCGGAAATGATCAGGTCGCACTTGATTTCGAATTCCGCGCCATCGACCGGAATGGGCACGGCGCCCTTCATCGTGCAGGCGCACATGCGCAGGCCCGTGGCCAGACCGCGTTCGTCCTTGAGCACTTCGAGCGGCATCACCCCGCCCATGATGTCCACGCCCTCGCGCAGCGCGTCCTGGCGCTCGCGCTCGTCGGCGGTCATCTGTTCCAGGGGGAACAGTGAAGTCAGCACGGCGCTGACGCCCTCGCGGCTCAAGGCGCCCGCGACATCATGCGCGGTATGGCCAAACGCGCCGGAATCGGCGTCGGTATCGTGGCGATGGCTTTTCGAAATATGGCCAATGCGGCGTGCTACCGAGGCGACGTCAATAGAAGTGTCGCCGCCGCCGACGACCACGATGCGCTTCGCGGTCGAAAGCACCCAGCCCTGGTTGAAGGCGTCCAGAAATTCGACGCCGGTCATGCAATTGTCGGCGTCGGCGCCGGGCACCGGAAGCGGCCGCCCCTTTTGCGCGCCGATGGCCCAAAAAATCGCGTCGTAATCGCGCTCAAGCTCTTCAATCGTCACATCCGCGCCGACGCGAACGTTTGTGCGCGCCTCGACGCCATCGAGCGCCAGGATGCGGCCGATCTCCGCATCAAGCATGTCGCGCGGCGTGCGGTAGCCGGGGATGCCATAGCGCATCATGCCGCCGAGTTTTTCGTGCGCTTCAAAAATGGTCACCGCATGGCCCTCACGGCGCAGGAACCACGCGGCGGACAATCCGCCCGGCCCCCCGCCAACCACCGCGACCCTTTTGCCGCTCAGCGCCGGCGGCGTCGGCAAGGCAAGCTTGTGCTCGATGGCCCAGTCGCCGACATATTGCTCAACGCCGTTGATGCCGATGAAATCGTCGACCTCGTTGCGATTGCACCCGTCCTCGCAGGGCGCCGGGCAGACGCGGCCCATGGTCGCCGGGAACGGGTTCGCCTCGACCATGCGCAGAAAAGCGTATTCCTGCCAGACCATGCCCTCGACCGGCGGCTTGTCCATGCCGCGCGCGATGGCGAGCCAGCCCCGGATGTCATGGCCCGACGGACAGGAACCCTGGCAAGGCGGCGTGCGATGCACATAGGTCGGACACTTGTAGCTCTTATCCTGCTGGAAGATTTTTTGCGTCAGGTCCGGCCAGTTCCACATCGTCTCGCCGTTCTTGAAGCGGCGGAAGGTGAGGTTTTTCGTCTTGGCGGATTCATTCATCGCCGCTCTCCTGATCTTCTGGTGGCTTGGAACCCGTCAGAACGATGGCGTTCGAAACCATTTGATGGACGCTGACGATCGCTTCGCGATCAAAACCATACATCGGCAGAACTTTTGAGAACTGCGCCTTGCAGATCGCGCAGATCGCAGCCATGTGGGTGACGCCGTGCTCGTCCGCCGCCTCCTGCAAGGCGCGCATGCGCGGCATCGCGCCCTTGGCGCGCAGGTCCATGAGTTCGTCGGTGAGCAGACCGCCGCCGCCGCCGCAACACAAAGTGTGCTCGCGGATGACCTCGGGCGCCATGTCGAAATAATGGTTGCAAACGGCTCGCAAGATCGCGCGGGGAATGTCGAACTGCCCGCCGGCCCAATCGCCCATGCGCGAGGCGCGCGCGACGTTGCAGCTATCGTGAAAAGTCAACCGAAACGCATCGTTTTTCGACTTGTCGAATTTCAGCTGACCCTGCTGGATGAGATCGTAGGTGAATTCGCAGATGTGCTGCGGAACGGGATAGTTGGGGTCAAGAAATTCGAAGGGACCGGCGAGCGTGTTCAAAAAACTGTAGGCGACGCGCCAGGCATGGCCGCATTCGCCGATGACGATGCGCTTGACGCCGAGGTCCTGCGCCGCCTGCCGGATGCGCAGCGCGATCTTCTGCATGTTTTCGTGCGAACCGATGAACATGCCGAAATTGGCGGCTTCGGAGGCATGGGTGGAGAGCGTCCAGGAGACGCCGGATTCATGCAAAACCTTGGCGTAGCCGATCAAGCCTTCCATGTGCGGCGAGGCGAAGAAATCGGCGCTGGGGGTGACCAGCAAAATATCGGCACCCTGCTCGTCCACCGGCAGGCGCACGCGCACGCCGGTCTCTTCCTCGATGTCGTCCTCAAGGCCTTCGAGCGTGTTGCGCAGGGCCTTGGGCGGCAGGCCCAGATTGTTGCCGATGGAAAAGACCTTGCCGATGATCTCGTTGGAATATTTTTGCCCCATGCCGATCGTGTCCATGATGTCGCGCGCGGCCATGGAGATTTCGGCGGTGTCGATTCCATAGGGGCAATAGAGCGAGCAGCGGCGGCACTGCGAGCACTGGTGAAAATAGGAATACCAATCGTCCAACACCTCTTTGGTGAGGTCCTCGGCGCCGACCAGTTTCGGAAACAATTTTCCGGAAAGTGTAAAATAGCGGCGGTAGATCTTTCGAAGCAGGTCCTGGCGCGCGACCGGCATGTTTTTCGGGTCGCCCGTTCCGAGGAAGTAATGGCACTTGTCCGTGCACGCCCCGCATTTCACGCAGGAGTCCAGATAGACCCGCAGCGCACGATTGCTCTCCAGCAGTTCGCCGAGGCGCGCGATGGCCTTTTCTTTCCAGTCCGGCGCCAGTTCGCCGGGAAAACCGAGCGCCTGGTTGTGGTTCGGCGCGGCGGGATAGGGCTTTGACGCCTGCATCGCGCCGGGGCACAGCGCCGGCATGTCGAGCGGATCGCCGTGGACGTGCTGCCTGGGATCGAATTTTGTCGCTTCGGCCATGGGACCCTCAGGCGCGGCGCGGCGCGGCGTCAAGCCGGGACGAGACGTGGCGGCGTTCGCGCGAATCGTCGGCCTGGTTGCGCGTGGGACTGAAGAACACACCCGGCGCATGCAGCAGTTTTGAAAACGGGAAGATGACCATCAGCGCCAGCACCAGCGTCAAATGGACGAGCAGCGCCGGATCGTCCGGAAGCGTTTGCACATCAAACCGCATCAGGCCGAGGAAGAAAGCTTTGACCGCCACGATGTCGGTGTGCGCGAAAAACTTCATCGCCAAACCCGAAGCGCCGATGGCGATCAGCAGCGCCAGCATCAGATGGTCCGACGGCCCGCTGATATAGCGGATGCGCGCGACAAAAACGCGCCGGGCCCACAGCGCGCCAAGACCGGCGACCATGCCAAGTCCGCCGATCACGGCGAGCGGCTGGATCAGTGCGATGACCGCTGGCGCGGGCTGCAAAAAATAGCGCAAATGGCGCAGCACGACCACCGCCAACGACACATGGAAAATCCAGCCGAACAGCCAAATCCATTTGTTGGAGCGGAACAGGCTCTCGAAAAACACGACTTCGCGCGCAACGCGAAAACCCGCCCCACTCCGTGTGAGGGGCGCGGGCGTGGTCGGAATCTTCAACGGCGCCGGCGTCCTGGCGTAAAGCCAAATCTTTCGCGCCAAACCGAGGACGAGCAAAGCCGTCGCCGCGTAAAACGCGGTCGCATAAACCAACGTCACCATGTTTCCTCCCGATCCCGGATTGTTTTGTTTATGGGATCAAGTCAGCGGATCGTCACAGTCGCGACGCTCATTCAGAAATCACCGTCATGCCCGGGCTTGTCCCGGGCATCCACGCCAAGCCGGGAGACCAAAGCGCCTGTAATTGCGCGCTGAATCCCGACATGGATGGCCGAGACAAGCCCGGCCATGACGTCTCGCGTCACACGCAACCGGTCGGCTTCGGCAGGCCCGCGATTTTGCACGCCTGCTTGGCCGGGCCGTAGGGAAACAGTTCATAAAGCGCCTTCTGGTCGCCCTTTTCTTTGCCGTATTTCTTGGTCATTTCCTTCACGAGAATGCGGACCGCCGGCGCGATCTGGTACTCCTCGTAATAGTCGCGCAAAAAATTCACGACCTCCCAGTGGCTCTCGTTCATGTCGATATTCTCGGCCTTGGCGATGACGCTGGCGAGGTCCTTCGTCCACTGGCCGATATCCGTGAGATAGCCTTCCTCGTCATGCGCGATGACAGCGCCGTTAAGCTGATAACCCGACATTGTTCCTCTCCCGTTTTCTGTTAGAGCCAGGCGCAAACGCGCTTGGCGGCGGCGGCCAGATCAACAAAACCGCCGTAATCGATGACGTGAATTCCCTCGGCCACATCAGCCGCGACGCCCCGCGCGGAAAGGTCCGGACCCAGCGCGCAGACCAAGCAGCCGGCGTCCCTGAGCGCCGACACAAAGGCGCCGCCTTTGCGCGCGGCCAAAACCCCGTCCTCGATCAACAGGACGGTGTCGCCAGACGAGACATGGTCGAGGCAGCTTTTCAGCGCATTGCGCTCGTAGGGGGATTTGTTGACGGTGTGCAGCGTGGACATGTGAGCCTCAGAAACTCAGGACGACGTCGTGCCCGGCGATCAGCTCCGCCAGCTCCGCCTTGGACACCGGAATGATCGACGGTTTTTCGGCGTAATCCTCGTCCTCATCCTCCCAGGTGATCGGCATGAGATCGTCCACGGCGAGGCCGCGCAATGCGAGCGATTCCGTCTCGACATAAAGCTTTCGAACCTCGTAGTCGCCCAGAGCGCGATACGTCTTGGAAAACCCCTTCATGCCGGTTCCCGAGGCGTCCTGGTTGTTCATCAACTGGAACACGCCGTCATCGAGAAAGGCGAGACTCACCTCCTGTTCGAAGGCGGCGCCAATCAACACCACTTCCAGCGATTCCAGCGCGTAGATGGTGCCGTAAGGCGCCTTACGGTTGAGATAGAGAAATTTTTTCATCTCGCTCATCTCAATCTCCAAACACGATCAGACGGTCGGCCTGAATGCCCGCTTCGATCAATTGGCCGAGCCCGGAGATGCGAAAACCCGGCGCGATATTATCCCCGTCCTTGCCCTGCCTCTTGGCCTCGTTGGCGTCCAAAATGCCGCGCCGCTGCGCCGCCGCGATGCAGACGACGAGATCGACGTTGTGCTGTTCGGCGAGGTCGCTCCACAGCTTTTGCAGGTTGCGGTCGTCCTGCGGCGGCACGGTGTAGCGCGTGCCGTTGTTGACGCCGTCGTGGTAGAAGAACACGCGGAAAATCTCGTGTCCCCGCGCCAAGGCGGCCTTGGCGAACTGGTAGGCCGTATCAGACGCCTGATGCGTATACGGGCCTTCGTTGATTTGAAGAGCGAAGCGCATAAGACCTCAGAAATGCACGTGGGCGGACATGTTCATCGTTTTCCGCGCTCCAGCCCAGGTGTCCAAATGATGCTTGGTGAAGGCGAAGCCGGTCAGTTCAAAAAAACGCGGCCAGCCGATGCGTTCGATCCACTCGCCCATGCGCTCCCAGTCCTTGGCGTTGTCCTTGTAGGCGTAGAGGATTTTTTTCACGACCTCTTCCACCTCCGGCCAGCGCGGCGGATTGTTCGGCAGATTGGCGACCACCAGTTTATGAAAACTGGGTTTTGAACGGGCGTTGGCGTGCTTGCCGCCAACCCACACGGCGATCTTGGTCGAATCCGCACCATTGATCTGCATGGGCGGACACGGCGGATAGCAGGCGCCGCAGCACACGCATTTTTGCTCGTCCACTTCCAGCGACGGCTTGCCATCCACCAGCGCCGGACGGATCGCCGCGACCGGGCAGCGCGCAACGACGGCCGGGCGCTCGCACACTTTTGAAACGAGGTCGTGGTTGATCTTCGGCGGTTTTGTATATTGCACGTTGATGGAAATATCGCCCTGGCCGCCGCAATTGATCTGGCAGCACGACGTGGTGATGCGGACGCGATTGGGCATCTCCTCGCGCACAAATTCCTGATGCATCATGTCCATCAGGCTTTTGACGACGCCGGACGCATCGGTGCCGGGAATGTCGCAGTGCAGCCACCCTTGAGTGTGCGAAATCATCGACACGGAATTGCCGGTGCCGCCGACGGGAAAACCGTGCCGGTTGAGTTCGGCGATCAGCGGCTCGACCTTGGCGACATCGGACAGCATGAACTCGATGTTGGAGCGCGTGGTGAAACGCACATGCCCCTCAGCGAAAGCATCGGCGATGTCGCAGAGTTTGCGGACGGTAAAAACGTCCATCTGGCGCTGCGTGCCGGCGCGCACCGTCCACACTTCGTCGCCGCTTTTGGCGACGTGGTGGAGCACGCCGGGGCGCAGGCGGTCATGCCAGTCCCAGTTTCCATAATTCTTCTTCAGCAGCGGATGCATGAAGGGAAAGGGATCGGGCACGCCGGTTTCGTCAGGCCGACGCAGAGCGGGAGCGCTGCTCATGAATGTCCTCCGATGATTCTGCGTTTATTCGCTGGCGACGGTCAGACCGGCTTCGCGCGCCTTGCGCTCGAAATATTTTTCGGCTTCGTCGGTGAAATCGTCCGTGCGCACATAGCAGGAGGTGCGCGGATGATTGACCATGTTGGGGTCGGGATCGACGCCGATGGCCTCGAGAAACGCCGGCAGACCGATGCGGTCGAGCGTCTCGCCGATGCGCTCATGCTCCAGCGCGTTGTCGGCAAAGAATTCGAGCAGGTTGCGCGCGAAGGCGACAAGCTTTTCGAAATCCTCGTCGGTGTCGAGCTTGAAGAACGGAATGATCATCGTGCCCATGAGGTCGCCGACTTTAAGCGCCCGCTTGCCGCCGATCAGGATCGAGGCGCCGCGATCGTCACCGGGCGAAAGCGCTTTCGTCATCACGTTCAGGCAGTGCATGCAGCGCACGCAGCTCTTGTTGTCGACGTCGAGCGTGTCATCGTCGTTGAGCGACAGCGCACGGGTCGGACAGCGCGTGATCACCGAGTCGATCATGTATTTGCGGCCGACCTTTTCGACATAGGCCTTCACCTCGTCCTGGTTGACCTTCATGGCGTCGCGCCAGGTGCCGATCACCGCGAAATCCGCGCGATGGATGGCGTTGACGCAATCGTTGCCGCAGCCGGAAAACTTGAACTTGAATTTGTAGGGAAGCGCCGGACGGTGCATCTCGTCCAGAAACTCGTTAATGACGGTGCGATGCGCCTTGACCTCGTCATAACACGACATCTCGCAACGCGCATGGCCAACGCAACTCATCGACGTGCGCAAGGCCGGCCCGGCGCCGCCGAGATCGAGACCCATTTCGTTGAACTCGTCAAACGCCGGCTGCACGCTTTCCGTCGAGCAGCCCTGGAACATGATGTCGCCGGATTGTCCGTGAAAAGCGATCAGGCCGGAGCCATGTTTCTCCCACACGTCGCACATTTTTCGCAGCAGATCGGTGGTGTAATGCATGCCGGCCGGCGGCTGGATGCGCAGCGTGTGAAACTCTTTCGACGCCGGATATTTGTCGGCCACTTCGGAGAAGCGCGGAATGACGCCGCCACCATAGCCAAACACCGAAACCGTGCCGCCCTTCCAGTAGCCAAGGCGGTTTTCGTAGGAATGTTCAAGCTGGCCGAGCAGGTCGTTCATCATCGGCGCATAGCGCGCGTCCGCATTGTCGCGCAGACGCTTCAACCCGCTGACAAAGCTCGGCCACGGCCCGGATTCAAGCTCGTCGAGCAGCGGCGTCGGGTGTTTTTTCGGCGCGCCTTCGCCTTCCTTGCGAACGGAATCGTCCTGCATCTATATCCCTCCCTCGCGGCCCGCTGTGCGGTCCCGCCAACGCTCTTTGCGTCTCCGGTCCTCCGGATCGAGCCGGCGCCGAAAAATTCTTTTGATCTTGCCACCATAACAGAAAATGCGAATATGAGAATAGTTCCGGGAGGAAAAATGAAACTTTTCGAACAGGCGCGACAAAGCGCTGAGGTCAAATGGGATTTTCGAACGCCGCCCCTGCGGCGCGCATTCTGGCGGCCGGAGTTTTTGACCGATCCCGCAGGCGCGGACTGGCGGGTCTGGCGCGCGGCCAAGCTCGACGCCGCCGCGCGCTTTTTGCAATGCGCGCCGGTCCGCGTCGCCGATCCGCGCCATGTTTCAGCAGCCGAAAAAGTCGCCGTGCGCGCGCAGATCGCGCTCGCCAACGCCGCGCTCTATGAGTGGGAGGCGCCGCCGTCTCAAGCGGAAGACCTCGACCGCGCGCTGCTCGAATTCTCCACCGCCTTCGGCCTAAACGCTTTTGAAGATCATCGCTCCGCCAACCGCAACGGCGTAGTGCGAATCGAGGTGAACAGCGCGCGCGGCTTTTACATCCCCTACACCGACAAGCCGATCGCCTGGCACACCGACGGCTATTACAATTATCATGGCCCCGCGAAAAACGTTCAGGCGATGATCCTGCATTGCGCTGAAGCCGCCGACGAAGGCGGCGAGAATCGCCTGCTCGACCCCGAACTCGCCTTCCTGCGTCTCGCCGAATTCGACGTTTCCGCACTGCGCCTGCTGCTTCATCCGGAAGCCATGATCATCCCCGAGGCGCGTGACGAAGCCGGGCGCGTCCGCGCCGAAAACCGCGGCCCGGTGTTCTTCCTGAGCAACGCCGGCGCGCTGTCGATGCGCTACACCGCGCGGAAAAAAAACATCGTCTGGCGCGACGACGCGACGCGCGCGGCGGCCGCCGCCCTGCTCGCCGTGATCGAGTCGGAACCGCTGGTCCGACGGGAAAAGCTGCGGCCCGGACAAGGCGTCTTGTGCAACAACATCCTGCACGACCGCGCGGCGTTCGCCAACGGCGCGGCGCCGCGCCTGCTGTGCCGCGTGCGATTTCACACCCGCATCGACTCGGAGTTTTAGATGGCGCACATCAGCGAAATCATGATCGCCCACCCCGAAATGACCTCTTTCGCCGAACTGGAGCGCAAGGTGGTGGAGGTGGCGCGCGAGGGCGAAATCCATCTCTACATGGACATCAAGCCGGAATATCCGGATACGCCGCGCAAGTGGGAGCAGCGTCTCGAATTGATTTTCTACAACGCGGAGATCCCAAAATCATGAGCGCGACGCCGAAACAGCAAATCGCCGAAATCGCCGCGCCCTACGGCCGGCGAATCAAGCTGGACGAGGTCGCCTATGACAGCGGCATGACCCTTCTGCGCGTCACCATCCGCGAGGGCGGGCGCTATACGATCCTCGAACTCGACGCGGCCACCGCCGCGCAATGGGGCGGCCTCATGCGCGACTGGGCCGCCACTCATCAATAGAATCGAACGTTCCGAAAGATAATATTCGTTAGATTGAATGAATGTCCTGGCCGATAGTGCGGTCAGATTCCAAATGGTTATTCGAATGGACATGCGATGACCGCAACAGCGACGACTCCCGCCGTCAGCCAGAAACACCCGCTGCTCGGCCTGGCGCCCGGCCTCGCGTTGACGGCCGGCATCGCCATCAGCGCCTATGCGCTGCGGCTCATCCCCGGAGTGGCCACGCTCAGCCCGATGATCATTTCGGTGCTGATCGGCGCGCTGATCCACAACACCATGGGCCATATCGCCGGAACCGGCGAAGGCGTGAATTTCTCGCTGCGCCGCATCCTGCGCCTCTCCATCGTCCTGATCGGCTTGCAGATCACCGCACAGCAGGCGATGGAGGTCGGCGTCGGCGGCGTCTCCGTGATCGCCTTCGCCCTGGTCTCCACGCTCGCCGCCACCATTCTGGTCGGGCGCATGCTGGGGGTTTCGCGCGGCGTCGCGCTGCTCATCGGCGTGGGCACGTCGATTTGCGGCGCCTCGGCGATTGTCGCGGCGAAAGCGGCGACCGGCGGCGAGGACGACGACGCGGCCTATGCCGTCGCCGGCATCACCCTGTTCGGCACCATCGCCATGTTCCTCTATCCCGCCCTCGCCGGCGTGCTGCACCTGTCGCAGGCGCAGTTCGGCCTGTGGGCGGGCGCCTCGGTGCACGAGGTCGCGCAGGCGGTGTTCGCCTCGGGCCAGGGCGGCCCGGAAGCCTTGCAGATCGGCACAATTGCAAAACTCACCCGCGTCGCCATGATGGCGCCGGTGATCATCCTGCTCGGCGAAATCTATTTTCGGCTCGGCCTGGTCGGCGGCGGCGAACGCGGCAAGCCCCCCTTCCCCTGGTTCCTGGTCGGCTTTTTGGCGATGGCCGCGCTCAACAGCGTGATCGCCATCCCCGCCGAAGTGAGCGGACCAATCCGCGCGACCACCGTCTTCCTGCTGTCGATGGCCATGGCGGCGATGGGCCTGCACACCAATCTGCGCCACGTGTTCAAGGCGGGCTTGCGGCCGCTGGCGCTCGGCCTGTTCGCCTCCGCTTTCATCAGCGTCACCGCGCTGATCCTCATCAAATTCGCGCTGTGAGCTTGCGCTTACATTTGCATAAATACGAATAGCAGAATATCATCACGTCAAGCTCGAGAAAAACAATGCGGGCGAACATGGGAGGCTTGCGCGCCGCCACCGGGCGGTGCCCCCTCCCCTTTGCGGATGCAAAACCGCGACAGCAGCGGGAGGGCTCATGACCGAAGAGAATAACACAAAGACCATGACGATCATCGTCACCAAGGGGTCGCTGGACTGGGCCTATCCGCCCCTGATCCTTGGGACCACGGCGGCGGCCATGGGGGTGGACGTCACCCTGTTCTTCACGTTCTACGGTCTTGAGATCCTGAAGAAGAAGCTCGACCTGCAAATCACCGCCCTGGGCAATGCGGCGATGAAGATGCCGCTCGGCGGCATGCACTTGACCATGCCGAACATCGTCAACATGATTCCGGGCGTCGACGCCGGCGCGACCGCGATGATGAAGAATCTCATCGCCAAGAAAGGCGTGGCCTCCATCGAGGATTTGCGCGAAGCCGCGATCGAATCCGACATCAAAATGATCGCCTGCCAGATGACGCTCGACCTGTTCGAATACTCGAAGGACGACCTCATCGACGGCGTCGAGATCGGCGGCGCCGCCACCTATATGGAAAAGGCGCTGAAATCCGACATCAACCTGTTCATCTGACAAATAAGAACACTGGAGGGGAAACATGGCCGACAAGACGCTCGACGCCAAGGGTTTGAATTGCCCGCTGCCGATTCTGCGCGCGAAAAAGATGCTCAAGGAAGTGCCGACCGGCGGCACGCTCGAAGTGCTCGCCACCGACCCCGGATCGGTCGCGGATTTCGGCGCCTTCTGCCGCACCACCGGCAACGAACTCGTCGAGTCCACCGCCGCCGACGGGGTCTATCGTTTCATCATCAAGCACGTCGCCTGACAGAGCGATTTCTGGTAATATAACAAAAATAGTAGCCCTCACCCTGAGGAAGCCGCGCAGCGGCTGTCTCGACGGGCGGGGGCGGTCCACGGATTTTTCAGCAGCCTGCCGAGCTGAACCAGGCGCCGCCTACTTGCAGAAAACCTTGTGAACCGCGCCCAAAATGGTTTCGACATCGGCATTGGCGAGGCTGTAATAGATCGACTTGCCGTCGCGTCGGGTGGAAACCAGACCTTCCAAGCGCAGCCGCGCCAATTGCTGCGACACCGTGGATTGCCTCAGGTCCAGCGCCGTTTCCAGCTCGCCGACCGATTTCTCTCCCCGCGACAGCAGACACAGGATCGCCAGACGCGATTCATGCGCCAACGCTTTTAAAAAATCGGCGGCGTCGCGCGCATTCGCCATGATTTCCGTCATATCGTCGGCCGCCGCCCGCCTTCGCGCCAATGCCATTTCGATGCCCTTCGCATGTGCACAATTTCAAATATATCGCAATAGTGATTTTACAAGGGCGCGTAAAGTGGACTTTGGGCCTGAAGCCCGGGTTTCCAAGCGTCTCCGGTTCAAGCCATCAGCGCCAGCACCCCGCGATAGATGACGTAAAACCCCACGCCGGCGATCATCACCGCAAAAATCTGCCGCAGCGCCTGCTTGTGGCCGGCGAGCCTTGTCGCCAGCGCGCCGCCGAACAGGCCGCCAATGGCGCCGCCGAGCAGCACGAGCGCGGAAATGCGCCAGTCGATCAGGCCGGAGATCATGTAATTCACCGCCGTCGTCGCCCCGAACACGGCGACGGAGACCAGCGACGATCCGACCGCGTAAATCATCGGCATGCCCGTGGCCGCGAGTATGCCGGGCACAGCGAGAAAGCCGCCGCCTATGCCGAAAAACCCCGCCAGCGCGCCCACGCCAAAGCCGAAGGAGATCAGCAGCGGCGCCATTTTTCGCGCGTTTTCCGACGTAAGCCGCACATCCTTTTCCAGCGGCGCGCCCTTGGTCAAACCCATTTGCGCGGCGATCACCAGCATGACGATCCCAAACAGCAGCAGCAGTTTTTGCCCATCAAAAACCTTTCCAAGTGTGGAGCCGGCGACGGACCCGAAAAAGCCGGCGGCGGCGAACACCGCCGCGCAGCGCCATTTGACCTGACCGGCCCGCGCGCGCGGGACGAGATTGACCAGCGCGTTGACCGCGACCGCCGCCGCGCCCGTGCCAATGGCGATATGCGGATCGCTCACGCCAACAAAATAGACCAGCAGCGGCGTGGCGAACACCGAGCCGCCGCCCCCGATCAGGCCGAGAACGAAACCGACGATGACGCCGGATATGACGGAAGCGACGTCGATGAAGGACAGGACCACGCTCCGACTCCACTGAGGCAAAGAAAAACATCATATTTGAAAATACGCATATTGAAATATCAAATCGCCTTCGGCTATCATCGTCGCGCCCAGGTCGCGATGCGATGCAAGGGCAAAAAAGCGGCGAAACAGCCGCGCATGAACGGGGCGTCACGACACGCCCGATTCGGGAGGAAACCTTGAAGACCGCTCTGCTCGGCCTCACGCTGGCCTTGTTCCTGACGCCTGCCTTCGCCGGCAACTATCAACCCGTCGATGTCTCGAAACTGCCCGAGGTCAAGCAGAGCAAGCTCGGCCTCTATCTCTCGGCGCCCGAGGCGTTCAAGATGAAGTCGGAGGGCGGCGCCAAGGTGATGTTCGTCGATATCCGCACCAAGGGCGAATTCCAGTTCGTCGGAACGCCGCAAGTGACGGACCAGAACATCCCCTATATGGAGATCGACGATCCCGCGAGCTGGGACAAGAAGAACAACCGCTACCAGATGTCGCCGAACTCGGATTTCGTCGGCGCGATCGACGCGCTCGCCAAGCGCATGACCATCGGCAAGACCGACCCGGTGATCCTGATCTGCCGCTCCGGCGACCGCTCGTCCCGCGCCGCCAATCTCCTTCAGGACGCCGGCTACACAAAAGTCTATTCGGTGGTGGATGGCGTCGAGGGCGACATGAGCCCCGCCGGCCGCCGCGACGTCAATGGCTGGAAGAACGCCGACCTGCCCTGGTCCTACAAGATTTCCGAAGGACAAGCTTACATCCGCTGATCGCGCCGGCCATCCGGCGCATCTTCGCGAGGGAGGAAGGCGTGTCGCATCGCGTCACCCGGAGGCTTGCGCTCGCTGCATTGGCGGCGCTCGGCGGCGCGCGCGAGGCGTCGGCGGAGGCCGCGCGCGAAAAAGCAAAATTCGCGCTGGAGACCCCCGAAGGGGTCATCAGCAATTTCGCCATCCCGCCTGAGCTGGCGCCCGCCGATCTGCCGGGCGTGCTGGTGACGGGCGCGGCGAAGACGGGGCCGGTGCTCTACGAATTCTTCGACTACGCCTGTCCCTATTGCCGGCTGGCTTCGCAGGAGGTGGATCTGCTGCTCGGGCCGGACTCCGGGATGCGGCTCGGTTTGCTGCATCATCCCGTGCTCGGCGAGGGCTCGGCGCAAGCCGCGCGCGCCGTCCTGGCGACGAAGACGCTCTTTGGCGACGACGCCGCGCTGCGGCTGCACACCCGCCTGTTCGAAACGCCGGGCCGGGTTGGCGCCGACAAGGTTGTGGCGCTGGCGGCGGCGCTGGACCTCGACGCCGCGCGGCTGAACACCGAGGCCGATGGCGCGGAAACGCGCGCGATCCTCGACGCCCATGCGGGACGCGCGCGCGTGCTGGGACTGACGCGGACGCCTTCCTTCGTGCTGGGCGACTACGCCTTCGTTGGCTGGCCGGGGCCGGAGGCGGTTCAGGCCTTCGTTGCGGCGGTCCAGCGCTGCGGCGGTCTCGCCTGCCCGGAGGCGACGCGATGATTTGGTTAACACTCAGGGAGATTTCATGATGCTCGCATCCCAAGACCGTCGCGGTTTCCTGCGACACACCGGCCTGTTCGGCCTGGCCATCTCGGCCCTCACCTTCCTACCACGCATGGCGCATGCGGCGTGGAACAAGCCCGCCTTTGACGCCAAAACCATGGCCGACGCCTACAAGGCCATGGGCGTCGAAAACCCGACCGCCAGCGCCGACGTCACCCTGGTCGCCTCCGACATCGCGGAAAACGGCGCTGTCGTCCCGGTGCAGGCGATCAGCAAGATTCCCAACACCACGCAGATTTCGTTCCTGGTCGAAAAAAATCCCAACATGCTCGCGGCGGCCTTCGACATCGGCCCGGACATGCTCGCCGACGTCACCACGCGTATAAAAATGGGCCAGACCTCGAACGTCATCGCGTTGGTGAAGGCCGACGGCAAATATTTCACCGCGGCCAAGGAGATCAAGGTGACCCTCGGCGGCTGCGGCGGCTGATTTTTCGCACGACACTCACGTTCAGGGAGGATTTTTTTCATGCCGAACCCGATGAAAATACGGGCCGCAAGCAAGGACGGCGTCACCGAAGTGAAAGTGCTCATGAACCACGAAATGGAGACCGGTTTTCGCAAAGATTCGTCCGGCGCGCCCATCCCCGCCTGGTTCATCACCGACGTCGTCGCCAAGCTCAACGGCAAGGAAGTGATGCAGGCGCAATGGGGCGCCTCGGTGTCGAAAAACCCCTATCTGGCCTTCAAGATCAAGGGCGGCGCGGCCGGCGACAAGGTCTCGGTGACCTGGACCGACAGCAAGGGCGAAACGCGCACCGACGAAGCCACGGTGAGCTGAAGCGCGAACGGGAGGGGGAGCCTATGAAACGCCATCACCTGTGCATCGCGTTCGCGGCGGTCATCTCCGCCGGCGCGGCGCGCGCGGAAACGGATTCGTCGCTGCAAAGCATCGAGCAATATCGCGAGGCCCTGCGCGACGGCAATCCCGCCGAGCTGTTCGAGGCGCAAGGCGAGGAGATCTGGAAGACGCCGGCGGGCCCGAAAAATGTTTCGCTGGAGCAATGCGACCTCGGCCTCGGCGCCGGCGTGGTCAAGGGGGCCTTTGCGCAACTGCCACGCTGGTTCAAGGACACCGACAGGGTTCAGGACACGGAATCGCGCCTGCTGACCTGCAAGGAAAAGCTTCAGGGCGTTGACATCAAGGCGATCATCAAAGCCCCGTTCGGCTCGCCGGAAAAGGACGAGATGAACGCGCTCGTCACCTACATTTCGGGCGCGTCGAAGGACATGCCGGTGAAGGTGAGTCTCGCCCATCCCAAGGAGCAGGCGATGTTCAATCTGGGGCGGCGCATGTTCTATTTCGAGGCCGGACCGCACGATTTCTCCTGCGCCACCTGTCACGGCCAGAGCGGCGCGCGCATTCGCTTGCAGGAATTGCCGGACCTGACCATCGGCAAGGGCGCGGGCGTGGCCTGGACGAGCTGGCCCGCCTATCGCGTCTCCTCCGGCCAAATGTGGAGCATGCAATGGCGCCTCGCGGATTGTTTTCGCCAACAGCGTTTTCCCGAACCGAACTACACCTCCGATGTGACCGTCGCGCTTTCGATGTTCATGGCCGCCATGGCCAATGACGCGAAGCTCGACACGCCCGGCATCAAGCGCTGATGCGGTTTCCGAACGATCCGTTCGGAAACCGTATTCCGCTCGCGCGAAAATCCGCCCCTCGCCTGGAGGATTTCCGCGCGATTTCGTTATCGCGGATCGCGAAGCGATCTTGCGGAAACCGTATGAGAGGCCGCCATGAAGACTTTTTTCATCCTGCCGCTGCTGCTCGCGGCCACGCCCGCCCTCGCCGAATCCGGGCCGAAAACCGACTGGGGCCAGGGCGCCGACGACGCGGCTTTCGCCGCCATGATCAAGAGCAGTTTCCACGACAAGGGCATCGCCACATTGGCCCGCCTCGACCAGGATTCGACGCAGGCCTTCTGCTCCGATCCGGCGCGCGCCACGGGCGCGAGCAAGGAAGCCGTCGAGGCGCGTGAAAAAATAGAAGCCGAAAATCTCGCCACGATCAAATGGCCCGCCGACAACACATGGCTCGGCGACTGGAAGAAGGGCGAGGCGGTCGCGCAAAGCGGACGCGGCCTGACCTCCAGCGACAAGGCCGACGGCGTCCGTGGCGGCAATTGCTACAATTGCCATCAGATTTCCAAGCAGGAAATCGCCTATGGCACGATCGGCCCGAGTCTTTGGAACTACGGCAAGATCAAGGGCGATGCGCCGGAAACCCTGCGTTACACCTGGGGCAAGATCTACAATTCCAAGGCGTATAACGCCTGCTCCAACATGCCGCGCGGTGGCCATATGGGCATCCTGTCCGAGGACCAGATTCGCGACCTGATGGCCCTGCTGCTCCACCCGCAATCGCCCGTCAACCAGTAGGCGCGCCATGAACCGTCGCGAATTCTTTCATCTTCTCTCGGCCGCCGGCGCGGCGGGCATGGCGCTGCCGCTCGACTCTTCTCGCGCGGAGCAGGCCGCTGACGCGCTTTATGATGCGCCCGGTTTCGGCAATGTGTCGCTGCTGCACATCACCGATTGCCACGCGCAATTGCGGCCCATCCATTACCGCGAGCCCAGCGTCAATATCGGCGTCGGCGGCATGGCCGGACGCCCCCCGCATCTGGTCGGCGAGGCGTTCCTGCAACAATTCGGCATCGCGCCGAAGACGCGCCTCGCCCATGCGTTCACCTATCTCGATTTCGAACGCTACGCCCCGCTGTACGGGAAAGTCGGCGGTTTTTCTCACCTCGCCACTCTGGTGAAGCGGCTGCGCGCGACGCGCCCAGGGGCGCTGCTGCTCGACGGCGGCGACACCTGGCAAGGCTCGGGCGCCGCGCTGTGGACCAAGGGCCAGGACATGGTCGATGCGGCCAAGCTGCTGGGCGTCGACATCATGACCCTGCACTGGGAATGCACCTACGGCCAGGAGCGCGTGAAGGAGGTCGCCGAAAAAGATTTCGCCGGCGCCATCGACATTGTCGCGCAAAACATCAAGACCGCCGATTTCGGCGATCCCGTGTTCAAACCCTATGTGATCCGTGCGGTGAACGGGATAAAAGTGGCGGTGATCGGCCAGGCTTTTCCCTATACCCCCATCGCCAACCCGCGCTACATGGTCGCCGACTGGACGTTTGGCATCCAGGAAGACGCCATGCAGCAAAGCGTTGACGCCGCCCGCGCCGAGGGCGCGCAGGTGGTTGTCGTGCTCTCGCACAATGGCATGGACGTCGATTTGAAAATGGCGTCGCGGGTGCGCGGCATCGACGCCATTCTGGGCGGCCACACGCATGACGGCATTCCCGTTCCAAGCCTCGTCGAAAACGCGGGCGGCAGGACGCTGGTGACCAACGCCGGCTCGAACGGCAAGTTTTTGGGCGTGCTCGACTTCGACGTGAAGGCGGGAAAAGTCTCGGATTATCGCTACCGCCTGCTCCCGGTGTTCGCCAACCTGTTGGCGCCCGACCTCGAGATGGACGCGCTGATCACGAAAACGCGCGCGCCGTTCGAAAGCAAGCTCAATGAAAAACTGGCGGTGAGCGAGGGCCTGCTTTACCGGCGCGGCAATTTCAACGGCAGTTTCGACCAGCTCATCCTCGACGCCCTGATCGCCGAAAAGGATGCGGAAATCGCGCTGTCGCCCGGATTCCGATGGGGAACAACCCTGCTGCCGGGCGATTCCATCACCATGGAAAACGTCCTCGACCAGACCGCGATCACCTACCCCTCCGCGACGCTCACCAACATGACGGGCGCGCAGATCAAGACGGTGCTGGAGGATGTCTGCGACAACCTGTTTAATCCCGATCCCTATTACCAGCAGGGCGGCGACATGGTGCGCGTCGGCGGCATGACTTTTTCGTGCGACCCCACCGCCGCCATGGGCGCCCGCATCGCCGACATGGCGATCAACGGCAAGCCGATCGACGCGACCAAAACGTATAAAGTGGCGGGCTGGGCCGCCGTCTCGGAAGCGGCGCGCGACGCCGGCGGCGAGCCGATCTGGGAGCTGGTCGCGCGCCACCTGCGGGCGAAAAAAACGGTGGCGCCGCCAACACTCAACCTGCCGCGGTTGAAAAACGTCGAAGGCAATCCCGGCCTCGCCACATGAGTCTCGACGCGCTCATCGACCGCTTCGGCGACCGCAACGCCCTGGCCCTCGGCGGCGCCGTTCTCGGCCTGCTGTTCGGGGCGCTGGCGCAAAGATCGCGCTTCTGCCTGCGCGCCGCGACCCTGGAGGTGGCGCACGGCCAGATGGGCGAGCGGCTGGCGATCTGGCTGTTCGTGTTCTCCACCGCGCTGATCGCCACCCAGGCGCTGATCGTGTTCGACCTGTTCGACACCGGCACGGTGCGCGCGCTCAACAATCGCGGCAGCCTGTCCGGCGCCATCATCGGCGGCCTGATGTTCGGCTGCGGCATGACGTTTACACGCGCCTGCGGCAGCCGCATGCTGGTGCTTTCCGCCACCGGCAATTTACGCGCCTTGCTCGCGGGACTCGTCTTTGCGGTCGTCGCGCAGATGTCGCGCGACGGGGCGCTGTCGCCGCTGCGCGCCGCGATCAACGGTCTTTGGACGGTGGACGCCTCGGCGCGCGACCTGCTGGTGATTTTTCACATGAGCCATGTCGGCGCCATCCTGTTCAGCCTGTGCTGGCTGGCCTTGGCGATCTTTTTGGCGCGGCGCAACAAGCTGTCGTTGTCAAACGGGCTCACCGCGGCCGGCGTCGGGCTGATGGTCGCCGCCGCCTGGGCCTTCAATTACGCCATGTCGCTCAGCTCGTTCGAGATGACGCCGGTGCATGCGCTGAGTTTCACGTCGCCCTCGGCCGACGTCCTGATGTATGTTCTGCAACCACCGGGCGGGGGTTTGAGTTTCGACCACGGGCTGATCCCCGGCGTGTTCGTCGGCAGCTTTTTGGCGGGCCTCTATGGCGGCGACCTCAAGCTGGAAGGTTTTCATGACGGGTCGTCGATGCGGCGCTACATCGCCGGCGGCTGCCTGATGGGCTTCGGCGGCGTGCTCGCCGGCGGCTGCGCGGTGGGCGCTGGCGTGTCCGGCGCCTCGGTCTTCGCCTCCACCGCCTGGATCGTGCTATGGTCGATGTGGATCGGCGCCGTCCTGACCGATCGCCTCGTCGATCAGAAGAGATTTTGGGGAGTTGGACATGTGGTCGCGTAATCTGGTGTTTTTGAGCCTGCTCGTCGCATCCGTCCCCGCCTACGCCGGCGACGAGGTCGCGCTCGGCCGCAAGCTGATGGCGGAGAACGGCTGCAATGGCGACTGCCACACCTCCCGGGCGCCGGACGGCGATCCCGCGAAATTCTTCACGCGCCCCAATCTCAAGGTGACCTCGATGGACGGGTTGAAGCGGCAAGTGGCGCGCTGCGTGGCGGGCGCCGGCGCGCAGCTCAACCCCGACGACATCGCCGCCATCGTCGCCGCGCTCAACACCGATTACTACAAGTTCAAGTAAGGGGACGCGCGCAATAACGAGCGCGCGCACTGCGTCCTTCACAGATGCCCGGCGGTGCGCCGCGTGACTTTTGCCTCTCGCGCAGGCACAATGACGCTCGCTTGAAAGGCAAGTGAACTGGAGTGATATGGTTTCGAGGCGCGCAACCCCGTTTGTCCTTTTGATCGCGGCTGTTCTCAACGCCGCTCATGCGACAGCGGCGCAGGATGAGGCGCGCGACGCTGTGTCGTCAACGCGCAAGCCGGCAAAGGCGAAGGCCGTGAAGCCACACTGCGCGCTGGAACAGGGAACCTGCGTCCCCTCCCCCAATGTGACGCAGTCCGTTCAATTGAATGACGCGCGAGGGAAAGCGGAAGACGCCAAGACCCAGTGGATTTTTCAAGGTCCGCCTCAAAATTCCCTTCCCTTCCAAAACGATCTCTCTCCCATGAAGAAAAAGCCGGTCGGCGGCCTGGTCGGGCTTGAATTTCCATTCTGAGGCTTGCTCACCGCTGCGCCTCCACGCCGCGCGCGCAACGCCATTGTCCCGGCGACTGTCCGACCAGTTTCTTGAAGGCGCGGCTGAAGGCCGCTTCGGAATCATACCCGACCTCATTGGCGACCACGGAAATCTTCGTGCAAGGATCGGTGAGTCGCTTCGCGGCAAGCTGCATGCGCCATTGGGTCAAGTATTGGATCGGCGCACAGCCCACCAGACTTGAAAACCGTTCCGCCAAAGCCGAGCGCGAGGCGCCCGCGCGGGAGGCCAATTCCTCCAGGGTCCAGGCGTGGGCGGGCCGCGCGTGCAGCAGGGTGAGGGTGCGGCCGACCATGGGATCGCGCAAGCCGGCGAGCCACCCTCCGTTCTGCGTGCGTTGATCCATATGCCAGCGGATGATCTCGACGAACAGCAGTTCCGATAACCGATTGAGGACGATCTGGCCGCCAGGCCGCTTATTCCCCATTTCACCGGCGGCGAAACGGATGAACTGGTCGAGCAGGTGATGCGACGCGCCAGGGGCGTCGCGCCCGAAGCGGATGAAACGCGGCAGGCAGTCCAGCAGTGGATTGAACGGACGCGCGTCGCAAGTGAAAAAGCCGCAGATCAGTTGCGCGTCGCCGGGACCGTCGCCACCGGTGCGCAGCGCGAAGGGCAAGGCGTCGGCGTCCTGCGCCTTGCGAAGAACCGCCCAGTCCGGTTCGGCGCGCATGCCCGGCGCGCTGGACACCACATGCGCATCGCCCCGGGGAATAACCGCGATATCGCCTTCGCCAAGCCTGACCGGCTCGAATTTCGCGCCTCCGAGCAAGGAGATCCAGCACGAGCCGCGCGTAACCACATGATACTCCAAAGCATAGTCCGCGCCCGGCGTAATCTCCTGCGCGATCTGAGCCGCGGGCGGCGCCTCCGCCACCCACGGCGATTGCGCGGTCACGTCGAAAAACACCGAGCCGGACAAATGCACGGCCGAGAGGAGGTCGGAAAGCGCGTCCGCGCCCATTGGCATGATCTCCTTGATCCGCATTCGGGCATCAAACGCACAGGGCGACGTTTTGGCTTCAAGTCTGGACGCGCGGGCAAGAAAGCCGGCAGGCCGGTCATTCAGCGCAAGCGCCTGAAGACGTAGGGTTTTGTGCAGAGGCCGCCGAGGCCTCGAAACAAGGGAGACCGCCATGAACACCGTGATCGAATGCCATCCCTCCGCCAACCTCAAGGCCGTCAAGGCGCGGCAACAGGCCGCCTGGTCGTCCGGCGACTATGCCGTGATTGGCGCAACCTTGCAGATCGTCGGCGAAAACCTCGCGGAAGCCTTGGACCTGCGCGCCGGCCAAAAAATTCTCGACGTCGCCGCCGGCAACGGCAATGTCACTCTGGCGGCGGCCCGGCGCTGGTGCAAGGTCACCTCCACCGATTACGTGCAAACCCTTCTCGACCGGGGACGCGCGCGGGCCGAAGCGGACGGTTTCGACATCGATTTCAGGACCGCCGACGCCGAGGACCTTCCCTTCCCCAACGAAACTTTTGACGCGGTCGTCTCGACCTTCGGCGTGATGTTCAGCCCGGACCAGAGCCGCGCCGCCGCCGAACTGGCGCGGGTGTGCAAACGCGGCGGGAAGATTGGCCTCGCCAACTGGACGCCCGACGGTTTTGTCGGCCAGTTGTTCAAGACGATCGGAAAGCATCTTCCGCCGCCAGCAGGGGTAAAATCGCCGGCGATCTGGGGAACCCGCGACTGGCTGGAGGCGAGCTTCGCTCCGTCACAGGTCGTCGCGCGAAAACGCGCCTTCGTGTTCCGCTATCTCTCGGCGCAGCATTTTGTCGACACGTTCCGCGCCTTCTACGGCCCGGCGCTGAAGGCCTTTGAAGCGCTCGACGCCTCCGGACGCGAAGCGCTGGCGGGCGACATCATCGAGCTGATCGGCCGCTTCAACATTTCCGGCGACGACAGCATGGTGGTTCCCAGTGACTATCTCGAAGTGGTCGTCAGCCGGCAATAGCAAGACACCGCCGCCCTCCCGGCGGCGGTCAAAGCTGGCGCCGCGCGCGCCCGGCGGTCGCGAAGCCGCTGGATTCGCCTGCTCAGCCGGCCAGCCGCGCCAAAACCCGTCGCGCGCGATTGATCGGCGCGGCGAAGCCGATGCCGATATTCGCGCCTGTCTTGGAGAGAATGGCGGTCGAGCGTCACCAGCGCGCCGCCGGGGTTGATCGGCGCGTCGGCCGACTCGCAAGTCATACGATTTCCGAAGGACCAGTTCGGAAATCGTATTCCGCTCGCGCGGAAATCCGCCCTTCGCCTGAAGGATTTCCGCGCGATTTCGTTTTCGCGGATCGCGAAGCGATCTTGCGGAAACCGTATCAGACGGGACGAAATTTCATCAAAACCCTGCGATGCGAATGAACGTGTCACCTGGCGCCTTGCGGCTCCGGGCGAGAGTTGGGAAGCGGAATTCCTGCGTTCAAGAGGGCGAAAGCAGGAAAATCAGCACTCGCCCGCATCGAGTGCTAACAAACTGAGATTCTTGACATATTTTCAAAACAGCCCCGTAATGTCCCGGCTGGATTGGAGGCGTTTCGATGGTGTCGAAGGACTTCGTGAAGCAATTGCAGGGCTATGGCATGACCACAGCCAATATCCTCTACCGGATGCCGGATCATCCGGCGATCATCCAGGAATTCGTCTGGCAGAATTACGACCTTCAGCCCGAATTCCCCGAATTGCGAAAATTCCTGAATTTTTGGGCCGAAAAAATCGAGGGCGCGATCCATCAGGTCATCGTCGCCCATTCCGGCCTGATCAAGCCGGCCGAGATCAAACTGGTCGGCGCGGAATTCCGGCTGCACTGACCCGCGCGGTTCATGCCGATACGCGCGCCCGTTGCGCTTCATAGGCCCTGGCGTGCAGGTCAGCGATGCGCAGCAAGGAAGAGGGCCCTTGAGCGCGGCGCAGCAGATCGCCAAAAATGTGTTCGCCCTCGATCGGGTTGTTCGCCTCGATGTCGCGCAACATCGACGCCTTGATCGGCGATCCCTTAGCGGTCAGGATTCCCTTGGAGCGCTCGACAGAGGCGGGCCTCGGCGCAAAACCGTTCGCGGCGGCGATCGCGGCGTTTTCGTCGAACAAAGCGAGGGCGAGATCGGCGCCGCCCGCCGCGACAATGTCGCCGACGGCGGCGCGCATCAAACAGGTGATCCCGGCCAGCGCGGCGATGAAAATCCACTTCTCCCACATTTCCTGGCGGATTTTTTCACACGGCTGCGCTTCAAACCCCGCATTGGTCAGGGCCGAGGCGATCGCCGCCATGCGCGCGCTCGGCGCCCCGTCCAACTCGCCGAACACCAGAGAGTGAAGATCATTGAAATGTTGGATGCGGCCTTCGCCGTCGAGCCCGGCGGAAATCTGGCACAGGCCTCCCAGGCATGTGTCCGCGCCGAATCGCGCGGCCAGCGCGTCAAGATGGCTCATGCCGTTGAGCATGGGCAGAATCGCGGTTTTGGAGCCGACGCCGGCGGCGAAAGCAGCCATGGCGTCTTCGAGGTCATAGGCCTTGCAGCTCAGCAGGATGAGATCGAACGGGTCTTTCAGCTGCTCCGCCGTCACAATGCGAGGCTTAGCCAGATGAAAATCGCCACAAGGGCTGAGGATGGAGAGGCCGTTCCTTTGCAGAAGCGCGGCGCGGCGCGGCCGCAGCAGAAACGTGACGTCGCGGCCGGCCTGCGCCAGCCTGCCGCCGAAATAGCCGCCCAGCGCCCCGGCGCCGACAACGAGTATCCGCATGATGAGACCCTTTTGCCTTCGGAGTCGACGCGGCGCAGCCCGCCCTCGACCACCAGAATGATTACACGCTTGGAGGAGCCAACGCAGCATGGATCGGATATCGCGTCTCGCCTTGACGAAACAGCTTAGGTTGTGAAGCCCAGTCGTTCCAGGCTAATCTTGAATACAGCGTCAGGCGGCGCGCGTCCTGCATTGGATCGAATGCCCATGGCCCCCAAGCCCAAAACCTTCTCGCTTTCCGAGGCGCTCGGTTTCGCGCGTCTCGCCGCCGAGGGCGCCGAGGGGATCACCGGGATCGTCGAGCGCATGCACCATGCGGTCCTCGACACGCCGGGTCTCGCCCGCCTCGCGCCCGGCCTTGCGCGCGGCATTCCGAGACTGGTCTATCGCGGCCTCGGCGCATCGTTCCGATTGACCGCCAAAGGCGCCGGCGTCGCCTCGGCGCTGCTGGACGAGGCGACGCAGGCGCGGCCGCCCGCGCCGGGGCGGGAAAAGACGCTTGCGGCGCTGAACGGGGTTTTGGGCGACCATCTCGCGGAAACCGGCAATCCGCTTGCGCTGACCATGCGTTTCCGCTCCGGCGGCCAAACCCTCGCGCTGAAAAGCGAGGCCCTGTCGCACGCGTTTCCCAACGTCACCGGCAAGCTCGTCGTTCTGGTCCACGGTCTCTGCATGAGCGACCTGCACTGGAGGCGCGGGAGCCACGACCACGGCGCGGCGCTGGCGCGCGACTTCGGCTATACCCCCGTTTCGCTCTCCTACAACACCGGCCTCCATGTTTCGACCAACGGGCGCGCCTTCGCGGCGGCGCTGGAAGAGCTGGTCGCCGCCTGGCCCGTGGAGATCGAGGATCTGCTGATCGTCGGCCACAGCATGGGCGGGCTCGTCGCGCGCAGCGCCTGTCTGGCGGGAGAAGCCTCCGCCCACGCCTGGCGGAAGAAGGTCTCAAAACTTGTGTTTCTCGGGACGCCCCACCACGGCGCGCCGCTTGAGCGGATCGGCAATTGGGCGGAAGACATTTTGGGCCAGATTCCCTACGCGGGCGCCCTCGCGCCTCTGGGAAAAATCCGCAGCGCCGGCGTCACCGATCTCCGCTACGGCTTCATCGCGGACGAGGACTGGCTCGGCCGTGACCGCTTTGCGCGCGAGCCGGATGCGCGGCGTCACGCGCCCCTGCCGGAAGACGTCGCCTGCTACGCCATTGCGGCGACGACGGCTTCGTCGCCCGGAGCCTTGAATGACCTGCTGATCGGAGACGGCCTCGTCCCGGTGATGAGCGCGCTGGGACGCCACCGGGACTTCGCCCTGGATTTTCCGCCGGATCGGCAATGGATCGCCTGCGAGACCGGACACTTCGATTTGCTCAGCCGCCCCGAGGTCTACAAGCGGATCGCCGCCTGGATTGAAAAATAACCATTTTTGGACGCCTCCGCCCATTCAGGATTTTCGTGCGCGCCGCAGGGTCTCGAGGGCTTGCGGAAACCGGTACTCCGCGACCTGTCGTCTCAAGGAATCGTATGCGTTTCCCAAGGCGATTCGGAGTGTGGAGGCCGAAGCCTCCACGATCTCCCGAGCTTGAATATCGCTCATGGCGAGCGCCGCCTCGAGTTCGTCCAGCGCGCGCTTCACGTCGCGAACGTTCACGGCGACGCGCGCCTCGGTCGTGGGTTTTGCTGGCGCGAACGAGGCAAGGATGGACGCGACCACCGCCGCCAAGCGCGCCTGCGTCTCGCGCGCGGCGCGCTCGATCTCGGCCGCCTCGTCCCGGCGTCGCAAAGCGCCCTCAAGGCGACCGGCCGCGTCCGCCACAAGGATCGCGGCGACGTTTCCGGCGGCGCCCGTCAAGGTATGAGCGATCAGCCGCGCGCCTTCAGCGTCGCCGCGAATCAGACACGTTCGGATTTGCCCAATATCCCCTTCGTGCAGTTCGGCGAAACGTCTGGCCAGACGCTGGTAGGCCTCGACATCGCCGTTCATTCGCCTGACGCCGGATGCGACGTCCAAGCCTCGGATCGCCGCAAACCCCTCGTTCGATTTTTCGATGGGCGTCGCAGCATGGACGCTCGACTCCCGGGGCAGAAGGCGCGCCAGAGTCGCATAGAGCTGGACCGGATCGACCGGCTTGGCGACAAAATCGTTCATGCCCGCGTCGAGGCAGGCGCGCCGGTCCTCGGTGAGGACATTGGCCGTCAGCGCCACAATCGGCTTCGTCTCCCAACCGGCCAGCTTGCGGATTTCCCTTGCGGCCTCGATGCCGTCCATGACGGGCATCTGCACATCCATCAGGATGAGGTCGAACGGCTCCGTCCTCGCCTTGTCCAGGGCTTCCAGGCCGTTGGTGGCGGTCGAGGCGTTCAGCCCCACCACCCGCAAAAGTTCGACGGCCACTTCCCGATTGATTTCATTGTCCTCGACCAGCAGGATGCGCGTCGCCCGGCCGCGGAAATGCGCGGCGAAGTTCCGCTTCCCGACGTTTTTCTCCGCTACGCCGGCGCTGGACTTCAGCCGCGCCGTGAACCAGAACGTGCTGCCGACGCCGGGGGTGCTGTCCACCCCGGCCTGACCTCCCATGGCTTCGGCGAGCCGCCGCGTGATCGCGAGCCCGAGTCCGGTTCCGCCGTAACGGCGTTTGATCGAAGCATCCGCCTGTTCGAACGAGCTGAACAGGCGCGGCAACACGTCGGGCGCGACGCCGATGCCGGAATCCTCGACCTCGAAGCGGACAAGGATCGCGCCGTCGCCTTCTTCAAGCGCCGAGGCGCGCAAGGTGATGAATCCGCGTTCGGTGAATTTCAGCGCGTTATTGGCGTAATTGAGCAGCGCCTGACGCAACCGCGTGACATCGCCGGACAGACGTTCGGGCATGCTGTCCATGTCGATATTGAGCTGCAGCCCTTTTTCGCGCGCGCCGGAACCGATCAGCGAGGCGACATCGTCGAACAACTGGCCGAGGTCAAAGTCGCGCTCCTCGAGTTTCAGGCCGCCGGCCTCGATCCGCGCGAGATCGAGGATGTCGTCGATCAGCACCAGGAGATGTTGCGCGGCCACATTGATCTTGGCGAGACGGTCGGCCTGTGCGGGGGTCGGATTGTCGATGTCGAGCAGGCGGGTGAAGCCGAGGATGGCGTTCATCGGGGTGCGGATTTCGTGGCTCATGTTGGCCAGGAACTGCGATCGCGCCGCCGTCGCGCGTTCAGCGACCAATCTGGCGTCGTGGAGCGCGGTCACATCGTAGAGCCACGCCAGCGAAGCGGGTTGTCCTTCGTAAGGGATGGTCATGAACGAAGCCAACGCCCAAACTGACGGACGCTCAGGCTGGTCGGGACGATAGAACTCCACCAACCGATTCAGCACAACCTCGCCACGGGCGAGACGTTCGCAAATTTCGTCGAAAACCGCGGGGTCGCGATATCCGCTGCGGATGTCCCACCCCAACGCGTCTTCCTCCGCGCGACAAACAAGCTCCGCAAAGGCGCGATTCACAAACAACAGTTTGTTGTCCGCCAGCGACGCCACACGCACCGCCATGGGCGCGGCCCTCATCACCTGGCGCAAGGTCTCCTGCTCCCTGCGCAGGCGGGAAAAATCCAGCATCACGGATCGGGTGTTCTGGAATTCGCCATCCGGTCCCTTCAACGCGGTCGCCGAGACAAGGACGGGCGACAGGTCGCCGTTTGCCTTCCGCAACTCGATCTCAAGTTCGTCGAGACGGCCGGTGGCGATCAGGGAAGGAAATGTCCGCCTGAAAACCTCCTTCGATTTTTCCGAAAGAAATTCGGACAAGCGCCGCTTGCCGACGACCTCCTCGCGCGTGACCCCAAGCCAGGACAATTCGGTATCGTTGATCCCGACGATGACGCCATCGCGATCGAGCGAATGATAGCCGCAAGGCGCGTTGTTGTAGAGGTCTTCGTACTCCCTCACCTGCTCGCCCAATTTGGCCTGCGCCCGCTTGAAGTCGGTGATGTCGGAAATCTCGACGACGAAGCCGCGCACCTCTCCGTCGACAACGTCCGGAACGTAATGGGTCAGGACATAGACATCCGCGCCGTTGAGTCTGGCGATGCGACGCTCAAACCGCTGCGGTTCGCCTCTCAAGACCGCGCGCACATGCGGCTCGGCGGCCGCGCATAACTCGGGGCCGAGCACTTCGACCATGTCGCGTCCCTCGACCCACTCGGGCGTGACGCCAAACCATTCGAGATAGCGGCGGTTGGCGAACCTGTTGCGCAATCCGGCGTCCCAGTAGCCGAGAATGCCGGGCGCCGCATCGGTGATCATCCTCAGGAAACGTTCCTTGGCCTGCACTTCGGCGGTGCGCTCGGCGACGCGGCGCTCGAGGTCGGCATTGAGGCGCCGGATTTCCGCTTCGTGCTGGACACGTTTCGAAATGTCCTGGAAGTTCGCCGCGCATTGCCGCGGGGCGGACTGATGGGCGGCGACCAGGAAGTGCGCGCCCAGGGAGTCCGAATAGCCCTCGAGTTGGACCGGCGCACCGCTCAAGGCGACCTCGCCGAGACTTCCGATCCAATCGACGGAATCGTTCTCGATGCCCGGCAAGACCTGGGTCAGACGCTTGCCGACGACGTCCGAAGCCTTGAGCTTGGTCACGGACTCCACGTGCTTGTTGCACGCAACGTAAACCAGATCGACGGGCCGGCCATCTTCGCCCTGAACGACCTCGAACACCGCGAGCGCGCTGTTCATGTTTTCGAACAACGAGCGATATCGCCGCTCGGAATCGGCCAGGCGCTCTTCGGCGCGCACGCGCTCGGTGATGTCGGTGGAAATGCCGCACAGGGCGCAGACGGCGCCATCGGGGTCGCGCAGCGGGAGCTTGAACGAAAGATAAGTCGCCGATTCGCCGGTCCCGAGGACGGCGACAGGCTCCTCCTGCCGCAGGGTCTCCCCGTTTTCCAGCACACGGCGGTCGATTTCGCGAACGCGGGCGACCGTCTCCGCATCGAAGAATTTTTCGTCCGTGAACCCGACGATCTCCTCGAGTTCAGCGCTCCAGATCCGGCGCACGGCTGCGTTGGCGAACAGATAGCGCCCCTGCCTGTCCTTCAGGTAGATGCAGGCGTCGACCGCATCCAGTATGGCGTCCAGCCGCTCTTCGCTTTGCTTGAGCCGCACCTGCGAGCGCGTGCGCTCGGTGAGGTCCTCCATGAACAGGATGAGGCCGCCGATTTCGCCGGCGGCGTCACGCCAGGGCCGGACCTCCCAGCGCAGGAACAGAACGGATCCATCCGCGCGATCGAAGCGATCGTGGTCCGCCCTCATGACCTCGCCGGCGAGACATCGGACGTTGATCGCCCTCCAGCGCTCCGGGATGTCGGGTATGATCTCGTAAAGTCCGCAACCGACGATTTCCCGTCCCCGCAGGTCGTGGATGTCGATCCAGCGGCGACTGGCGGCGAGAAAGCGCATCTCCTTGTCGAACATCACCAGGGCGGCCGGCGCATGTTCGATGAACAGTTTCAGCAACTCCCTGCTTTCATAAAGCGACCGCTCGGCCTGCTTGCTACGGGTGATGTCCTTCACGGCGCCGCGGATCATGATGCAGCGGCCCGCCGCATCGACGTCGCTTTCGCCCCGCAGCGTCACCCACCGTCTTTCGCCGTCCGCGCGAAGGAGTTCGACGTCGAGTTCGTAAAGGACGCCCGTTTGCTGGAGGCGCTGAATGGCGTTCTCGATCTTCGCCCAGTCGTCGGGCGCGAAATTGCCGCGGCAATCCCGGTAATTTCCCGGCGCGCCGAGCGAGGGGTCGCGGCCGAAGATTCGAAAAACCTCGTCCGACCAGCAGGCCAGACCGGTTTGCAGATTTACGGCCCAATGGCCGACGCCGGCGACCCGTTGCGCTTCATTCAGGCGCTGGATCGTTGTTTCAAGTTCAGCCTCGCTTTGCTTGCGCGCGCCTATGTCCTCGATGGAGACCATGGCGCGCCCCCGCGCGCCGGCGGAGCCGCTCAGCGTCCAGGCGGTCAGAGCGACCCACAGCGTTTCACGGTTTTTCGTGACGCAGCGCAGCTCCCGCCTGACGGGAGGCGCGTCCGGGGCAAAAAGCCCGCACCAGGGTTCGCCCGCAAAATCGTCGGGGTGGATGATGTCGGCGAACGTCTTGCCGAGGAGTTCATCCGGCCCATAGCCGAGCATCCGCCGCAGGGCGTCATTGACGGCGACGAACCCCGACGCCTCCAGCACGATGGCGAAGCCCGTCGGCGCGCCTTCGAAGTACGATTCGAAACCGCTTTCCCGCAGCGTCATGGACGTCGGACCTCCGCTCCCCGGCTGCTGAAACGCAACCGGTCGCAGCGCTTGGCCGGGCTTCCATTCATTTGGACCTTATACCCGCGTGCGTCGCCAGCATGAGCTTGACCCGATTCCGGGACCGAAGAAATAAGTCTCCCCCGCAACCATCCTGCGACCTGTCGCCACAGGCAAGAGAGGCCTCGCCGCGCGGAAACGCCGCCCCTAAGCAGGATTTCCGAAAAGCAGCCCCCGGTTTTCGGATGAAAATCCTGCAAAAACAAAGGAATCCAAGCAAACATTCGTTGGGCGATCAACGCATGTTTGCTTAGGAAATCTTGATGATTTCGAGCTCCTGACCGGACGCGCCGACCTCGTCGCCCACGCTCTTGCCGAGCAAAACCTTCGCCACCGGGGCGACAAAGGACATGGAGCCGGACTTGGGGTCGGCTTCATCCTCGCCGACGATGCGATAGGTCTGCACGCGGCCGTCCTCGCGTCGGAACGTCACCGTGCCGCCAAAGGCGACGGTCTCGCTCGAAACGGGATCGGCCCCGACCTGAGCGGTCCGCACTCTCGCCGCGAAATAGCGCATGTCGCGCAAGGGGATGGCCGCCTGCCGCCGCCGCTCGTTCACATCCTCGATCTGCTGCGCGGCGTCGTAAGCCGCGCGCGCCTGTTCGAGTTGCGCCTCAAGCGCCGCCAAGCCCCTTGCCGTGACGAGGTTGGGATGAGGTGAAATCGGGCGGTCGGGCAGCAAAGTTTCCGAGGCGGTTTCCGCACTGTCTTCCTTGGTGAAGGCGACGCTCAACTCAGGCTCCTTTCAGGACAGCCGAACCGGATGGGGCTTCAGCGGTCCAGAGAAAATTCGATGGGCTTCCTCCAGCCAATCTATTCATTGCCACCGCGATTTGCGATCCACAATCTGCGCGCCGCGCCAGCGGTGACGACCGCGTCCTCGGCCCCGCCGGCGATTGGCGGATCGTCTCGATCGCGCGGCAATTCATTGCGGACATCATCGACCACGTCTGACCGTCGCCGCGGCGGAAGAGGCTCCGCGCCTGCATGATCCGCGGCCGCGCATATTGACAGCATGTTACCATTTTGGCAGTACGCTGTCATGATCGAGACAAAACCTCCCTTCGACCACCCCGCCAACGCCCTTGCGCTGGAAATTTTCCGGCTCAACGGCGCCCTGATCAAATTCGGCGACGCCCTGGTCAAGCCGCTCGGCCTGACCAGCGCCCGCTGGCAGGTCCTGGGGTCGATCGCACACGGCGGCGGAACCTTTCCCGTCGCCCGCCTCGCCGACAATATGGGGCTGGCGCGCCAGTCCGTGCAGCGAATTGTCGATGAACTCGCGGACTCCGGCCTCGTCGGCTTCGCACCCAATCCCGCCCACAAGCGCGCCAAGCTGGTGGTGATGACGCCGCGCGGCGAGGACGTTTTCGAAAAAGCCAGCGCGCTCTGGCTTCCGGTCGCCGACGCCTTGCTGACCTGGCTCGATGCGCATCGGCTTCAGCAAACCACGGAAAACCTGGCCGCGCTGCGCGCGCGGCTGGAAGACCATGACAGGAGCTCCGAATGATCAGGAAACTGCACCCCATCGCCGGAATCATCGCCTTCATCACCATCCTCGCGTTCTGGACCTCAACGGTCATCGTCGAATTCGGCGGCGATCACGCCAGGATCGCCGCGGTCAAGCTCGCCATCCTCTGGGGCCTGGCCTTGCTGATCCCGTCCATCGCCTTCGCCGGCGCCAGCGGTTTCAAACTCGGCGGCGCGTCGGCGAATCCGACCATTGCGGGGAAGCGGCGGCGGATGCCCTTCATCGCCTTGAACGGCCTGCTCGTGCTGGTTCCCTGCGCGATTTTCCTGCAACAGCGGGCGAGCGCGGGCGTGTTCGATCAAACCTTTGCCCTTGTTCAGGGCGTCGAACTCTTGGCCGGCGCGATCAACCTCACCCTGCTCGGCCTCAACATCCGCGACGGTCTTGCGCTGACCCGGCGCTTCGGCGCGCCGGGTCAAGTGAAATGATTGTCTCCAAACGCAAAGGATCTTTGTCATGGCGATCAAAAGTTCGTCCGACCGATACGGCGCCGTCGCGGTTTCGATCCATTGGCTCTCCGCGCTGCTGATCCTGGTCTTGCTCTATTCAGGGTTCCGCGCCGCCGGCCTCCACGACCCCGCCGCCAAGGCCGCGCTGCTGCGCCTGCATCTGCCCGTCGCCCTTGTTGTCCTTGCGCTGACGGCGTTTCGAATTCTGTGGTGGCTGAGCTTCGACGCCAAGCCGGCGGCGCTTGGCTTCCCCCCCTTGCAGGAGCGACTGGCGCGCATCGTCCATGTCCTGCTGTATGTGGTTATTCTCGGCATGGTCGCGAGCGGCGTCGGCATGACCGTCGCCACCGGCGCGGCGTCGCAAATTTTTTCGACGGACGTGTCCGCCCTGCCCGACTTCTGGCGCGTCCCTCCGCGCGTTCCGCATGGATTGGGCGCGCGTCTCCTGGTCGCGCTTCTCGGCCTCCACGTCGCCGCCGCGCTCTACCACCATTTTGTTCGCCGCGACGCCGCCTTCCGGCGCATCTGGTTCGCGCGGTGAGTTTTTGGTCGCGCGCCGCCCCTTCTTGGCGCGCGATCAAATGTTGGATAGCGTTTGTCCATGATCGACGCTTGAGGTCGCGCCTTCCATGCAAACCAAGAACCCTTTCGTCTGGACACTGGCGTTCGGCCTGCTGGCTGGCGATGCCGGATGCGCCGCCCCCCTGCCAAAAGGTTTTGTCTATCTGCGCGATGTCGACCCGAGCATCGTTCAGGACATCCGATATGCCGGCTCGCACAATTTTCTTGCGCGTCCCGCCGATGGCTATCACGCGGCGGAATGCGTCCTCGCCGAACCCGCCGCCGCCGCGCTGAAGAAGGCGCAGGAAAAGCTCGCCGGACAAAACCTGTCTCTCATCGTCTGGGATTGCTATCGGCCCGCGCGCGCCGTCCGGGATTTCGTGCGATGGACCACGGACCCGGACCAGCGGATGAAGGCCGAGTTCTTCCCCCGCATCGAAAAGACGCGACTGGTCCCGCTCGGCTACATCGCCGCGCGATCAAGACATTCGCTCGGCGGCACGGTGGATGTCGGCATCATTGCCGTTGGCGCCGCATTCGATTCGACCGCGAAAAAATCCGTCTCCTGCATTCTGCCCAAGGGGGAGCGACTCGACGACGGGACGATCGATTTCGGCTCGGGTTACGACTGTTTCGATCCCGTGGCGAATGTCGGCAATGCGGAGGTCGCGCGGACGGCTTCGGACAATCGGCGCTTCCTGAGCGAGCTGATGGCGTCGGTCGGTTTCAAGCCCTACGCCATGGAATGGTGGCACTTCGAATTGCGCGATGCGCCCTTCGCGTCGGAATTCGATTTCGAAATCCCGCCGCGATGAGTCACGGCTGATCGCCGAGGCGGCAGGCTCGCCAGCGCGGTGGAGTTGCGCGCCTCCATCGCCAAGACCGAGGTCCAAAGCCTGCGCCTGGAGCCGGAAACGCCCGCCTACGCCATCGTCAACATGCGCAAGCTCCTATGAATATCAAAACCTGCGCTTCGACGTCGGCGTCGAAAACCTGGCCGACCAGCTCTATTACGCGCCGCTGGGCGGCGTGGACATCGCGGATTGGATGGCCGGCGCAAACCCGTTGCTGCACACGCCGCTCGCCGCCCTGGGGCGCACGGTTTATGGCGGCATGACGGTCAAGTTCTGACCTTCTTGGCCCCGCCAGCGCGGCGGGGCCAATTTGGCGTCATAGTCCCCGCGCTCACGCGCCGCGCGCGCCGGTGCGGACGATGGTGCCGACGTGGTCGCCGCGCAGCGCGGCGGTCAGGCGGCCGGGAATCAGGCCGTTCACCACCTGCACCCGGTCGATGTTGCGCGCCGTCGCCATCACATCGAGCATCGCGCGGTCGACCGGCAGCGTGCCCGAAACCTTGGCCAGTTCGGCGAAGCTGACGTCCTTGACCAGCTTCGCCTTGGCGCTGTCCGCCCCGTTCGGGTCGGCGTCGAAAATCCCGTCCACATCCTCGACGATGGTCAGGCCGGCCGCGCCGAGCGCGTCGGCGACCAGGAAGGCGCCGGTATCGGCGCGGTGGGTGGGAATGCGCGAGCCCGGGAATTCATGGTGGTGATAGGGCGGGAAGGCGCTGCCCACCACGGCCCGGGCGGCGGCGAGATGGATCGCCAACTGGCTGGCGACGGTCGGATGCTCGATATAGGACACGCCCTCCGGCGCCAGCATCGAGGCGAGGATGTGGCCGTTCTGGCCGGCTTCGCTGGCGGCGAGCGGGGACAACGACCCCACGGGCAGGCCGAGGTCGAGGCCGACGCCGTAGAGGTGGCGCGCACGCACGCCAGCGCCGGTCAGAATCAGCAGCCGGTGCTCCGGCAGCAGCTTTCGGATTTCCTCGACCAGCGGCAGGATCGCGCTTGCGCCGCGATCCATGATGCGGCCGCCGATCTTGACCACTTGCAGCCAGGGCAGCAGGCGGATGGGGAGCACCCCGGCGACGGGGCGGGTCAGGCTGGCGTCCTGAAGGGTCTGGCGCGCCAGCGCGGAAGAGACGTGCTTGATGGCGTCGGTCATGGTCTCAGTCTCTCAATTCGCGGTGATGATGGTGCCGACGTGCTCGCCGGCGAGCGCGCGGGTGAGATTGCCGGGCACGAGGCCGTTGATCACCTGGACCTCGCGCACATGCGTCGCCTGCTGGATGAGGTCGAGCACGGGGAATTCCAGGATGGAATCGTGCAGGCCCTTCGCCTTCATCTCGTCGACCGAGATTTTCGGAATGAACGTCGCGGTCTTGTCGGTCTTGGGATTGGCGGTGTAGAGGCCGTTTTCGTCCTTGACGAAAATCATCTGCTTGCAGCCGAACTGTTCGGCCAGCAGGTAGCAGCCGGCGTCGGTGCGGTAGGGCGGAATCACACCCTCGGCGGCCGGCCGCATCCACATCGCGTAGGGCGGCATGCCGCTGAACACGACCGCGTTGACCTCGGCGAGCGAAAGCGGCATGGCCGACAGTCCCGCGCCCGAGACAACCGTGATCCCGTATTTGGCGAGGAGCTGGCCGAGCATGACGGCGTTCTGGTCGGCGACGGACGAGCCGAGCTGCGACAGCACGCCCGCCGGCAGGTTCAAGCCGGCCGCGATCGAATAGAGGTGGCGGGCGCGGGTGCCGGCGCCGGTGCCGATCAGCAGCTTGTGGTTCTTGCGCACGGCGACGATCTCGTCGACCAGCGGATAGACGGCGGAGCGCCCCCGATCGATCACGCTCTGGCCGCCGATCTTGATCACGGTGGCGTCGGGCAGGATGCGATAATTCGACGCTGCGCTGGCCGCGGCCAGCAGTTCGACGTCGGTCAGCGACCGCTGCATCAGGAGCGTTTCAAGCTCCGAATTGGTGTTGCTCATTGTTGCGCCTTTCATTGTGTTCCGTTCAAGTCGCGTTTGGCTGGGCGAATGGGTACAGCTCAAGAGGGCTGCGCTCAATTCGCGAAATCCATGTATTTTTTCCCGGTTTCGGAAGGAATGACAGTCCAGGCTGCGATTGCGACGGCGGCAGCGGAGAAAGACGCCCGGCGTCGACCTGAACCCGACGCCGGAACAGGATCACGCCAACCGCTCGCAGGCGCAGACCAGCCCGCGGGCCGCCGACTTTAACGCGCCCGCCTCGATCTTTACGTTTTCCTTATTCGCGGGAGGCGCCTTCCACATGGAAGCCTTACGCCGCGCGGCGCCATTCTCCGCTCCATGGACATAAAGGAGCGAAACCATGTCTGACGCGCTTTTCATCCTTCTGGGCTTAAGTCTGATCGGCGTCATGGCGCTTTACGCGCACGCGCTCACACGCGCTTGAGGGAGGCGGCCATGTTCGAACCGCTCGCCGGTCTCTTCGTCGCTTTGGCCTTAAGCGCCTATCTCGTTCTCGCGCTGCTCAAGCCCGAACGCTTCTGACCCTGGGAGCTTCCCATGACACTTAACGGATGGCTGCAAATCGGCCTGGTCCTCGGCCTCGTGCTGGTCGCGGTCAGGCCGCTCGGTCTTTACATGGCCACGGTGTTCGAGGGACGGCGCAGCTTCGCCTCGCCGGTCCTCGGCCGGATCGAGCGCGGTTTTTACCGGCTCGCCGGCGTGGCGCCGGACAGGGAGCAGAGCTGGCTCGCCTATACGCTGGCCATGCTCACATTTTCCGCGCTGGGCTTCGCCTCGCTTTACGCGATCCTGCGATTGCAGGCGTATCTGCCGTTTAATCCGCAGGGTTTCGACGGGGTCCCGCCGGACCTCGCCTTCAACACGGCGATCAGCTTCCTCACCAACACCAACTGGCAGGCTTACGGCGGCGAAACCACCATGAGCCATTTTTCTCAAATGGCCGGCCTCGCCGTGCATAATTTCTTGTCGGCCGCGACCGGCATCGCCCTGGCGCTGGCGGTCACCCGCGCGTTCTCGCGAGCGAGCGCGGCGACGCTCGGCAATTTCTGGGTCGATCTCACCCGCGCAACGCTCTATGTGCTGCTGCCGCTCGCCATCCTCGTCGCGCTCGCCTTCATCGCGACAGGCGTCCCGCAGACGCTCACCGGCGCCGTGGATGCGACAACGCTGGAAGGCGCGAAACAAACCATCGCCATGGGACCGATGGCCAGCCAGGAGGCGATCAAGCAGCTTGGAACCAATGGCGGCGGCTTTTTCAACGCCAATGCCGCGCACCCCTTCGAAAATCCGAACGCTTTTTCAAACATCCTGCAAATCTGGTCGATGCTCACCGTCTCCGCCGCCTTGCTGATCATGTTCGGCAAGATGGTGGGCGCCGAGCGGCAGGGCTGGGCGCTGCTCGGCGCCGTGGGCGTGATCCTCATCGGCGGCGTCGCGGTCGTCTATATCGCCGAGACCGCCGGGAATCCGATGCTGACGGCCCTCGGTCTCGATCCCGCGCAAGGCAATGTCGAAGGCAAGGAAGTGCGCTTCGGCCAGGCGCTGACCGCGCTTTACGTGGCCGTAACCACGGGCCTGTCCTGCGGCGCGGTCAACGCCATGCATGACTCGCTCACCCCGCTGGGAGGCTTCGTCCCGATGTTCCTCATCCAGCTCGGCGAGGTCCTGCCGGGCGGCGTCGGCTCCGGGCTATACGGGCTGGTGGTTTTCGCGGTGCTTTCCGTGTTCATCGCCGGGCTGATGGTCGGGCGCACGCCGGAATTCTTGGGCAAGAAGATCGAGGCGCGCGAGATCAAGCTCGCCATGCTGGCGGTCTTGATCCTGCCCTTGGCGATCCTGGGCTTTTCCGCCGTTGCGGCGGTGCTGCCTTCGGCGCTGAGCAGCCTCGCCAATCAGGGCCCGCACGGCCTTTCGGAACTGCTCTACGCCTACACGTCGGCGGCTGGCAACAACGGCTCCGCCTTCGCCGGCCTCAGCGCCAACACGCCCTGGTTCAACACCACCACCGGCATCGCCATGGTGATGGGCCGCTTCGGCTATGTGATCCCGGTGATGGCCATGGCCGGCTCCATCGCCGCCAAGAAGAGGAGCGCGCCCGGCCTCGGGACCTTCCCGACCGATGGCGGCCTGTTCGTCGGCCTGCTCGTCGGCGTGATCCTCATCGTCGGCGGCTTGCAGTTCTTCCCCGCTCTCGCCCTTGGCCCCATCGTCGAGCACGTCCTGATGCTCGGGGGAAAGACTTTTTAGGAGTTTTGTCCATGTCCGCGAAATCCGAAGCGCGCCATTCGCTGGCCCTGTTCGATCCCGCGCTGCTGCTCACGGCGGGAGGCGATGCGTTCAAAAAACTCAACCCCGCAAAACTGATGCGCAATCCGGTGATTTTCGTCACAGAAGTGGTCGCCGCGCTGGTGACGATCCTGTGGCTGCGCGCGTTTTTTTACGGAACCGGCTCGCCCTTCTTCTCGGGGCAGATCGCCCTATGGCTGTGGTTCACGGTCCTGTTCGCCACCTTCGCCGAAGCTTTGGCGGAAGGACGCGGCAAGGCGCAGGCGGCGAACCTGCGCGCCACCCGCAGCGATACGATGGCCAAGCGTCTGATCGATCCGACGGGCGAAAACCATCTGCAAGCGGTGGTGGAAAAGGTCAGCGCGCTGTCGCTGCTCCCCGGCGATGTGGTGCTCGTCGAGGCCGGCGACGTCATCCCCTCGGACGGCGAGATCGTCGAAGGCGTGGCTTCCGTCAACGAAAGCGCCATCACCGGCGAATCCGCCCCGGTGATCCGCGAGGCCGGCGGCGACCGCTCGGCGGTCACCGGAGGCACAAGCGTTCTGTCGGACTGGATCAAGGTGCGCGTCACCGCTCAGCCCGGCGAAACGTTTATCGATCGCATGATTGCATTGGTCGAAGGCGCGGAGCGGCAGAAGACGCCCAACGAACTGGCGCTGTCCGTTCTGCTCGCCGGCCTCACCCTGATCTTCCTGATCGCGGTCGTCACGCTCTACGGCCTCGCCGTCTATTCCGGCGCGGTTCCCTCCGTCGTGGTGCTGGTGGCGCTGCTGATCACGCTGATCCCGACCACCATCGGCGGCCTGCTTTCGGCGATCGGCATCGCCGGGATGGACCGCCTGGTGCGCTTCAACGTGCTGGTGACCTCGGGCCGCGCGGTGGAGGCGGCGGGCGACGTCGACACGCTGCTGCTCGACAAGACCGGCACCGTCACCTTCGGCAATCGCATGGCGACGGAATTCCTGCCCTTGCCGGGCGTCGATCCGCGCCGGCTGGCGGAAGCGGCGCTGCTCGCCAGCCTCGCCGACGAGACGCCGGAAGGCCGCTCCATTGTCGCGCTGGCGAAAGCCGAGTTCGGCCTGAGCGAACCCAACCTTGCCGACCAACCGATGCATGTCGTTCCCTTCGCCGCGCAGACGCGTCTGTCCGGCGTCGATCTGGGCGAACGCGGGCTTCGCAAGGGCGCGGTGGATTCGGTGCTGAAATTCTCTGGCCTTGCCTTGGACCAGGCGCCCGCCGAATTCCGCACCACCGTGGACCGCATCAGCCGCGCCGGCGGCACGCCGCTCGCCGTGGCCGAATTTTTCCCGCCCGCCGCGCCGGCGCAGGCCGTCGGCGCCCAGGCGGCTCCGGTGGCGAACAGCCAATTGCTCGGCCTCATCCACCTCAAGGACGTGGTCAAGCCCGGCATCAAGGCGCGTTTCGCCGAGCTGCGCGCCATGGGCATCAAGACGGTGATGATCACCGGCGACAATCCGCTCACCGCCGCCGCCATCGCCACCGAGGCCGGCGTCGACGATTTTTTGGCTGAGGCGACGCCCGAGGACAAGCTGAAGTTCATTCGTAAAGAGCAAACCGGCGGCCGCCTCGTCGCCATGTGCGGCGACGGCACCAACGACGCGCCCGCGCTCGCCCAGGCCGATGTCGGCGTCGCCATGCAGACGGGCACGCAGGCCGCGCGCGAAGCGGGCAACATGGTCGATCTCGACAGCGACCCGACCAAGCTGATCGAAGTGGTGGAGATCGGCAAGCAGCTGCTGATGACGCGCGGCTCGCTCACCACCTTCTCCATCGCCAACGATGTGGCGAAATATTTCGCCATCCTGCCGGCGCTGTTCGCCGCGACCTATCCGGAACTCGGCGCGCTCAACATCATGCATCTCGCCTCGCCGCAATCGGCGATCCTCTCGGCGGTGATCTTCAACGCCCTGATCATCGTCGCCCTGATCCCGCTGGCGCTGAAGGGGGTGAAGTACCGCGCCGTGGGCGCGGCGTCCCTGCTGCGGCGCAACCTGGCTGTCTACGGCCTCGGCGGGCTGATCGCGCCGTTCATCGGCATCAAGCTGATCGACCTCGCGGTCGCCGGAATGCATCTGGCGTAAGGCGACGATCCTTCTCCCCTTGCGGGAGAAGGGGATCGGCGCGCAGCGCCGAGACGGATGAGGGGGCACGCGGGGAAACCCCTCGTCAGGCCCCTTCGGGGCCACCTCCTCCCGCAAGGGGAGAAGGCAGCCGCCCGCCCATCATAAGGAGTACGCCATGTCTCATTTCCGTCCCGCCCTGGTCCTGCTGCTGCTGTTCACGGCGCTGACCGGGCTCGTCTACCCGCTTGCCCTCACCGGCGTCGCTTCCGTGGTTTTCCCGAGGCAGGCCGAGGGCAGCCTGATCTTGCGCGATGGCCAGCCGATCGGCTCCGCGCTGATCGGCCAGAATTTCGCTGACGACCGCTTCTTCCAGCCGCGGCCCTCGGCGACCAGCGCGCCCGACCCGCAGGACCCGACCAAGACCATCGACGCGCCCTATAACGCGGCGAACTCCTCCGGCTCCAATCTCGGCCCGACCTCCAAAACCCTGATCGATCGGGTCCAGGCGGCGGCGGAGGCCAAGCGCGCGGCGGGCTGGCAGGGGCCCCTTCCCGCCGACGCGCTGACGACCTCGGCGTCCGGCCTCGATCCCGATATTTCGCAGCAAAACGCCTTGGCGCAGGTTTTGCGCGTCGCCAGGGCGCGCGGAATGGACGAAGCCCGGCTGCGCGCGCTTGTCGAGGCGCAAACCAGCGGACGCTGGCTCTGGCTGATCGGCGAGCCGCACATCAACGTTCTCAAGCTGAATCTGGCTCTGGATGCGTTAGAATAGGGCATGAACGACCCAAACCGAGACCGCCGCCCCGATCCGGACGCGCTGCTGGCGCTGACGGAGGACGGGCGGCGTGGCCGCCTCAAAGTGTTTGTTGGCGCGGCGCCCGGCGTTGGCAAGACTTACGCCATGTTGCAGAACGCCCGCCGGCTCAAGGCGGAGGGGCAGGACGTCCTGATCGGCCTGATCGAGACCCATGGCCGCGCGGAAACCGCGGCCCTCACCGAAGGCCTCGACATGCTGCCCCGGCGCGTCGTGGAGCACCGTGGGCGAAAAATCGAAGACTTCGACCTCGACGCCGCGCTCGCCCGTGCGCCGAAGCTGATCGTGGTGGATGAACTCGCGCACACCAATGCGCCGGAAAGCCGCCATCCCAAGCGCTGGCAGGACGTCGAGGACCTCTTGGATGCCGGCGTCGACGTCTGGACGGCGCTCAACATCCAGCACCTCGAAAGCCTCGCCGATGTGGTCAGCCGCGTCACCGGCGTCGTGGTGCGGGAAACCGTGCCCGACAGCGTGTTGCAGAAGGCCCACGACGTCGTGCTGGTGGACATCACGCCGGCGGAATTGATCGAGCGTCTGAACGAAGGCAAGGTTTATCTGCCCGAGACGGCGAAACGCGCCACACAAAAATTTTTCACCCCGAGCAATCTGACCGCCTTGCGTGAACTGGCGCTGCGCCGCACCGCCGACCGGGTCGACGACCAGATGGTCAACTACCTCCGCCAGAACGCCATCGAGGGGCCGTGGGAAACCTCCGACTACCTGCTGGTGTGCGTCGGTGCGGACAAGGGGGCGGAAATCGTCGTGCGCGCCGCGGGCCGGCTGGCGACGCGGCTCAACGCCGCCTGGATCGTGGTCCATGCGGAACGGCCGGGCCACGAGGAGACCGACCCCGCGCGGCTGAAGCGCCTCGACTCCGCCCTGCATCTGGCGGAGCGGCTGGGCGCGGACACGCGGCGGCTGATCGCCCCCGAAAAGGTCGGCGAAATCCTGCGTCTCGCCCGCCGCGAAAACGTCACCCAGATCGTGGTGGGCCGCCCGCGCAAATCGCTGTGGCGGCGCCTCACCGGCGCGGGGTTTGTCGCCGCTCTTGCCGACCAGGCGCCGGACATCGCCCTTCACGTCGTCAACACGCCCGAACCGCCGCCCGAGAAGCGCGCCCTTGCGGTTGTCCGGCCGGCCAGGCTTTGGACCGGCCTCGGCGCCGCCGCCGTCGCGGTGACCCTGGCGGTGGGCGTCGGCCAGGCCCTGACGCTGGCCCTCGACCTCCCCAATCTCTCCATGGTGTTCCTGCTGGCCGTGCTCGGCTGCTCGGCGACTTTTGGGCTATGGTCGGCGGTCGCCGCCTCCTTTATCTCTTTTCTCGCCTACAATTTCTTCTTCATCCAGCCGGTCCACACGTTTACGGTCGCCGAACCGCAGGAAGTGCTTTCGCTGCTGGTGTTCCTGATCGTCGCGGTGCTGACCGGATCTTTGGCGGGGCGCGTCCACGATCAGGCGAAGGCGGCGAGCCAGCGCGCCCAAAACATCGCCTCGCTTTATGATTTTTCGCGCAAGCTCGCGGGCGCGGCGCGGCTCGACGACGTGCTGTGGGCCTCGGTGACCCATCTGCATCGCGCCCAGGGCGGCCCGGTCGTGCTGCTGCTTCCCCAGGAGGGCGAGGTCCAGCTCCAGTCCGCATGGCCGCCGGACCGGGAATTGTCGGCGGGCGAGATCAGCGCCGCGCAATGGGCGTTCGAAAAGCAGGAATTTTCCGGCTGGCGCACCAACACCCTGCCCAATCTCGCCATGCAATTCCGCCCTCTCCTGAGCCCGCGCGGCGCGGTCGGCGTCTGCGGCTTCGTCCCGAAATCCACCGAAGCGCCGCTCTCGCCGGAACAGGAGCGCGAACTCGCGGCGCTGCTGGAACAGATGGCGCTCGCCATCGACCGCTCGCTGCTGATCGGCGAGGCGGTGCGCGCCGCCGCGCTGGAGGACAACGAAAAACTGCGCACCACGCTTTTGTCGTCGCTGTCGCACGACCTGCGCACGCCGCTGTCCTCGATCACCGGCGCGGTGACCACGTTGCGGCAGTTCGGCGCGCAAATGCCCGAGCGCGACCGCGACGACCTGCTCGCCTCGATCGAGGAGGAAACGGCGCGTTTGGCCCGCTTCGTCGCCAATCTGCTGGACATGTCGCGCATCGAATCCGGCGCGCTCAAATTGCGCCGCGACTATATCGAGCCTGCGGACAGTGTGCGCGCCGCCGCCGAGCGCATCAAAAAAACCTTTCCCCGCTTCAGGATCGAAACCAGCGTGGCGCGCGATCTTCCCTTCATCCGCGCCGACGCCCAGATGCTGGAACAGGTCCTGTTCAACCTGCTCGACAACGCGCATAAATATGGCGGCGAAGCTGGCGCCATCATCCACGCGCGGTCGGAGGGCGAAGTTGTGGTCATCAGCGTCACCGACGACGGGCCGGGCGTCAAGCCGGCCGATCTCTCCCGCATCTTCGAAAAATTCTACCGGGGCGGGCGCGCGGACGGCCGCAAGGCCGGCACCGGCCTTGGCCTGTCGATCTGCAAGGGCCTGGTGGAGGCCATGGGCGGAACGATCGAAGCGCAGAGCCCGGCGGCGCGCCGGCGCGGAACCCGCATCCTGCTGCGCTTCCCGGCGGCGCGGATGAAGGTGGAATCGACATGAATGCGCGCATCCTGGTCATCGACGACGAGGCTCCGATCCACCGTTTCCTCAAACCGGCGCTCGCGGCGAGCGGCTACGACGTGCTGACGGCCGAGAACGGACGGCAGGCGCTGCATCTGATCGCCACCGCCGCGCCCGACCTGATCGTGCTCGACCTCGGCCTGCCCGACATGGACGGCAAGGACGTGCTGGCGCAGGCCCGGCAGTTTTCGCAAGCCCCGGTGATCGTGCTTTCCGCGCGCGACCGCGAAGCCGAAAAAATCGCCGCGCTCGATCTCGGCGCCGACGACTATGTGGAAAAACCTTTCGCCATCGGCGAGTTCATGGCGCGTCTGCGCGCGGCCTTGCGCCACGCCGCGCGCAACGAGAAGGAGATCAGCCATTTCGAGGTGGAGGGTCTCAGCGTCGATCTCGAGCGACGGCTGGTCAACCGCAATGGCGCGCCGATAAAACTGACGCCGAAGGAATTCGACCTGCTGGCCATCCTGGTGCGCCATGCCGGAAAGGTGGTGACGCACAAGCAGATCCTCACCCAGATCTGGGGACAAGCGCATGCCGAGGACACGCAATATCTGCGCGTCTTCGTCGGCCAGCTCCGCGCCAAGATCGAGCCCTCGCCGGACTCGCCGCGCCTGATCCAGACCGAGGCCGGCGTCGGCTACCGCCTGTGCGCGGCCGAATGATCAGATCGTCACCTGGGCGCCCAGTTCGACCACGCGATCCGAAGGAATCGAGAAGAAATCCGTGGCGTTGGCCGACTGCTTCGACAGGGTGACAAAAAGCTTGTCCTGCCATTGCGGCATGCCCGACGCCGGCGAGGTCTTGAGCGTCCTCTTTCCCAAGAAGAACGACGTCGTCATGATGTCGAACTTGTAGCCAGCCTTGCGCATCAGCGCCATGGCGGCGGGCACGCGCGGACTTTCCATGAAGCCGAAATGCAGAGTGACCCGCAGGAAATCGCTGGAAAGCTTCTCGATCTCGAACCGATTGGCTTCCGCCACGCGCGGCATGGGCTCGGTGACGATGTTCATGATCAACACCCGCTCGTGCACCACTTTATTATGCTTGAAATTGTGCATCAGCGCCGACGGCGCCACATTGGGGTCGCCGGTGAGGAACACCGCCGTGCCGGCGACGCGCTCCGCCTTGGACCTCTCCAGCATGCGGATGAGATCCACGGTCGGAATGGAATCGCGCTGGGTCTTCTGGCGCAGCAGGTCCGTGCCGCGCACCCAGGTCCACATCACCACCATGGCCAGCGCGCCCATGGTCAGCGGAACCCAGCCGCCCTCGAAAACCTTGATGAGATTGGCCGCCAGGAAGGCGAGGTCGACCGTCAGGAAGAAGCCGATCACGGGAACGACGAGCCACAAGGGCCAGCGCCACAATTTCCACACCACGAAAAAGGCGAGGCTGGTGGTGACCAGCATGGTCCCGGTCACCGCTATGCCATAGGCGTTGGCGAGATTCTCGGAGCTGCGGAACATGAACACCAGCATCAGCACGCCGATGAGCAGCGTCTTGTTCACGCGCGGGACATAGATTTGCCCCTCGGTGCTGGCGGAGGTGTGCTGGATCTCCAGGCGCGGCAGCAGCCCGAGCTGGATCGCCTGCCGCGACAGCGAGAAGGCGCCGGTGATCACCGCCTGCGAGGCGATGATCGTCGCCACCGTCGCGAGCACGACGAAGGGGATCAGCGCCCATTGCGGCGCCATCAGGTAGAAGGGATCTTTCACCGCCTCGGGGTCCATGAGCACCAGCGCGCCCTGTCCCAGATAGTTGCAGATCAGCGCCGGCAGGACGAAGACCAGCCAGGCGATCTGGATCGGTTTTCTGCCGAAATGGCCCATGTCGGCGTAAAGCGCTTCCGCCCCGGTCACGGCGAGAAAGACGAGGCCCAGGGTGACAAAACCGGTCGCGCCATGGCCGAATAGGAAACCCAGGCCGAGCAGCGGGTTGAAGGCGCTCAGAATCCGCGGCGCGTCGGCGATATGCGCGACGCCGAGCCCGGCGAGCAGGCCGAAGAACACCACCATGACCGGACCGAAGAAAGCCGCCACCCGCGCCGTTCCCACGCTTTGCACGAAGAACAGGGACACGAGGATGACGACGGAAATCGGCAGCACATAGGGCTGGAAGGCCGGCGACGCCGTATTCAGGCCCTCGACGGCCGACAGCACCGAAATGGCCGGGGTGATCACCGCGTCGCCCGCGAACAGGGCGGCGCCGGCGACGCCGAGCAGGAAGATGATCTTCGAGTTTCCGCCGAAGGATTTTCGCGCCAGCGCCATCAGCGACAGCGTACCGCCCTCGCCCTTGTTGTCCGCCCGCATCAGGAAGAACACATATTTGAACGTGACGGTGATGAACAGCGCCCAGATCAGCAGCGAGACGACGCCGATCACCTCGGATTCCACGACGCCATCGGTCTTCATGTGGTCGAGCGCGGTTTTCAGGGCGTAGAGCGGGCTGGTGCCGATATCGCCATAAACCACGCCCATGGAGCCGAGAATCATGGTCCAGAAGCCATCGGGGCGATGATTCGGGGCGACGGGCGACTGCGAGGGCGTCGAAGCGTCGGAAATGGAAGGCTCCACGGTGTCTTGCGACATCAACACATCCCGTCAGTCAGGCCAGTGGCGTGGCCGTCGCAATCGATTGCGCCGCACAGTCGCGCCGAACCGAATAAGGATTCGATATGGAATGTATTGCCCCGGAATAAGGAAATCATAAAGATCGCAAGCTCCATCTTCCGCGCGTTCCGCGACGGATTCCGTGTCCCTCTTGACAGCAAGAACTTTCGAGCGCAGAGGCGTTTCATCGGCTGGCTGTCGGCCCGCCGTTTTCCCAACCCAAGTCAAGGACACATGGGCAGTACTCCCTTAGGCGGAGCGATCCCGGCGCGAAGCGGGAAAGCCTCGCCGCAACATCGTGAAGGGCTCGCGGCGCCGGCCGCGTGAGGGACGCCAGGCGTTAACGCCATGTGTCGCTCGCCGTCCGGCCCGAAGCCGGAGGCGAGACATGATTGTAAACTTCCCCAGCAAGGGCGACCTGCGTCGCCCCCAGATCCGTTCCGCATTCGCGGGCGCTGCTAAGCCGCGCCTGACCTGCCGCTGGACGCGCGACGCGTCCGGCCGTCTGGTCGCGCGCTGGCGCCCCGAAGCCGGCGAAGCCTGCCTGCAAGGCGCGGAGCCGCCCTCGTCCCGATTGCGGTTCGCCGCCTAACCACTGGAGACCCTGTTGAACGACGGCCCTAGTCGCTCCGTCTCCGCGCTCGCGGGGGCGGATTCCCTGAAAATCTCAATCGCAAAGCAACCGGCGCGCCTCAGGCGCGGCTTCGGCGCGTAGCGACGCGGGTCGCTCCTGGCCGGCGCCGAGGCGCGCCGCCAGGAGATCAAAATGAACGCCACTATCGATCGGCCCAACGTCGGCGCCGTGCTCGACGACAAGCACGTCGGCCACATCCGCGGCGCCTTCGGCACAATCCTGCATCACGACCACGGCCCCCGCCAAAACTGGCGCCATCGCCTGCAAACCCTGCTCGCCATTATCGGTCCGGGCCTCATCGTCATGGTCGGCGACAATGACGCCGGCGCGTTCGGCGCCTACACGCAAGCCGGCCAGAACTACGGCACGACCCTGCTGTGGACGCTGCTGCTGCTCATCCCCGTGCTCTATGTGAACCAGGAAATGGTGCTGCGCCTCGGCGCGGTCACCGGCGTCGGCCACGCCCGGCTGATCCTGGAGCGCTTTGGCAAATTCTGGGGCGCGTTTTCGGTCATCGACCTGTTCCTGCTCAACGCCCTGACCATCGTCACCGAGTTCATCGGCATCGCCCTGGCGCTGAATTATCTCGGCGTCTCAAAAGCCCTTGGCGTGTCCCTGTCCGCGATCCTGATCATGGCGGCGGCGAGCACCGGTGATTTCCGCCGCTTCGAGCGCTTTTCCATGGCGCTGGTCGCCGGCAGCCTGCTGCTCATTCCCGTGTTTCTGGCGATCCATCCGCCGATGGCTCAACTCGCGCGCGATTTCGTCACGCCGCAAGTGCCGGAAGGAAAACTCAGCGACGTCATGCTGCTGATCATCGCCATCGTTGGCACGACCGTCGCGCCCTGGCAGCTGTTCTTCCAGCAGAGCTATGTCATCGACAAGCGCATCACGCCGCGCTTCATGGCCTATGAAAGGGCCGACCTGTGGCTCGGCATCGTGCTGGTGATCATCGGCGCCGTCGCCATGATGGCCTTCACCGCCGCCGCCTTCGCGGGCAAGCCGGAGTTCGGCAATTTCACCGACGCGGGCGCGGTCGCGACGGGCCTTGAGCAGCACGCGGGCCGCGCTGTCGGCGTGATGTTCGCCATCGCCCTGATCGACGCCTGCATCATCGGCGCTTCCGCCGTGTCGCTGTCCACGGCCTACGCGCTCGGCGACGTGCTGTCGCTCAAACACTCGCTGCACAGGAAACCCTCGGACGCCAAGGGGTTTTATGTGGTCTATTTCGGCCTGATCGTCCTCGCCGCCGGTCTCGTCCTCACCCCCGGCGCGCCGCTCGGCCTGCTGACCAATGCGGTGCAGACGCTCGCGGGCGTGCTGCTGCCCTCCGCCACCGTGTTCCTGCTGCTGCTGTGCAACGACAAGGACGTGCTCGGCCCCTGGGTCAACGGACGCTGGCTCAATGTCTTCACCAGCGCGGTGATCGGCGCCCTTGTGATCCTGTCGATCATCCTGACCGCGTCCGTGATGCTGCCGGACGCCGCCGATGAAACTTTCATCCTGGCGATCCTTGGCGGCGGCGGACTCTTGACCCTGCTCGGCGCCCTCGCGACGTTCGTACTGAGGAGCAAGGGGGAAACCATGAAAAAGATCGATCCCCAACTCCGCGCCACCTGGCGGATGCCGCCGCTGTACAAACTCCCGCCGGCGCGTCTTTCCAAGGCGTCGCGGCTGTGGATGATCGTGCTGCGCCTCTACCTGGTCATCGCTGGCGGACTGGTGCTGTGGCGGATCGTGGCGCTGGCGCTCACGGCGCAGTGACGCCGGAAGCCCTTCTCTGAAGCACGCGGCCGGGGCGCGAAGTCCCGGCTGTCATGAATCCGAAACATTCCCGGCGCATCGACATCGATCAATGATGCGCGCAAATCTGTATTCAGCGCTCCAGACGGAAGTTGATGTCACATGCCCCTTTCCCGAAAAATCGCTTTGGGCAGCCTTGCGGTCAGCCTGATCGTGCTGCTGATCAAGGGCTTCGCCTGGTACGTCACCGGCAGCGTCGCGCTGTTCTCCGACGCGCTGGAAAGCGTCATCAACGTCGTGACGGCCATCGCGGCCATCGCCGCGATCCGCTATGCCGCCCAACCGGCGGACGAAAAGCATCCCTATGGCCATCACAAGGCCGAATACATATCCGCCGTCGTCGTCGGCGTTCTGATCGTGCTCGCCGGCGTCGCCATTCTCCACGAAGCCTACAAAAGCCTTCTCGCGCCAAAGCCGATCGACGCGCCGCTGCTTGGCGTGGGGATCAGCACCGTCGCGACCGTCCTCAACGCGGTCTGGAGCGCGGTGCTGATCCGGCAGGGCCGAAAACACCATTCCCCCGCTCTGGTCGCGGACGGAAAACACCTGTTCGCCGACGTCGTCACCTCGGCCGGCGTGGTGGTGGGCGTCGGCATGGTGGTCGTCACCGGCATCCAGGTTCTCGACGCCGTGATCGCCGGCCTCGTCGCGCTCCACGTGCTGTGGAGCGGCTGGGAGGTTTTTAGGGAAAATTCCGGAAGCCTCCTGGATGAGACCGCGCCGGAGGACCAGCTTGTCGCCATTCGAAAAATTCTCGCCGATCACGCCCGGGACGCGATCGCGTTTCACGACCTGCGCACGCGCTATGCCGGCAAGGTCACGTTCATCGACCTTCATCTCCTGGTTGCCGGAGACATGACCGTCGCCCGCTCGCATGAAATCTGCGACCGGATCGAAGCCGCCTTGAAGGAGGCCCTGCTCGAAACCGTCGTGACCATCCATGTCGAGCCCCACGACAAGGCCGAGACGACCGATCGGCGGTTGGCTTCCGCCTCGTAGCGACCCACAGGACCCGCAAAGGGCGAAATCATGATCAAATTCGAAATCGGACCGGCGATGGATTTGACGATCAGCGTCGCGGTCGCCTTTGTCCTGGCGACGCTGATCGGCGCCGAGAGGCAATATCGCCAGCGCAGCGCCGGCCTGCGAACGAATGTCCTGGTCGCCGTGGGCGCGGCGACCTTCGTCTCGCTTGGGTTCCGCATCAACGGCTCCACCGGCGCGGCGCAGATCGCCGCCTATGTCGTGTCCGGCATCGGTTTTCTCGGCGCCGGCGCGATCATGAAGGAGGGCAGCAAGGTCTGGGGCCTCAACACCGCCGCGACGCTTTGGTGCTCCGCGGCGATCGGCGCGCTCTCGGGATACGGCCTCGTGGTCGAGGCCGCCATCGTGACGGCGGCGGTGCTGGCCGGCAATACGCTGCTGCGGCCGCTGGTCGACGCCATCAACCGCGCGCCGTTCGACGAGCGGACATCGGAAGCCACCTACGAAGTGCATGTGATGACCGAAGCCGAGCATGTCGGCGAAGTGCGCGACCGCCTCATCGAAGTGCTGGAGGCGGCCAGCTACCCAATCCGGGATGTCGAAGTGGTCGAACGCTCCGACGAGATCACGGAAGTCGTCGCCACCCTCGTCAGCACGGCGGTGGAGCCGACGGAACTGGACGCGGCGGCGGAAAAGCTCGCGGCCTCGCCCCGCGTGTCACACGCGAGCTGGTCGTCGAACGCGGAGGAATGAGCGGTGAAATTCCGGCCCGCCCTTTTTCATCTGAGCGCCCGCTGCTTGCGCGAAACGCGGCGGACGGCGCTTGTCGTCGCGCTCGGAATGACGACCGCCGCCTCGGCTCAAGAAGCCTCCCAGCGCGACGCCGCCGACGACGTCAACACGCCTTTGTCCTCCGCCGCCAACATCGGCCAGCAGTCCGTCGGCGCGCTGCTGCCCGAGCCTCTGGCGAGCTGGAACGGGCTGCGGCCAGCTCTCGCCAAAAAGGGCCTGACCTTCGCATTCACCTACCAGTCCGATCCCATGGCGAATGTTTCGGGCGGCTTGAAAACGGGTCCGGCCTATATCGGCCGCGTTCAGGCGGTCGCGAACTTCGATCCCGAGCCGCTCACGGGCTGGAAGGGCGCGCTGTTCCAGGTCTCGACATATCAGATTCACGGCGTCGGCCTGACGGGCGCCTTCATCGGTTCGTACGCCGCGGTTTCGGACATCGAGGCGCTCGCCACCACCCGGCTCAACGAGGTCTGGGTCGAACAGAAACTCACCGACTGGCTGTCGCTCCGAATCGGCCAGCTTGCGGTTGACAGCGAGTTTTTCCTCTCGCCCTATCTGGGAATCGGCATTGGCGGAACATTTGGCTGGCCGCCGATCGCGACCGCCAACCTTCCGGGCGGCGGCGTCGTCTATCCCTTCGCCACGCCGGCGGCGCGCTTGAAAATCACGCCGAGTGAGAGCGTCGCTCTGCTCGCCGCCGTGTTCAACGGCGATCCGGCCGGGCCCGGGGTCGGCGATCCGCAGAAGCGCAACCCATACGGGCTCAATTTCCGCATCATGGACGCGCCTTTCGCCATCGCCGAGGCGCAAATCAAATATGGCGCGGACACGGCTCCCGGCACTCTGAGGATCGGAGCCTGGAGCCATTTCGGCCGCTTCGCCGACGAACGCTTTTCAAGCGACGGCCGCTCCATCTGGGACCCCAACGGCAGCGGCGCGCCGCTTCAGCATAGCGGCGATTTCTCGGTCTATGGCGTTCTGGACCGGCAGGTGTTGCAAAAGCCCGACAAGACGGACGATGGGGTTTTCGCCTTCGGACGTATCGCCTGGGCGCCGCCCGACCGCAACATCATCGATTTTTACGCCGACGGCGGCCTCTCCTTCCAGGGCATGGTTCCGGATCGTCCCGCCGATCAATTCGCGTTTTTGGCGACGTTTGCGCGTGTCAGTCCCGCCGCGCGCGCCGCCGACCTCGACGCCAATTTTTTCCTCGGCCAGCGGCGGCCAGCGCACACGTTCGAGTCGATCCTCGAAGCCACCTATTCCTACAAGGCGGCCACGGGCCTTCTTGTGCAGCCAAGCCTTCAATACGTCATCCACCCCGGGGGCGGCGCAGACCCGCACGATCCGCTTCGGCCCATCCCCAACGCCCTCGTCGTCGGCGTGCGCACGACCATCCAGTATTGACGATTGGCGACGCGGCGCCGTTGACGGCCGAGCCGTGCGGACGCACCATCCGGTTTGGGAGGGCGGATCATGCTGAAGGAACCGGCCTGGCTGCGCCGGGCGCCCGGGTTGTCCATGGTCCGAGACTATCAAGCCTCATGGCTGGCCAGCGATCTGGTCGCGGGGCTCGTCCTGGCGACCATGCTGGCGCCCGTCGGCGTCGCCTACGCCGTCGCCTCGGGCGTACCGGGCATTTACGGGCTCTACGCCACCATCGTTCCCTTGCTCGCCTACGCATTGTTCGGCCCCAGCCGCATCCTCGTGCTGGGTCCCGACTCCTCGCTGGCCGCCATCATCCTCGGCGTGATCGCTCCGCTCGCCGCCGGCGATCCGGCCCGCGCCATCGCGCTCGCGAGCGCCATGGCCGTCGTGTCCGGCCTCGTCTGCATCGTCGCCGGCGTCGCGCGGCTCGGCTTTGTCACCGAACTTCTCTCCAAGCCGATCCGCTACGGCTACATGAACGGCATCGCCTTGACGGTGCTTGTCAGCCAACTGCCCGAACTTTTCGGCTTTCCGGGAGGCGGCGGCGAACTTTTCGAAAAGGTGGAGACCATCGCCGCCGCCCTCGCCGCCGGAAAAATCAATTGGTTCGCCTTCGCGCTCGGAGCGGGCGCGCTCGCGATCGTTCTCGCGCTGAAGAACTTCAAAAACATTCCGGCCGTCCTGATCGCCGTCGCCGCCGCGACCGCGATCGTCGCTGGCTTCGGCCTCGACGACGCCCATAACGTCGCCGTGCTCGGGCCGCTGCCGCGCGGCCTGCCGCAATTCGCCGTTCCGACCCTGGGCGCCGAGGCGCTCGGCCCGGTGATCGCCGGCGGCTTCGCCGTCGCCATGGTTTCGTTCGCCGACACCAGCGTCCTCTCGCGCGCCTATGCCGCGCGACTGAAGCAAAGGGTGGATCCCAACCAGGAGATGATCGGGCTCGGCGCGGCCAATCTCGCGGCGGGATTCTTTCAGGGCTTTCCCATCAGCAGCAGTTCGTCCCGCACGCCGGTGGCGGAGGCCGCTGGCGCGCGAACGCAACTCGCCGGCGTCGTCGGCGCGCTGGGCGTGGCCGCACTGCTGGTGTTCGCGCCGAACCTGCTCGAAAACCTCCCCAGATCGGCCTTGGCCGCCGTCGTGATCGCCTCCGCGATCGGCCTGTTCGAGATCGGGGATCTGGCGCGGATCTATCGTATCCAGCAATGGGAGTTCTGGCTGTCGATGGCCTGCTTCGCGGGCGTCGCCGTGCTCGGCGTCATTCCCGGCATCTGCCTCGCCGTCGTGGCGGCGGTGATCGAATTCCTTTGGGACGGCTGGAGGCCCCATTACGCCATCCTCGGGCGCGCGGCGGGCCTCAAGGGCTATCACGACATGTCTCGCCATCCCGAGGCGCGCCAAATCCCGGGGCTGGTGCTGTTCCGCTGGGACGCGCCGCTGTTTTTCGCCAACGGCGAATTTTTTCGCGAGCGCGCGCTGGCGGCCGTCGCGCAGGCGCCCAGTCCGGCGCGCTGGCTGGTGATCGCGGCGGAGCCGGTGACCAGCGTTGACGTCACCGCCGCCGACGCCGTGTCCGATCTGGACAGGGAATTGCAGGACGCGGGCGTCAAACTGTGTTTCGCCGAGCTGAAGGGGCCGGTGAAGGACAAGCTGAAGCGCTTCGGCATCTTCGACCAGATCGGCGAGCCCTCGTTCTTTCCGACGATCAGCGCGGCGGTCGGCGCCTATCTCGATCGTCACAAGGTGGACTGGGACGATCGCGAGGACGGCGCGTCTTGAGGCGCATCTATCGAGCTCCGCGTCATCATTTTGCAATGCGGCGATGCTGAGTTCCGACGCGACCCAACCGAGAGACGTGAATGACCAAGGATCGTAATCACCAAAAGCCCGAAAACGCCGCGCGCATCCGTGCGGAAATTCTCGACAGTTTCGACGAGGAGCTCGAAGAGGAAATCGACGACGAGCGTCTCGCCCACCTGCTCGACGACGCCAGCGACCATCCGGAGGTCTCGACCCTCAAGCGCTCGGTCTATTTCAAGGAGCTGTTCCGGCTCCAGCGCGAACTCGTCAAATTGCAGGACTGGATTCAGGCGAACGGCGAAAAGGCCGTGATCATTTTCGAGGGCCGCGACGCCGCCGGCAAGGGCGGCGTCATCAAACGCATCACCCAGCGCCTCAATCCGCGCGTCTGCCGCGTGGTCGCTTTGCCCGCGCCGAGCGAGCGGGAAAAGGGCCAATGGTACTTCCAGCGCTACGTTCCGCATCTGCCGGCGCGCGGCGAGCTCGTGCTGTTCGACCGCTCCTGGTACAACCGCGCCGGCGTCGAGCGCGTCATGGGCTTCTGCACCGAGGACGACGTGGAGGAGTTCTTCCGCAGCGCGCCCGAGTTCGAGCGGATGCTGGTGCGCTCAGGCATCAAGCTGATAAAATACTGGTTCTCGATCACCGATCACGAGCAGCATTTCCGCTTCCAGATGCGCATCCACGATCCGCTGAAGCAATGGAAGCTCAGCCCGATGGACCTGCAGTCGCGGGTGCGCTGGGAGGCCTACACCAAGGCCAAGGAATCCATGCTGGAGCACACCCACATTCCCGAAGCGCCCTGGTGGGTCATCGAGGCCAACGACAAGAAATGCGCGCGCCTCAACTGCATCTCGCATTTGCTGACGCAATTTCCCTACGCCGAGGTCGTTCATCCCGAGATCGATTTGCCGGCGCGAACCCATCACCCCGACTATTCCCGCGAACCGATCCCGGAACAGATGTACGTCCCGAAGCTGTTCTGACGCCACGAACAGGAAACGAAAAAGGCCGCCGCGACACTGTCGCGGCGGCCTGTTGTTTGTCCAGACGTTGTCATACGATTTCCGAACGATCAGTTCGGAAATCGTATTCCGCTCGCGCGGAAATCCGCCCTTTGCCTGGAGGATTTCCGCGCGATGTCGTTTTCGCGGATCGCGAAGCGATCTTGCGGAAACCGTATCAGAAGATGGAGCGGAACAGCCAGTAGAGCGAGCCCGACAGCAGCATCGCCACCGGCAGGGTCAGGATCCAGGCCATGGCGAGATTGCGAATGGTCGCCATTTGCAATCCCGAACCATTGGCCGCCATGGTTCCCGCCACGCCCGACGACAGCACGTGCGTGGTCGAGACCGGCAGGCCAAACGCATCGGCGGCGCCGATCGTGCCCATGGCGACCATCTCGGCCGAAGCCCCCTGCGCATAAGTGAGATGGCTCTTGCCGATCTTTTCGCCGACGGTGACGACGATGCGCTTCCAGCCGACCATGGTGCCGAGGCCCAGCGCGATGGCGACCACGATCTTCACCCAGTTCGGGATGAATTTCGTCGCCTGGTCGATCGAGCCCTTGTAGGTTTTCAGCGCGGCGCTCTCGGCGGCCGAAAGCTCCGCGGCCTTGTCCTTCATCAGGAAGCGGATCGCCTCGGAGGTCAGATACATGTCGTTTCGAATGTTGCCGACCTGCTCGAACGGCGCCTGCGCGATCGAACCATAGGTTTCGACCTGTTTCGAAATATCCTTGATCAGCACCGACAGCGACGGATACGTGCCCTCGGTGATCTTGTGCTGCGAAATATAGGCGGTCACCGCCGGGCGGGGATCGCCGATGATGGCGTAGCCGGAGGCCTTGGCGTCCACGACTTTTGACGCTTCGGTCGAGGCCTGCGCGAATTGCGCGACATGGCTCGCCGGCAGCGACTTGTTCAAGGCGTAGGAGGTGGGCACGGTGCCGATCAGGATCAGCATGATCAGGCCCATGCCCTTCTGGCCGTCGTTCGATCCGTGCGCAAAGGACACGCCGGTGCAGGTGAAGATCAGCAGCGCGCGGATCCACAGCGGCGGCTTGGTCTGGCTCTTGGGCGCCTCATAAAGCTCCTTCTTGCGCACCAGGAATTTCATGAGCAGCAGCAAGCCGAAGGCGCAGAGGAAGCCGACCAAAGGCGACAGCAGCAGCGCATAGCCGATCTCGGTGGCCTTGCCCCAGTCCACGCCCGAGGTGCCGTCGCGTCCGCGCAGAATCGCGTTGGCGACGCCGACGCCGATGATCGAGCCGATCAGCGTGTGCGAGGAGGAGGCAGGCAGGCCGAACCACCAGGTTCCCAAATTCCAGATGATCGCGGCGATCAGCAGCGCGAACACCATGGAGAAGCCGGCGTCGGAGCCGACCTGCAGGATCAGTTCGACCGGCAGCAGCGAAATAATGCCGAAGGCGACGGCGCCGCTGGAGGTGAGAACGCCCAAAAAGTTCCAGAGGCCGGACCACGCCACGGCGAAGGACGCCGGCAGCGAATGCGTGTAGATGACGGTCGCGACCGCATTGGCGGTATCGTGAAAACCGTTGACGAATTCGAAGCCCAGCGCGATCACCAGCGCGAGGCCAAGCAACATAAACGGCCAGAGTTTCGCCACGGGGGCGTTGGGACCGAGATCGGAATAGATCGACCATGCTGCAAAAGCCAGGCCGCCCAAGCCGATAGCGATCATCGCCCAGACGGTTTTGGGCTCCGCGGGACGGTCGAGATTGGGCCTGATTGCGTCCGGTTCGGCCGGGATCGACGACGCGACTGTCATGACAAACTCTCTCCTCCAGGGACTAAGCCTGAGCGCATATGTCGCCAAGATCACATCGAGATGACGCTGGGTCGCATTTGTCGCAGGGCGGAGGCGTGGCGCTGTCGTCAAACCGTCATTTAACCCGACAACTCTGGCTGGAGTCCGTTCGGTGAACTCTCTTTCACCCAACGGGCGCTCGTTTTTTGTTTCTACGCGTTTTCTTCACGCGAACCGGCATCCACTTCGCTCGAAAACGCTCCAAGGACGCTGACGCTCATCGGACGATCCAAGCATGAACGTTGAGATTGAACGCAAATTCTTGCTGCGAACCAACGACTGGCGCGCGGAGGTCGTGGACGTCGAGCGCTACCGCGACGGCCTCATCGCCGAAACCGGCTGCGGGAAGGTCCGCGTTCGCCTCGCGGACTCCTTCGCCTCCTTGACGGTCAAGAGCCCGGCCACGGGTCTGGCGCGTCACGAATTCGAGTACCCGATCTCGCGATCCGACGCGGAGCTCATGCTGACGACCATGTGCGGCGACATGGTCGCGCAGAAGTTGCGTCACCGGGTGATCCACGAGGGTTTCGAATGGACGGTGGACGTGTACGAAAAACGTCTGGCCGGAATCGCGCTGGCCGAAATCGAACTGGACCACGAAGACCAGCACATTCCGCTGCCGCCCTGGGTCGGCGCGGAAGTCACCGGCGACGCGCGTTTTCACAAGCGGAACATGATGCGGCTGTCGCTGGCCTCCGCCGCCCCGCTGACAGTGGAGGACCTTCTTGGTTTGGCGTTTCTCGCCCATGCCTGAACCCGAAGGCTTTGCTTCAAGCTTGAGCGCGACTGTTGTCGCAGCGCAACACAACCTAGAAATGACCTGACAAAGCCAGATTGTCGTAAAGGCAGTATGTGCGGACCATAAAGGTCGGTCCCGGTACAACAGCTTGAACCGGGGCTTTCCATGCGTCGCGCTGATATTTCTTCCCTTGCTCTCATTCTCGCCGCCGGCCTGGCGGTCTCTCCGGCCGCCGCGCAGACGGCGTCCAACCTCAACGCGCTGCAACTGCTGGTTCCGTTCAGCACGCTGCTGAACACCAGCGCCGGCCAGGCCACGCTGACGGCCAACTATGACGTCACCGGCGGGATCAATGCCGGAACGTCCGGCCAGCCCTTCCTGACCTCGTTCGCGCAGACGCAGCAGCAGGCGCTGAAGGATGCGGCGATCACCAGCCCGAACGCCTACCAGCTCGCCGATGGCCTGGGAACCAAGCTCGGCGGCGCCTACCAGTCCCTGACGAGCTACACGGCGCCGAGCGGCAGCGTGGTCGCGACCGCCACCGGCATTTCCAAGACCCTGACCAATTTCATCGTTTACAGCTACAGCCTGAGCCAGTCCGATTCGGGCATGGGCAAGTACTTCTTCGCCAACGGCGCCCTCACCAGCGGCGGCGCGACTTCGGCGACGGCGACCGACTACATGACCGCCGTGGGCGGGACGACGGACATTTTCACCAAGGCCTATGGCGTGACGGGCGCCTACGGGACCGACATCTACGGCAACTCGCGCCCGTTCCAGACGCTCAAGTCGGTCACGATCTTCGACGGCGTGGACTTCTTCGGCAACAGCATGCCGAGTTCGGACTACCTGACCAAGGTCCAGAACCTGAAGAACAGCCCGGCCTGGCCGTCGGGCCATACGACCTACGGCTATACGGAATCGCTGCTGCTCGCCATGATGGTTCCCGAGCGCTACAAGGAGATGATCACGCGCGGCGCCGAATATGGCAACGGCCGCATCGTGCTCGGCGCCCATTACGCGCTGGACGTGCTCGGCGGTCGCGCCCTGACCTATTACGACATGGCGCAGATGCTGAACAACACTTCGGCCTATCTGAACCAGAGTTTCACGGTCAACGGCTATAGCAACGTCGTCGGCTACGCCGCCGGCGAAAAGGCCAGCGTTTCCGACGCCCAGGCGGCCTTCGTCTCCGCGCAGGCGGAGCTGCGCAATGCGCTGGCGACCGGCTGCGGCGCCACGATCGCGTCTTGCGCGGCCCAGGATTCCAGCCGCTTCGCCACCGCCGCGACCGACAAGGCGTTCGTCGCCTACACCCAGACTTATGGGCTGCCGACGCTGTCTTACACCGCTGCGCCGCGCGAAGCCGCCCCGACCGGCGGCCCGGACGCCTCGGTCCTGCTGGCGACGGTCTATGGCGGCAACAGCGCCGCGGCCAAGGCGATCGCGCCGAACGGCGGCCTGCTCGGCAGCCTGTCCACGGACACGATCAACACCATCATCGTCAACACCGAAAGCCAGGCGCTGGCCGCCTATTACGGCACGGCGCTGAGCTACTGGACCCGCATCAACCTCTATGACGCCGCCGGCTATTTCTCCGGCGTCACCGGCGCGCTGACGCTGGCCTCGACCGACACGGTCAAGACCGACGTCACCGTGGCGAGCGGCGGCGCGCTCGGCGGCGCGGGCGTGATCGCCGGCAACCTCACCTATCAGAGCGGTTCGTCGCTGACCACCGACACCAAGTCCGCGCTGACGGTGAAGAGCGGCGCGGTCACGCTGCAAAACGGCGCCACTGTCGCCCTCGGCAACACCCTGGCGCTGCCGGGAACCTACAAGCTGGTCCAGGCCGACGCCGGGCAGGCCATTTCGCTGGGCTCTTCGGTCGGCGTCACCGGCTCCGTGCTCTCCTATGAAAAGGCCAGCCTCGCGGTCAAGAACAGCGAGCTCGACCTGAAACTGACCTCCAACATGGCGGGCCTCGCGCAGACGCATAACCAGAATGCGGTCGCCTCGGCGATCGACGCGTCGGCCAATGCGTCGGGCTTCACCGACGCCGGCGGCCTCTACAAGAGCCTGATCACCGGCGGCGCGACCGGCTCGACCTTCGACGCCCTTGGCGGCGCGGGCCGCGCCGGCGCCACTGTCGCGGCGCTCCAGCAGGGCGCGGGCGTCGCCGACGCCATTTCCAACCAGGCCGCGTTCGGCCTGATGGGCTCCGGCCCCGACACCTCCGGCGTCTCGCATGTTCTGTCCTATGCGGCCGAGCCGAAGAAGGGTCCGATCGTGGTCAAGGGGCCGGCGCCCGCGCCGGCGCGCGACTGGCGCATGTGGGGCGCGTTCCTCGGCGGCGGCGCCAATATCGGCGCCGATGGCGGACGGCCCTCGTATGCCGGCGCCACCTACGGCGGCCTCGCCGGTCTCGACTACCTCATCCAGCCGAACTGGCTGCTCGGCGTCGCGCTCGGCGGCGGCTCCTCCCACTACAACACGTCGCTGGCGTCCTCCGGCGACGTCTCGACCTTCAACGCCGGCCTCTATACCGCCGCCCTCTTCGCCAACGGCTATTATGTCGAGGGGTCCGAGACCTTTGCGGTCAACGACAACCACGGCAAGCGCTGGGTCAGCGGTTTTGGCGGCCTCGCCACCCAGCAGATCAACGCCTCCTACGGCTCCTGGGAAGCGCGCACCCGGCTCGAATTCGGCCGCGCCTTCAACTGGTGGGACTATCAGGTCACGCCGTTCATCGCCGGCGAAATCGCGTCCTTGCAGAGCAGCGCCTACACGGAAACGACCGCGAGCGGCGGCGCCAGCCCGTTCCTGCTCTCGGCCAAAGCGCAGACCACGCTCTCCGCGCCGTTGTTCCTCGGCTTCAAGCTGACCGGCTTCACGTCGCTAGGCAACGGCATAAGCGCTGTGCCGTCGCTGAGCCTCGCCTGGGTGCATGAGTTCTCGACCGACCGCAACGTCAACGGCCAGTTGATCGCGCTGCCGGGCGCCGACTTCACCGTGGCCGGTCCGCGCGCGGCGGCCAATCTCGCCCAGGTCAAGGCGGGCGTGGACCTGACGAACGGCGGTCCGCTCTCGGTGTTCGCCAAGTTCACCGGCGAGTTCGCCCCCTCGGTCTCCTATTATGGCGGCCAGATCGGCGCGCGCTACGCCTTCTAGGCGTCACCTCCTGCCAGGATGCCGCCGGCCTCGCGCCGGCGGTTTCGTTTTTCCGCGGCCCGCGCAACGCGATCGACAAAGCTCTTTTATGACAACCAGTTAACGCTTTCGCACAGGCTTTTTTAACGATGCCTGGGCTACTTGTGGTTGTGTTCTCCTGAACGCATCGCGGGATCGCCTCATGTCATTGCAGAACCTGTCCTTGTCGCAAAAGCTCCTTTCGGCGCTGGCGATCCTCCTCGTCCCGATCGCCGCCCTGCTCTATTTCGTTGTGATCGAAAAGGATTCGCAGATCCAGTCCACGCGGAAGGAAATGGCGGGCGTGGCCTATCTGCGCGCTTTGCAGCAGGGCTTCGCCTCGGCGCTGGCCGAGGAAAGCTCCGGTTCGGCGTCGGCGATTCTGAAGGCGGAGGACGCCGACCAGGGCCGGCTGGCGCTCACGCAACAAAGCCGGGCCATCGCGGCGGACTTCAGGTCCGGACAATTCGACGCGGCGCTGACGAAACTGTCGGAAGCCATCACCATGGCGTCGGACAATTCCAACATCACGCTCGACCCTGAAACGGACGCCTATTTCGTCGGCGATATCATGGTCAACCAGGCGCAGGCGATCCTTCAGCGTTCGGATGGACTTGTCGCCGCAGCCCGGATTCTGCAACGCGCCAAATCGGAAGAGGCGACGATCGCTTTCGCCGTGGCCCGCGAAAACCTCACCACCGCCGCCGCCAGCTTCGCCAACGACTGGACCCGGGCGGTCAACGGCAATGCCGACGGGAGGCTGCGCGCGGAGATGGGCGCGACCATGGAGCCCATCGCCGCGCTCCTGCCGAAACTGGTTCAGGCGGCGAAAGATCGTGACCTCGCCGCCGTGCTGAAACTCGCGCCGGATATGGAGAGCCGCATCCTGACCGCGCTTCCCAAACTCGACGACGCCATGCAGCGCCTGCTGGAGGCGCGCGTCGCCGGCTTCCGCGCAGCGGTGTTCGCGCGCGTGGCCTTTTCGCTGGTCATCGCCCTGCTCGGACTGCTCGCGGCGCTGCTGGTGATTCGCTCCGTCACCCGGCCCATCATCAACATCGTCCAAGCGCTCGATAGCATACAGAATGGCCGGTTCGACATCGTCGTTCCCGAGGTCCGAAGCCGCGATGAGATCGGCCTGTTGGCTATAGCCGCCCAACGCTATCGTGACGCCGCCGCGCAGGCCGTTCGGGCGCAAGGCGACTCCAAAGCCCGGCACGAGCAGGAGCTGAGGGATATGAGCGCCCGGGAAAACGCCAACGCCGCGTTCACAAACGCCATGCACGGCGCCATCGCCGCGCTCGGCCGCCAGATCAAGCAGACCGAAGGCGGCGCCTGCCGCATCGCCGACCAGACCGACGCCGCCGCCAGCCAGGCCGAGGCCATCGCCAGAGCCGCGCAGCAGGCGTCCGAAACCGTCCAACTCGTCGCCAGTTCGGCCGATGAACTGGCGGCTTCGATCACCGACATCGCCGGCAGCGTGATCGAAGCCTCCGAAATCACCTCCGCCGCTTCGCGCGACATGCGACAGGCGCAGGCAATGGTCGAAAACTTGTCCGAAGCGTCGGAAAAGATCAGCGCCGTCATCAGTCTCATCACCGACATCGCCGCCCAGACCAATTTGTTGGCGCTCAACGCCACCATCGAGGCCGCGCGCGCGGGTGAGGCCGGCCGGGGCTTCGCGGTCGTCGCCGCCGAGGTCAAGACTTTGGCGGGCCAGACCGCGCGCGCGACCGAGGAGATCGCCGGCCATATCCATGCGGTGACCGAAGCGTCCGGCCGGGTGATCGCCGCAATGAATGGCGTCGAGGGCACCATCGAGAAGGTCAATCTCGTCTCGACCGCCATCGCGGGCGTCATCGAACAGCAGCGCGCCGCCACCCGGGAGATCGCCAGCAATATTCAGCTGGCGGCTTCGAGTTCGGAGGAAGTGACGATCAGCATCGCGCAAGTGGCGCAGGCGATCGCCGTGTCGCGCACCGAAACGCTTGAGGTGCGAAATGTCGTCGGCGAACTGGAGCAGGAAGCCGCCCGACTCCACGAGAATGTGGCCAATTATGTTTCTGGCGCGAAGGCCGCGTGAAACCGGGAAAGACGAGCGGCTCCGGGTGGAGGCGTCCTCGCCCATGAAGCGATCCGCTCCGCCGCGAGGGCCGTTCAGGGCTCCTCGCGGCGCAAAGCCTTGTTTGTGTCAGCCGCCGCCATTTTGCTTGCGATAGCTTTCGAACGCGACCTCCAGCAGCTTGCCCAGCTTCATATCATGGGCCGAAGCATAGGTCTTGAACTCGCGCCTGAACTCCGAAGAAACCTTGAAATTCAGCGCCTTCTTCGCATCCTTGGGCTTCTCGACCTTCGCCTTGGCGAGGCTGTCCGACTTGCCCGTCGATTTTTCGGACTTGGCCTTGCTGGTCTTGGCGCTCTTCCCGGTCTGATCGGGCGCCGTCACGGGCGACGCGGGCTCGGTCGCCGTTTTCTTCTCGGTCTTCTTGTCTTTCATGGATCAGGCCCTTCTCGGAATATCGTGCTTTCGTGCTTTCTGGCTTTTTGAATATAGCACAAGCGCTGCATCTGGGCAGTGGGCGTTCAGCAAATCCGGGCTATTTTTTACGAGGGATTTGCGGGCGCCGACCAGCCGCGTCACAACATGAGCCGACATTCGGAGGCGGCACAGGAGCCGCATTGGCGCCTCCTGGTCCTCGACCTTTTTGTCTAAAATCAGGTTAGTTGAAGACCAAGATACGGGAGCGCTTCAGAATCTGAGACGCCAATTTTTGTCGGCTTTCATCATCCGGATTCACACCAACCAATGCGATGATCGCACTCTCAATGTGTTCCGAAGCTCGCGAAACTTGTTTATTTCAACTGTGAAAATGCGTGATCGCGAATTTTATGCACATCAGATCATTCATGGACAATTCGATGATGGCATTGCTTATTTTTGACATGAAAACACAGGCCCGCTTACTGCGATCAAAAAATACGGTCGAAACGAGAGATGACGATCATTCGCGGCATTGAGGGACTTGCGGCGCCCTGAATTGACGGGCGTCAGTCCATGTCACGTGAGCTTCGCATCGGCGTCGTAGAGGAAGGGACGCCTGCACGTCTGAAGCGAGTCCCGCTTGAGACCTGGCGGATCACAAACCTCACAAGAGGTCTCGCATGTCGAAAATGTTCCTGCGCGCCACGCTGGTGGCCGCCATCATCGGCGTCGCCCCGGCTCTCGCCGCCGACATCTCCGGCGCCGGCGCCACCTTTCCGTACCCGATCTACGCCAAATGGGCGGACAGCTACAAAACCCAGACCGGCAACGGCCTGAACTACCAGTCGATCGGCTCCGGCGGCGGCATCAAGCAGATCATCGCCAACACCGTCACCTTCGGCGCGACCGACAAGCCGCTCAAGGCCGAGGAGCTTGAAAAGAACGGCCTGGTGCAGTGGCCGCAGGTGATGGGCGGCATCGTGCCGATCATCAACATCGAGGGCGTCGCCAGTGAGCAGCTCGTGCTCGACGGCACGGCGCTGGCCAAGATTTTCCTGGGCGAGATCAAGACCTGGAACGATCCGGCCATCGTCAAGTTGAACCCGAATCTGAAGCTCTCGGACACGCCGATCGCGGTCGTGCACCGTTCGGACGGCTCCGGCACCACCTTCAACTTCACCGATTATCTGGCGAAAGTTTCGGCGGACTGGAAGTCAAAGGTCGGCTCCGACGCCGCCGTCGAATGGCCGGTCGGCCTCGCCGCCAAGGGCAATGAAGGCGTCGCCAACACGGTCACCAACACCAAGGGCTCGATCGGCTACGTCGAATACGCCTTCGCCAAGCAGAACAAAATCGCCTTCGCCGATCTCGTCAACAAGGACGGCAAGCGCGTCGCCCCGACGATGGACGCTTTCCAGGCCGCCGCCGCCAACGCCGACTGGGCCAACGCCCCCGGCTATTACCAGATCCTGACCAACCAGCCGGGCGAAAAATCCTGGCCGATCACGGCCGCCACCTTCATCCTGGTGCACAAGCAGCCGACCGATACGGCGGCTGTCGGGGAAGCGCTCAAGTTCTTCGACTGGGCGTTCAAGAACGGCGCCAAGGAGGCGGAAGCCCTCGACTACATCCCGATGCCCGACAATGTCATCGGCATGATCCGCACCACCTGGGCGACCGAGATCAAGGGCGTCGACGGCAAGCTGGTGTTCCAGGGCAACTGACAATCCGGGGGACTCTCCTCCTCCACACCCGGGACGCGTCTGGTCGGCGCGTCCCGCAGGATACAAAGGGGCGATCATGACTGAAGCGGTCTTGTCCGATCACGTGAAGGCAGGGGGCGCGCGCGCCAGAGCCCTGAAAGGCTTCAAGTTGGGCGACGTGGCGTTCCATGTCGTCACCAAATCCTCCGCCATCGCGGTCCTCCTGCTGCTCGGCGGCGTGATCGTTTCCCTGATTCACGGCTCCGCTCCGGCCCTGGGCCAATTTGGCTTTGCCTTCCTGACCTCGCAGGCGTGGAATCCGGTCACCGAGCAATTCGGCGCGGCGCCGGCCATCTACGGCACGCTGGTCACCTCATTCCTGGCGCTGCTGATCGCCGCGCCGATGGGCTTCGGCATCGCGGTCTTCCTCACCGAGCTTTGCCCCCACGTCCTGCGGCGCCCAATCGGCGTCGCCATCGAACTGCTCGCCGGCATCCCCTCGATCATCTACGGCATCTGGGGCATGTTCATTCTCGCGCCGGTGCTGCAGGCGACGCTCCAACCCTGGCTGATCGCCGGTTTCGCCGACGTTCCCGTGCTGAACGACCTATTCGCCGGCCCGCCCTACGGCATTGGCATCGCCACGGCCTCGATCATTCTCGCCATCATGATCCTGCCGCTGATCGCCTCGATCTCGCGCGACGTGTTCGAGACCGTGCCGCCGGTTCTGAAGGAGGCGGCCTATGGGATCGGCTGCACCAAATGGGAGGTGATGCGCTCCATCGTCGCGCCCTACACCGGCGTCGGCCTGGTCGGCGGCGTGATGCTGGCGCTCGGCCGGGCGCTCGGCGAAACCATGGCGGTCACCTTCGTGATCGGCAACGCCCACAAGATCCATGCGTCGATCCTCGGCCCCGGCACGACGATTTCCGCGACCATCGCCAACGAGTTCACCGAGGCCGACGGCGCCATGTACACGTCGTCGCTGATCGCGCTCGGCCTCGTCCTGTTCATCATCACCTTCTTCGTGCTGGCCGCCTCGCGGCTGCTGCTGGCCCGCATCAAGCGCCAGGAAGGACGCTGACATGTCCCTCGCAACCGCGCGCAAATTGCGCTCTTCCCTCGCCATGGCGGCCTGCGTGGCCTCGGCCGCGCTCGGCATCGCGGCGCTGACGATCATTCTCGGCGCCCTGCTTTGGAACGGGTTTTCGAGCCTGAATCTGGCCGTGTTCACCCAGATGACGCCGCCGCCCGGCGCCGCCGGCGGTCTGCTCAACGCCATTGTCGGCTCGCTGATCATGACCGTCCTTGGCGTGGCCATCGGCGCGCCGCTCGGCCTGTTCGCCGGCACCTACATGGCGGAATATGGCCGCTATTCCAGAGTCACCGCGGTGGTGCGCTTCATCAACGACATTCTGCTGTCGGCGCCCTCCATCGTCATCGGCCTGTTCGTCTATGAAATCACCGTCTTGCAGATGGGACATTTCTCGGCTTACGCCGGCGCCCTCGCCTTGTCGCTGCTGGTGGTTCCCGTCGTCGTTCGCACCACCGAGGACATGCTGAATCTGGTGCCGGGGAGCCTGCGCGAGGCGGCGACGGCGCTGGGCCTGCCGCGCTCGCTGATCATCCGCCACGTCGCCTACAAGGCGGCGCGCGCCGGGCTGATCACCGGCCTGCTGCTGGCGGTGGCCCGCGTCTCCGGCGAGACCGCGCCGCTGTTGTTCACCGCGCTGAACAACCAGTTCTGGAGCACCAACCTCAACGCGCCCATGTCCAGCCTTCCCGTGGTGATCTTCCAGTTCGCCATGTCCCCTTACAAGGACTGGCAAAACCTGGCCTGGGCGGGCGCCCTGCTGATCACCGCCGCGGTGCTCGCGCTCTCCATCACCGCGCGCATCCTCGGCGCGCAAAAAACCTCGAAGTGAAGGGACTGTAGATGAACGAGAATTCTGTCCCCTCGGACGGACCTCTGGTCGCGGACGCCGGCGCCTATGCCGCGCTCGCCTCCGGCGCCAAGAGCGAAAAGATGTCCATTCGCAAGCTCGATTTCTTCTACGGCGACAACCGCGCGCTGAAATCGGTGAATGTGCCGCTCTACGACCGGCGCGTCACCGCCTTCATCGGCCCCTCGGGCTGCGGCAAGTCCACGCTGCTGCGCGTGCTCAACCGCATGTACGACCTCTATCCGGGCCAACGCGCCGAGGGCGAGGTGCTCCTCGACGGCGAGAACGTTCTCGATCCCAGGCTCGACCTCAACGCGCTTCGCGCCCGCGTCGGCATGGTCTTTCAAAAACCGACCCCGTTCCCCATGACAATTTACGAGAACATCGCCTTCGGCGTGCGTCTTTACGAAAAGCTCAGCAAGACTGAGATGGACGAGCGCGTCGAAAGGGCGCTGCGCGGCGCCGCGATCTGGGACGAAGTGAAGGACAAGCTCAACGCCTCCGGCCTGTCGCTCTCGGGCGGTCAGCAGCAGCGCCTGTGCATCGCCCGCACCGTGGCGATTCAGCCGGAAGTGATCCTGTTCGACGAGCCCTGCTCGGCGCTCGACCCGATCTCGACCGCCAAGATCGAGGAGCTGATCGACGAATTGCGCCTGGACTACACGATCGCGATCGTCACCCACAACATGCAGCAGGCGGTGCGCGTCTCTCAACACACCGCCTTCATGTATCTGGGCGAAATGGTCGAGTTCGGCGAGACCGACCAGATTTTCACCGCGCCCAAAGAGCCGCGGACGCAAGACTACATCACCGGCCGTTTCGGCTAGGAGGAAACCATGGTCGAACCCCATACCGTCAAATCCTTCGACGCCGAACTCGAACTGCTGGGCCGGCACATTTCCGAAATGGGCGGCATCGCCGAAAAGATGCTCGCCGACGCCATGGAGGCTTTGGGCGGCATGAACGCCGAACTGGCCGATCTGGTGCTCGCCGCGGATGCGCGGCTCGATGCGCTGCAGCGCACGGTGGAAGAAGAAACCGTTTCGGTCATCGCCCGCCGCCAGCCGGTCGCGGTCGACCTGCGCGAAATCGTCGGCGCGCTGCGCATTTCGACCGAACTCGAACGCGTCGGGGATCTCGCCAAGAATATCGCCAAGCGCACGGGCAAGATCGCCAACGAGGGCCGCGTGCCCCGCCCGCTCGGCGGCTTGAGGGGCATGCACGACCTGGCCGTGGCGCAACTCACCGACGTGCTCGACGCCTACGCCCAGCGCGACCCCGAGCGCGCCCGCGCCGTGTGGTTGCGCGACGTGGAGCTCGATCTGCTGGAGGACGCCGTGTTCCGCGAACTCCTCACCCACATGATGGAAGACCCGCGCAGCATCACGTTCTGCACGCACCTGCTGTTCTGCTCGAAGAACCTCGAAAGGGTCGGCGACCACACCACCAATATCGCCGAAACCGTGTATTTCATCGTGACCGGCCAGGTCTTGCCGGCCGACCGGCCGCGCGGCGTCGGATATGCCCGTCCGGCATGAACGGAGCGAGATCATGAACGAGGCGCGCGCGACACTCCCGGGCGCCGCGACCGCCAACGGAGCGCCGCGCATCCTGGTGGTCGAGGACGAACCCGCGCTCGCGCTGCTGCTGGCCTATAACCTCGAAGCCGAAGGTTTTGTGGTGGACCGGGTCGAGCGCGGCGACGAGGCGGAAGCGCGGCTGCACGAAGCCTGCCCCGATCTCGTGCTGCTCGACTGGATGCTGCCGGGCGTCTCGGGCCTGGAGCTCTGCCGCCGCCTGCGCGCGCGCGAAGCCACCCGCACCCTGCCGGTGATCATGCTGACCGCGCGCGGCGAGGAGGCCGAGCGCGTGCGCGGTCTTTCGGTCGGCGCCGACGATTATGTGGTCAAGCCGTTTTCCGTGCCGGAGATGATGGCCCGGGTGCGGGCGCTGCTGCGTCGGGCGCGGCCCGAACGCGTCGCGACGACGCTCGTCGCCGGCGACCTCGAACTCAATCGGGAGACGCGTCGCGTCAGGCGCGCGGCCCGTGAGGTGCACCTCGGCCCGACCGAGTTTCGCCTGCTGGAATATCTGATGGAAAAGCCGGGTCGCGTGTTTACGCGCGCGCAACTGCTCGACAATGTCTGGGGGATTTCCATCGATATCGACGAGCGCACGGTTGATGTGCATGTCGGCCGCCTTCGAAAGGCGCTCACCGCCGACCAGGAAATCGATCCAATCCGCACTGTTCGCGGGGCGGGATATTCTTTCGATGAAACCTACGGAAAGCGCTGAAGCTTTTCCACGCACGCAGAAGGCGCTCGCCGCGCAGCCGGAGCGGGCTCGCCGGCGCCGTCTGCCGCATTCGCCGGGACGAAGCGGTGGAGACGCGGGCGGGCGACCTCGTCCTGGTCAGGCCGCGCGATCGGAGGAACTTCCGAAAAATTCGAGATAACGCGTGTCCATTTCGGCCACCGGCATGACGACGAACACATCCGTGGTGTTGAACTTGTGGTCCGCGACGGCGCCGTCGCCGAATTTCGCGCCGACGCGCAAATAGCCCTTGATCAACGGCGGGAGGGCGGCGAGCGCCCTGCGCGCGTCGATGGCCGAGATGTCCAGCATGTCCATGGGCACGTGCAGGTCGCGGCGCGCCCGCACGCACCACGCGTCGGACGCGCCCGCGTGGTGCTTCAGGAAACTCAACGAAGCCGCGTGCGCGAGCGGATTGGCGCCCTCGAAACTGGCGCAGCCGATCAGCGCGTCGATATCGTAGGCGCGGATATAGGCCAGAATGCCGCGCCACAAAAGTTCGATGGTTTTCTTGCCGCGATACGGCTGGAGCACGCAGGAGCGGCCGAGTTCCAGAAATCTCTTGCCGGGATGGCGCGCAAGCAGCGGCGCCAGATCGTATTCGGAGGCCGAATAAAAGCCGTGCTTCTTCATCGCGACATCGCTGCGCAGCAGACGGTAGGCGCCGACCACGGTCGGCTTGACCTTGCCGCGACGGCTCTTGCCCTCATGGTCGATGACGATGAGATGGTCGCAGAAGGCGTCGAACTTGTCGGCGTCGCGACGCGTCAACGCCGCCTTGGCGTCGGGGGTCGCGCCGCCTTCTTCGAAGAACACCTTGAACCGCAGGCGCTGCGCCTTGAGCACCTCCTTGCGCGTCGCCGCGAGGCGCACTTCGAGCGACCCGATGCGGGCGAGCGCGCCGGAGAGGGCAACCGGAATGGCGCGATGCTTGCGAAACGCTTGCAGCGGCAACCCGCGGACAAAGAGCTTGCGGCTGATTGCTGGCGCCATCCCCCACATGATCGTTCTCCGTCTCTGTCTTGTCGACAGGATCACACGGCGGCGAAGCTTTTGTGACGTCGGCGGGTCCGGAATTCCCGCTTGCTCTTGGAGCTTGCTCTTGGAGAACGGGCGCAACCAAAGCCTGGCCGATGCGTATTCAAGACGCGGTTCGATGAAGTCCAGCCTATTGATGGAGACATGCGACGTGGAGATTGACGTGCTGATTCCGGACGACATTGCGGCAACCATGACGGACTGGCGTCACGATCTCCATCGCTTCCCGGAACTCGGGCGCCAGGAAGTGCGCACGTCCGCCAAGATCGCGGGCATTCTCACCAAGCTCGGCATGGAGGTGCGGACCGGATTGGCGGGAACAGGCGTCGTCGGCACGCTCCGCGGCCGCGACGGCGCGGGCGCGATCGGCTTGCGCGCGGAGATTGACGCTTTGCCCATCGAAGAACAGGCCGCCGTGTCCTTCCGTTCGCGAACTCCCGGCGTATTCCACGCCTGCGGCCATGACGGACATATGGCGATCCTGCTCGGCGCGGCGACGGCGCTCGCGCGCGCCCCTGACTTCAAGGGGACCGTGCATTTCATTTTCCAGCCGGCCGAAGAAGCGCTGAACGGCGCGGAAGAGATGATCGCTGCCGGCCTGTTCGAAAAATTCCCCTGTGACGAAATCTACGCATTGCATAACGCCCCCACCCTGGGCGTAGGCGTCGTCGCCGTCCGGACCGGCGCGATCCTCGCGGCCTGTGACGATTTCACCATTTTCGTGCGAGGACGGGGCGCCCATGCCGCGCTGCCCCATCTCGGCGCCGATCCCATCGTCGCCGCCGCGCAGCTTGTGACAAATCTCCAGACCGTGGTGAGCCGCTCGCTCGACCCGACCGAAAGCGGCGTCGTCACCATCGGCATGATTTTTGGTGGAACGAGTCCAAACGTCATCCCGGAGTCCGTCGTGCTGCGCGGAACCGCTCGCGCCGGCGGCAGCGCCGCGCGCGAGACCATCGGCCGGCGCATCCGGGAGATTTGCGCCGGCGTCGCCGCGGCGCAGGACCTGTCGATCGAGTTCAAGATCGACATGGGCTGTCCCGCGACCATCAACGCCGAAGCGCCAACCGAGGCGCTGGCGCGGGCGGCGCGCGCAGCGGGGGCGCAGGTCATCACGGAGATGCCGACCCTGATGGGATCGGAGGATTTCGCCACCATGCTGCAGGCGCGCCCCGGCTGCTATTTCCTGCTCGGCCAGGGCGGCGAGATGATCCATCATCCCGCCTATGCGTTCGACGATTCCATCCTGCCGCTGGGCGCTGCGATCTTCGTCAATATTGTTCGCGACAGATTGGGCGTTTAGAGCCCGTTCGGTGAACTCCCATTCACCGAACGGGCTCTCGTTTTTTGTTTCTACGCGTTTTCTTCACGCGAACCGGCGTCCACTTCGCTCGAAAACGCTCTAGCAGGACGGCGCCGGCGCACCGCAAAAAGCTTGCGCGCTTGTGCGCTTTCGCTGCCGTCGCAAAGGCGGCGCCGTCCGAGCCTCGGCGCCGCATTGCGGCGGAAGAGCGCTGGCCCGCGAACGCCTGGCTTCGTCAGCGGCCGCCCGCGCCGCAGCAGCAGCCGCCGGCGTCGGCGCCATGATCGTGATCGTGGTCATGGTCGTGATCATGGCCGCAATCGTCATGGTCGTGAGGCCCCGGCCCGGCCAAGGTCCCGGCGAGGTAGTTGTCGACGGCGGTCACCGGATCGGTTTCCGACGTCACGACGGTTTTCACGCCGCGCGCCGCCATGCGGTCGATGAAGCCAGCGCCGGCGCTTCCCACGATCAAGACCTGAACGTCGTCGAGAGGGTGGCGGCCCTCGCCCTTGAATTCGTGGATCGACTGCTGCTTCGTCAAATCGAGGTGCATGACGTCGCGCGGCTGCTGGCCGGTCTGGGCGTTAAAGACGATGAAGCGGGTGGCCTTGCCCGCATGACCGGTGACGGTGCGGAAATTCTGGCTGGCGACGGCGATGAGCATGTCTGTCCTTTCAAGTTGCGAGGTGATCAATCCGATCGTCAAACGGCGCCGATCTGGAGCTTGGTGTCCGACAGGAATTCGTAGGGAACGAGCGCAAGGTTCTTGGGCGCCGGACCTTTGCGGACGCGGCCGGAGCCGTCGTATTGCGAACCGTGGCAGTGGCAGAACCAGCCGCCATAATCCCCTTCGTGATTGGCCGGGATGCAGCCGAGATGGGTGCAGATCCCGTTGACGACGAGCCATTGCTCGTGGCCGGCTTTGACACGCTCGGCGTCCGGTTGCGGGTCGATCACGCCATCGTCGGCGCGGGCGGCGGCGATCTCCTGTTCGGAGCGGTGATTGATGAACACCGGCTTGCCGCGCCAGAACACCTGGATCGAGCCGCCGACAGGAATGGCGCTGAGGTCGACGACCAGCGGCGCGCCGGCCGCCACCGTCGCGGCGGTCGGGCTCATCTGCGCGATCAGCGGCCAGGCCGTCGCGGCCGCGCCAACCGCGGCGACGGCGCCCGTCGCGATCATCAGGATGTCGCGTCGGTTCGGGTCTTCCATGGGAATGGCTGTCATTTCATTCTCCTGTCTTGCGCATGAGGCTGGCGGCGGCTTTGCGCATGAGGCTGGCGGCGGCTTTGCGCATGAGGCTGGCGGCGGCTTTGCGCATGAGGCTGGCGGCGCCTGCGAAATGGCGACCTTTTCGGCCTCGTCCGCGGGCCGGACCGCCCGGTGTGTGATTTTGCGCGCCCATAGCCAAACATCTAAACTGCGTATAACTTTGATAGCCCGTCCGAGCCGATATCGCAAGATATATCTTGCGATCTACCCCAGCGCCTGAAAAATCCTTATTTTTCAGAGTTTAAATTGAAAACATCCACAGTGCCGTGCGAAAATGACATCTCTTACGATATGACGAAGTTCAAATGACACCCTTCGCGGATCGCGCCGATGGCCATCGGGCGCAACGCGCGGTAAAAGCGTTTTCGCGGATCGCGAAGCGATCTTGCGGAAACCGTATGAACCGACTTGCTGCGCGTCCCAAGTGAAACTGACCAGCTATTCCAATTACACGCTCCGCGTGCTGATGATCGCCGCCGTCCGCTTCCCGGCCCTGACAACCATCGGCGAACTCGCGGCAGCCTTCGCCATCTCGAAAACGCATCTGGTCAAATGCGTGCATCAGCTGGGAACGTGGGGCTATATCGAAACCGTGCGCGGCAATGGCGGCGGGTTCCGGCTCGCGCGCCCCGCGAACGCGATCTCGATCGGCGAGATCATGCGCAGGACGGAGGAAGGGTTTGATCTCGCGGAATGTTTTCGCGAGGAGACCAACACCTGCCCGCTGATCGCGCGCTGCCGGCTGCGCCCGGCGCTGCAACGCGCGACCGTCGCCTTCCTCGACACGCTCGACGCCATCACGCTCGAAGAGGTCGCCAGCAATGGCGACGATCTCCTGAAAATTCTGGAGCTGACGGCGCCCTCCTGCCGGGAGGCCAAGATTTCGGCGTGACGCTCAGGCCTGTTCCGTGTCCAGCGCGAGGTCGGCTACGGTCAGCATCTCCAACGCGCCGCGAAACGCCGCATGGGCCTTTTCGCAGGCGCGGCGCAGCTTGCAGACCGGGAGGATGCGGCATTCGCCGGTTTCGCCCACATGACAGGGAAACAGGGTCTGTTTCGCCTCGAACAGGTCGATGATTTCCAGCGCGCCGATGCTGGACGCCGGCCGGGCCAGCCGGTAGCCGCCGCCGCGCCCGCGCTGCCCCACGAGCACGCCGGCCTGCATGAGTTCGTTGCAGGTCTTGATCACCAAAGCTTCGGTCAGGCCGAGCTTTCGCGTCATGTCGGGCATGGTCAGCGGCCTGTCTTCGCGACAGAACATCAAGATGCGCAGGGCGCCATTGGTCGCGGCGTTCAGTCGCATGATGCTCCTTTGAAGCGACATTGGCGGCTCAACATTTTGGACTTGTCTGGTGCAGCAAGTCCGCGCGAAAGTCCATGCGCAAATTGTTGCGCGGCGGGCGCCGCGCGAAGGAAAAGGGTCTTGCGCGCGCCAGAAGGACGACGTTTCGCGGGAGATGCCGCTCAAAAGCTGACGCGGCTCCAAAACTTATAATCGACATAAATCCTCGGAAAGTTCGTCAGGCAACGGACTCGTGACGCCAGGATGCAACGAAATGTCACAGAATGTGCTTCTCCACGAAATCGCAAACCGAACCAAAATATCTGTCGTTGCGAATGTGTTTCTTTATTTTATAACTGAAATGTATGCTTGGACGCCGCTCCGGAGCGCCGCGCCCGGACGCGCTGTCGAGAAGGCGATTCGGCCATGATCGATCCGAACTTTGTCGCGCTGTCCCGCTGGCAATTCGCCGGCACCGCGCTCTACCACTTCCTGTTCGTTCCCCTGACGCTCGGCCTGTCCTGGCTCCTTGTCATCATGGAGACGGTCTACGTCATGACCGGCAAGGAAATTTACAAGGACATGACCCGGTTCTGGGGCAAGCTGTTCGGCATCAATTTCGCCCTCGGCGTGACCACCGGCCTGACCATGGAATTCCAGTTCGGAACCAACTGGTCCTATTACTCGCACTATGTCGGCGACGTGTTCGGCGCGCCGCTCGCCATCGAGGGCCTGATGGCCTTCTTCCTCGAATCGACCTTCATCGGCCTGTTCTTCCTCGGCTGGGACAAGCTGTCCAAGCGCCAGCACCTCGCCGTCACCTTCTTCACCGCGCTCGGCTCCAATCTTTCGGCCTTGTGGATTCTCGTCGCCAACGGCTGGATGCAGAATCCCGTGGGCGCGGCGTTCTCGCCGGAGACCATGCGGATGGAGATGAAGAGCTTCGCGGACGTCTTCTTCAACCCGGTCGCCCAGGTGAAATTCGTTCACACCGTGGCGGCCGGCTATGTCACCGGCTCGCTGTTCGTGCTCGGCATTTCCGCCTGGCACATTTTGAAGGGCCGCGACCTGCCGTTCATGCGCCGCTCGTTCGCGGTGGCGGTCGGCTTCGGCCTCGCCTCCTGCCTGTCGGTGATCGTGCTCGGCGACGAGAGCGGCTACACGCTCGGCGACGTCCAGAAGGTGAAACTCGCGGCCATCGAGGCGGAATGGCATACGGAGCCGGCGCCCGCCGCCTTCACCCTGTTCGGCCTGCCTTCGCAGGACAAGGAGGAGACCGAGGACAAAATCCAGATCCCGTGGCTGATGGGCGTGATCGCCACCCGCTCGCTCGACAAGCCGGTCGAGGGCTTGAGCGAATTGATGGTCGACCACGAACGACGCATCCGCTCGGGCATGATCGCCTATGACGGCCTGATGAAGATTCGCGGCGGCGACGCCTCGCCGCAAACCAAGGCCCTGTTCGACGCCCACGCCAAGGACCTCGGCTACGGCCTGCTGCTCAAGCAGTTCACCGAAAACCCCGCGCAGGCGACCGACGCCGAGGTGAAAGCCGCGGTGAAGACCACCATTCCAACGGTGTGGCCGTTGTTCTGGTCGTTCCGGATCATGGTCGGCCTCGGCTTCTTGATGCTGTTCGTCTTCGCCGCCGGCTTCTGGCTCAACGCCACGAACAGGCTGGAGGAAAACCGCTGGTATCTCTGGCTCGCGGTCCTCGCGATTCCCGCGCCCTGGATCGCCTGCGAGACCGGCTGGTTCGTCGCGGAATTCGGCCGCCAGCCCTGGGCCATCGGCGAGGTCTTGCCGACCTTTTTGGCGACGTCGAGCCTCACCACCGGCGACCTCATCTTCTCGCTCGCGGGTTTTTTGACCTTCTACACGCTGTTGCTCGTGATCGAGATTTTCCTCATGCAGAAATACGCGCGGCTCGGCCCGAGTTCGCTCGGCCTCGGACGCTATCACCACGAGACCAAGCGCGCGCTCACCATGAAATGAGGCTCACGTCATGTTCGACCTTCTCGACTACGCGACCCTGAAATTCGTCTGGTGGATTCTCGTCGGCGTGCTGCTGATGGGCTTCGCCATCACCGACGGCATGGACATGGGCGTCGGCGTCCTGCTGCCCTTCGTGGCGCGCACCGACGCGGAGCGCCGCATCGCCATCAACACCGTCGGACCGCACTGGGACGGCAACCAGGTCTGGCTGATCACCGCCGGCGGCGCGATCTTCGCCGCCTGGCCCGCCGTCTACGCCGCCGCCTTTTCCGGCTTCTACATGGCGATGCTGCTTGTGCTGTTCGCCTTGTTTTTCCGCCCGGTCGGCTTTGATTATCGCTCCAAGATCGACGACACGCTCTGGCGCTCGGCCTGGGACTGGGGCCTGTTTGTCAGCGGCGCGGTTCCAGCTCTGATTTTCGGGGTCGCCTTCGGCAACCTGCTTCAGGGCGTGCCGTTTCACCTCGACGACATGCTGCGCTCGCATTACCAAGGCAGCCTGCTGACGGCGCTGCTGCCGCTACTGAACCCCTTCGCGCTGCTGGCCGGCGTGATCAGCTTAGGCATGCTCACCGTCCACGGCGCTCTCTGGCTGCAATTGCGCGCCGACGATCCCGTGGCGTCGCGGGCGCGCAAAACCACGGTCGCGCTGGCGCCCGTCGTGGCGCTGCTGTTTCTCGGCGCGGGCGTCTGGCTGTGGTTCGGCGTGGACGGCTTTCGCGTGGTCTCGGCGCCCCCGCATGACGCCGCATCCAATCCGCTGGCCAAGGAAGTGGCGCGCGTCGCCCATGCGTGGTTCGACATCTATGCCGTCGTTCCCGCAGCCAAGGCCGCGCCGGTCGCGGGCGTGCTCGGGCCCATTGTCGCGGGCCTCCTTGCGTCCGCGCGGCGCCCAGGCCTGGGCTTTGTCGCCAATGCTTTCGGCATGGTCGGAATCATCGGCTCCGCCGGCCTGTCGATGTTCCCGTTCATCATGCCCTCGAGCATCGACCCGAGGTCCAGCCTCACGATCTGGGACGCGGCGTCGAGCCATTTTACGCTGACCGTCATGTTCGTCGCGGCCGCGATCTTGCTGCCGATCGTGCTCGGCTACACCATCTGGTGCTACGCAAGAATGTGGGGCCGCGTCACCGCCGACCAGATCGAGGCGCAGTCCCACTCGGCCTATTGAACGGGAGGTTTTGGCATGTGGTATTTCGCCTGGATTCTCGGCGTGACGGCGGCGGTCGCCATCGGCGTGATCAACGTGATGTGGTTTGAATTCCAGGACAACCCGGATCGAAATGGATCGAGTTCTCAGTCGTCGGATTGATCCCTTTCGCGCGCGCCGACGCGCTGTCGCCCATTCAATGTCAGTGCTCGCGAACCTGCGAGCGATGCGCGTAGCGCACGGCCGCTTCAGCCCTGACAACAGCCGCATTGTTCACGTTCCAGTCAAAACCAGGTTTTGACGTCGTTCCATCTGGCGCCAGCACATGGACGATCCGGCGATCGTCGATGCAATAATTGGCATAGGCGTGTCTGAGCTGGTTTCTCTCGCATGCGGCGGCAAAATCCGCCTCCGAGGACCACCAACCGAAGGCGTGCGCCGAGGAGACAAGCCAGGCGGCAAGACCGAACGCCGCCCCGGCGGCCGCGATCAACTGTTTCGACTCGCCGAACGCCGTGCCCTGCTGTTCATTCGATGGGATGAAATCGGTTCTTTGCATTGGTCCGCCTCGAAAAGCTGGTGAGGAAAACGTCCGCCACAGGGACGCTCGAACATTGCGGACCAGATGCAAAGGAAGGTCCAAAGGGCTCCGCGGCATTTTATGCATTTGATTTAACTTCGAGCAAAATGCGCACTAATTTTTGCCGAATCCTGCCGCGCATCCGGCCCACGGCAAGGGCGAGCCGCATGCCCAGGAACACCCGCCAAAACGGCTGTTTCATCAGCCTCCCCGCGCGAAAAAAACTCGGAGCGGCGCTCGAACCAGATCGTCGTCGGTATCGAGCTATAGCGTCGACAGAAATCCCCGTTCCGCCCGCACGCCGGTTGACGCGGGTTGATCCGCGCCCCAAGTCTAAGCGGACAAGGGGGACGCGGATGACGGATGACACCTGGGGCGCGGTGGACGCTTACATGGGCGGCAAGTTATTGCAGTCCGATCCAGCGCTTGACGCGGCGCTGGCGGCCAACCGGGCCGCGGGACTGCCCGGAATCGACGTTTCGCCGCTGCAAGGCAAATTCTTGCATGTGCTGGCGCGCGCGACCGGGGCGCGGCGCATTTTGGAAATCGGAACGCTGGGCGGCTATTCCACCATCTGGCTCGCCCGCGCCCTGCCCGAGGGCGGCCGGATCGTCACATTGGAATTTGCGCCCGAACACGCGGATGTCGCGCGAAAGAATCTTCAGGCCGCAGGCGTCGCCGAAAAAGTTGACCTGCGCGTCGGCGCCGCGCTCGACCTGCTGCCGGTCTTGCAGGCGGAAAACAAAACATTCGATTTCGTCTTCATCGACGCCGACAAGGAGAACAACGGTCCCTATCTCGAATGGGCGATAAAACTGGCGCGGGTCGGCGCGACCATCATCGTGGACAATGTCGTGCGCAAAGGCGCGATCATCGATCCGGCGAACGACAGGTCGGATGTTCAGGGAACGCGGCGGTTTTTCGACTGCGCGGCGGGGCAAAGGCGCTGGGTTGCCTCGGCCGTGCAGACGGTCGGCGCCAAGGGCTGGGACGGGTTCGCCATCGGGGTGGTCGAAGAGGCGACGCCTCAAGGCTCTCCGTCGCGCAGCGAATAGCCGGCGCCGCGCACCGTCTGCAGCAATTGCGGCTCAAATCCCTTGTCGATCTTGCTGCGCAGCCGGGAAATATGGACGTCGATCACGTTGGTCTGCGGATCGAAGTGATAGTCCCAGACATTTTCCAGGAGCATGGTGCGGGTGACCACCTGCCCGGCGTGGCGCATCAGATATTCGAGCAGCCGGAATTCGCGCGGCTGCAGCACGATCTCCTTGCCGGCGCGAAACACCTTGTGCTTGAGCCGGTCCATTTCGAGGTCGGCGACGCGATAGACCGATTCCTCGGTGGATCCGCCGGGGCGGCGGCGCGCCAGGATTTCGACCCGGGCGAGCAGTTCCGCGAACGAATAGGGTTTTGGCAGGTAGTCGTCGCCGCCGGCTCGTAAACCCTTGACGCGGTCATCCACCTGGCCGAGCGCCGAGAGGATCAACACAGGCGTGTCGATTTTTTGCGCGCGCAAGCCGCCGATCAGGGTCAAGCCGTCCATTTTCGGCAGCATGCGGTCGATGACCAGCACATCGTAGCCGCCCGCTTCGGCGCGGGCGTAGCCGGTCACCCCGTCGCCGGCCGACTCGGCGACATGGCCGGCTTCACGAAAAGCCTTGACGAGATAGGAGGACGCTTGGGGATCGTCTTCAACAATAAGGATTCGCATGAATGCACTATAGCAAACAAAAAGAAAAACGGCAGGCCAGTTGAGAGGGTGGAACTGGCCTGCCGGAGGTGGACGCTGGCTGAGGGCGTCCGAGAACTTTGCGCGCTACGACGGGTTGGTGGGCAGCGCGAGGAAATGGGTGTTGTCGCCGGTCTTCACCCGCAGCAGAACGGCGGTGCGGCCATCCTTGCGCGCGGTGTCGAACGCGGTGACGATGTCTTCCGGGCTCGTGACCGGCTTGCCGCCGGCGTCGAGAATGACGTCGCCCGGGCGCAGGCCTTTTTGCGCGGCCACGCCATCCGGATCGAGATCGGACACCGCCGCGCCTTCGCTGCCGGCGTTGGGCACATCGGAGGCCGGAACGAGGCTCATGCCGAACTTGGCGAGCGAGGTCTTGCCGGCCTTCGCCTTGGGAGCGTCGAGCCTGGCTTCCTTTTCGTTCGGCAACTGGCCGAGCTTTACGGACGCCTTCTTCTCGGACCCGTTATGGATATAGGTCAGTTCCGCGGTGGCGTCGGGGCCGAGAGCGGCGATTTTTCGCGAGAGTTCGCGGGGTCCATCGACCTTGTCGCCGTTGACGGCGATGATGACGTCGCCCGAGCTGATGCCGGCCTTGGCCGCCGGCCTGTCGGCCTGCGCTTGCGCGACCAGCGCGCCCTTGGTCGATTTCAGGCCGAGGCTGTCGGCGATGTCCTGGGTCACCGGCTGGATCTGCACGCCGATGAAGCCACGCGTCACCGTGCCCTTGTCCTTGAGCGCGCCAACCACATCCTTGGCGACTTCGGAGGGAATGGCGAAACCGATGCCGACGCTGCCGCCGGACGGCGAGAAGATGGCGGTGTTGACGCCGACGACTTCACCCTTGTTGTTGAAGGTCGGGCCGCCGGAATTGCCGCGGTTCACCGGCGCGTCGATCTGGAGGTAGTCGTCATACGGGCCGGAGCCAATGTCGCGGCCCCTGGCTGAGACGATGCCCGCGGTCACGGTGCCGCCAAGTCCAAAAGGATTGCCCACCGCGATCACCCAGTCGCCGACGCGCGGGGTTTCCGCTGCGAACTGGACGAAGGGATAAGTCCCGGCTTCGCTGATCTTCAGCAGGGCGAGATCGGTCTTCTTGTCCGAGCCCAGCACTTTCGCAGACACGGTCTTGCCGGCGTCGAGCGTGACGGACACCTCCGTGGCGTTCTCCACCACGTGGTTGTTGGTGACGACATAGCCGTCGGCGGAAATGATGAAGCCGGAGCCCTGCGCCTGTCCCTTGTGCGGGCGAGCCTCTCCGTGCGGCCCCTGGCCGCCGAAGCGCTTGAAGAAGCGATAGAGCGGATCGTCGGGCGACATCGGCGGCATGCCCGGCGGCAGGCCGGGGCCTTCGGCGGTGTCGCCTTCAGCTTTGTCAACGGTCGTAACCTTGACCGAAACCACCGCGCCTTTGACGCGATCGACCATGTCGGCAAAAGAAGCCGGGCCGACAGCCGCCATACCCTGGGTGACCGGCGCCTCGGCGCGGGCGGCAAGGGGAAGCGTCATTCCAGTCGAAAGCGCCAGCGCGGCGACGGCGCCGAGCAGCATCCCGCGCGGCGTCGCGCGGCGAGCGCGGACGGGGGCGAGCGTTTCGAGGGAAGACAGCGACAACATTTCAACGGGCTCCACTTGCAGTCTTGCGGCGATCCATGCCGTTTCGTTTCTGCAATATGAGGGTCCGCTCCTTGCCTCGCTGTGGCGGGAGCATGAATTTTTAGTAATTTTTCCGTGAGCTACTTCATCGCCCCGGTGATGCCGCGGACGATCTCCCGCGCAATGGCCGAGCCCACGCTGCGGGCCGCGGATTGCGCCGCCGAGCGCACCGCCGCCTGTCCCACCGACATGCGCCTGCCCTGCGGCTTGAAGAGTTCGCCCAGGCCCGCGCCGATTTTTGAAAGAATGCCGCCCTCGTCCTGCTCCCCGACCGGCGCGCCGCTGGCCCGCCCCTGCGCCTTGGCCTGCAAAATCTCGAACGCGGATTCGCGGTCCACCGGCGTGTCATACTTGCCCTTCAGCGGGCTGGACTCCTGAACCTCGGCGAGTTCGGCGTCGGTGAGCGGCCCCACGCGCGTGCTCGGCGGCGCGATTTTGACGCGCTCGACCATGGTCGGGGAGCCGTGTTCGTCGAGCGTGGAGACAAGGGCCTCGCCAACTTTGAGCTTGGTGATGACGTCGGCGGTGTCGAGCGCCGGGTTCTGTCGAAACGTTTCGGCGGCGGTGCGGACCGCCTTCTGATCGCGCGGGGTGAAGGCGCGCAGCGCGTGCTGGACGCGGTTGCCCAGCTGTCCCAGGACGACATCAGGCACGTCGATCGGGTTTTGGGTGACGAAATAGACGCCGACGCCCTTGGAGCGGATCAGCCGCACCACCTGCTCGATGGCGCGCAAAAGAGCTTTGGGCGCCTCATCGAACAGGAAGTGCGCCTCGTCGAAGAAGAAGACCAGTTTCGGCTTGTCGAGGTCTCCCACCTCCGGCAGCCGCGCGAACAGTTCGGAGAGCAGCCAGAACAGGAAGGTGGCGTAGAGGTTCGGGCTGAGGATCAGCTTTTCAGCCTTGAGAATATGGATATAGCCGCGCCCGTCGAGGTCGGGCTTGAGCAGGTCCATGATGTCGAGCGCCGGCTCGCCGAAAAATTTTTCCGCGCCCTGGTTCTCGAGCACCAGGAGCCGCCGCTGGATGGCGCCGACGCTGGCGGCGGAGACATTGCCATAGCGCTGCTGCAGGTCCGAGGCGTTTTCCGAGACATAGGAAAGGATGGCGCGCAGGTCCTTCATGTCGAGCAAGGCGAGGCCCTGTTCGTCGGCCACGCGAAAAGCGATGTTGAGCACGCCCTCCTGCACGTCGTTGAGTTGCAGGATGCGCGACAGCAGCAGCGGGCCCATTTCCGACACGGTGGCGCGCACCGGATGGCCCTTTTCGCCAAAAACGTCCCAGAACACGGCGCGGTAAAGGTTGGGCTGCCAGTCGAGGCCCAGTTCCTTCGCCCGCTTGGCGATAAACGGCTTTTCCTCGCCCATCATGGCGATGCCGGAGAGGTCGCCCTTGACGTCGGCGGCGAAAACGCAGGTCCCGGCATTGGCGAACCCCTCGGCCAGGGTTTGCAGGGTCACGGTCTTGCCGCCGCCGGTCGCGCCGGCGATCAACCCGTGGCGATTGCCGTATTTGAGCAGCAGGTAGATAAAATCCTCGGCCTTGCCGACCAGGACTTTTCCGGGGACGTTTTGGGGATCGACGGGCATCGGCGACTCTCGGATGACTCTCTCATCGGCAAGGATGGGGCGCGCGGCGCGCGAGCGCAAGGCGGTTTGCGGCGGCGCACGTTCAAGACGACAGCAGGGGCAAAGCCCGCTTCCTTTAAGCCGCGGAAAACGATAAGAACCCAGCCATGATCTGGATCGTCTTCGCCCTGCTGACCGGCGCCGCCGTGCTCAGCGCCCTCTGGCCCCTCTCCCGTTCCGCCGCCGCCGCGACGGAGGACGCCGCCGACGTCGCCTTCTATCGCGCGCAGATCGCGGAAATCGACGCGGAACGCGAACGTGGCGCGATCGCCCCCGACCAGGCGGAAACCGCCAAGGCGCAGGCTGCGCGCCGCCTGCTCGCCAGCGCGCCGCAGGAGGCGGCGGCCCCCGCTTCGAACGCCCATCGCAAGACCGCGGCCGCCTTGGCGCTGGTGCTCATCCCCCTGGTGTCGGTCGGCCTTTACCTGCGCACCGGCGATCCCGAACAGCCCGACATGCCGCTCACGGCCCGCCTCAACGCCCCGATGCAGAACGACTTCATGGTCGTGGTCGCCAAGATGGAGGGGCATCTCGCCGCCCATCCCGACGACGGCAAGGCGCTGGAGCTGATGGCCCCGGTGTGGATGCGCATGGGCAATGCCGAAAGAGCGCTTGCCGCGCGCAAGGACGTCATCCGCCTGCTCGGCGAGACCGCCGACCGGCGCATCAGGCTCGCGGAAGCCATGGCCAACGCCAACAATGGCGCGTTTCCGCCCGAGGCGTACGACAGCATCAACCGCGCCATGGAGCTGGAGCCGAAATCGCCGGAGGTGCGCTATTTCGCTGGCGCCGCCGCCGCGCAAAAGGGCGAATTCGAACGGGCGCGCGCCGTCTGGAAAGCCCTCGCCGCCGACCTCCCGGAAAATTCGCCCCCGCGCAAGGCGGTCGAGGAGCAGATCGCCGAACTCGATTCCAAGGGCCCGATCGCGCAACGGGCGGACACCGCCCAGGCGCCGGCCAATCCTCAAAACGACATGATCCGTTCGATGGTCGAACAGCTTGCCGCGCGTCTCCAGGAAAAAGGCGGGACGGTCGATGAATGGGAGCGCCTGATCCGCTCCTATGCGGTGCTGAAGGAAGCCGCCAAGGCGAAAGGCGCGCTGGCCGACGCGCGAAAAGCGCTGGCGCAGGACGCGCAAGCGCGGGAAAAGATCGACGCGCAGGCGAAAGAGCTGGGATTGGACAAATGACGCGCAAGCAGAAGAGACTGACCCTGATCGGCTCCGCCCTCGGCGTGCTGGCGCTCGCCGTCGGCCTGATCCTGTTCGCCCTGCGCGACAATGTGGTGTTTTTCTACGGGCCGGGCGAACTGGTCGAAAAACATGTCGCTGCTGGAACGCGCCTGCGCATCGGCGGGCTGGTGAAGACCGGCACGCTGGTCCGTCTCGAAGGCAAGAGCGTCAAGTTCGAGGTGACCGACGGCAAGGCCGATGTGCCCGTGAGCTATACCGGCCTGCTGCCGGACCTGTTCAAGGAAGGGCAAGGCGTGGTCGCCGAAGGCGCGCTGGATACAGCGGGCGTGTTCAAGGCGGATTCCATTCTGGCCAAGCATGACGAGCGCTACATGCCGCGCGAGGTCGCCGACGCCCTGAAGAAACAGGGGGTGTGGCAGGAGGGGGGCGCAGCGGCGCAAGGCGCGGCGCAACCGGCCAAAAACCCAGCCGGAGCTGCCCAATGATCATCGAGACCGGCCATTTCGCGCTCGCCCTAGCGCTCGCCCTGGCGCTGATGCAGGTTGTGCTGCCGTTCTGGGGGGCGCGGGCGCGCGACGCCAATCTGATGGCGACCGCCCGTCCGCTGGCGCTGGCGCAATTCGCCCTGGTCGCCCTCGCCTATGGCGCGTTGACCTGGGCCCACGTCGTCTCGGATTTTTCGCTCGTCAACGTCATCGAGAACTCCCATTCGACCAAACCGATGATCTATAAAATCTCGGGCGTCTGGGGCAATCACGAAGGCTCAATGTTGCTCTGGGCGCTGATCCTGTCGCTCTCGGGCGCGGCCATGGCGGTGTTCGCGCGCGCGATTCCCCCGCGCCTGATGGCCGACGCCACTTCGGTTCAGGGCCTGCTCAGCGTCGCTTTTTTGCTGTTCATCCTGCTGACCTCCAACCCCTTCGCGCGCATCGAAACGCCGCCGATGGAGGGCAACGACCTCAACCCGATCCTTCAGGACCCCGGCCTCGCCATTCATCCGCCGCTGCTGTATCTGGGCTATGTCGGCTTCTCCATCGTCTTTTCGCTGGCGGCCGGCGCGCTGATCAGCGGCCGCACTGACGCCGCCTTCGCCCGCTTCATTCGCCCGTGGACGCTCGCCGCCTGGATTTTTCTGACCCTTGGCATCGCCATGGGCTCGTACTGGGCTTACTACACGCTCGGCTGGGGCGGCTTCTGGTTCTGGGACCCCGTCGAAAACGCCTCGCTGCTGCCGTGGCTTTCGGGGACCGCCCTGCTCCATTCGGCAAGCGTGATGGAAAAGCGCGACGCGCTAAAGGTCTGGACGATCTTCCTGGCGATCCTCACCTTCTCGCTGTCGCTGCTCGGCACATTCTTGGTGCGCTCGGGCGTGCTGACCTCGGTGCATTCCTTCGCCAGCGATCCGACGCGCGGCCTGTTCATTCTTGGGATCCTCGTGCTGTTCATCGGCGGCGCGCTGTTCCTGTTCATGCTGCGCGCGCCGACGCTGACCGGCGGCGGCCTGTTCGCGCCGATCTCCCGCGAAGGGTTTTTGGTCGTCAACAACCTGCTGCTCACCGCCTCCTGCGCCGCCGTGTTCATCGGCACGCTCTACCCGCTGGCGCTGGAGGCCTGGAACGGCTCGAAAATCACCGTGGGTGCGCCCTTCTTCAACCTCACCTTCGGCCCCTTGTTCGCGCCAATCCTGCTGTTGGCGCCGCTCGGCCAATTGCTGGCGTGGAAACGCGCCGATCTTTTGGGCGCGGCGCAGCGGCTTTGGTTTGTGGCGGCGCTGGGCCTCGTCGCCGTGCTCGGTTTCTACGCCCTGCAAGGCGGACCAGTGGTGGCCGTGATCGGCGCGGGCGTCGCGATCTACCTGATGACCGCCTCCTTCGTCGAGATTTGGGGCCGCGTCTTCCCGCAGGGTTTTCGCAAGAGCGCCAACGCGTTCGGCCGTATGGCCGGCCTGCCATTGTCGGCCTGGGGCTCGGCGCTGGCCCATGCCGGGCTCGGCGTGACCCTGCTCGGCCTCGCCGCCACCGGCTGGGGCGTGGAGAAGATCACCAAGGTGCAAAAAGGCGAAACCTATCAGGTCGGACCCTATGCGTTGCAGGCGACGTCGATCGAGGCCGCCGAGGGTCCGAACTACCGCGAAGCCATCGTCCACATGACGATCTCGCGCGACGGCAAGGAAGTGGCGACGTTCGATCCATCAAAACGCTTTTTCAAGACGCGGCAGATGGCGACGTCGCAGGCCGGCATCGTCACGCTCAACCTTGGCCAGGTCTATGTCGCCGTGGCCGAGCAGAGCCCGGACGGCGCCTTCGACGCGCGCATGTACTGGAAGCCGCTGGTGTCGCTGATCTGGCTCGGGGCGCTGGTGATGTCGTTTGGCGGCGCGCTGTCGCTGGCCGACCGGCGGCTTCGGGTTGGCGTGGCGCGAAGGGCGAAGGTTGTCGGGGCCGTCCAGGCGGCGGAATAGAAATTGATCGCCGTCATTGCGAGCGCGGCGACGCAATCCACCTTGCGTGCAAACCGCGGGACGGATTGCTTCGTCGCTGACGCTCCTCGCAATGACGGCTTTGGAGGCTAAATGCGCAAGACTCTTATTGCCCTCTTTGCCCTCGCCGCGCTCGCCTCGCCGGCGAGCGCGTTGCAGCCGGACGAAATCCTGCCCGACCCCAAGCTGGAGTCACGGGCGCGCGATATTTCGGCGGGGCTGCGCTGCCTCGTCTGCCAGAATCAATCGATCGACGATTCCGACGCGTCGCTCGCGCGGGATTTGCGAACCTTGGTCCGCGAGCAACTCAAGGCTGGCAAGAGCGATCAGGAGATCAAAACCTTTCTGGTCGACCGCTACGGCAATTTCGTTCTTCTCAAGCCGCCGTTCGAATGGGACACGGCGGCGCTGTGGCTCTCCCCCTTCGCCCTGTTCGCCATCGCCGGCTTTTTCGTGTGGCGCAAGAGCCGCACCCGGAAGGTCGAGGCCGCGCCCGCCGCGCCGCTGTCAGCGGAGGAAAGCGAGAAGCTGAAGGCGCTGCTGGACGAAAAGGCCTGACTTGAATTGAAATCATCCGGCGCCATGCTAATATGACCACTGTGGTCATTTAGGAGGCCGCGATGCGTGAGATTCAACTGAAGGACGCCAAGGCCACCTTGTCGGCTGTGGTCGATGGCGCCAAGGCGGGTGAACCGGTCGTCCTCACCCGTCATGGACGCAAGGAAGCCGTGGTCATTTCCTGGGAAGAATGGCGCCGCCTTTCCGACGTCCCAAGCTTCGCCCGGCTTCTGACCTCGGCTCCGCTCGAGCCGGACGACTTGCCGCCCCGCGATCCCGGCCCGATGCGAGACGCCGGGTTTTGAGCTTCCTCGTCGACACCAATGTCATTTCGGCTTTGGCGCCCGCACGCGCCGAACGACCAGAAATTTTGCTCACTTGGTTGGAGCGCAACTCCGAAAAACTGTTTCTGTCTGTCGTGACATCGGCCGAAATCCGCGCCGGCATCGCCAAGGCGAGGCGCGAGGGCGCCCACCGCAAGGCCGAAAATCTCGCCTCCTGGTGGGGCGCCGTCGAGCACCTCTATGGCGCGCGCATTCTGACTTTTGACCTTCAAGCTGCGAAGCTCGCCGGTGAAATGGCGGACCGCGCCAGGGGCTCCGGTCATGCGCCCGGCTTCGCCGACATCGCCATTGCAGCCACAGCCGCCGCCCATGGACACACGCTGCTGACGCGGAACGTCCGCCATTTCGCGCCGATCTACGACCAGGTCATCGACCCGTTCGAGCGGACGCCCGACTGACGAGACCATTTTCACGTTTCGTGGAAACGCGAACCAGTATCCACTTCGCTTGAAAACGCTCTATTGCGCGGCCTTCTGCTCTTCCGCCACCGGCGGCAAATCCGTCGTCGTGATCGCCCTGGGGTCCGGGCGCACGCTGCGGTCGGCGCCGGCGTCGATCACCGCCTGCCCCTGGTCGGTCGGCGCCTTGTTCAGCGTCGCGCCGATCTGGCTCACCACGGCCGGGGCGTTGGCGTAATTGTCGTGGCCGATGAGACCGCTGGAAAAAGCCGAGATGTCGTAGACGGAGACCCCGAGGCCGTCGATCAGCTCGCGGTCCCTGCTGGAGCCGGGGTCGAGCGCGCCGAGGCGGCGGTCGCCCTGCAAGCCCGCGGACAATTGCAAGGCGCGGTCGCCCTTCGACACAAACACCGAGAATTTTGACGCGTCGAGCCGGGAAATCTGCTGCCGGAACACGGAGAGGTCGATGTCCGGCGCCGCCAGCAGGACCTGGCCGAGCTTGCCGTTGAGATCGGGCGTCCCCGAAAGCGCGGCTTCACGAAGCGTTTCCATGGTGAGCCAAGTGCCCATGCTGTGCGCGAGAATGTGGACCCGGCCCACGCCCGGCGTCGCCGCGATCTCATTGAGAACTTTTAAATAGGCGTCGCGCGAGGCCGTGGCGCTCTCCTTGTCCGCGCCATAAGCCAGCAGCGCCGATTTCGACGGCCAGGTGAACAGCACGGGGACGCCGGAAAAATTGCCGTCCACCACCAGTTGCGCCAGCCGAAAGCGCGCGTCGTCGAGCGATGTGTTGAAACCGTGGACATAAACCAGAACGTCGCGGGAGAGGCCAACGCGACCGGAAATCTGCGCCGCGAGCTGGCTGCGGAACTCGCGGTCGTCCAGAGCCGAATGATCGGCGACCGCGATGTGACGGCGCGGGTCCGGCGCGCCCCAGTTCGGGCGCTCCAGGTCGCCAGCCTCGTGGCCCGGCGGCACGGTGATCGTGTCGAGCGAATAGCGCGCGACGGCGCCAGGCGTCAGCTCGGTTGAATGATTGCCGCCCTTTCGCGTCGATACGACGAAAATGCGGGTCGAATAGGCGGGGGCGTCAGGGCCGCCCGAAAACAGGCCGCCCACGTTGGAAAAACTCGCCTGCATCTGCGAGCCGGGATGGGCGCCGCCCTCGGCCATGCTCACCGTCGAGCAGCCCGACAGGGTTTGAGCCAGGGCCAGGGAGAGCAAGGCGAAGCCCGCCGCCGTCTTTCGCGCAAACATCAGTGCATTCACTTCCAAAAGCAGAATCTCGGCCGTTTCTGCGGGAGAAACACGGCGACAATGGGACCGACGCCGCAGCGTCCGGGGCTGATCTTGGAAACGAAAAGTGTTAACATTTGTTAACGGCGGCGTTTCTTGCGGGTGATCAGCCAGAGCACGGGCAACGGCTGCGCCGCCCAGAAGAACAACAGCGCCTTGACGGCGCGCGGGATCGCTGAATCGCTGTCGCGTTCCGATTGCCCCTTGGTCAGGAATTGAGGATCGAGCGCGCTGTGGACCGCACAATAGAGCAGGATCAACGTCACCGCCGAGGTCATGAGCCAGACGTCGGGCGTATCGACAGGCCTGCCCATGCCCTCGACAAGGCCGAGGCCCTTCACCATGCCGAGCGTCGGCCAAAATCCAGCAAAAACAAAAATCAGGATGGGGAAATAGGATTCCATGACGCAATGCTCCGAGTCGCAATAATGGCCACTATGTCAGAAGCTGGGATGAACATTGGGTAAAGGTTTCCCCTTCGCCAAAAGACAAGGTGCGCGCGGCCGCGCGACGTGGCAAAAGGGCGCGAAATAGGAGACTTGTCATGGCAGCGACCGAAACCGCCACGCCCTTCGCCGATGTGTTCGCCCCCGCCAGCGAGGAGCAATGGCGCCAGAAGGTCGAGGCCGCCCTCAAGGGCGCGCCATTCTCCCGCCTGATCTCCAAGACCTACGACGGGTTCGACGTCCAGCCGCTTTACGCGCGCGCCAGCGGAAAACCGCGCGCCTTCCGCGGCGCCGGCGACTGGGCGGTGACCGCGCGCGTCGATCATCCCGAGGGCGCGGAAGCCAACAAGCTGGCGCTGACCGATCTGGAAAACGGCGCCAACGGCCTGCATGTGGTCTTCGCCGGCTCGGCGGGCGCCTATGGTTTCGGCCTGAAGGACGCCGCCGCCCTCGCCCTCGCGCTGGAGGGTGTTTATCTCGACGCGGGCCTGCGCATCGTTTTCGACCTGCCCGGCGACACTGCCGCCATTGTCGAAGCGATTGAAAATCGGGTCGCCGGCCATGACCTGAAAACACTCGACCTTTCGCTCGGGCTCGATCCGCTGGGCGCCGCCGCGCTCTCCGGCGAGGCGCTGGATTGGCCGAAAGCCGGCCTCGCGCTGGCCGCGCGGGTCAAGGCGCTCCATGAAAAGGGATTTGGCGGAGTTGTGGCGGCGGACGGCCGCATCGTCCACGCCGCCGGCGGTTCGCCGGCGCAGGAACTCGCCTTTGCGCTGGCGGCGGGCGTCGATTACCTCCGCGCATTGGAGGCCGGCGGCCTTTCCCTGGAAGAGGCGCGCGAAAAAATCGACTTCCGCCTCGCCGCCGACGCCGACGAATTCGTGACGCTGGCCAAATTCCGCGCCCTGCGCCGTCTCTGGGCCAGCATCGAAACCGCCTGCGGCCTGACTCCCCGGCCGATTCGGGTGCATGGCGAAACCGCGTGGCGCATGATGACCCGCCGCGATCCCTGGGTGAACCATTTGCGTTCAACGGTCGCCGTGTTTTCCGCCGGCCTCGGCGGCGCCGACAGCATCACCGTTCTGCCCTTCACCCAGGCGATCGGCCTCCCCGACGCTCTTGCACGACGCATCGCCCGCAACACCCAGTTGGTCCTGCTCGAGGAATCCAACCTCGGCAAGGTCGCCGACCCCGCCGCCGGCTCGGGCGGTTTCGAAGCGCTCACCGAGTCGCTGGTTGAGCGGGCTTACAGCCTGTTCCAGGACATCGAAAAGGCCGGCGGCCTCGCCAGGGCGCTCGCCAGCGGTCTGATCGGCGGCGAAATCGCCAAGATCGCGAACGAGCGCGCCAAGGCGACCGCGCGTCGAAAAGAGCCGCTGACCGGCGCCTCGGAATTCCCCGACATCAACGAAAAGCCCGTGGCGGTGCTGATCCCGGCGCCGGCCGCGCCCGCCGCGAACCCCAAGGCGCTCGCGCCGCAGCGCGTCGCCCATCCGTTCGAGGCGTTGCGCGACAAGGCGGAGGCAGCCGGCGCTCGTCCAAAAATCTTCTTGGCGAACCTCGGCCCGATCGCCGCCTTCACCGCGCGCGCGACCTTTGCCAAGAACGTCTTCGAGGCCGGCGGCATCGAAGCCCTGTCCAACGACGGTTTCGCCGATACGGCGGCGCTTGCGGCGGGGTTCAAGGCGTCCGGCGCCAAACTCGCGGTGCTGTGCTCGTCCGACGCGCTTTACGCCGAAAGCGGCGTCGCGGCGGCCAAGGCTTTGAAGGACGCGGGCGCGACCGTCTGGTTCGCCGGCCGCCCCGGCGATCTCGAAGCCGCCCTGCGCGAAGCCGGCGTCGCCGATTTCGTCTTTGTCGGCAGCGACGTGCTGGCGCAACTGACGGCGGCCCTCGACGCCGCGTAACTCAGGCGTGGCCATTTTGCTGCGGCGCCCAAAAAATGGCGCCGCACACGCTTTGGTCCCTATGCAATCGGGCGAAAACATGGCAGCGGTACGGCAAATACCGACATCGGAGGTTTTCCGTGCGCGCTGTCCGCAAGCTCGTTCCGCTGCTTCTTGTTCTCTCGCCACTGCCTGCCCTGTCGCAGGACGGCGGCCTCGCCTCCCGCGCCTTTGACGGCAAATGGACCATGTCCCTGCAAACCACGGTTGGCGCTTGCACGCCGTCGGCCAATGTGGTCGTCACCATTCGCGAGGCCAAGGTGGTCGGCGTTGACGGCGCCAGCGGCGAGGCCTGGGGCTATATCGACGCCAGCAACACCGTCGTCGGCCGCTTCAGCCAGGGCGAGCGGGCGCTGCGCGCCAACGGTTCGGTGAAGGGTTCGACAGCCTCGGGCGCCTGGTCGGCCAACGCTGATTACTGCGGCGGCCGCTGGACCGCGACGAAGACCAATTAAGGCTTGGATCGCAGGCGTTTGCGGCGCAGACTGCCGCCATGACCGACGTTTCGAACGGTGAAGAGCCGCGTTTCGACCTGCGTTTTTCCGCCCCGGCCGGCGAGATGCAGCGCGTCTCGCCGCTGGTGCGCCGGCTGGTCGCGCCCAATCCCGGACCCTTCACTTTTACCGGCACCTGCACCTATATCGTCGGGTCCGGCGATGTCGTCGTCATCGATCCCGGCCCCGATCTTCCTGAGCATGTCGAGGCGCTGCTGGCCGGGCTGACGGGCGAGCGGATTTCGAAAATTCTGATCACCCACACGCATCGCGACCACTCCCCCGCCGCCCGCCCGCTGCAAAAGGCGACGCGAGCGGAGATTTTGGGGTGCGCGCCGCATTTTCCCGCGCGCGAACTGGCCTTGGGCGAGACCAACAAGCTCGACGCCTCCAACGACACGGACCATGCGCCGGACCGGGTTTTGAGCGACGGCGAAATCGTGGCCGGACCCGGCTATGCCCTGAAAACCTGGACGACGCCAGGCCACACGATGAACCATCTGTGCTTCGAACTGGCGCAGGAAAAGGCCCTGTTCACCGGCGATCACATCATGGGCTGGTCCACGTCCATCGTCGCGCCGCCCGACGGCGCGATGCGGCCCTACATCGACTCGCTCGCCCGGCTGCGCGAGGCCGATCATGCGATCTATTGGCCGGGACATGGCGGGCCGATTTCGCAACCCCAGCGTTTTGTCCGCGCGCTGTTACATCACCGACGCGCGCGCGAGACGTCCATTCTCACGGCGCTGGACGCGGGCGCGCAAAAAATCCCCGAAATTGTCGAGCGCGTTTACGAAAAGCTCGATCCCCGGCTGAAAGGCGCGGCGGCGCTGTCCACCCTCGCCGCGCTTGAGGATTTGGGCGAACGGGGGCTCATCGAGACCGAAGGCGCGCCGCAACTGACGAGCGTTTTCCGGCGACGCTGAACGCGCGAAATCACCCCTTCGGCAGCAGGCGATAGGAGAACGGCGTGAAGCGCGTCGTGATCAGGATTGGCGCGGAGCCGGCGATGCGCCGGTTCCAGGCGGCGACCTTGATCTCCGGCGGGCGAGGCGGCGGCGCCGGAGCGGTGACCTCGGGCGGTGGCGGCGGAGGCGGCGGCGGCGCGGGAGTCGCGACCCGTTGCGGCGGCGGCGGGGCGGGCGGCGCGTTGAGATCGGCGGGACGCGCCGGCGGCAGCGGGACTTCCGACGTGGGTTCGGGCGTGGGCGGCGCGGCCTCGGGCGGCGCAACTTGGGGCGCGGGCGGCGCAACTTGGGGCGCGGGCGGCGCAGCCTCGGGTTTCGGCGGCTCCGGCTTGACCGGCGCGGTGACGACCTGGACGCGCCGGGGTTCGACCTGGACCGCCGTCGGAGTCGGCGCAAACATTTCGGCGACCTTGCCCAAGAAACCGGGCTCGGCTCCACCGGGCTTTGGCCGCGCCCGGGCGACGGCGTAGGCGGGGCCGGCGGGCCGATTGCAGTCGCGAATCCCCAGCCGAATCAGTTCAGAGCCGGTCAGAACCTTGTAGGTGCGGGTCAAATCGCCCAGCCGCTCGCGCACCGCCGCGGGATAGGAGGCCATCAACTGGTCGGAGACCTCGTCGTTGGCCTCTTTGTTCAGCGGATTATACGCCTTGTGGAATTTCAGCAGGCTGCTCGGATAGACGCAGACATTGGGAAGGCTCAGCGCCAGCGTGCAGGCGGAGCGGCATTCGTGCAGCCGCACCTCGCGCCCGGTCTCGGCGTAGAGACGGGTCATCGCGGCATATTGATCGACATATCCGCCGACGTCCTTGGTGACGATCACCGGGGCGTCGCCGGGCGGCGGGTGAAGATAGGTCATTCGTGCGTCGTTAGCTCATTCCGACGCAGATTGGAAACGACAGGGTAAAGACTTTATTAAGGCGAAGATTTCGCCGTCTTTACAAAGGAGATCACTCCTCGCCCGGCGCCGCGGCGCGATAGCGGGCGCGCAAATCGTCGATGCAAATCTCCGCGCCGTTTTCGACGCAGCGCCAAAACGTCCAGCCGTTGCAGGCGGGCAGGCCCTGCGCCAGCGCGCCGATCTTGTGGATGGAGCCGACAATGTCGCCGAGCGCGACGGCCCCGTCGGCGCGAACCACCACCCGCCAGCGCTTTTTTTCGTCGAACAGTTCGGCGCCGGCGGCGATTAGCCCCGCCTCGACCAGACTGGCGAAGGCGACGCGCTTTTCCTGGCGCTTGGGCAGCGGTGTGTGGAACGCCGCTTCCGGCAGCGGCTCGACAGCGGCGATTCGTTCGCGCGCCGCCGCGATATAGCCGGGATCGCGCTCACAGCCGATGAAGCGGCGCCCCAGCCTTTTCGCCACAGCGCCGGTGGTGCCGGTGCCGAAGAAGGGATCGAGCACGACATCGCCGGGTTTGGACGCCGCCATCATCACGCGGGCGAGCAGGGCTTCGGGTTTCTGCGTCGGATGGACTTTCTTGCCCTTCGCGTCCTTGAGCCGTTCGGCGCCGGTGCAGATCGGAAAAAACCAGTCGGAACGCAGCTGGCAGTCCTCGTTGCCAGCCTTCAGGGCTTCATAATTGAAGGTGTAGCCCTTGGCGTTCGCCCCCTTGCTCGCCCAGATCAGGGTTTCGTGGGCGTTGGTAAAACGCCGTCCACGAAAATTGGGCATCGGGTTGGCCTTGCGCCAGACGATGTCGTTGAGAATCCAGAAGCCGAGATCCTGCAGGATCGCGCCGACGCGAAAAATATTGTGGTAGGAGCCGATGACGAACAGGGTCGCGTCCGGCTTCATCGCCCGGTGGGCGGCGGACAGCCAGTCACGGGTGAAACGGTCGTAATCGGCGAAGGAGGCGAATTTGTCCCAGTCGTCGTCCACCGCGTCGACTTCGCTTTGGTCGGGACGGGTCAGACCGCCTTCGAGCTGAAGATTGTAAGGCGGATCGGCGAATACCAGATCGACGCTGGCTTCGGGCAAGCTTTGCAGGCTATGGATACAGTCGCCGACGAGGATCTGATCGACGGGCGCCGCCGCCATGGAGCCAAACGCGCCAGGGCGAGGAACCGGCTGAAGTCCAGTACGCGAAACCAGTTTCTGGACTCTGGAGCCGGCCGCCCCGGCGCGTTGGATACTCATGCACTCGAACCTGAACGCGACTGACTGACAAACGGAGATTAGGCGCGCCAGGGTAAAGACGGAGTTTAGAAACCGGCCGGGGATGTGTCCCTTTTCCGTACGAAAGCCTTAACAGTTTCGTAGGCTTACCTAAGGTCATGTCCGGCGCGCCCTCGCCTTGCGGCCATTACGGGCAGGTATCCAGGGACGCGACCGCCCGCACCGGGGCGAAGGAGCGGCGATGTTCCGGGCACGGGCCATAAAACCTCAGCGCCGCCAGATGCGCCGCTGTTCCGTAGCCCGCGTGCCCCGCGAATCCATAAACGGGATAGAGCCGGTCCAGCCGCTGCATCAGATTGTCGCGAGCGACCTTGGCGACGATGGAGGCGGCGGCGATCGACATCGAAATCGCGTCGCCGTTGACCAGCGCGCGCGCCGGACAGATCAATTCCGGCGCGTCGCGCCCGTCGATCAGGGCGAAAGCCGGCGTCCGCGCCAATGTGCGCGCGGCGCGGACCATGGCGGCCAGTGTCGCGCCTCTTATGTTGAGCGCGTCCACCTCCGCCGCCGGCGCCATCACCACGGAAATCGCCAAAGCCGAAGCATAAATCTCCTCGGCGAGCGCGCGCCTGCGCTTCGCCGACAGCTTTTTCGAATCGTCCAGCCCGTTCGGCAGGTTGTCCGGGTCGAGAATCACCGCCGCGACGCAGACCGGGCCGGCGAGCGGGCCGCGCCCGACCTCGTCGATGCCGGCCACCAATGCAAAACCTTGCGCGATCAGATCGCGCTCGACCTCAAAATGCGCCGACATGGTCGATGGCCTTTTTCAGCGCCCGCAGGTCGCGCCACGCCTCGGCTTTCTTGAGCGGCGCGCGCAGCAGATAGGCCGGATGCAGCATCGGCAGGGCGCGGATGGTTTTGCCGCCGCACGCGTAATCGCGCCAGTGGCCGCGCAGCCGCATGATCCCCTCTTTCTCGTCTAAAACCGTCTGCGCCGCGCAGGCCCCGAGCAGCACCAAAAAATCCGGGGCGACCAGCTCGATCTGGCGGCGGACGAAGGGCAGGCACAGGGCGAGCTCCTGCGGGGTCGGCGTGCGGTTGCCCGGCGGGCGCCAGGGCACGACATTGGCGATATAGACCTTTGTCCGGTCGAGCCCGATGGCGGCAAGCATTTTGTCCAGCAACTGCCCAGCGCGCCCGACGAACGGTTTTCCCTGCCGATCCTCGTCCGCGCCCGGCCCCTCTCCAATAAGCATCACCCGCGCATCGGGCGCGCCATCGGCAAACACCAGTTGCGTCGCGGAATTTTTCAGCGCGCAGCCGTCGAAGGCGGCGAGTTTTTCGCGCAATTCGTCAAGGGTTTGCGCGTTCGCCGCCTGCTCGCGCGCGCTGGCGGTGGCCGCGTCCTGACTCATCGCGGCGGCGGGTCTGACAGGCGCCGCAGGTTTGACGGGCGGCGCGATGGGCGCGGGGCGGGGTTTTTCGACCGGCTTGGGCGGCGGCGGCTTGGGCCGCGAAAATTCAGCTTGAGATTGCGCGAAACGGTCGAACGGGGTTTCCGCCACCAGCGTCTCAACGCCAATGTCGCGATAAAAGCGCAGCAAGGCCGCCGCGCCGTCCCGGTCGAGCGCCGTCAGGTCGATCATGGCCGTTTCTAACTGCTCCGCGACGGGCCGTCCATTTCGCACTGCGGCAAAAAACGCGTGGGATCACCATCCGACCAGTGGACAGGCGCGCGCGAACCGCTAAGACATTTGCAAAAGGCCAATCTGGCGGGAGATGCGGAAATGAGCGAACTCGAACCTCGCGAGTCCATGGATTATGACGTTGTCGTCGTCGGCGGCGGCCCGGCCGGCCTTTCCGCCGCGATCCGACTCAAACAGATCAATCCCGACTTCACCGTGGTCGTGGTGGAAAAGGGCTCGGAAGTCGGCGCGCACATCCTCTCCGGCGTCGTCATCGATCCCATCGGCCTCGACAAGCTGCTGCCGGGCTGGCGCGAAGACGCCACGCGGCCGCTCACCGTGCAGGTCCACGAAGACCAGTTCCACTTCCTTGGCGAGACCAGCGCCTACAAGCTGCCCAACGCCATGATGCCGCCGATGCTGAACAACCACGGCAATTTCGTCGGCTCGCTGGCCAATCTCTGCCGCTGGCTGGCCGTGAAGGCGGAGGAGCTGGGCGTCGAAATCTATCCCGGCTTCGCCGCGGCGGAACTGCTCTATGGCGACACCGGCGAAGTGGTCGGCGTCGCCACCGGCGACATGGGCGTGGGTCGCGACGGCAAGCCGAAGGATTCGTTTACGCGTGGCATGGAGCTGCGCGGCAAGTACACCCTGTTCGCCGAGGGCGCGCGCGGCTCGCTGAGCAAGCAGATCATCGCCAAATACAATCTCGACGCGGGCAAGGAACCGCAGAAATACGGCATCGGCATCAAGGAGCTGTGGCAGATCGACCCTGCAAAACACCGGCCGGGCCTCGTGCAGCATTCGTTCGGCTGGCCGCTCGACAGCCATACCGGCGGCGGCTCTTTCCTTTATCATATCGAGGACAACCAGGTCGCGGTCGGCTTCGTCCTCCATCTGAACTACAAGAACCCCACGCTGTCCCCGTTCGACGAGTTCCAGCGCTGGAAGCAGCACCCCAGCGTCCGCAACACGTTCGTGGGCGGCAAGCGCATCGCCTATGGCGCCCGCGCCCTGACCGAAGGCGGCTGGCAATCGGCTCCCAAGGTCGCGTTCCCGGGCGGCGCGCTGCTCGGCTGCGCGGCCGGCTTCATCAACGTGCCCCGCATCAAGGGTACGCATAACGCCATGCTGTCGGGCATCGAGGCGGCGGAGGCGGCGGCCCAGGCCGTGGCCGCCGGGCGCGCCCATGACGAATTGTCGGCCTATGACGCGGGCTGGCGCGACGGCCCGATCGGCAAGGATTTGAAGCCGGTGCGCAACGCCAAGCCGCTGTGGTCGAAATACGGGACCTTTGTCGGCATGTCGCTCGCGGGTCTCGACATGTGGACCAACACGTTCGGGTTCAGCCTGTTCGGCACGATGAGCCACGGCAAGCCGGATTACGCGACGCTGAAATTGCTGAGCGAGGTGACGCCGATCGTCTATCCCAAGCCGGATGGCGTCATTTCCTTCGACAAGCTGTCGTCGGTCTTCCTCTCCAACACCAATCACGAGGAGGACCAGCCGATCCATCTGCGGCTGGCGGATCCGAAGATCCCGGTCGAAAAAAACCTGCCGCTCTACGGCGAGCCGGCGCGGCTCTATTGCCCGGCCGGGGTGTACGAAATTGTCTATGGCGACGAGGCGACCAAGGCCGACCCGCGCTTCGTCATCAACGCGCAAAATTGCGTGCACTGCAAGACCTGCGACATCAAGGACCCCGCGCAGAACATCACCTGGACCACGCCGGAGGGCGGCGGCGGCCCGAACTATCCGAACATGTGAGTGCGCCTGACGTAAGGGCGGCGGAACTTAACGAAATTTCAATCGCGCGGACCTAGCGTGGGTTGAAGCTTGCGCGCGTTCGAACGCGCGCGGGCGCAGCGCCTTGTCGGATCCGAAAACCGGAGCGTGGGCGCCGGAGGACTCGAGCCATGTTCAGCCCGCGTCAAGTGTTCGCGCCCGCGTTTTTCATGGCCGGCTGCCTGCCTGCTCTGGCGCAGGCCTACGGCAAGAATTCGTCCCTGCCCGGCTTCGACGGACTGGTCAGCCTGCTCGGCTACGACGGTCTGCAAGGGGACCAGCGCGACCTCATGGCGCTGCTGCTGGTCGTGTTCGGCCTCCTGTTCGGCTATTCCTCGCACCTCGCCTTTCGCGACACCGGTTTTGGCGCCATCGTCAACGGCGTGATCGGCTTGGCCGGCGCCTGCCTGGCCCTCTACGCGCTCGGGCCCAAATTCGGCCTGCTGTCGCAGGTCCAGGGCCGCACTCACGACTTCCTGCTGGCGGTTCTGGTCGCGGGCGCGGCGGTGCCGGCCCTCGTCCTGTCGATGATGCTCGCAGGCTTTTTGCGCCGGGGCCTGATCAATCTCGTTCATGGGCGATTGCGGCGCGACATGGACGCCAAGCGCGCCGCCATGATCGAACCGGAACTGCCGAGCCGTATCGCGCAGGTCGTCAAGAAGTAATACGTGACCGCCTAACGAGCGCCGAGCAATTCGCCGACGCGCGCGGAAAATTGCGTCGATGAGCACGCCACACCCATGACGGGACGCTTGTCCGCGGCGAAATAGACCAATGTGCCGATCCCGATCACGGCGGGTTCGCCGGCGACGTCGGCGAGGATCGGCGCTCCGGAATAGCCGAAATTGAGCAGGCACTCGAAGGTGAAGGTTCCCGTGTTCGCTCCCGGCTTGATGGCGCATTCGCGGCGCACGGACGGCAGATAGGGACGGTCCTTGCCGTAGCCGACCTGCAGCGCCGCGCCCGATCGGGCGACGGCGGCAAACGCGAATTCGTCAAGCGCCTGGACGGCGATCGGCTTGACGGGGATCGTCGCCTCAAGGGTGATCAGCGCCCAGTCATTCGCGGCGCCGGCGGCCGTCGGCGCTTCCGTCGCAATGTAACCGGGCGCCACATCGAGACGCGCGGCAAGCGAATGCGCGCCCGGCATGCCCTTGTTCAGTCCCGCGAGAAAATGGACATGGTCCGGCGGCAGCGCCTTTCCGTTCATGTGAACGCAATGGGCCGCGGTCAGCACCAGTCTGGGTCCGACCAGCGTTCCCGTGCATTGCTTGCTGTAGCCGATTCCCCAGATGATCCGGACCGTCCCGATCGCGGAAAGCGGCCATTTGGTGGGATCGCCGATTTCACCGAAATGAACGCCGCCCTCTTGCGGCTGGGGAGCGGGTTGAGCGCCCCCCTGCGAGAAGGTCAGAGCTGCGCTGCCGGCAGCAAACAGCAACCATGCAAGCCAACGCATGGCGACCATGATCGCCTCCCTTGCGCCGCGCCCTGCAAAGCAAAAATCGGGTCCGTCGCGGCCGAAACAAAAAGCCTGTGAAGGCTATTCCCGCGCGTCGCCTTGCACAACAACCGCGCTGCCGAAGCCTAACGTCACCCCCGCGAGACCCCAAAACTTTTCGAGCTCGCTCCCTCCCACAATGCGCGCAAATCCGGATCGCGCGCGCCGCGAAAAAATTCGCCGGGCTCCAGCGACGGATAAAGATTCGAAAAACTCGCCACGCGGGTCTCCGACACCCGCCGCCGGAACTGGTCGAGGGTGAAGGCGCCGGGGTGGTCGAGCCCCGCCGCCGCCACCAGTTCGGCCAGACAATGCAGTGTGGCGCGGTGATAGTTGGCGACGCGCGCGATCTTGTCGGGCACCACCAGCGCGCGGCCCCGCAACGGGTCCTGAGTAGCGACCCCGGTCGGACAGGAGTCGGTGTGGCAAGCCAGCGACTGGATGCAGCCCACGGCGAACATGAAGCCGCGCGCGGAATTGCACCAATCCGCGCCGAGCGCCATGGCGCGGGCGATGTCGAAGGCCGTGGTGATTTTTCCCGAGCAACCGATGCGGATTCTGTCGCGCAGGCCGGCGCCGACCAGCGCGTTGTGAACAAAACTCAGGCCCTCGCGCAACGGCGTGCCCATATGGTCCATGAATTCTTCCGGCGCCGCGCCGGTGCCGCCCTCCTTGCCGTCCACGACCAGAAAATCCGGCGCCGTCCCCAGCTCCAGCATGGCTTTCACCAGAGCCAGAAATTCGCCGGGCTGGCCCAGGCAGAATTTGATGCCGACAGGCTTGCCGCCGGACAGTTCGCGCAGGCGGGCGAGGAAGGCGATCAGCTCCAGCGGCGTCGAAAAGGCGCTGTGGGCGGCCGGCGACACGCAATCTTTTCCGAGCGGCACGCCGCGAATCCCGGCGATCTCCGGCGTCACCTTGGCCGCCGGCAAAACCCCGCCATGGCCGGGCTTCGCCCCCTGGCTCAGCTTGATTTCGATCATTCTGATCTGCGGTTTTTGCGCGGTCGCCGCGAATTTTTCCGCACAAAAAGCGCCGTCGAGCGTGCGGCAACCAAAATAGCCCGAGCCGATCTCCCAGATGATGTCGCCGCCCTGCTCCTCGTGATAGGGCGACAGCGAGCCCTCGCCGGTGTCATGGGCGAAACCGCCCGCTTTGGCGCCGCCGTTCAGCGCGCGGATCGCATTGGCGCTCAGCGCGCCAAAACTCATGGCGGAAATGTTGAACACCGACGCCGAATAGGGTTTGGCGCAATCGGGTCCGCCAATCTTGACGCGGAAATCCGGATCGGCCTGCGGGCGCGGCGCGAAGGAATGCAGCAGCCATTCGTAGCCGTCGGAATAGGTCGCGAGGTGGGTGCCGAACGGCCGCTTGTCCAGTTGCATCTTGGCGCGCTGGTAAACCAGGGCGCGGCGGTCGCGCGAGAACGGCGCGCCGTCGGTCTCGCTCTCGAAGAAATATTGGCGAATTTCCGGGCGCATCTCTTCGAGAAGGAAGCGCAGATGCGCCAGGATCGGATAATTGCGCAGCACCGCATGCCGGGTCTGGACAAGGTCATAGACGCCGAGCGCGCTGAAGAAACCGAAGAAGGCGACAAGCCAAAGCCAGCCGCCGCCCGCATTCAGCGCCAGCCAGAACGCCCAGCCCAGGCCGCACACGCTGACCAGCAGCGCCCAATGGCGCGGCGCGAAGATCGCAACAAGTCCTGGCATGACGCTCCCCCGGCGAATCCGACGAAAGCTACACTATAGGAGGCGTAACTTTTGCGAAAACGGTGGCTCGGTTTCGCAGCCGCGCAAGGACGGCTTGCGTCGAGCGCGCTATCTTGCAAGCAAGTTTCAAGACAAGGAGCCCGAACCTGTCCGACACGGCCAAAAAGATTCCGCCCGCTCTGGTCTTCGCCGCCGGCTGCCTGATCGCCCTCATCTCCTTCGGGCCGCGTTCGGTGATGGGCGTGTTCCAACTGCCGGTCTTCGCCAGCCGCGATTGGGGCGCCGGACATTTCGCCATCGCCTTGGCGTTGCAGAACCTGCTCTGGGGTCTGGGACAACCTTTTGCCGGCGCCATGGCCGACCGGTTCGGCGCGCGTCCCGTCCTGATCGTCGGCGGGCTTTTCTATGCGCTCGGGCTGGCGCTGATGAGCGTGGCGCCTTCCGGCTTGACGTTCGACCTTTCGGCGGGGCTGCTGATCGGCCTGGGCCTGTCGGGCGCCTCGTTCAATCTCGTGCTCGGCGCCTTCGCCAAACTGCTGCCGCCGAAACGCCTGTCCTACGCGTTCGGCGCGGCGACGGCGGCGGGCTCGTTCGGCCAGTTCCTGTTTTCGCCGCTCGCCGGCGGCCTCGTCGCCAATATGGGCTGGGAGACGACCTGCGTGATCTTCGCCGGCGTCACCGCGCTGATCGTCCCGCTCGCCTTCGTGTTGAAAACGCCGCCCGGCGATTTTTCGGCCAGCGGCGGGCAAACCGCCGTGTTTCGCCGGGCGATGGCGCATAAATCCTATGTGCTGCTGTCCCTGGGTTTCTTCACCTGCGGCTTCCAGCTCGCCTTCATCACCGTGCATTTCCAGCGCTACGTCGTGGAATCAGGGCTTTCCCCGGAGCTCGGCGCCTGGGCCTTCGCCCTGGTCGGCGTCTTCAACATTTTCGGATCGCTGCTCTCGGGCTGGCTGGGCGGTTTCGTCTCGCGGCCGTATATCCTCGCCTTCATCTATTTCGCCCGATCGCTCGCCACCGCCATTTTCATCGCCCTGCCCGCGACCTCGGAGACCACGCTGATCTTCGCGGCGGTGACGGGCATGCTTTGGCTGTCGACGGTGCCGCCGACCTCGGGGGTGATCGGCCGCATGTTCGGCGCCGGCAATCTGTCGATGCTTTACGGCTTCGCCTTTTTCCTCCATCAACTCGGCGGATTTTTTGGTGTGCTGCTCGGCGGTTTTGCGCGCGCGGCGACGGGCTCGTATACGCCGGTTTGGCTGCTGTCGATCGCGCTCGGCGTGATCTCCGCGCTGCTGAACCTGCCGGTCGCGGATCGCCAGGCGCCCTTGCCCGCCGCCCAGCCTGCGGAGTGAATCCATGAGTCCTTTTGTCATCGCGCCGCCGCCCCAGCCTTCCGCGCCCGTCGCCGGCGGCGGGCTGTTTCCGGTGCGACGCATCTTTTGTGTCGGCCAGAACTATGCGGAGCACGCGCGCGAAATGGGCGGCGATCCCCAGCGCAATCCGCCGTTCTTCTTCACCAAGCCAGCCGATTCGCTCGTCACCAGCGGCGCGGATGCCCCCTACCCCAGCTTGACCAAGAATCTCCATCACGAGATCGAACTGGTGGTCGCATTGGCGAGCGGCGGCGTGAATATGGCGCCCGAAAACGCCAGGGCGCTGATTTTCGGTTATGCCGCTGGCATCGACCTGACCCGCCGCGACCTGCAAGCCGAGGCGAAGAAGGCCGGACGCCCCTGGGACATGGCCAAGGGGTTTGATGGCTCCGCGCCGCTGGGCCTGATCCGCCCCGCAGGCGCCTGCGGCGAGGTCGGCAAGGGGCGCATCGCCCTGTCGGTCAACGGGAGCCCACGCCAGCAAGGCGATCTCGCGGACATGATCTGGTCGGTCTCCGAAATCATCGCCATCCTCTCGACCCATGTCGCGCTGGCGCCGGGCGACCTGATTTTTTCGGGAACCCCTGCCGGCGTCGGCCCGGTCGAGGCGGGCGACTTCTTGAACGGCGAGATCGAGGGCGTCGGCGAGGTGACGACGCGGATCGTATGACCTGTCACGCAGACGCAACATGAGTGTGTTTCTAGCTTCTTCATGAAGACACATTCGTTTGCAGCCGCCTGATGCGCATTCTCGTCGTCACGGACGCCTGGCGCCCCCAGGTCAACGGCGTGGTGCACACGCTCGAGGCGGTGGCGCGCGCCATGCCAGAAATCGGCGCGACCATGGATTTCCTGACCCCTCAGGGTTTTCCAACCGCGCCGATGCCGACCTATCGCGAGATCAGGCTGGCGCTCGCCTCCCCCTGGGAGGTCGAAAAACGCATCGAGGCGGTCGCGCCGGACCACATCCACATCGCCACCGAGGGGCCGCTGGGCCTGACGGCCCGCCGCCTGTGCCTGATGCGCAACGTGATCTTCACCACCAGCTATCACACGCGCTTTCCCGAATATTTGTATGCCCGCACCCGTTTCCCCATGGGGCTGTCTTACGCGGCGCTGCGCGGTTTTCACAACGCCGGCGCGGGGCTGATGGCCTCGACGCAGCGGCTCGCCGACGAGCTGGAGGCGCGCGGTTTTCGCAAACCGATGATCTGGTCGCGCGGCGTCGACCAGGACCTGTTTCATCCCCGCGAGAGCGTGCTCGACCTGCCGCGCCCCATTTTCCTCTACGTCGGCCGGGTCGCGCCGGAGAAGAACATCGAGGCTTTTCTCTCGCTCGATCTGCCGGGGTCGAAGGTGGTCGTTGGCGATGGCCCGGCGCGCGCGAGCCTCGAAACAGCGTTTCCGCAAGCGCATTTCCTGGGAACGAAGCGCGGCGAGGAGCTGGCGCGCCTCTACGCCAGCGCGGACGTCTTCGTCTTTCCCAGCCTGACCGACACTTTCGGCATTGTGCTGCTGGAAGCGCTCGCCTGCGGCGTTCCCGTCGCCGCCTTCCCCGTGCAAGGGCCAGCCGACGTCATCGGCGACAGCGGCGCCGGCGTTCTGTCCAATGACCTGCGCGCCGCCTGCCTGGCGGCCCTGGACATCCCGCGCGCCGCGGCGCGCGCGCTTTCCTCGCGCTACACTTGGCGCGCGAGCGCGGAACAGTTTTTGGCAAATGTGATCGCCGCACGCGAATCCGCGCAGGCGCAAAACCTGTCCTGGGCGCGGCGCCCCTGCGCCGAGGCCGTTTAATCGTCACAAAAGCTTCGCCGCCATGTGATCTTTGAAGCGAATACTTGGATCAAGCTTTGGAGAGTCGCGATGTGGGGGTTGTCGCCCGTAGTCGGCAAGAAAATCATCGCCGGCGCGTTTCGAAAGCCGTTCCGCGTCCTCCCGGTGACTTTATCGGGATCGCTGGGCCGCATCGGTTCGCTCGAAGTGCGCCTCGCCGCGACGCGCAAGGATTTGCACAAGGCGCAGCGCCTGCGCTACAAGGTTTTCTTTGAGGAAGGCGGCGCGATCCCCGATGCGAGGGCGGCGCTCACCCGCCGCGACGCCGACAAGTTCGATGCGTTTTGCGATCATCTCATCGTCATCGATCATGAGGGACGCAGCCGTACTGGAAAGAAGAAGCCGACGGTGGTGGGCGCCTATCGCCTGCTGCGCAGCGATGTCGCAGTGAAGAAACGCGGGTTTTATTCGTCGAGCGAATACGATTTGGCGCCGCTGCTGGCCCGCCACCCCGACAAGCGGTTTCTGGAACTGGGCCGCTCTTGCGTCCTGAAACCCTATCGAGGGAAAAAAACCATTGAACTGTTGTGGCGCGGCCTTCTCGCCTACATCCGCGCTTACGACATGGACGCGCTGATCGGCTGCGCCAGTCTTGAGGGCGCAAACCCCTTGAAGCACGCGGTCGCCCTCAGCTTCCTTTCGCACCACGCCGGCGCCGACGCGGAATGGAGCGTGCGCGCGCGAACGGAACTGCATGTGCCCATGGCCATGCTCGACAAATCGGCGATGGACCAGCGCAGGGCGCTCGCCAGCCTGCCGCCGTTGATCAAGGGCTATTTGCGCGTCGGCGCGAAATTCGGCGACGGCGCCGTGGTGGACAAGAAATTCAACACCACCGACGTGTTCGTCGTCATGCCCGTGGCCGAGATGGACACGCGCTATCTCGAATTTTTCGGCGATTCCGAGCGCGCGGCCTGAAGCAGGTCGCGCACCCGCGTCTCGGTTTCCGCCGCCAGTTGCTTGCGGTCGCGTCCCTCGGTCGCGACCGCCTCGCCAAAGAAAATCCGGCAGACGACGCCGCCGCTCTTCATCAGGCTCCACAGATGGGGCACAAAGGTCATGTCGCCGTACCAGCCGACATCCCGCGAATAGGCGATGCCGACGGGCGCGAGCGTGAAGGATTGCCCAGCCGCCTGCATATCGGCCAGCATGGCGAAATGCGCGGCGTTGAATTTCAGCACGGATGAGCCGTCGCTGGACGTGCCCTCGGCGAAGACGACGACATCGTTTCCACCGCGCATCTTTTCAGACAAGGCGGCATTCACCAGCGGAAGGGCGCGCCGGTTCTCGCGCTCGACAAACACCGTGCCTTGCAGGCGCGCGAGGAAACCCAGCACCGGCCAGCTCGCCACTTCCTTCTTGGCGAGAAAGACGAGTGGCGTCACGCTCGCCAGCGCCAGAATGTCCGTCCATGACACATGATTGGCGACGAGGAAGCGCGGGCGCGCGCCGGGGATTGTCCCGTGCGCCTCGACGCGAATGCCGATTGTCGCGAGCATCACGCGGCAAAACGCCATCTGGATGCGATGCTGGAGCGGCCAGTCAAACCGCCGCGCCAGCCATTGCAGCGGCGCGGCGAAAATCAGGGAGAGGGTCAGGGCGAGAAGGAAAGCGAGCGCGCGAAGGTAGGGCATGCCGCTTCATCGGACGCGCCGACGACAGTTTCATGACATTTGGCGCGGGCGCAACCGAATCATCTTGAGCACATCGCCACGCAAGAACCTTTCCTCGATCACTTCCAGACCGGCGTCGGCGAAATAAGCCTCGGTGGTCGGGGTATAGGTGGCGGCGAAGGCGCCGCTCAGCCATCTCGACATCACCTGCTGGCGCTTGCGCACCAGAGGGCGCGACGACAGGCGATAATCGACGATGCGGATTTCGCCGCCGCGCTTGCAGACGCGACGCAATTCCTCGAGAGCCGCCAATTGTTCGCGATCCTCGATGCAGGCGAAGACGAAGGTGGCGACGATGCCGTCGAATTTTTCGTCCGGCCAGTCGAGCCGGGTAAGATCGGAGCGGCGCAATTCGACATCGACGCCAAGCCGGTCGGCGCGGGCGCGGGCGCGCTCCAGCATGGCGACGCTGGCGTCGCAGCCGGAAGCCCTCGTCCCCATCGGATAGGCGGTGAAATTGCAGCCTGTGCCGACGCCGGCGTCGAGAATGGCGCCGGTCAGGCCCTCGAACATGCGCCGGCGCAAGGCGCGCTTCCAGCCGATCTCATAGGGCGCGTCCAGCAAATCATAAAGAAAGGCGATGCGCTCATAGGTTTTGCGCGCGTTGAGATCCTCAGCCGGCGCCAGCACTTGCGACATGTCGAACTCCCGATAACCCAGGACAATTCCGACTGCCTATGAAACTCAGGTGACAATCACATGAAGCTTGCAGGCTACTCGACGGGCTTGCAATAGCTGGTCGACACGGTTTTCGAATTCGGCGTCTCCGTCACCAGACAGAGAAAAAGCTGATCCTTCTTTTGCAGGAACACGCCCACCCCGCTCGGACTCGGGAAGGTTCCGACCACACCGAACTCCTGGTTGAGCAAATGCTGCACGGTCGGCGATACCGCGTCTTGCGCCGATGCGGCGCTCGCGCCGCAGACCAGGACCAATATCGAAAGAAGAAATGGCATGACCGCCTCCACAATCGGGAGTTGATCGCCGAAGCTTAAGCCCCCGCCGCCGCGCCGTCCATGCTCATCGCGGGAACGGCCAGGAAAACCCCTCGCCCTGCTGGCCGCGATGTCGCAAAAAATGGTCGGCGAGCACGCAGGCGACCATGGCTTCGGCGATGGGCGCGGCGCGCACGCCGACGCAGGGGTCGTGCCGGCCTTTTGTCCGCAATTCCAGCTCTTCGCCGTAACGGCTGACCGACAGGCGCGGCGTCAGAATCGAGGACGTCGGCTTGACCGCGAAACGCGCGACGATCGGCTGACCCGTGGAAATGCCGCCCAGAACGCCGCCGGCGTGATTCGCCAGGAACTGCGGCCCGTCATTGCCCGCGCGCATCTCATCGGCGTTGTCCTCGCCGGTGAGCGCGGCGACGTCAAATCCGTCGCCGATCTCGACGCCCTTGACGGCGTTGATCGACATCAGCGCCGCCGCGAGATCGGCGTCGAGTTTGCCATAGACCGGCGCGCCCCAGCCGGCGGGAACCCCTTCCGCCACGACTTCGAGCACCGCGCCGATCGACGAGCCCTTTTTCCTGATATCGTCGAGATAATCGGCCCAAAGGGCGGCGGCCTGCGCGTCCGGGCAAAACAGGCTGTTGTTCGCAACTTCGTCCCAGTCCCAGCGGGAGCGGTCGATCTTGTGCGGACCCACCTGGATCATGGCGGCGCGAATTTTGACGCCCGGAATCACTTTTCGCGCCACGGCGCCGGCGGCCACCCGCGCCGCCGTCTCGCGCGCGGAGGAGCGCCCGCCGCCGCGATAGTCGCGAATGCCGTATTTCACGTCATAGACGTAATCGGCATGGCCGGGCCGGTACGACTCCTTGATCTCGCCGTAGTCCTTGGAGCGCTGGTCGGTATTCTCGATCAGCAGCGCGATCGGCGTTCCCGTGGTGAGGTGCTGGCCCGACTCGTCCATCATCACGCCGGACAGAATCTTGACCGCGTCGGGCTCCTGCCGCTGGGTGGTGAAGCGGGACTGGCCGGGGCGGCGCAGATCCAGAAAATTCTGGATTTCGGCGGCTTCGAGCGGCAGCCGCGACGGGCAGCCGTCCACGACGCAGCCGAGCGCCGCCCCGTGGCTCTCGCCGAACGTGGTGACGCGGAACAGGTGGCCAAAGGTGTTGTGAGACATGTGCCGTAATAATCATGGATTGCGGGGAACGCCAAGCCTTGTTACCCCTTCGCGGACAAGGGGGAGCCATGGCGGGAAGCGCATTGCGGCGGCTGGCGTATGATCAGCCGGTGTCGCGTACGGCGATCTTGGCGAGGAAGCTGGCGCTGGCGTCGATCGGGATGGCGCTGTTGGCGCTGGCGGCGAGCCACGCGCGCGGCCCGCTCGCGCTATTCGTCGCCGTTCTCACCTTCAGCCCGACGCGCACGCCCTCTCCGGGGCTCGGCCTGCTGCTGTTCCTGATCGCCCTGGTCATCGCGGCGGCGGCCCTGCTGACCGCCTGCGCCGCCATGGTCTCGATCTGGGTCAATGGCCGGCGCGGGGCGAAGCAGATCATCGTCGCCCTGCTGCTGCTCACCCTTTTCATCCCCTATCCCGCCTGGCTGGCGTATTCGACCGGCGCCCCCACGCTTCTCGCCGACATTTCCACCGATTACGTCGATCCCCCCGTGTTTTCCGCCGAACCGGCCGTCGAGAAGGCGCGCGGCTGGGCGCCGAAACCGCTCGACCCCGGCAGGGCGCAAGAGCAGGTCGCCGCCTATCCCGACGTGAAGCCGGTGCTGCTCGATCTCGAAACCGACGAAGCCTTCAACGCCGCCCGAGAGGCGGTGACGGCCCTGGGCTGGACCGTGCTCGACGAGGTCCGTCCGGGCGGCGAGGCGCGGCCGGAGGGGCGGCTGGAAGCCCTCACCTGGTCGCGCGCCCTGCACATCCCCATCGCCGTGTCGATCCGCATCAAACCGGCAGACGAGCAGACCCGCGTCGACATGCGCGTCGCCATGCGCTACGCGCCCACCGATCTCGGCGCCGGCGCGACCCTGATCGGCACGCTGACCGAAGCGCTGGAAGACAGGGACAGCGAGGAATAGTCAGGCCAGAGCGCCGCGCAATCTGGCGAATTCCTGCTCGCCATGGGGGATGCCGAAGCGCAGCCATCCCGGCTTTTCCTCGAAGGGCCGAACGAGAATGCCCGCGCCGCAAAGTTTTTCGAAAATCTCCGCCGCGCGCTCGTGGCGGACGAGGCGGAACAACGGCGTCCCGCCCACCGCATCAAGACCGGCGTCGCGCATCACGGCGTCCAGCGCCGCGCCGTCGCGCGCCAGACGCGCGGCGCTTTGCGCGACCCAGCCGGAATCGGCATAGGCCTGAAGGCCGATCTCAAGCGCCGGGCCGCTCACCGCCCAGGGCCCAAGGGCCTGCCGCAACCGCCGAACCAAGGGCTGCGGGCCCAGCGCAAAACCGAGCCGCACGCCCGCAAGGCCAAAACATTTGCCAAACGAGCGCAGCACGATCACGCCCGGCAGCGGCAGGTCCGGGGCGAGACTGGCGCCGGGCAGAAGGTCGGCGAAAGCCTCATCGATGACGAGCCATTTGCCGCGCTGGGCCAGACGGCTTGCGAGATCGCGAAGCGCGGCTAATTGCCGCAGCTTCCCGTCGGGATTGTTGGGATTGACGATGACCGCCACCTCCGCCGCGAGCAGACCGTCGAAGTGTTCGGCGACAAAAACCTCGGCGCCGCTCGCCGCCCAGCAGCGGCGATGCTCGGCGTAGGAAAAGCCCAGAACAGCCACGGTTTTGGCCGGAATCAGCCGAGGCAACGCCTGGAGCAGCGCCTGCGTGCCCGGCGCGGCGACACAGCACTGCGAATCACCCAGTCCGAAAAACCGGGCCGCAACCGCCTCCAAAGCCTCCACGGCCTCCGGTTCGGGCAGCCGCGCATAGGCGTCGGCGCTTGGCGTAACGAACGGATAAGCAACGCAATTGATTCCCGTCGAAAGATCAAGCCAGGGCTTGGGGGCAAGGGGGTATTTTTTTGTTGCGGCGAAAAGTCTTCCGCCATGATAATGAGGCGCGTCACAGGGATTCGCCATGATAATATCCGCCTTCACTCTAGCCCTCGCCCTCGCCGCATTGCTGCTCGAGGGCTTCTTCTCCTATCCGCCAAAAGTTTACGCCGCAATCGGTCATCCGGTCGGCTGGATCGGCGCGTTGATCAAGTTGCTCGACGACAAGCTGAACGCGTCCGGCGCCACCCCCGACGCCAAGCGCAACGGCGGCATCGCGACCATCGCGATCATCGTCGTCGTCACCGGCGCCGTGGCTTATTTCTTCTCGGACTGGGCCGGTCATGGCATCATCGGCTTTGTGCTGCTGGCCGCCGTCGCCTCGAGCCTGGTCGCTCAGCGCAGCCTCTACGATCACGTTGAGGAAGTCGCTCGCGCCTTGCAGCTTGAAGGTCTCCCGGCCGCTCGCGAAAAGGTCGGCAAGCTCGTCGGCCGCGACACCGCCGAACTCGATGAGGCCGGCGTCGCCCGCGCGGCGATCGAAAGCCTCGCCGAGAATTTTTCCGACGGCGTGGTCGCTCCCACGTTCTACACGGTTCTGTTCGGCGTCTTCGGCGGCGCGATCTACAAGGCGGTCAACACGGCCGACTCGATGATCGGCCACAAGAACGAAAAATATCGCGTGTTCGGCGAGGCGACGGCGAAGCTCGACGATCTCCTGAACCTGCCGGCGTCCCGCATCTCCGCCGTCTGGCTCGCCATCGCGGCGGCGCTGACGCCCGGCGCCGACTGGCGCGGCGCCAAGGACGCGGTGCTGCGCGACGCCAGCCGCCATCGCTCGCCCAACGCCGGCTGGCCGGAAGCGGCTGTCGCTGGCGCGCTCGGCTACAAGCTCGCGGGACCGCGCGTTTACAATGGCGAGACCATTGAAGACGCCACCATGGGCAATGGCCGCTCGGAGCTGAACTTTGCGGACGTCAAGCGCGCCTTGACGCTCTATCGCAAGGCCTGCTTCGTGCAGATCGGCGTCTTGGCCGCCCTGCTGCTGCTGGTGATCTGGTAATTTTTTCAACGACTTTACGCATTGGAGCCGGCCCCTGGGCCGGCTCTTTTTTTTGCGCGCTCACCGCGCCAGACTGAACCGGACGTCAAGATCGGCATGAGCGGCGAGATGGTCCGCCAGTTCGTCGAGAATGCGATCGATCACGGCGGCCTAAGCAGGATTTCCGAAAAGTGGCCACCGGGTTTTCGGATGAAAAATCTGCGAAAAACAAAGGAACCTAAGCAAACATTCGTTGGGCGATCAACGCATGTTTGCTTAGAGCGTTTTCGAGCGACGTGGGCGCCGGTTCGCGTGAAGAAAACGCGTAGAAACAAAAAACGAGAGCCCGTTCGGTGAACGGGCTCTCGCGCGGGTCCTGCAGGCCGCGACCCGCCCCTCTCCTCGCTTTGGCGGGGAGAGGGAGAGGCAACGCCCAACAACCTTCATTCCTCGAAAGCCGTGATCTCGATACCAAACCCGGACAGGCCGACGTAGCGGCGCGGGGCCTTGGTGCGCAGACGGATCGAGACGACGCCGAGATCGCGCAGGATCTGCGCGCCCAGGCCAATGTCGAGCCAGTTCTTCGCCCGCTGGTTTTCCGCGGCCGTCTCCTCCTTCTGCCCCAAAATGTTGGCCGGCACGCCCACCGCGCCGTCGCGCAGATAGACCAGCACGCCGCGACCCTGTTTCGAAAAATTGTCCAGCGCGGCGTTGATCATCGCGCCGCCGCCGAACACATCGCCCAAGAGGTCGGCGCGATGCAGGCGCGCGCACACGTCCCGGCCGTCGCCGATGTCGCCGACCACCAGGGCGAAATGCTGGACCTGATCGAAGGGGGTGACGTAGGCATAGCCCTTAAAAGTGCCGAACTTGGTTTCAACAGGGAATTCGGCGACGCGCTGCGCGAGATGCTCGCGCGCCTGTCGGTAGGCGATCAGCTCCGCGACCGAAATCTGCTTGAGCTTGTGCTTTTCCGCGAATTCCGCGATCTGCGGCCCCACCATCACCGTGCCGTCGTCATTGGCGAGTTCGCAGATCACCCCCACCGGCGGCAGGCCCGCGAGCTTGCACAGGTCGACCGCGGCCTCGGTGTGGCCGGAGCGCATGAGCACGCCGCCTTCGCGCGCGATCAGCGGAAACACGTGGCCGGGGCGCACGAAATCGTTCGCGCCGAGATTGTTGTTGGCGAGACCGCGCACCGTGTTGGCGCGCTGCTCCGCCGAAATTCCGGTGGTCAGCCCGTGTTTCACGTCCACCGAAACGGTGAAGGCGGTGCCGAGCGGCGCGTCGTTTTCCGCGACCATCGGCGCCAGATGGAGGCGGCGCGCCTCCTCGAGGGTCAGTGGCGCGCAGACGATGCCGCAGCAGTTGCGGATGATGAAGGCCATTTTCTCCGGCGAGCACAGGCTCGCCGCCATCACCAGATCGCCCTCGTTCTCGCGGTCGTCATCGTCGGTGACGACGACAATTTCGCCGCGCTTGATCGCCTCGATCGCCTCATTCACCGAATGAGTCATGCTTGATGCCATCCTCTTGTTGTCTGCCGAGAATTCGTGCAGAAAGTCGTTCGGCGTCACCGCGCCGCCGGTCTCGCGCGCAATGGCTTGCGCCGTCTCGCGCGACATCCACACGCTCTGCTGATTGCACAACTGGCTGACGGCGCCAGGAGTGAGGCCGAGCCGCCTTGAGAACTCGATTCGGCTCACGCCGGATTTGCGCAACCAATCCGCCAACTTCATGGCGCAAGAGGCTAGAGCTTTTGCCGATTTTAGCAATACTAAAATCGCTGTTCGGCAGACCCCACCCGCACCGAGCGGTTTTTTTGTGCCTCGCAACGAGCTTGAGCGTCGCCGCGCCGCCAGCCCTCGCCAAGGCGTGCGAGGACATGAGCCGCGACGGCAAGCACTACACCGTCTGCAAGTTCGACCCGCGCCACGACGACATTCGAACGTTCTGGCGAGGCCCCGACGGCGCGCCGCTCGGCTCCTTCTCGGGCGTCGCGGCCACACTGAAACCCGTGGAAAGACTGGCCTTCGCCATGAACGCCGGCATGTACGACAGGGACAATGCGCCCGTTGGCCTCTACATCGAGAAGGCGGAGGAATTGCGCCGGGCAAACACCCGCTCCGGCGCCGGAAATTTTCACCTCAAACCCAACGGCGTCTTTTATGTCGGGCGCGGCCGCGCGGGCGTCGTGGAAACCTCGGCGTTCCTGAAAGAGCGCCCCGCCGCCGATTACGCCACCCAGTCCGGCCCGATGCTGGTGATCGCCGGAAAAATCCATCCGCGCATCCATGCCGACGGCGTCTCGGAAAAGTCGCGCAATGGGGTCGGCGTGGACCGGGAGGGGATGGCGGTGTTCGCCATTTCCAACGAGCCCGTGACCTTCCACGCTTTCGCCGACCTGTTCCGCGACGCCCTGCGCTGCGACAACGCTCTGTTCCTCGACGGCTCGGTTTCCGCGCTCTACGCGCCCGAACTCGGCCGCGACGATTTTACCTTGCCGCTCGGGCCGATGATCGGTGTGGTGGTCAAGGGCAAGTAGCCGCGGGAGCGTTGGATAGCAAAAACGTTGAAGGCTACGCCCAGCTTCGCCCTCAACGCCCGCACGTCCACCGGATTATTGTTGCAATTCGATCTCGCTGGGACGCCAGCTCTTGTCGAACCAGGCTTCGAGCGGTCCATAGAGGCGCAGGATCGTGAACCAGCCCTTGCCGGGGATCGTCTGCACCCAGTTCTTCTCCTGCCCCTCCGGCGCCTTGGGGCCGAAAAAGACGTCGACGGAACCATCGGCATTGGTCTTGAAGCCCGGATCGAGGCTGCTCACGCTTGGCGCCTTCTGGTCCGTCTGCAACATCGAGCGTGTCTGGTTGTCGTAGACGATGACCGACCAGAAATCCTTGACCGGAATGTTCGGCGGCAGATGAAGCTTGTAAAGCTTGCCGCCATCGAAGGGTTTGCCCTTCGAGTCGTTGGCCGTCCAGGGGTATTGCGAGCCTCGGCCGACCATTTTCTCTTCCATCGCCGGTGTAACGCCCGTGGCGAAGAAGTAATAGAAGGCCGCGCCATCGAGGTTGCTGACGCCCGGCGCGGATTCAAACTTGTAGCCGCCAAAGAACGGCTTCCGCCATTCGCTGTCCGGATAGAAATACGCATCCGTGGGACGGATCTTGAACGCGAGGGTTCGCGCGGTCACCGCGCCGATGTTGGCGGCGTCGGTCAGGATCTTCTTCATCCGCTCGTCAGGAGCGAACGGCTGCCCCTTGACGATGCCGATGGACGCGAACAGGCCGAGCGTCGTCGGGTCGGAGCCCTGGCTCGGCTCCTCCTGGATCACGTCATTGAGCAGGCTCCAGAACGAATAGTCGCTGGGGAAAACAAAATTGGCGGGAATCCCGGACGCATTGACGATGTTCATCGGCGGCGGATTGGCGGCGTCGGAAAGCTGGTAAATCTTCAGGTTCTTCTTGACCGACTCGACGCCGGGCTTGGGCGAACCGTTGACGAGGAAGGAGCGGAAAGGCATCCAGCTGCCATAAGTGCTCGGACGCACGACAATGTAGCCCGTGGGAACCTCGCCTTTGTAGTCCGGCGGCAGCACCAGATATTTGCCGCCTTCGCCGTGATCGGCGCCGGTGATGCCGACGTCGGCGACCCATTTGTACCAAAAATCGTTAATCGCCCCGAGCACCTTGGGCGGAATTTCGACGACCAGAGGACCCTTGTGCGTGTCCAGCCAGATGAAGCTGTAAATGGTGTTGTCGTTCGCGGTCAGCTCCACCGTCCTGGGGTCGACCAGGGTCTCCCAGATGACGTCGGTCTGGTTGTCGGGGCCGAACTTGCGCAGGGACTCGCGCATGCTGGCCTGATTGACGATCGGCACGCCCAGCAGATAGGCCTGCAACGCGCGCGAGCGGTCGAGATTGTCGTAAATCTTTTCCACCGTCCTCGGGGTCGGCGAGCCGTCGATGAGATGAAGGGCGCCGATGGACGTTTCCAGATGATCCGGCGTGGCCACGCCTGGCGCGAGAGGGGTGGTCGTCTTGTAGGTCTCCGCCGAAGCCGGTGACAATGCCATTGAGGCAAACAGGGCGCCAAACAACGCTGCTTTCATGAATGAGTCTCCGAATTTCGGGCCGTCGGCCCGCCATCGATCACAGCAACAGAGCGCTCGAATGTGATCGCTACCCCTTGGTCTTCTCCGCTCCCACCAGCGCCTGCAAAATCTGGTCGGTGACATTCTGCACCGCGCTGGGCGCGTGCGAGAGAAACAGGGTGTTGGTCTTGTTCTGCTCGCCGATGGACTTGAGCGTGTCAAAATATTGGGTGACCAGCACCAGCTGCATGACCTCCTTGGCGCTGGCGTCGCCCAAGGTCTTTTGAAAATCCTCAATCGAGCCGCGCAGGCCCTCGATGATCGCCTTGCGCTGGTTGGCGATGCCCTGGCCCTGCAAAGCCTTGGACTCCGCCTCGGCCTCCGCTTTCTTCACCACCAGAATCTTTTCGGCCTCGCCGCGCGCCGCCGCCGCCACCTGCTCGCGCTGGGCGGCGTTGATGTCGTTCATCGCCGACTTCACCTTGGCGTCCGGGATGATGTCGGTGACGAGAACATTGACGATCTCATAGCCGAAGGCGGCCATGTCGACGTCGAGCTCCCGCTTCACCGCCGCCGCTATGCTGGACTGGCTGGCGAACACCGCGTCGAGAGTCATGCCGGGCACATGGCCGAGCACCACCTGCTCGACATAGGCGCGAATCTGCGCCTCGGGGTCGGATAGGCTGTAGAAAGCGGAGAACACTTTTTCCGCGCTCACCCGCGTCTGCACGGAAATGGGAATGGTGACGAAGACATTGTCCTTGGTCTTGGTCTCCATGGTCAGCGCGATCTGGTTGACCCGCAGGCTCATGCGGCCCGCGACGTTTTCGATCAGCGGGATCTTCCAGTTGAGACCGGCCTCGGCGCTGCGGACATAGCGCCCGAACCGGGTGATGACAGCCATTTCGGCGGTCTGCACCGTGAAGAACGCCCCGAGGACGAGCACAAGGACCAGGAAGCCCGCGAACCCCAGCACGCCGAAACCGATGATCATCTCCATGGACGCCTCCCCTGCCGAACGCGGCGGCGCCGGACTCAGCGCCGCACGACGATGATTTCGACCCCGCCGCGCGGACCGACGAACCAGGAGACGATCCAGCTCACCACGCTCACCACCAGCGAGGCGAGAATGGCGGCGCCCAGGCCGCTCACGACAAATCCGTCGAGGAAATGGGCGACCAGTTCAATCATCAGGCCATTGATGACGACCAGGAAAAGGCCGAGCGTCAGGATGGTGATGGGAATGGTCAGGACGACGAGGATCGGCCGGATGATGGCGTTGGCGACGCCGAGCAGCACCGCCGCCCACAGCAGACTTTCCGTTGAGGTGTAGGACACGCCGGGAACAATCCGCGACGCCACCGCCAAGCCGAGCGCAACCACCAGGGCGCGAAGCAGAAATCCGATCATGACAGCCTCCTGGCCGCGCGCCAATACGCCGCGCGCTGCCGCATTAATGCATAGATAGGAAGCTTGGGCGCAAGCGCCAAGAGTTCAGGACGCCCGAAGAGTTCGAGACTCCCGAAGAGTTCAGGACGCTTGCGCCTGACGCGCGATGAGCCCCAGATCCTCGAGCTTTTCCTGCACCGCATGGTGATCGTAGGGCTTGAGCAGGATGTCGTCGGCGCCGGCGCGCAGCGCCCGGCCGATCAGCATCGGGTCGTTCTCGGTGATGACGAACAGAATCTTGCACTGGTCGGCGCCGGGCACGCGGCGCAGTTTGCGCAGCAATTCGATCGTGTCGACGTTCGGAATGTTCCAATCGAGCAGAATGGCGTTCGGCATGGCGGCCTGGCAATGGTCCAGAGCCTTCGCGCCATCGTCGAGTTCCGTGCTGACGAAACCCAACAGTTCAAGAATGCGGCCGGTCACCCTGCGAATCACCGCGGAATCGTCGACGATCAGCCCCTGTTTCATCACGTTCGCCCCGGCTTGCCCCGGCATGCGCCTCGCCTGACGCATGCCTTTCACGCGGATGTCCGCGTCATTCAAACGTGATCATGCCCCGCGAACCGTTAATGAAACCAGAACATTGCTAACCTTCGTCACTTGACGAAGCGTCGGATCAATGGCCTCCCGCCTGCGCGACCAGCCAGCGTTCGGCCTCCAGCGCCGCCATGCAGCCGAGCCCGGCCGCCGTCACCGCCTGGCGGTACTTGTCGTCGGCGACATCGCCGGCGGCGAACACGCCCTCGATGTTGGTCGCGGTCGAATCCGGCGCCGTCTTGATGTAGCCGCCGGGTTTGAGCGCCAATTGTCCCGCGAAAAGCTCAGTCGCCGGCTTGTGGCCGATGGCGACGAACACGCCCTCCGCCTCGATCTCCTCGGTCGCGCCGCTCACAATGTCGCGCAGCCGCACGCGCTCGACGGAAAGCGGCGACTGAGACCCTATGATCTCGTCGATGACCCGGTTCCAGCGAATCTCCACATTTTTCGCGGCGAACAGCCGCTCCTGGAGGATGCGCTCGGAGCGCAGGGAGTCGCGACGGTGCACCAGGGTCACGTTCGAGGCGATGTTGGCGAGATAGAGCGCCTCCTCGACCGCCGAATTGCCGCCGCCGACGACGATCACCGGCTTGCCCCGGAAGAAGAAGCCGTCGCAGGTGGCGCAAGCCGACACGCCGAACCCCTTGAATTTCTCTTCGGTGGGCAGGCCCAGCCATTGCGCCTTGGCGCCCGTGGCGATGATCACCGCGTCGGCGGTGTACAGCGTTCCGGAATCGCCGGTGAGGCGGAAGGGACGCTGGGAAAAGTCGGCGGCGACGATATGGTCGGACTCGAACTCCACGCCGACATGCTCGGCCTGCGCGCGCATCTGCTCCATCAGCCACGGGCCCTGGATCGGCTCGGCGAAGCCGGGATAATTCTCGACATCGGTGGTGATCATGAGCTGTCCGCCGGCGTCATAACCGGAAATCAGCAGCGGCTTCAGCATGGCGCGGGCGGCGTAGATGCCCGCGGTGTAGCCGGCGGGGCCGGAGCCGATGATGACGACCTTGGCGTGGCGCGAGGTGGGGCTCAAGACTCTTCTCCGCAGACACAAACGTTTCGTGCGCGTCTACAGGAATTCACGGCCAAGGGAAAGCCAGCCTCAGAGCCAGGACTGGACGAAACTCATGAAGAAGACGCCCATCGCCATGCCGACCATCATCACGGCGCCGTTGCCGAAAATGCCGAGGCCCTTGTCGCGCAACACGGAATTCAGCGCGTAGCCAACGCCCACGGTCACCGCGAGCATCACGGGCAACATGACGGCGAGATTGTTGGTCGATTCGGGCTGAGGCTGGTCCACGGCAGGTTCCTCTTGGGGCTCGCCCAAGAAAACCCACAAAGGTTGAAATTATTTTTAAGGTCGCGCTTGGGACGCCGCGCCGACAGCGTCGTTCAACCGAAATTTACGCTTGCCAGCTAGGCTGCCGCGGAAATCGCCTCTTTGAGATCAGGGAGCATGAAGAAAGATCCCTACAAGCTCCGGGCCGTGGCCCTGCTGATCGCCATCGGCTTCGTCGGCGGCATGTTCGTTCAGTACCAGGCGCCTGGAACCTATGTCCTCGCTTCGCACAAGGCGAAGAAGCAGAAGGGGCAGGCGGCCGGCAACGGGGACGCCTTCATGGGCGCCGAGGAGGCCGGGCCGGCGGACGCCTCGAAAGAGGCCCCCGCGGAAGCCGCCGCCGATCAGCAAAAGCGCGAAGAGGAAGAGGCGAAAAAGGCGGAGGCGGACAAAAAAGCAGAGGAGGCCGAGAAAAACGCGGCCGAAGCGGAGAAGCCGAAGCTCTTGCCGCCTCAGGAGGTCATGCCCGCGACGCTGCGCGGCGCCGCCGCTCTGGGGGCGGTGGTCGACAACACGCTGGAAATCACCGGCCCCAAAGGAGAGAAGCGCTTCCTTTATTTCGCCTCGCGCGGCGTGGTCGCCGAATCCGACGGCGCCGGACTCGAGGCGCGGCTCTGGAGCCGCGACGACGACCGTCTGTGCCGCAGCCTGGGCGGCGACAAGCGTGAATGTTTCTACCTCGCCGTTCGCCTGAACGACCAGCTGCGGAAAGGCGCGTTGAGCGCCTTGCCCGACAGGATCAGCGCCCTGGAAGAGGGTGAGCCGATGGGCTCCGTCGAGGGCGTGGGCGCGCCGAATGTCCAATTGCTGCGCGGCAACGTCCTGGGACTCCCCGGTTACGTCCCGCTGCTCGAAGGCAAGCCCGCCGCCGAATGGACGCGGGACCCGGTCGCGGACGGGCGCAGCTTTGTCGGCGCCCTTCTCGTACGTCAACGCCGCGACGCGGATCGCGCCGCGACCTTTTTCGCGCCGAACGGACAGGTGTTCGAAGCGTCCCGTCTCGCGCGCCACACGGTGAGCCTCTGGATCGGCGCCTGGCGCCGGCAGGGCGACCTTGTCTGCCGCGAGTTGAAGTCCGACACGGAACAGGCGCCGCGCGCCGAGGAATGCGCCCGCGCGCGCATCACCGACAACCGCATCGAATTCGTGGACGCGGGGCCGTCCTGGCGTTCGTTCTTGCGTTCACCATGGCCCGATGATGAGCCTGACACGGCGGGTCCATCCGCCCGTGAACCGGCGTCGCCAACCGGCGAAGTGGTTTTGGGCGCGCGCGGGCGGAAAACCAACGCAGGCTCGTTCACGGACTTGCGGTGACCCGCGCCTCCGGCGTGGGCCTCGCCGCGCCTTTCTCCAATTCAATCAGGCGGAGCTTGCGCTCCCGGCCCCAACGGTAGCCTGAGAGAGACCCATTGAGCCGCAGAACCCGGTGGCAGGGGATGACGATGGCCAGATGGTTGGCGGCGCACGCGCCGGCGACGGCGCGCAAGGCTTTGGGCGCGCCGATCCGTTGCGCCACTTCGGCGTAGCTGACGGTCACGCCCGGCGGAATATCGCGCAGCGCCGTCCAGACCCGAAGCTGAAACTCGGTGCCTTCTATGTCCAGCGGCAGGGAGAAGGAACGCCAGGGCTGCTCGGCGACGTCGCGGGCCGCATCGAGGGCGCATTGCAACGTCTCCTCCGGCGCGGGCTGCGCCCGGGGATAGAGCGCGCGCAATTCCTTGGTCAGCTTCTTGTGCTGCTCGCCAAACAGCAGGGCGCAGACGCCGCGCGGGGAAACGGCCGCCAGCGCCGAACCCAGGACTGTATCGCCGAACCCATAGACGACGTCTTCACCGTTCCCCTCAGGCTTCCTCGCCCTTCGCATCCCGCTCGCCATGTGCGTCCACCCGACCGAACCCCCGCGCCGCCCCCTGAGACAAGGCGCGGCGCCGAATGCAAATCGCACGGACGCGCGGAACCTGCGCGCGCGGGATCGTCCCACGCGCAGCGGCCCCCCCTCCTCCGCGACCCGAAACCATACTGGCGCCGGCGCGCGAAGCAAAGGTCGAAAAGACCGCAAACCGTCCTTTCCGATTACACACCGCAAGGTTGTATTGCGCGAATTTGCAAAAATAGATTGCATTCGCGGTTGTCCGTTTTTCAGGGAAGGCGATAGTTCAGGTGACGCAGTCCCGCTGCGTCACCAGGACAGGAAGCGACCATGTGCCTTGGCGATCCGAGCTCACACCGGAGTGTGTTCGCGCCCGTCTGCGCGCTCGCCCTGTCCCTCGTCCCGGCGGCAGCCTTCGCCGGAGCCTGGACGCCTGAGGCCGGACACGGCGAGGTCATCGTCACCACCCTGTTCGACCAGTCGAACACAGGCTTCAACCAGGTGGGCCAATTCACGCCGACGCCGAAATACCGCTCCTGGCAGGCGTCGATCTATCTCGATTACGGCCTCACCGACTGGCTCGCCGCGACAGTGAAGCCATCGGTGCAAAGCTCGGCGCTCGGAGCGCCGGAGAATCAGAAATTCACCGGCCTGGGCAACAGCGAAATCGGCGTGCGCGGCCGGGTCTGGCAAAACGACGTCTCCGTGATCTCGGTCCAGGCCCAGGCGCAGGTTCCCGGCACGGGCGGCGCCGCGAACGCTTCGCTCAGCGGCTCGCAGAACATCGATTTCGACTTCCGCTTTCTCGGCGGCAAGAATTTTTTCGTCGGCGCCCTGCCGGGCTTCGTCGATGTCTCCCTGGGCTATCGCTTTCGCGGCGGCCAGCCGCCGAACGAGGCCCACGCCGACCTGAGCCTCGGCGTCTACGCGCGCCCCGATCTCATGGTGCTGGCGCAAAGTTTCAACGTGGTGTCCGGGCCTTCCACCAACCCGTCTTATCCCCGCTGGGCGCAGTCCAAGGCGCAACTGAGCCTCGTCTACGCCGTCAACGAAAACTGGCGCGCGCAAATCGGCGGCTTCGCCACCCTTGCCGGCGTCAACGCCTACCGCGAATATGGCGCGCTGATCGCCCTGTGGCGCCGATTCTGACGGGACTCTTGCGTGAACGACTTTCTGGCTGAATTGTTCGACCGGGCGAAACAGGCGCGCGGGCGCGCCCACGCGCCCTATTCGCGCTTTCCGGTCGGCGCGGCGCTGCGCGCGGCGAGTGGCGCGGTCTATGCGGGCGCGAATGTCGAAAACGCCGCCTATCCCTTGGGAATATGCGCCGAGACCTCGGCGATCGCCGCCATGGTCGCGGGCGGCGATCGGGAGATCCTGGAAATCCTGGTGCTGGGTCCCAAGCGGATCGCGCCCTGCGGCGCCTGCCGCCAGCGCATGTCCGAATTCGCTAAAGGTTTGGTGGTAGTCTATCTCGCGGACGAATCGGGGAATTGCAGCCGTCACGCTCTTTCCGAGCTTCTCCCTCACGCGTTCGGGCCGGAGGCTCTCAACGGGAATGCCGATGTCGAAAAATGCTGAACAAGCCGCGGCCCTTTTGCGCACGCGCGGAGCGGTCGAACCCGTCGACTTCGCCGTGCTCCTTGGTTTCGGCCTGGGGGGATTTTCTGAAATGCTGAGCGGCGGCGTGAGCGTCGACTACGCCGAACTCCCCGGGTTCGTCGCCGTCGACGAACCCGGCGTGACCGGACGGGCGAGCATCGGCGCGTTCGAGGGCGCCAATGTCTTCATGCTTCAGGGACAGCCGCATTTTTTCGGCGCCGGCGACCCCACCTGCATGATGACGCCCCTGCTAACCGCGAAGGCGCTGGGCGCCAAATATCTCCTGATCTTCGCCACCGCCGGCTCCTGCAAGGCCGACCTTTATCCCGGCAACCTGATGCTGGTCACCGACCATATCGCGCTGTTCGGACTGAACCCGCTGATCGGCCTCACAGGCCACGACACCATCTTCTCGCTGCACGACGCCTATGATCCTCGCCTGCAACGGCGCATCAAGCGCGCCGCCGCCGGCGCCGGAGTGCCGCTCCAGGAAGGCGTGTTCCTGTGGGCGACCGGTCCCACATTCCCCACGCCGTCCGAAGCGCGCGCGGCGCGACAGATGGGCGCCGACGCCATCGGATTTGGGGTCGCGCCGGAGATCATCCTGGCGCGCGCCATCGGCCTGCGCGCGGCGGGCGTCGTGGCGGCGTCGCACATTTTCTCGGGATTGCAAGCCTCAGAGCCGCCAAGCCTCGCCGAGAACCAAAAACATGCGCTGGCCGCTCTGGTGCCGATGCGCCGCCTGTTGCGCGCCTTCATGAAAACCGCCGATACGTTTTGACCCTCACTCTTCCGAAAAATAACTCTTTCATGCGTCGCAGCATTGTGGAGAAACCCCGAAGGCCTGCTATGATCCCCTCGCTCACACCCGCTCCGCGGGACAGCGCCTTCCTTTGTGTGAACGGAGCCCGCCGTGGAGATTTTTGAGGCTGATGTCCTGATCATTGGCGCGGGCGGGGCCGGCCTGCGGGCGGCGATCGCCGCGGCGCAAGCCGACCCCTCGCTCACCATCGCGCTGGTGTCGAAAGTCCTGCCGATGCGCAGCCATACGGTGGCGGCCGAGGGCGGATCGGCCGGCGTCATCCAGGCGCACGATTCGCTGGAAAACCATTTCAACGACACGGTGCATGGCGGCGACTGGCTGTGCGAGCAGGATGTGGTGGAGTATTTCGTCAGCGAAGCCACGGCCGAGCTGATCCAGTTGGAGCACTGGGGTTGCCCCTGGAGCAGAAAGCCCAACGGCCAGATCAACGTGCGCGCCTTCGGCGGCATGAAGATCGAGCGCACCTGGTTCGCCGCCGACCGCACCGGCTTCCACATCCTCCACACCCTGTTCCAGACCTCGACCCATTATCCCTCGATCAAGCGATTCGACGAACATTTTTGTCTCGACCTGATCGTCGCCGACGGCCGCGCCCAGGGCGCGACGGTGCTGTCGCCCTCGACCGGCGCCTTCACCGCCATTTTCGCGCGCTCGGTGATTTTGGCGACCGGTGGCGCGGGACGCGTGTTCCGGCAGAACACCAATGGCGGCATCGTCACCGGCGACGGCATGGCGCTGGCGTTCCGGCACGGCGTGCCGCTGCGCGACATGGAATTCGTGCAATACCATCCGACCTGCATGCCCGGCTCCGGCATTCTGTTCACCGAAGCCTGTCGCGGCGAAGGCGGCTATCTCGTCAACAAGGACGGCTATCGCTATCTCCAGGATTACGGTCTCGGCCCGGTTACGACCGAGCCGCGCAACAAGACCATGGAGCTGGGGCCGCGCGACCGACTCAGCCAGGCGTTCTGGCAGGAGGAGCGCAAGGGCCGCACTTTTGTCACGCCGCAGGGCGAATCGGCGGTTTACCTCGACCTGCGCCATCTCGGGCGCGCCAAGCTGAAGGAGCGGCTGCCGCTGATCTTCGGCCTCGCCGAGGAATTCATGGGCCTCGATCCCGCGGAGACGCCGATCCCCGTGCGTCCCGCCGTGCATTACACCATGGGCGGCATCCTCACCGACATCAATACGGCCACGCCGCTGGCGGGATTGTTCGCGGCGGGCGAATGTTCGAGCGTCGGCATCCACGGCGCCAACCGGCTCGGTTCGAATTCCCTGGGGGAACTCACGGTGTTCGGACGCGTCGCGGGCCAGGAAGCCGTCAAATTCGCCCGGGGCGCGCCGGCGGTCGATCCCGCCCGCCTGGCCGATCAGGCCAAGGCGAGCATCGCCAAAGCCCTGTCGGTTCGCGACCGAAAAGGCGGCGGCGAACGCCATTCCGTCATCCGCAAGGAAATGGCGAGCACCATGGAAAAGGGCTGCGGCATTTACCGGCTGGGGCCGGAAATGCAGGAGACGTGTGAAAAACTCGCCGAACTCAAGCGCCGCGCGGAACACATCACGCTCGACGACCGCTCCGACATCTGGAACACCGACTGGCTCGCCGCGCTCGAACTCGGCTATCAGCTCGATGTCGCCGAGGCGATGGCGCATAGCGCGCTGCTGCGCAAAGAATCGCGCGGCGCGCACCAGCGTCTCGACGGATTCGAAAAGCGCGACGACGAACGATTCCTGGCCCACAGCCTCGCGCGTTATCGACCGGGCGCCGCGCCCGAAATTTCCTACGGGCCGGTCAAGATCACCAAGTCTCAGCCGGGCGAACGCGCCTATGGGGCGCGGGGCGAACAGCTTGAAAAGAAGGACGGGGCGCATGTCTGAACCCGTTAACGCCGAATCCGCCGTGCTGCAGAAAACATTCGAGCTGCGAATCCTGCGCTATACGCCGGGGCGCGACGAGGAGCCCGCTTTCGGCTCGTTCCAGGTGACGGGCGCGGAAGGCATGACAGTGCTGGAAGCGTTGCAGACCATCAAGGATACGTTGGACGGCACGCTGTCGTACCGCTGGTCCTGCCGCATGGCCGTGTGCGGAAGCTGCGGCATGATGATCAATGGAACGCCGCGACTCGCCTGCTCGACCTTGCTTCGCGATCTCCCGCCGGGCCCCGTCACCGTCGAGCCCCTGCAAAACTTCCCGATCGAGCGTGATCTGGTGATCAGCGTCGACGCCTTCGTGAAGAAGATCGAGAGCGTCTATCCTTATCTGATCCCGAAGGAGCAGAAGACCGTCGCGGAAGGACCGCATCTCCAGACTCCGGCCCAGATGGCCGCCTATGAGTCGTTCAGCGACTGCATCAATTGCATGCTGTGTTACGCCGCCTGTCCGCAATTCGGCGAAAACCCCGATTTCATCGGCCCCGGCGCCATGGCCATGCTGCAACGCTATAATGGCGATTCGCGCGACGGCGGCCGGCAAAAACGCCTCGACACGATCCATGGCGAGGACGGGGTTTGGTCCTGCACCGCCGTCGGCATCTGCTCGGAGGTCTGCCCAAAACAGGTGGACCCCGCCAACGCCGTCAACCAGAACAAGACCAACAGCGCCTTCGACTTCTTCCTGCGCTTCCTGAGAACGGAGCAGCCCCAATGAACGAGAGACGCCCCTACCGGCGGCCGATGCCGGGGAATTGGTGGGCCAAGCCGCCGTACCGCGCCTATACCGCGCGCGAGCTGAGCGGCGTCGCCGTCGCGGCTTATGGCGGCGTGCTGTTCGCGGGACTCCTGAGCCTTTCGCGTGGGCCGGAGAGTTGGGCGGGTTTCGTTGATTTCCTCAAGAGCCCGGCGTCGCTGCTGCTGCATGTGCTGCTGCTGGCGGCGGTTATTTTTCACGTGATCACGTGGTTCCAGACTCTTCCAAAAACGATGCCGAAAATGATCGTCAACGGCGAAGCGGTTCCGCCGAAAAAGATCACGCGGATCGCCACCATTTTCGCCGGCGCGATGTCGCTGGCCCTGGTGTTTTTTGTGCTGGGGGCGGCCCAATGACTTTTAGCACGCGAGAAATCCAAAAACGCAGCATATCGCCGATCTTCTGGCTGCTGTTCGGCGCAGGCGGCATGCTTTCGGCTCTGTTCGGACCCGCCCTCATCCTCATCACCGGCATTTTGGCGCCGACGGGAACGGGCCTGCCCGAAAACTTTTTGAGCTACGACGCCGCGCTCGCCTTCGCGCGAAATCCGCTGGGTAAACTGGTCCTGCTGGCGTTGATCGCGCTGTTCTTCTGGCACGGCGCCGAGCGGGTTTTTCTCACGCTCAAGGACATGAAGGCAGGGTCGAGCCTTGTCCTGAAACTCGGAACCTATGGCGTCGCGGCTTTGGTGAGCGTGGCGACGATTTTGTTGCTTCTGGCGATCGGGTTCTGACCCGCGCGTGTGACGTCCGGCCTTGCGCCGGGCGTCCACGCCAGCCCGCGAGGCCAAAAACCGCATTTTGGTGAAAAGTGAAAACGAATCCCCCCCGGTTGACAAACGCGAAATTTTTGTTCTTGTTATGTTCCACGTGAAACATTTTTGCGTAAACTGTTGAATCATATCGACCTTATTCGACGCCTGCCGAACCCGCCACACCCCGGCCGCCGCAACAACCTCTGAGTTGCACACACGAAAACGGACGTCTTTTGCGCGTTTTTCGCACGAAAATGCAAGAAACAACGCGATTTCCGATCACTTTTTTCGTGCTGATTTCAACCTTTAGTGGAAATTTCTGGGAAACAGGTTCTCGCGCTCCAGTGAACAGCGCCAAAAAAAGACCGCAGAAATGCTTTGGGCGCCAGTCGGGAATCGGCGGGAAGCGGGCGTAGGCTGAGTGTAATAAATGGCGCACAGAGCTGTCGTTCTTGAACTTTGTCCCTAGCGATCCCCTTTCCTGTCGCGAGTGGCGGCGTTAAACGTCCTCACCCCGCATTATCGCTTCCAAGAATGCCAAGCGATCGAGCGCAGGAGCCAGTGCATCGCGCCCGCGCCGCCAAAGCCTAATGAAGCTCCACAATGCTGGGCAAAAGCACAGTCCACTAAGCAAGATTGCCGTCCATACATTGAGTTCAGCATCGGGACAGAACGATGCGACGACAAGCACCATCAATAGAAGACCGCCAACTGAAAAGTTGATCTTTGTTAGCTTTTTAAATTCATTAAAGTGCTGAATCCTGCATATTTTAATAGAAGTTCTGATACCATTTAGCTTATCAATTAACTCATCTACCTTTATTTCTAGCTCAGTTTTATTTTTTTTATTAAGAAATTCATAGAAATAAAAACCACGCTTATTATCAATGTATTTCGATTTGCAATCTTTCAACCACGCCTCCACTTCGGCGATTCGCCCGGCGATTGGCTGAAGCTGAATTTCATTAAGCATACTGAAAAATGCAGTTCCGGCATGAATGCCTACGCCAAGCTGGACAAGTGATTCAAAATCGCTCAGCTTCATTGTGCCCGCTCATTATCGACGATTCGATCTATGTCGCATTTTAACGCATCGGTTTTCAAAGCCGTACTAGAAGCGCGAAACCAAACAATCAAATCGATTGCCGCGCGTCTTGAACAGCACGAATCCGATCTCGCGGAGCAACTACGTTCGGACGAAGGACCAAAACGTAGCACGCTGGCCGCAATGGCGCGTGAGCTTGCCGTGCCCACATTCGTCTTTTACATGGACGAAGCGCCACCATTAAGGGCAGCGATTCCTGATTTCAGATTAGAAACGCCGACATTCAGAGCGAATTCTAGGGAAACACTAGAAGCGATTGAAGTCGCGAGACGCGTTCAAGAGATTGCAATTGAAAACAAAGCGCTGTGCTCGCTTGATGTTGAAGGGCAACTAACGCCGTTTAATGTTATCGCATTCGCAAAACAAGTGCGCAAATACCTTAAAATAACAGCGCTTGACCAAAAAAATGCGAAGGATGCTCGCGCGTTCTACTATATATGCCGACAAAAAATTGAGGCGAATGGGGTTTTTGTTCTCCAAGATTCGTTCCCATCCGAAGAGGGAAGTGGATTCTGTCTATCGGACAAGCGCGCGCCCGTAATTGTGGTGAATACGAAAAACCAGAATGCATCAAGGCGACTCTTCACCCTAATTCATGAACTCGCCCACGTCATACTGGCGCAGACTGGGATATCTGATCCCTTCATTCGAAGAAATCCTGTGGAGGCTTTGTGTAACCGATTTGCGGCTGCGTTTTTGTTGCCAAAAAGTCTATGCGACGAGGTCGCTGCCGATCTTGGCATTTCACAAACAGCGGATCGAGACACAGTCGCTCGTGCGGCCAAGAAATTGAAGGCAAGCCAGCAGGCAACAGTATTACGCTTCGAGCAATTAGCTATCTTGGATAAGGGAAGCTATATCAATTGGCTTTCTCTGGTTCGTGCAAGCGGAAATCCCGATTACATAACTCAGGGCTTTGGTATTGGTCGTCGAGCACCGGAAGAAAAATTCAAATTAGCCAAATACGGATTTTGTTTCGCCAAGGTCTTTTCACGCGCATTATCGAGAGGAGATGTTTCGCCTATCGAGATTTACCGTGCCTGTGGGCTGAAACCGAAATGGCAAAGGCCATATTTTGAATTAGCATCAACAGCGTTGCCCACCGATATGGAGGATTGAACTCCATGTCGCGCACCGCCAGCAAGCCTTCATATTATGTTGCTGACTGTGAAGCACTGCTTCACGTCGCAACCACTACAAAGAATTCCGTTAAAAGTGCCGCCCTACACATGCTAAGCAATGGCGCTATTCGCGTTCCAACTCAAGTATGGGACGAATTTACGCAAGCTTTTGAGGACGAAGCGGAATTGTTAAAAGAGTCTGTAAGTGGAAATATCACAAAGATAAAAAACAGCGTTAGTTACGATGCAGCCACGGCGTCGCTCGTGACGAAGTCAAACTCGGGCTTTCGGATGGACCCATACGGAAATAGCAACTGGGCGGCAGGAGCGGTCGCATCCGTCGAAAAAGTGGGATTGTTCACGCACGGGGCATCAAACATGGCTTTTTACAAAAAGGTCACTACCTGCACTGTGCTGGAAATTGACGATATTGGCAGCATTTGAAGCGCTCCCAGTTTAATCGGTGCCGCGTTGGTTGCGGACGGCTTTGATGGGGGCTACATGCGCGCGAATAATCCCGACGTCAAGTTTGATGGCGCATCAGAATTCCAAAAAGAGCTGGTCGAAGGACGAGTGCGGAGGGAAATGATCTGTCCGTGTGGGATTATTAACTCGGCGAATGACCGGTTACCCTGTTACTACAGTCGGCCATTATCAAGGCTGGATATCCGTTCAGAGCCGGACTCGGCCTTTCGCGCGGCATGTCATCGCGCCGCCAGGACTTGACCCCGCGCTACGCCCTTACGGCTCGCGAAATGGGCACGCACTCTCCCGGCGACATCAATGCGGCGCCCAACCTCTCCCCGCGAGCGGGGCAAGGATCGAGGCTCCCGGAAAAATGCGCCCTATTCCGCGATCCACGGAATGAGCGCAGTCTCCGTCAGCGCCCGCGGTCCCGCGCGCAAAAAGGCGCGGATTTCCGCTGAAACACCGGGATCGGTCTGCACGTCGATCATGGCTCTAAAACCCTGGACGTGCGGGTTGGGCGCGATAAACGTGCGCAACACTTTTGCGCGTGACGCCGTGGCCGAAACCTCGACCTGGCTGGGATCGGTGAGGTAATAGCCGAGGTCGCCGCCGGCAAAATCGAGGATGAAGCGCCGCGAACCCACGCCCACCTGCTCCGACGAGCCCAGCGCCTTGGGAACCGTCTTCCACAGATTGACCAGCCGCCCGTTGGGCGAGAGATCGGGCGCCTCGAACAGCGAGCGGATGCGGTAGGAGTAATAAAACGGCTTTCCCGCTTCCGGCCGGTTCTGCGGGGTCCAGTAGGCGACGATGTTGTCCGCCGTCTCGTCCTTGGTCGCCAGCTCCAGCAGTTCGATGCGGCCCTCGCCCCAGTCGCCGTGCGGCTCGACAAAATAGGTCGGGCGCGTCTCGTAGGACAGCTCGATGTCCTGGTAGCGGTCAAAATTGCGGTCGCGCTGGACGAGGCCAAACCCCTTGATCGACTTGTCCTCGAAGGTCGACATGCCGCCGATGCGGGGCGCGCGCAGCGGCCGCCAGATCCACTCGCCGACGCCGGTGTGCATGAGCAGGCCGTCGGAATCGTGCAGCTCCTGCCGGTATTCCTCGGGCGGGCGCGGGCTGTCCTCGCCGGTGAAGAACATCGAGGTCAGCGGCGCGAGACCGAATTTCACGTCGGGGCGGCGCGGGATGATCGCCGCCGTCACTTCCACGACGCTTTCGACGCCGGGGTAGAGGTCGAAGCGGAAGGCGCCGGTCACGGAAGCGCTGTCGAGCAGCGCGTAGATCGTCCCCCGCTCAGCCCCCTCCGACACGTCGATCCAGAACTCGCGGAACAGCGGAAATTCCTCGTCGTCTCCACCGGTATTGACGGACAGGCCGCGCGCGGAAAGGCCATAGGATTGGCCGCGACCCAGGAAACGGAAGTAAGTGGCGCCGAGGAAGGAGACGAGTTCGTCATTGCCCTTGGCGGAATTGAGCGGGTAGTGCAGCCGGAAGCCCGCAAAACCGAGGTTCACCGGCAGATTGTGGTCGAACTTGTTGCGGCCGTAGTCGAACAGGTTCGCCGAATAGGGAATGGGCGTGGCGATGCCGTCGCGGATGGTGTTGACCACCACGGGGCGCGTGTAGATGAAGCCGGGATGGAACAATTGCAGGCGGAAGGGCCCGACGTTCAGCGGCGATTTTTCCGCCTTGAAGCGAATGTCGCGATAGGAGTCGAAATCGAGTTTGCCCAGGGCTTCCGGCAGTTTCGGCGGCATGGCGTCGTAAGGCGCGGCTGCCAGTTCCTTGGCGCGCTTGAGCACGTCTTCGAAATTGAACTTTTGCGGCTGCGGCGGCTGGCCCTTCTCCGAAGGTCCTGGCTGGGCATAGGCGGGCTTCGCCAAAGCCGGCGGCGCCAGCGCGGCGGCGCCGGAGGCGGCGAGAACGCTGAGGACGAAGCGGCGGTCAAGGGAGGGCATGTTCGACTCGGGGGGCAAAACAAGACTATGGCCTTGCTGGTAGCGAGCTTTTCGGCGTTCGGCAAGGCGTTGGCGCCCGCACCGGACGCCTGGGGATTACATTTTATCCATGCTGCTTATTGATGCAGCGCGCCCGAACCGCGCGGCCTGCGAAAGAGTTGCGACCGCGGCGTTTTTTCCCTTGCATTCCCGCGCATTTGGACTATTTCTCCGCTTGCCCAAATCGCACGTGCCTGTGGTTGCGCGTCGGTTGCAAAACCGGCGGCCGGATGCGAACCGGCGGACCCCTCGGGGGATCGTGACTTGAAGCAACGACGGACCGGGCTTTTTCGTCTCTGTCGGCCTCCAAAGCCGACGTACCGAAGAGGCTTGTCTCTCTTGCCGCACGTGCGGAAGTCCCTTCCGCTCACGGCGCAGCACCGGGTTTTTCGCTAGGAAAACCCTGGATGGCTCAAGCAACGGTTCGTTCGCGTCTCCATCGCGCGGGCGGACACGACTTGGACTCATCCGCTCGAAGTTGGTCTGTGGCGCGCTCTAGCGCCCTTCGAAGGGATGCCGCGATGCATGAACTGTCCCACTTCCCGAGATCGCGACGATGGCGATGCGCGCGACGATTCGCGCCATCGCAAGGCCACACCCGCTCTCGCTGAGCCCCCGATCTGAGTCTTCAGTTCGCGTGACGCCTCCTCCCGCCGGCTTTCGGGCCGTCGGCGCGCACTCTCGACCCCGTGGAGGTCACCATGCATCCGCTCCCCCGGCCCCAACAGGGCGAAATCCTGATCCGGGACGAAGTCCCGCGCGATGTCTTTGCCCGCGAAGTCCTCCTGGACAAGGCGTTCGGCCTCAACCGCGCCCGCAAGTCCAGCGAACGGCTGCGCGAAAACCGCCTGCCGTCCGAGGGCTTCGCCTTCACCGCCATGCGCGACAATGTGCTGGTCGGCACGCTGCGGCTGTGGGACATCGAGACCGGCGACGGCCGCAAAGCCCTGCTGCTCGGCCCGATCGCCATTTCCGCTTCGATGCGCTCGCAGGGTCTCGGTGGCCAGATGATCCGCATGGCCCTGCAAAAGGCCGCGGCGTCAGGCCATGACGCGGTGATCCTGGTCGGCGACGAGCCGTATTACCGGAAATTCGGCTTCTCCGTCGCCCATATGGAGGCGCTGGACATGCCCGGCCCGGTGGACAAGGCGCGTTTTCTCGGACTGGAGTTGCGCGAGGGCGCGCTCGAAGGGGCGTCTGGCGTCCTGCGCCCGGCGGGACGACCGGCGCCGGTCGCGTCGCGCCGCAAGGCGGCCTGAGCAGACCCACGCGCCAAACTGTCACAAACCTGTGCAAAAGGGGCGAAGGCTGGCGTTTGACTCCAGCCTTCGCCTTTGCCATCAAGCCGGCAAACTTTCCCGCACAAGGACGAAAAATGACCAAATCGCCCATCCACGGCCGCATCAGCGGCCCGATCGTGATGATCGGCTTCGGCTCCATCGGCAAGGGCGCCCTGCCCCTGATCGAGCGGCATTTCGAATTCGACCACGCCCGGCTGACCGTCATCGATCCGTCCGACGCCGACCGCAAGCTGGTGGACGAGCGCGGCTATGACTTCGTCCACAGCGCCGTCACCAAGGACAATTATCGCGAATTGCTCACGCCCCTGCTGACCAACGGCGGCGGCCAGGGCTTTTGCGTCAACCTGTCCGTCGACACCTCCTCGGTGGCGATCATGGAGCTGTGCCGCGAAATCGGCGCGCTCTACATCGACACCGTGGTCGAGCCCTGGGCCGGCTTCTATTTCGACAAGACGCTCGGCGCGGGCGACCGCACCAATTATGCGCTGCGCGAGACCCTGCTGAAGTCCAAGCGCGAAAATCCCGGCGGCCCCACCGCCATTTCCACCTGCGGTGCGAACCCCGGCATGGTGTCCTGGTTCGTCAAGCAAGGTCTTGTGAACCTCGCCAAGGATCTGGGCGACACCGCGCCCGAGCCGAAGACGCGCGAAGAGTGGGCCGCGCTCGCGCAGCGTCTCGGCGTCAAGGGCATCCACATCGCCGAACGCGACACCCAGCGCGCCCGCAATCCAAAACCGCGCGGCGTTTTCGTCAACACCTGGTCGGTCGAGGGTTTTGTCTCCGAAGGCATGCAGCCCGCCGAACTCGGCTGGGGCACGCACGAAAAATGGATGCCCGAGAACGGCCGCACGCACCAGACCGGCTGCGGCGCCGCCATCTACCTGCTGCAGCCCGGCGCCAATACGCGCGTGCGCTCATGGGCGCCGACTCCCGGCGCGCAATACGGCTTCCTCGTCACCCACAACGAGTCCATTTCGATTTCGGACTATTACACGGTGCGCGGCGCCAAGGGCGAGGCGGTCTATCGCCCGACCTGCCATTACGCCTATCATCCCGCGGATGACGCGGTTCTGTCGCTTCATGAAATGTTCGGCGCCGGCGGCGTGGTGCAGGAGCAGCATCACATTCTCGACGAGCACGAGATCGTCGACGGCATCGACGAACTCGGCGTTCTGCTGTTCGGCCACGCCAAGGGCGCCTATTGGTACGGCTCGCAGCTTTCGGTGGAAGAGACCCGGCAATTGTGCCCCTACCAGAACGCCACGGGCCTGCAGGTCTCGTCGGCCGTGCTCGCGGGCATGGTCTACGCGCTGGAAAACCCTGATGCCGGCATCCTCGAAGCCGACGAACTCGACTACAAGCGCTGCCTCGAAGTCCAGACCCCCTATCTGGGTCCGGTTGTCGGCGTCTACACGGACTGGACCCCGCTCAAGGGACGTCCTGGGTTCTTCCCCGACGACATCGACGAAAGCGATCCCTGGCAGTTCCGCAACATCCTGGTTCGCTAAATTTTTCGCGCCGGGCCCAGCCCGGCGCGCCCGCCATAAAAGGCGAAAGCCCATGTCTGTCGATCGCCTCAAGCCCGCGCTGGAAACCGGCCTTCCCGGCTGCGTCTGGGTCCTTCGTTTCGACGCCTCCGGCCATGCCGAACCGGGGACGGCCGACGACCTGCGCGCCCTGGGCGAGCACCCGGCCGAGGACGCGCCGCCCCAAAGTTTTATTTGGGCGCATCTCGACCACGTCGACCGCCGCATCGACGACATCCTCCGGCATATCGCCGCCCTGACGCAGGAGGCGCGCGACGCCCTCAGCGGGCAGGTCGACCACCAGTTCGTGGAGCGCGCCGACGGCGTCGTTTCCGGCGCCATCATCGACCATCAGATCGACATCAACGGCGCGCGTCTGGATTCTGACTTTCTGCGCTTCGCCTGCGGCCGCGGTTTTCTCATCACCGCGCGGCGGGCGGCGCTCTATTCGGCGCAGACCACGCGGCGCGCGCTGGCCCAGGGCGCCAAGGCCGCGTCCCCCGCACAACTCCTCGAAATGCTGGCGTCGCACATCTGCGACTGCACACTCAAAATGTGTCGCTCCATCGCCAAGACCCTCGACCAGATCGAGGACAATGTCGTGATCGAAGGGCGCGGACGCGACCAGCGCGCCGGCCTTGGCCGGGCGCGGCGCCAGGCGGTGCGCATGGCGCGGCAGGTAAGCGGCCTGCATTCGACCTTCGAGCGCATGGAGGAGGAGGCCGACGAACACCAGGATGAGGAATTCGCCGCGATCGCCTCGGGCCTGGGCCAGCGCGCCGGCTCGCTGACGCGCGACGTCAACAACCTCCAGGATCGCGCCCGCATGTTGCAGGACGAGATCAACGCTATCCTGACGCTGGAGACCAACGACCGCCTCTATGTGCTGACCCTGGTCACCGCCGTGCTGCTGCCGGCGACTTTTGTGACCGGCTACTTCGGCATGAACACCAAGAGCCTGATGTTCTCCGAAAGCGACAACGGCACGCTTTACGCGACCCTGCTGTGCATCGTGGCGGCGGCGAGCACGCTGGTGATGCTGATGCGCTGGGGCCTCGCCGCGCCCGAGGCCAAATCCGAGAGGACCAGGTCCGACAAGACCGCCCGGCGCGGCTGAGACCGCCAGCCGAAACGTTCGCCGCCGCGCATTTTTTGGCGTCGGACGTCCCGATTCGGGGCGGGGGCCGCTTCGCCACGGCCTTTTCCGCTCACCCTTTTGAACCTCGCCGTCACCCTGCTGCTGTGGGGGTCGCACATGGCGATTCGCGCCTGTCTCGCCGCGCGCAACAGCGATCCCGCCGAGGCCAGCGCGCTACGGTTGAACCTCGTGCGCGGCGCAAAACACGTCAACGGCCACGTCATCGCCGCCGCCTGTCCGATCCTCGACCGGCGCGGCGCGCTTTTGGCGACCCGGAGCGCCGCAGACGCGCTTTGAAGCGCGGAAGGCCTTGCGCGCCTTGAAGCGCGGAAGGTCTTGACGCAGCTTACGCTCGGCATTTAGGCAATTCGCGCCCTTCGCATATCAATTAGGCCAATTCAGCGTTGTTTGAACAAAATTTAGGCGCCACAGCCTCTCGCAAGGCATTTAAGCTAGGCCGAAGCGCGGGGATCACGGCGACACGAGCGGCGCCGTCCTTGCAACACGATGATTTTCCGAGGGCGATTCGGCCAATGTCCCAGGGCTTTTTCGACGAGATGACCAATGGCGCGGCGGACCCGCGCGCCATCTACAGCGGTGTGGCGAACTGGCTGCGCGCCGCCCCGCCCGAAATTCTCGACGCCCGCCGCGATCAGGCCGAACTGCTGTTTCGAAAAATCGGCATCACTTTCGCCGTCTATGGCGAAAAGGACGCGGCCGAGCGCCTCATTCCCTTCGACATCATCCCCCGCCTGCTCGGCGGCGACGAATGGGCGCGGCTCGAAGCCGGCCTGATCCAGCGCGTCAAGGCGCTGAACATGTTTTTGACCGACATCTACGGCCGCCAGGAGATCCTCAAGGCGGGCATCGTCCCGCCCGACCTCATCTTCCGCAACGAATGCTACCGGCCGGAAATGCAGGGCCATCGCGCCCCGCACGACATCTGGACCCATATCGCCGGGATCGACATCGTCCGCGTCGACGACGAGGATTTTTATGTCCTCGAAGACAATTGCCGCACCCCCTCCGGCGTGTCCTACATGCTGGAAAACCGCGAGATGATGATGCGGTTGTTGCCGGGCCTGTTCGCCGACCACGCCGTTCTTCCCGTGGACAATTATCCCGACAATCTCCTGGCTTCGCTGCGCTCGGCGGCGCCGCCCCATTGCGCCGACGATCCGCGCATCGTCATCCTCACGCCCGGTCAGTTCAACTCGGCCTATTACGAGCATTCGTTCCTGGCCGACAAGCTCGGCGTCGAACTGGTCGAGGGCCGCGACCTCACCGTGCGCGACGACATCGTCTACATGAAGACCACCGAGGGCGAAAAACGCGTCGACGTGATCTACCGCCGCGTCGACGACGATTTCATCGATCCGCTGGTGTTCCGTCCGGACTCCGTGCTGGGCGCGGCCGGTCTCATGGGCGCCTATCTCGCCGGCAATGTCACGCTCGCCAATGCGCCGGGCGCCGGCGTCGCCGACGACAAGGCCGTTTACACCTACATGCCCGACATCATCCGTTTTTACCTGGGCGAAGAGGCGAAGCTGAAGAACGTCGCCACATGGCGCTGCCGCGAACAGGACGCGCTCAAATATGTGCTGGAGCACCTGTCCGAACTCGTGGTCAAGGAGGTCAACGGCTCCGGCGGCTATGGCATGCTGGTGGGACCGCACGCCAGCAAGGAGCAGATCGAAACCTTCCGGCAGAAGCTGCTCAGCGATCCCGACGGTTTTATCGCGCAACCCACCCTGTCGCTGTCGACCTGCCCCACCTCATTCACCGGCGGCGTGGCGCCGCGCCATGTCGACTTGCGCCCCTTCGTGCTCTCCGGCGCGGACGGCGTGCGCATCGTGCCCGGCGGCCTCACCCGCGTGGCGCTGAAAGAGGGCTCGCTCGTGGTCAATTCCAGCCAGGGCGGCGGCACCAAGGACACCTGGGTTTTGGCGACCAACGCGAAATAGGATCAACAATGCTCGCCCGCACCGCCGACAACATTTATTGGGTTTCGCGCTATCTGGAGCGCGCCGACTTTTTGGCGCGCCTGATCGAAGCGTCAAATCGCATCTCCGCCCTGCCCACCACCTACGCCGCCAAGCAGGACGAATGGACGAGCGTTTTGATTGCCTCCGGCGCCGACGAAACCTTTCCAGATCATTTCGACACCGCCAACGAGGCCAATGTCATCGCCTATCTGGCGTTTGACGACCGAAATCTCTCCAGCATCCGCAATTGCATCGAATTCGCCCGCACCAACGCCCGCGCCGTGCGCACCGCGCTCACGGTGGAAATGTGGGAGCACATCAACAGCGCCTGGATCAAGCTCAAGGCGTTCGAGCAGAAGCACAGCGACCCCACGGCCATCGACCGCGAGGCTCTCATCGGCTTCCTCGACTTCGTCAAGGAGACGTCGAGCCTCTATGACGGCTTCGGCTACCGCACCATGCTGCGCAACGACATCTATTATTTCGCGCGGCTCGGCGTGTCTCTGGAGCGCGCGGACAACACCGCGCGCGTGCTCGACGTCAAATATCAGCTCCTGCTGCCGGAGCACGAACCGCTCGGCGGCTCCGTCGACTATTTCCAGTGGAGCGCCATCCTGCGCTCCGTTTCAGCGCTGACCGCCTATCACTGGGTCTATCGCGAGAGCATCAAGCCGTGGAATGTCGCTGATTTGCTCATCCTGCGCCAGGAAATGCCACGATCGCTCATCCATTGCACCAGCGAGGTGGTGCGCTGGCTGGACGCGATCGGCAACCAGTACGGTCGCCATGGCAATGCGCAGCGCCAGGCGCGCACCATCCAGCGCAAGCTGGAGAGCGCCTCGATCAAGGAGATTTTCCAGTCCGGCCTGCATGAATTCGTCGACGGCTTCATCACCGACAACAACGGCCTCGCCAAAGCCATAGCCGAACAATATCTCCTCGGATAAGGTGCGACCATGCGCGCGCGAGTGACCCTGCAAATCGAAGTAGCCTTTTCCGAACCGGTGCGCTCGGCGAACACGCTTTTGCGGCTGACGCCGCGCCCATTCGACGGCCTGCATGTGCTCGACTGGTTCGTCGGCGTGGAGCCCGTGGCGACCCTGCGCCGCATCGAGGACGGTTACGGCAACATGTCGCATAGCTGCTCGCATGCGGGGCCGCTGGAGCGAATCGCCATCACGGCGGAAGGCCAGGTCGAGACCCAGGACGCGGCGGGCGTTTCGCGCGGGTTGCATGAGAAGCAGCCGCTCGACCTTTTCCTGCGCCATTCCCACGATGGACCGGGCGAAGAGATCACAGCCTTCGCCAAATCGGTCAGCGGAGCGGACCGCCTGAGTCGCCTGCACCTGCTGATGGGCGCCCTGCATGACCGAATCGCCTTCGCGCCGACGGACTCGGCGCCGCGCGCCGCGGCGGCGGTTTTCGCTGAGGGCAAGGGCTGCGCGCGCGAAATCGCCCAGATCTTCGTCACGGCGGCGCGGTCGCAAAACATCCCGGCGCGTTTCGTCTCCGGCCTGTTGCTCGACGGCGCCGAAGGCGCCGCCTTTCACGCCTGGGCGGAAGCGCATGTCGACGGCATCGGCTGGATCGCTTTCGATGGCGCGCTGGGTTTTTGCCCGCGCGACGTCCATTTGCGCCTCGCCCACGGCGTCGATTACTGGAGCGCGGCGCCCTGGCGCCAGGCCTTTTCCGGCTATGCGGACCAGAAGGTCGAGACGCGCCTGAAAGTGACCGCCGCCCGGCAGGCCAGCTGGCAGACCCAGCAGTAGCGCGCGGATGAAGGGTCTCGACGCCATAGACCGGAAAATCCTGGGGCTGCTCCAGGAGGACGCCACCGTCGCGCTGGCGGACCTCTCGCGCGGCGTCGGCCTGTCGCCCACGCCCTGCTGGAAGCGCGTGCAGAAACTCGAAAAGGCGGGGGTCATCACCGGCCGCGTCGCCCTGCTCGACCCGAAAAAGATCGGCCTCAGCCTGACCGTGTTTGTGTCGATCGAGACCGACGACCATTCGCAACCCTGGCTGGCGAAATTCGCCTCCGCCGTCTCGGCCATGCCCGAGGTGATGGACGTCTATCGCATGGCCGGCGACGTCGATTACCTGCTGCGCGTGGTGGTTCCGGATACGGCCGCCTATGACGCCTTTTATCAGCGCCTGATCGCCGCCGCCCCGCTGAAGAAAGTCACCTCGCGCTTCGCCATGGAGCGGATCAAGGCGACCACGGTCTACCGGCTTCCGGCGCCCGACGTCTCCGAGGCATGACGTTTCCTCCCGCTGCAAGGTGAGCGCCCGCGCCTTGAGCCAGATCAATTGCCGGTTGCGCGACTAGTGCTAAAGGCCTATCCTTTCCAAGGTCAGGATCGGGACAGCCGCAAAAAGCGGCGGCCGCAGGACGGCGACCCGGACCGGACGTGGAGGGGAGGACAGTATGAACATCTTCGCCCGGGGCGCTTCGCGACCCCAGGACTTCATCTCTCATGACCTGCCCGCCGGGCACGACACTGTTTGGGGATGGGCGGCCAAATGGTCGCCGGATGACCTGACCAGCGTGAGCGATCCTGTGCGCAGCTTCGCCCAAGAAACCAGTGAGCTGAAGCAACGCAGCGCGGCGGAGGGCTTCTCCGTGGTCGACGTGGAGGCCCCGCGCGCCCTGCGCGCGCTCGGCTACACCAAGGTGCCGGCCTTCGACACGCAATTGTTGTTCATGGCCTCGCGCAGCTGAGCCGCGAGGCTTTTTTCAAATCAGAGCCAGACGCGTCAGGGGACGGTTCCGTCCCCTCCCCCTGCTTTTGCGGGGAGAGGGAAAGTCACGTCACATGCCCTGGATCTGCGACCGTCGCCATTCGGGCGTGCGGAACACCTCGTGCATCAGCCTGGTCAGATTACGCTGCAGTCGCAGCGTCTCCTCATGGGTCCGGCGCATGGCGACCAGCCAGGCGACCATTTCCTCGAGCTGGCGCGCCTGCGCGAACAGGTCGTGGCCGTCCTGCTCCGACGCATCCGTTTCAAGGGCGCCGGCGAAACGCCGCAGCACACGGTCCAGCCGCCGCGCGACCCGTTGGGGCTGATTCGCCGCGCTCGCCTGGCATTGTTCGAGGCAAAGCCGGACATCGGTCCAATTCTGCGGCTTGAGGTCCGGCGCCGCAGTGGCCGGTTTGCAATAGGCGAGCTTCATGCTCTGCTCCTCGTTGGCGCCTTCCTCATGAAAGCGAGCAGAGATTAGCCATTCCGCTCTAAACAACACTTTAATCACGCGTGCGAACAGAGTATATTTTATAATAAAATCTTCATTTTTGTAATAATGTTCCGGTTACGTAAGGAAAAGTCTTTCCGATTCATGTCTTCCGTGGCATTGACGGCTTTCCACCCGCGACAGGCGCAGACAAGGCAAAGCCGCGCAGGCATTGCGGCCTGCGCGGCTTGCAAATGATCTCCGCGCCGCCGCGCGAATTCGTTTCGTGGATCGCGAGGCGATCTTGCGGAAACCGTATCAGTTCTCTCCGGCCGCTAACGGCAGGACGCGCGGGGCGCCCTCGGCGGCGGCGCGAACCGGCGCGATCGCGCTCACCGGAGCGCCATCGTAGGTCCGCGCGCCGTCGCGCCGATAGGGATTTTGCGTCGGCGGCCCGGCGTCGCCCGTCCCACCGCGCGACGCCGGCCCCCGATAGGCTTGGGGCGGCAGGCTGGGATTGAGGTTGGCGGCGCCCGTTCCCACGACCGTAGGAGGAACCGGCGCCAGATAGCGCGGGGCGCCAGCGGCCGCCGGCGTCGCGGTATAAACGGGCTGTGCGGCGGACGGCGCCATGGGAGCCTGCGCGTAAAGCGGCGTGGGTTGGGCCGGATAGGGCGCAGGATAGCCCTGATAAGCCGACTCCTGAAGCGGCGCCTCTTGCGCCGGGCGAACCGGACGCCGGGCGACGACCGATTGCGCCGGCTTGCGCGCGACGCGCAACCGAGGCGCCTGCGCCGGCGCGATGCGCAGGGCGACCGGCGCCGAAGCGAAGTCTTCGGGAACGTCGATCTCCAGCGCCTTCACCTGGGCGACCAGTTCGTCCACCGTGAGATCGGACCGGCAGAGTTTTATGCGCACCACCGCCGGCGCGGCCTCGGCGCCGGCCTGCGGGATGCGCGCGCCGTGTCCAAAGCTGCGGCGGGCGTCGTCCACATATTGCCAGGCGTAGATGCAGCGCAGGGCCTCGCCATCGCGCCCGACGGCGACGCCGAACCGGCCGTAGCGATTCTCGTAACCGCCGTTGACGACCACCCGCATCGGCAAGCCGGAGAATTCACGCGCCAGCTCGTCCTTGATTCCGGCTTCCCCCGGCTTCCACACCGGCGCCTTTTCACCCGACACACGGGCGGGGCCGTTCTGGATCGACACCGCCACGTGGCTGGAGGCGCCAGGCGCATCGCTCGCCAGCACGATGTCCTGGCCATAGCCATTGGGATAATAGCGCTCGCGCACCGCCTTGATGGCGCCGGCGCCCTCGGGCAGGCGCGCCAGCGCGCTGTCGACGGAGGCGGCGCGCGGCGGCGTAGCGTGGGTGACGGCGGCCGGCGCCGCGGCTTGCGCCATCATGTCGAGGCTCGGGCCGGAGGAGGCGTTGCAGCCGGCGAGCGCGGCCATCAGCGGCGGGAGGAGGACGAGGTTGGCTTTCATGTCTGAACTCCTTCAGCCATTGCGGGGCGCGCGCGTGTCGACCGGCGGGCGAGGGTCGGCGCGCGCGGCCGGGGGATTGTCGGAAGAGGCGTCGTCGGGCGGCTCCTTCGACCAGAGCGTTCCGGCGGGCGCCAGCTGATCGGAGGCTTTTGGCGAAGAATAAGTCTGGACGCCGTTGTAGCCGGGCAGCAGGGCGTAGCCGTAGCGCTCGTAGGGCATGGCGCCGACGCCGGGCACGCGCCGGGCGACCAGCGGGAAGCCGGTCTGCCAGCGGTCCTGCGCAAAGCCGCCCGGGGGCCTGCCGCCGGGACCGAGCAGCATGCCCTGCCCCGCCGGGGCGAAACGCAGAGGATTTTCCGCCGCGACCGCGATCGGGAATGCGCGCGCCAGCTTGGGAACGCCGGGCGCGCCCATCGGTGCGGTGAGGCCGGGCGGCGACACGCGGCCCCAGGCATAACGCCCGGTGGGATCGGAGACGGCGCGGGGATCGCCGCCATAGGGCGCGGGCGCGCCAGACGCGCCGGGAAGGCCGGGGCGGTAGGCCGCGACCTGATCCAGGCGCTGGTCGCAGGGCGTCGGCGGCTTGACCGTGACGGGGAAGATGATCTCGACCGCCAGCGGGAACAGCCCGTCATAACGGTTGATCCAAACCGTCGCCTCCTTGTCCTGCTTCAGCCGGCCGAGCGTGAGCGCCAGCCCATAGACGGTCGGCTCCTTCGGATGCCACGCCACCGCGCGCGTAAACCATTGCAGCGCCGCATCATACTGGCAGGAATTGTAGGCGTACCACGCAAGCGCCTGCGCGCCCTCGCCCGAGGCCGTCTGAAGGGTCACCTCGCCGTAGCGGGCGAGACGCTCGGGCTCGACATAGGGCGGAATCGGCCGGGTCAGGTCGCGCTCCAGAATGTCGATGAACAGGATGGAATTGTTGACCAGCGGCTCGCGCCACGCATAGGCCACTTCCTCGGCCTCGCGCTTCATCCCGAGATAGCGCAGCGAATGCGCCAGGCCATGAGCCACCATGGCGTCGCCGCCATGTTCGAGCGACAGCTTGAACCAGTCGAGCGCGTCCTGATAGCTTTTCAGCTTGTAGTGATACCAGCCGAGCAGCCCCGGTTGATTGGCGTCCTTCAATCCCTTTTCGCCCTTGGCGTATTCGGCGAACAGTTTGAGATCGGCCGCCTCCACCTCCTCCTTGCGTTCGTCGTGCAAAAAAGCGGCGATGCGGGCGCGAGCGATGTCCATGGCGATCGGCTCCAGCTCGCCCTTCTTCGCCAGGGCGATCAGCTGTTCGGCCTCGTCCATGCGCAGGCCGCCGATCGCCTTCTGCACGGTGGCGAGGCGCGGGCCAGGCTCGGACGTGTCCTTCAGAATCGCCTTGTAGATGTCGAGCGCCTGAGCGTTCTGTCTTGTCGCGCGCCAGGCGTCCGCCACGGCCCAAAGGGTCTCGACATCGGCGCCCTCGATCCGCATGCCGCCGCTCTTCAGCTCCCGGACGATGTCGGCGTAACGGCCATCGTGGGCCATGCCGAGCACGCGCGCGCGGAACAGTTTTACGCGCAATTTTGCGCGCAGGTCGGCGGAGGGCTCCCAACCCGGCTCGGCGGCGCGGCGCGCCATGATCGCCGCCTGCAATTCCGTCAGTTTGTTTGCGGCGAAGAGGTCCCACAGATCGTCCTCGTCGGCGCCGCCCGCCGACGTCTTCTCGGACAGATTTTCGGGGGGCGTCCATGCCGGATAGAGCGCGCGCAGGCGGCGAATTTCCGCCTGCGCGCGCTCGGCCTGCCCGGTCGAGGCGTAATAGCGCAGCGCGCTCTCGTCGACGCGCGACCCTTGCGCGCTGGCGAACGGAGGCGCGCTCAGCAGCGGAAGCAGGACGCCAAACAGCAGATTCAGCTTCTTGCGCATGACTCATACCTCGTCTGCGCGGCGATCACCGCCAGCATCTGCAGGGTCGCCGGGTAATAGTTCTGGCTCGGGCGCGGCGCGGCGAAATCGCCCGGCAGCTTTTTCCCTTGGACGGCGCATTGGGTGAGCGCGGCGACAGCCTCATAGCCGGGCTCGCCAAAGGCCTTTTCGACACCGCTGCCCAGATCGACGGCGACGACCGGGCCGGACCGCTCCCAGAGTTTCAGAAACGGCGCGTAGGCGGGGCGCTCTCCCACCCCGGCCATGGCCATGTAAAGCGGGATGCGGATGGCGTCGTAGGAGAAGGCATGGGCAAACCCCTTGGCCGGGGCTGGAACGCCGTCGGCGAAACTCTGCCAGTCCGAGGGGAGGCCGGCCGCGCCGAATTTCGACGCGCGCAATACGGCCAGGCCCGATTGGGTCAGGCCCGCCCAATCGACTTCCGGCGCGGCGCGCGGCAGGCGGGCGAAGGCGGGGAACACCCAATAGGACAGGTTGACGACAGGTCCGTCGGCCCGGTCCTCCCTCGAAAAACCCGCGACCGCCGGCAACAGCAGCGGACCGTTCTTGCCCCCGAGCAGCAGAAGCTTTCTGCCCACCTCCACCGCCACGCGCCGGGCGGCGATGCGGTAGGAGAGATCGTTCCAACGATCGGCCGCCTCCACCAGCGCCCAGGCCACCAGGATGTCGCCGTCGGAAGCGTCGTTCATGTCGGCGACCGCCGGGCGCGCATTGGGCTCCCAGCGCCAGGCCAGAAGCTGGTCGTCGCGCACCATCAGATTGGCGCGGGTCCAGCCCCAGATCCGGTCGAAGGCGGCGCGGTCGTCGGCGGCGACGGCGAACAGCATGCCATAGCCCTGGCCCTCGCTGTGGCTGATCCCGCCATTGGCGGTATCGATGACGCGACCGGTTTCGGAAACGAATCGCGCCTTGTACAGCGCCCAAAGCTCCGGCGCCTTCAGCGCGCCGCCGAGTTTCTTTTCCGTCGCATCCAGATCGAGCGGCGCGTCTTCGACCGGTTGCGCGCGCGCCGGCGCGGCCCGGGCCATCGAGACGGCCGAGGCGGCGATCAGCACGGCGGTCAGCGCGAGCGTGACGATGCGGATCAGTCGCATTCCTGCCTCCTGCCGACCGAGCGGACAAAGGCGAAGGTGGCGGCGCCGAACAGCAGCGCCGCGAGCAGCGCCAGCCCGACATAGGCCAAGGAATTGAGCGACAGCCAGCTCGCCGCGATCAGGCGCAGGTTGGAGACCGACAGCGGCTGTGTCGCGACGAAGCGGAGACTTCCAGGTTCGAGATGGGCGATTTCGCCGTTCGAGGCGTCGAGCGCGGCCACCCGTCCCTCGACCTGGCGCCACACGCGCGGATCGGACAGGCAATTGACGGATTCCGCCAGCAGCGCCGTGTTGGGCGCCGTCACCAGCGTCCAGATATCGTCGGCACCGGCGCCGAGCGGAACCTGGGCGATGACAAGCGAATTGGCCGGCCGGTAAACCCGCTTGGCGGCGCGCTCTTCGCCGCCGCCGCCGGCGAAATGGCGGGCGCCGTTCCACGCGCCCCGCGTGATCCGGGTCAATCCGTCACTCGCCGCGCTGATCGCCTCGCCGGTCCTGCGCCAAAAAACCTCGCTGACGCCATCGCGCGCCCAGGCCGCGACGAGGTCGCGCTCCCCGTCGTTTTCCAGCGCATGGGCCTCTTCCATCGTCGGCGGCGGCTCCGGCGGGGCGGCGGCGCTGGCGGCCGCCACCGCGCGCTTGCTCATGTGGCAAGCAGCGGGCAGGTTCTTTTGCAGAACAAGTCGCGCGCGGGCGCGAGAGTCGAAATCGGAGAGTTTTTCCTCCACCTCCGACGCCTTGGCGTCGAACCTGTCTCGCCAGGCCTCGCGCAGGCGCGCGCCGTCGACGCCAAATTTTTTCGCGGTCTCGTCGTCGAGGGTTCGTCCGTCGAGGATGGCGAGGGTCGCGCCCGACCCTTCAGGCGGCGGCGTCAGGGTGAAGCGGAAGTCGATGGGACGCCCGGCCGAGGCGGCCATGCGTCCGGCGAGCGTTGCGGCGGCGGCGATGGAATTGCGGTCCGGCGCGGGCATGAACATTTTGGGCTGCTTGCCCGCGCCGATGAAGGGGAAGCCGCCGGTCGCGGTCACCGCCAAATCGGGCGCGCGGCCGATGCGCGCGAGATCGGGAAGACGCAATTGCGTGGAATCGAGCAGCAGGAAGCGTTTTTTCGCCTCCAGCATTTTGACGGGATCACATACGAGGTCCTCAGGCGTCGGAACCTGCGCGGCGATTTCGATGCGGTTGAGGCCGGGACGGAAAAAGCCCAGCGGCAGCGGCAGGGTCTTGTCCTTGAAGACGCCGCCGCCGTTGGCGGGCAGCGGCGCGCTCACGGCGTCGCGGCCGTTGATGGAGATGAGGATTTGCGCGCCGCGCGAAAGGCCCGCCACATAGCCGCCCGACAGATTCAAGGGAACCTTGGCGTAATTGGCGGGGTAGAAATCGGCGGGCAGCACGATGTTGAACCCGGCGCGAAAGAACCGGCCGGAAAACTCCTGGCTGTGCAGGCCCAGATCGCGCAGGCGCAGGGTCTGGCCGCCGCCGATGCGATAGCCGGGAAAACTCTGCGCCGCGCGCAGCCCTTCCGGCGAGCCTTTTCGCGCGGGCTCGCGTGCGAAATCCGCCAAAGCGCGGTTGACGTCGTCCTCGGTCAGGCCGGTGATGACAATCGTTGCGCGGCGAGACGGCGTCGCCGCCAGCAGGGCGAGGCGCGGACCGTCGACGCGTCCGAGGCCGGAGAGATCGCCGTCGAGATCGGCGAGTTTCGCCACGTCCTCGTAGAGCCCGACCACCAGATTGACGCCATAGTCGCCCGACGCCATCGGCCCAACGTCGACGGAGGGCTGCTCGAACCGGCCGTGGGTCGAGATGAACTGCACGGCGCGGATCATGCGCTCGATATTGGCGGGGCTGGTGCGGCCCGGCAGCACGGCGCGGATCGGCAGCGCCCCCTGCGCGTCCGGCGGCAGCGCGGGAATGTCGGCGATGTCGCGCACGCCGGCGTCGCCGCCGGGGATCAGCAGGCCGGTGCGCGACGGGTCGATCTGCGTCCACAGTTCGTTGGTGGCGGCGAGCGAACAATCGACGCGGTGCCGCTGGTCGACGCTGACGCGCACCGCGTTGAAGCCGGGACGCAGCAGTTCGGGCGGCACGGCGAAATCCACCTGCTCCGCCTTGTTGGGCGCGTTGATATGGGTCTCGCCGATGGCGACGTCGTTGATGAAAACCGTGAGGGTGGAGGCCTCCGGCATCACCGAGACGGCCGAAAGATAGCCGATCCGGAACGACAGTTTTCGCAGGGCCTGCGTTTCCGACAGATAGATCGGCCATTCCGAGGCGCCGGTTTCGCCTTGCAGCCGAAAGCCCTGGATGTTGTTGGGCAAATGCCGCAGCACGGCCTCGCCGACATGCGGGTCGAGGATCGCGGAAACCGGCGTGTAGTCGATCTTATTCGACGGCGGCGGGGGCGACGGCCTGGGCGCCCCCGCAAGAAGTTTTGACGGCGCGGACCCGATCAGGGGAAGCTGCGACATGGGCAAGGGCGCCAGCAGGCTTTGCGCCTGGGCGGCGACGGCGAGGAGCGGGACGGCGGACGCCAGCGCGCAAAAAACCCGTTTCGCGAGGGGGGACATCACGCCGCCTCTCCCTTCTTGCGAGGCGCCTCGCGCGCCATGCGCGCGGCGGCAAGATCGAGCGTCTGGCGCAACAGGGCGGCGGAAATTTCCGAAGCGTAGGCGGCGTCGACATCGACGCGCCCCCCGGGGTTGGGCGCGGGAGACGGCGCGGGCGCCTCATCCCGCTCCTTCGACGGCCAAATGGCGTAGCGGAGCGCGCGGAACGGCTCCCGCAGGCCCCAGAGCATGACCCGCGCCGTGCCTGCGAACAGGTTCTTGTGCCGGCGACGGCTCATCAGGAAGCGCGGCAGAGCCTCGGAATCGCCGTACATCAGTTCGGCCAGCGCGAAATAGCCGCCTGCGCCGAGATCGCCGAAGGCCGCGCCATAGAGCCCATCGGGGCCAGGCCCGCCGCGGTTGATGCAAAGCGGCAGGCTGATCGCATGAGCCGGCATGGGCGACCCGGGAAGCGGTTTGATGTGCAGCCGCGCGACAGGAGCGCCGACGCCGAAGCGGTAAGGCGCCTCGTCGGCGAAAGCGAAGGCGCAGCCGCCGGCCGAAACATTCTTCACGATGACGGGATGGAGTTCGCCGTTCACCTCCAGCGCGCCCTGGCGCTCGATCCCCAAGCGCGGGTAGCGGTCCGGCTGGCGGCGCTCGGACACCGCGCCCAGCGCGGCGCCGGCGATGACCAGATTGAAGGCGGTCCACAGGCCGACCACCAGCATCAGCGAGTTGGCGTCGGGGTCATAGATGTAGCGCCAGATCGCCATCCCCTCGCCCGCGACGAGAAATCCCCAGATGAGGAAGAACGGCCAGGACAGTTCGGAGAGGAAATCGTGGTCCAGCGTCTCGCCCTTGGCGGTGACGTTGAACGTCGGCTTGCGCGGCGCCATCACCGTCGAAATGATCGCGCGGAACAGGAAGACGCCCTGCACATATTCATAGATTTCCGACACCCATGGCCAGCGCAGCGAGCCGTAGAGATAGTTCTGCATCATCATGTTGGCGACGATATAGATGGCCGTGTAGGCGATGGCCTCCTCGACATTGGCGACGAAGATCTTGACGTCGTAGAAAATGTAGAGCAGCGGCGCCAGCATGAAGATCAGGCGCGGGAACGGAAACAGCCAGAACGTCATGCTCGACAGGTAGGCGAGCCGCTGCATGGGCTGCAAACCCTTGGCGAAAAACGGATTCTTCAGGAGCATGAGCTGGATCATGCCCTGGCACCAGCGCGAACGCTGGCCGATGAAGGAGGAGAAGGTTTCGGGCTGCAGGCCGGCGATCAGCGGCTTGTCGACGAAGACGCTGGTCCAGCCGCGCCCGTGCAGATGGAAGGCGGTCTCGCAATCCTCGGTGATGGTGACGCCGGAAAAGCCTCCGGCCTCCTCCAGCGCCGAGCGCCGCAGCAGCGCCGCCGAACCACAGAAGAACGAGCCGTTCCATTTGTCGAGGCCGCGCTGAGTCGTCGAATAGAACATTTCGTTCTCCGACGGCATTTCGTGGAAGGTGCGCAGGTTTTTCTCGACCGGGTCGGGATTGAGGAAGACGTGCGGCGTCTGCACGAGAAAGAGCTTTTCGTCGCGCAGAAAATGGCCGACGGTCTCGCGCAGGAAGGCGCGGAACGGCGCGTGGTCGGCGTCGAACACCACCACGATCTCGCCAAAGGAATGTTTCAGCCCCGCGTTGAGATTGCCAGCCTTCGCGTGAAGATTGCGGGCGCGGGTGAGATAGGTCGCGCCCATCTCCTTGCACAGTTTTTGGAACTCGGCGCGTCGTTCGCGCGCCGCGGCGGCCTTTTCGGGGTTTTCGTCATTGCACTTCTGGTCGGTGCCGCCGTCGTCGAGCAGATAGACCTTCAGCTTCTCCGCGGGATAGTCCATCGACTTCGCCGCCGCCACGGTCACCGCGATGATGTCGCGGGTCTCGTTATAGGTGGGAATGAACACATCGACGGTCGGCAGGTCCTGGTCGGGATCGCGCGGCAGATCCTTGCGCTTGAGCGGATCGACGTTCACGGTCAGGCTGATGGCGAAGATGAGGACGCAATAGGCTTCGGCGGCGAGCAGAATCAGGCCGAAGAACAGACCCACCGGATCGGACGCGGGCGGCAGGGTTTCGGTAACACGCCAGACGAAATAGCGGGCGACGATGAACACGCCGAGCCCGATGAACAACTGCCGCGCAAGGGCGCCACGCATGAAGATCCACACGCCGGCCATGGCCGCGAGCGCGGATAGACCAAAGACGCGCTCGGTTTCGACGCTGACGGGTTGGGTCAGCACCAGGACGGCGCCACAGGCGACTGAAAGCCAGGTCAGGACACGTAACTTAACGGACATCGAATTCCCCTAGGTCAGTAACCTAGAGGGGGAGAATTATTTGGTGGTTAATTTGATGGTTAGCCCAAAATGGGTATCGTCGTTATAATTAAAAATATATTTCTTCCGCTTTTCCGTTCAAAATAAAAGCGCCGACTATCATTCGTCGGCGCGTCTTCAATTTATCGATATAGGCTGTCAAAAACCAAGACGCGCATCAACGATGCCGTAAGCGCCCGATCCCGTCACCCTGTTGCTGGAGAAGCCGCCGGAAATTCCGAATGTCAACTGTCCCAGAGTGAAGCCGCTCAGGTGCAGGCCGCCGCGATATTCGTTGTAGAACTGGTTGCCCAGCGCCAGGAATTCCGGACCGATGAACACTTGGCGGGCAATGGCGAAGCCGGCCTTGAAGCGGGTGTAATAGTCGCTGATGGCCGTGCCGTAGGAGGCGTAGCCGCTGAACATGGTTTTATCGGTGGGATTGCCATAGAACTCGCCGACGAACTTTGCGCCGACATGGGTTCCGTTGGTGCCGTTGTTGGGGTCAAACGGGTTCAGCGTCGTGTTGACCACCTGGGCGCCGCCGAACAGGGCGAAGGTCCAGTTGGGAGAGACCCAGTTGTAGCCGACCAGCGCGCCGCCAGACACCTGGGTGGCGTTGATGAGCCGGGTGACGCCGGCGTTGGTCGCGTCGTAACGGTAGCCGCCGCCAACGAATTCCGCGCGTCCGAGAAAACCGCTCTGGCGCAGGTTGCCATCGACCGCGCCGGTGACGGCGACCGCGCCGAAATCGCTGGTGCTGGCGAAGGAGCCGGAGGCGTCGATCACAATGGACGGCGCGTAGTCGGGTTCCGAGGTCTTGTCGCCCGTGTACCAGTCCACCGCGCCCGCGCGCCCCCCGGTCGTCAGGCTCAAAGCCAGCGACAGGAGCAGGGGGGAGGCGGAATTCCATTTCATGTGAGCGATCCGATCGATAGCTGGCGTAGTTGACCTACGTCAAGCAGGGATCATCACCGGCCGAGCTTAACGAGGTCTTGCCGAAATCGTTCGAATGTCGCGAATAGATAACGCCGCGTTAACGCTCGCGCCCCCGCGCGCAAAATGCATACGTTTGAAGACAATGCGCTTTTTTGCCTAAAAATTCCGAGCCGCGCCGCCGCCTAGGGACCGCGGCAGGCCGTCAGGCGGGCTGAGGCGCGCGCCGTCCCCGGCGCGGCGCGTTGAACGCCAGCAGGACCAGCGCCGCGCCAACCGGCAACACCGCCTCCCATAGGCGCAGGCAGGCCAGCAAGGCGGCGATGGCCCAGCACAGCGCGAGGCCGTGCTCCACCAACCCGACCAGCTTGTTCTGCGCATGGGTCTTGATCAGGTCGCCGCGCCGGTTTTGCAGCGGCTTCCAGAAATTGAGCGCCGCCGTCGACGCCGCCGCCACCACCGCGAAAACAAGGGTCACGGCGCCGACAAACGCATCGGCCCACACCAGCCCGGCGAGCGGCAGGACCAGGAACAGGGCGACCGGCGCCGCCACCGCCTCCAGCTTCCGCAGCAAGAGCTCGCCCCCCGACACGGGCGCCGTCGCGACGAAATCGCCGGCCTCCTCGCTCGACGCCGCCAGAAAGGCCAAGGCGGCGGAAATCTGCGCGGCCACCGCGACCAGCGCCGGCGACACCGACACGGCGATCCCCCCCTCGCCCAGCGCCTTCCAGATCACCAGCGCGATCGGCATCGTGTAGAGCGATTGCAGCAGCACCTGCGAGACGAGATAGGGATCGCGCGCCAGCAACCGCCATTCCTTGCGCCGCAGGGCCCCCGCCCGCTCGCAGCGAAATTTTTGCTCGCGCCGCACAACCTGAAAAACCTGCGCGTCCCCCGCCGCGCTCAAGGCGCCGCGCGCAAAAGCGCGGCCGAGCAGGGCGACGGCGGCGACGAACACCACAAGCCCCAGCAGGCTCCACAGCGCCAGCGCCAGACCATCGCCAGCGGCGGCGCGCGCCGGCAGCCACAACGCCGTGTTCGGATCAAACAAACTTCCGGGCGCCGGATGGTCCATCTGCGCGCGCAAGGCGGCGCGCCAATCGGTCGGCAAAAAATTGAAAATTTGCGCGCAGACCACGAACCAGGCGCCGACCAGCGTCGCCAAAACCTGCCCGACGCTGCGGGTGCGCTTGGGTCCGAGCAGGGCGAACAGGCCGAGGGTGGCCGCCAGCGCCAGCCCGGTGGTGAGCAGCGCGGTGGCGGCGAGCGCCGGCGCGACCGCCAGCCAGGACGGCTGCCCCTGCAAGGCCGCGTCGACGGCGATCGGCAGCAGAAAAATGCCGACGGAGCCAAAACTTTCGATGGCGACCGCCAGCGCCCGCGAGGTCAGGGTTTTCGAGGGCGGCAGCGGCGAGGCGAACAGCAGGTCGAGATCGCCGCGCGAGTAAAGCGCGCGCGTGGCGCCGGTCAAACCTTGCGAGAACAGCCAGGGCAGGATGATGACCACGCCCATCGCCGTGAGGTGGATCATCTGGCCATCCTGCGCCCATTGCGTCAGCGAGGTCGCGAACCACCAGCCGACCAGATGCAGGACGGCGACAATCGCGGCGATGACCAGCACGCCCTGAAGATCGGTTTTCGCGCGCAAAAAAGCGCACATCCGCCGCCAGGACAGGCGCAAATCGTGGCGCAGCAGGCGCGGCAGCGACAGGCTCACGCGGCGGCCCCGTTGCGCAGCCCCGTAAGCTCCAGAAACACCTCTTCGAGGCTGGCCGCCTGCGCCGCGCCCAACGTCTTCAAATGATTGAGATCGCCCTCGGCGATCAGTTTGCCCTCGGCGATAATCCCAATCCGGTCGGCGAGTTTTTCCGCCACTTCGAGAATATGCGTGGTGAGGACCACGGCGACGCCGGCGCGGGTCTGCTCGGCCAAAATATCCTTGACCTGCCGGGCGGCGCCGGCGTCGAGCCCGGTCAGCGGCTCGTCGAGCATCAGCAGGCGCGGCGCATGGATCAACGCGCCGGCGAGCACGGTTTTCTGCCGCATCCCCCGCGAAAACCCCTCGCAACGCTGGTTGCGCTGCTCCCACAGGTTCAGCCGCCGCAACAAATTTTCCGCGCGAGGCCCGGCCTCCTCGGCCTTCATGCCCCACAACCCGGCGACGAATTCCAGATATTCGAGCGGGGACAGCTTGTCATAGAGCAGCGGCTCGTCCGGCAGCCAGGCGATGCGCCGCTTGGCCTCGATCGGATTTTTTCGAACGTCGATCCCGTCGACAAAAATCTCGCCCGCGTCCGGCTGCAACAGCCCGGCGACCATGCGCAAGGTCGTGGTCTTGCCCGCGCCATTGGCCCCCAGCAGCGCATAGAATTCGCCCGGTCGGATCGTCAGGTCGAGACCGTCGACGGCCTTTTTGCCGAACGATTTTTGCAGGTTGCGCAGGCGCAGGGCGTCGGGTTTTTCGGTCATCGGCGGTCCTGAAGGGTGAGGTTTTAAGCTAGAGGACGCGGCTTGCCCAAGGGTTAAGCCGATTGAGCGAAATGAACGTTTGCGCGATAGTCGCGCACCTTTTTGACCGAGGCCAGATGCCGATTTCGAAAACCATCCGGGTTCAACCCCACGCCTTCGACGCCGGCCACGCCGCCGCCGCGCTGACTTTTGGCCGCACGGATATCGGCGCCTTGGTCACGTTTGTCGGCCTGTGCCGCGACGAGGCCCAGACCCTGGCGGCGCTGGAGCTGGAGCATTACCCCGGCATGGCGGAAGCCGAACTGGAGCGCATCGCCACGCAGGCCGAAAGCCGCTGGCCGCTGTTGGGCCTGACGGTGATCCACCGCTACGGCAAAATCGCGCCCGGCGACCCCATCGTCTTTGTCGCGGCGGCCAGCGCCCATCGCGGCGCGGCTTTCGCGGCGGCCGAATTCATCATGGATTTTTTGAAGAGCCGCGCGCCGTTCTGGAAGAAGGAGCACCGCGCCGACGGGACCGCCTGGGTCGAGGCCAAGGAGGCCGACGAGGCGGCGCTGGCGCGGTGGGAAGACAAATGAGGTCGTCGCAGCGAAAGAACGGCGTCACGCGTTAGGCGCGACTCAAATGGCGCCACGCGCCTGCTCCCTCTCCCCGCAAGCGGGGAGAGGGCGGGGGTAAGGGGGACTCTGGCGTTGGGCCGAAACGTTGACGAGATGCCGTTTTTTCGCGCCCAGACGCCAGGGGACGCGCTTGTCCAGCTCCAAAAAGCGACGAACAGCGGTTTTTAGCGAAAAGTGAAAACGGCGAAATCCGTCCAAACCGTCAATATGTCAAAACAATGTTCACGTTTTGTTTTCACGTGAAACATCGGTCGCACAGGCGCTTTATCGCAACCACTTGTTATGAAGCGATGATTTTCAACCTCCCCCCGAGGGGACCGCCACGAACACCGTTCACCCTCCGGCGCCGCCTCCACAACCCGCAAGATGCAAACGCGAAAATCACGTGTTTTTCGTCAAAAATCGCGTGTTTTTTGCACAAATTCATCAGTTTTGCGCGGTTTTGCGCGGTTGAGTTTCAACCAGGAGTGGAATTTTTCAAAAAATGAGCCCCCGCGAGCAATCCAGACAGAACCAAAAAAAACACCACTACACTCCCCGCGACTTCGTCGGAAATCGGCGGATTGCAGGCCCTCGCGGGCTATGGCGGGAACGGCCGCTTGGCACCAGCAGAGGACATTTACTGGTTATTTCGCGTTGGGGCATATGCTCGTCATGATTGGCTGAAATGTGAGGACGGCTGTTCATGGATGTCGTTTCCACCACCGCGAACAGCGCCGAGGTTTCTGTCATCTTGCGGCGGCAGGTGCCGATCCGCTTCGAAGAGACCGCCCGCTCCTGGTTTGGCGGCTTGCCGCAGATGCCGCGCGGCGTCCGCTGGCCACGCGCCTTGGCGACTGGCTCGGCGCTCAACTTCATCGCGCAAGTCTGTTGCGCCGATCTGCCGGAGCAGCTCTGGGCCGGGCGCGGACCGCGGGAGGGCTGGCTGCTCCTGTTCGTGGACAAGGAATTGGAGGCTTCGAGCGGTCCCAAGGACGGTTTCGTGCAAGTGTTGCATATCGACGAGCTTGGGCCAGAACGGCGCCCGCCGCGCAAGAAAGGTTCGGATGACGGCCCGGTTGTAATTCGACGCTGGCCGCTCGATGTCGTCGTACAGGAGGTGCCGGCCCGGCCTCCCCTGCCGCCGGAAGAAAAGCCTTGGGAATGGGGATGGACGCCATTACCGATTAAAGGTGAAGAACTCTACGGCGCCTCGGTAGACTCGGAGCCTCTCGCATGTTGGCGCATACCCGAGGTCAGGCCGCAGACATGGCGCGATGCGCGGCAAATGATCGACAATGCTTTCCACGATCTCGCTCGACCGGGCGAGACACTGGTTGAAAAACGGCGCGCCGAACTCGACGAGATACGCGCAAACATCCTTCGACAAGGCCGCGATGCCGCCATGTCGGATAGCGAGTGGGATGAGCTCAAGGCCAAGTTAACGTCGGGCGTAACCAAGTTCTGGTACAAATGGCGCTATCAGCGCGCCATTGAAGAAAGGTCGCTCGAAACGATGTTGGACGCCTACGTGCGCAGCGCCGCAGCGCAGGCGACGATCCCGCCAACGATACTGGCCGAGCTGGAGCCGAAGCTGCGCAACATTGGCGAAACTCCGCACCGCATGGGCGGGCCGCGTGACGCTTTGCAGGGTTATGCAGAGCCGGACGACGGGGACTTGCTGTTTCAGATCGCTTCCGACGACGCCATGGGATGGATGTGGGCTGATCTGGGCGCGCTTTTCGTCTTTATCAATCCGGCTGATCTCACAGTTCGCCGGTTCGCGCGAATAACCGCTTATCTCTTGGGGGGCTAACGCATCTCGCCGCTGCATTTGCTGCAAGCACAATCGCCATTTAAAGTCTGCTCAGGCTTCAAAACTGGTCGGTCGACAGTCTATTTGGGAAGGCCGCATTGAGCCGAACTCAGTCAATCAGGCGCTAGGACTCGCCGCCGCCGCCAAATCCGCTGGCGTCACCGGACGAGCGCGCGCAATGACCGCCGCGAGCCGCCGACCCCGTTAAGCCGGCAGCGATATCCCCGCCACCAGCCTTCCATAATCCGGCTCCTTGCGATGCGTGGTGCGCCGATAGGAAAAAAACCGCTCCTCATCCGAATACGTATCAAGCCGCAAGTTTTCGAACCGCCCGAGTCCCGCCCGCTCCACGCGCGATTCAATCAGCCCGGGCAGATCGAACATGAAATGCCCCGCCGTCGCCGACGGCAAAAAGAAGCGCGCAAAACCCGCGTCCTCCGCGACGAAGCGCTGAAAAAACTCCGGCCCGACCTCGTAGGATTTTTGCGCAATGGTCGGCCCCAGCGCCCCGCAAATATTTTCGCGCCGCGCCCCCAAAACCTCCATGGCGGCGACCAAACCCTCGACCATGCCGGTGAGCGCTCCCTTCCAGCCGGAATGGGCGGCGCCGATCACGCCCGCCGTGCGATCCGCCATCAGCAGCACGCCGCAATCGGCGCCGGTGACGCCAAGGCCGAGGCCGGGCGTCGCCGTCACCAGCCCGTCGCAACGCGGCCGCGCCTCGGGCCGCCAGGGCGCCGAAACCACCAGCGCATCGGCCGAATGAATTTGATAGGGCACGAGAAAATTTTCCGCCGCCACCCCCAAAAAACCGGCCATGCGGGCGCGGTTTTCCGCCACGGCGGAGGGATCGTCCTGCGAGCCGACGCCGCCGTTGAGCGTCGCATAGACGCCCGAGGACACCCCGCCCCGGCGCGTGAAAAACCCGTGGCGCACGCCATAGAGCGCTTGCGCCTGTATCGCCTCAATCCGCCCCGTCATGCGCCCTCTCAAAACCCGGCAGGCCGCCGACGCCGCGCCGCGTCACCGCCAAAACCTTGAACATGGCCCCCATGCCGGTCTCGCTCATGTCGGTCAGCCGCCCCAGCGCGGCGTCGATTTGCGTCTTCTGCTCCGAACTGGCGCGCGCGCGCAAAGCCTCGGCGCGCTCGACCATGCCGATGTCCAGCAGGAAGTCCCCTTGCGTCACCGGCCCATGAACCTCCGCATGAACGGAATGGGCGGCGCGCGAAAGCGCGGAAAAATCGACATGGGTGGTGAGGTCGGCCAGGCCCGGCTCGGCCAGCGGATCGACGAACTGGTGCGCGCGGATGGCCTGCAAGGTCTCGCCAAAGCCGGTTTGCAGATAGCCGTAGTCGAAGGCGAGCAAACCGCCGTTCTGTTCGACGATGCGCGAGGCGACCTGCGACATCACCCGCTGCGCCGCCACATTGATTTCGAGGATCGCCCCCTCTTCCGCCTCCGCCTTGAGAAACGGCTCGACCTCCGGCCCGAGGCCGAAGGCGAGCTGGCCGTCATCATCGAGGCCAACAAGTTTTTCGCGCCAGCCCTCGTGCGTCTTGATGAAATGGCGCACCGGCAGGGCGTCAAAAAACTCATTGGCGATAAAAATGGCGGGCCCCGGCGGAATGTCGTCGATGGTGCGATGCCAGCTCACCGGGCGGCCGCAAGCGGCGAGCGCCTCGCTCTGCCGTTCCGCGAGTTTTGGACTGGCCTCGACCAGATGCACGTCGAGCGCGGCGAAAAAGCCGGGCGCGACCCGCGACGCGCGCAAAAAATCGGACATCAGCGCCCCGCGCCCCGGCCCCAGTTCGACCAGCCGCACCTGCGCGGGCGCGCCGATGCGCTCCCAAAAATCGGCCGCCCACAACCCAACCATCTCGCCGAACATCTGCGAGATTTCCGGCGACGTCGTGAAATCGCCGGCGGCGCCGAACGGATCGCGCGCCGTATAATAGCCCTTGGTCGGATGGGTGAGCGCCAGCGCCATATAGCGCTCGACCGAGATCGGACCGTCATGGACGATGATGTCGCGGATCTCCGCCGAGAGATCGCCGGGTTCATGAGCGCCGGGCTCCAAAACGTCATCCATGGTTCGCCTCCAGGCGCGAAAAGTCTTTCTTGCGCAGGGCGAAAATCACCAGCGCGCCGCCAACCAGCGCCAGCGGCGCCGACAGCAGCATCCCCATTGTGGCGCCGCCGAACAAAAAGCCCAGTTGCGGGTCCGGCTCGCGGAAAAACTCGCAAAAAATCCGCGCCGCCGCATAACCGATCAGGAACAGGCCGCTGGCGAGGCCCGGCCGCCGGAACGCGCCCGAGCGGGCGGCGACCAGCATCAGCAGACCCAGCGCAATCCCTTCCAGCCCGGCCTCGTAGAGCTGGCTCGGATGGCGCGGGTCGGGCCCGGCGCCGGGAAACACCATGGCCCAGGGCGCGTCGGTCGGCCGCCCCCACAGCTCCGGCTTGATGAAATTGGCGATACGCCCGAGGAAAAGCCCGATCGGCGCGACGGAACAAACCAGATCGCCCACGGACAGGAACAAAACCTTTTCGCGCCGCGCGAACACAAACGCCCCGAGCGCCGCGCCGGTCATGCCGCCATGGAACGACATGCCGCCCTGCCACACGGCCGGGATGTCGAGCGGATTGGCGAGGAAGTACGAAAAATTGTAGAACAGCACATAAAACAGCCGGCCGCCGAGCACCGCGCCGAGCGCCACATAGACCAGCAAATCGTCAAGATTTTCCGCGCGAGGTCGCGCGACGCCCCCCCACAGCGCGTCGCGCTGGACCAGTTTTCGCGCGATCAGCCAGCCGATGACGAGCGAAACGATATAGCTCAGCGCATACCAGCGAATGGGCAACGGCCCCAACTGGACCATGACGGGATCAATGACAGGATAGGGAAGGACGTAGAGCATGACCGATCCCTAACGAATATGACCAAAAAGTCACCCGGAAACCAACACGCGCGCGGCGCGACTCGCGCGCACAGTTTAGGCCGCTTTTGCGAAGCTCGCGCGAAAAACTTGCTTTGCCCGCTGAAAAGCCCCATCTGAAAAAAAATCCAAACTTGGAGCCCGCCATGCAGGAACGCCCCCGTATTTTCGACGACATGTCGCGTTTGCTCAATGACGCCGCCGGCGCCGCCAAAACCATCGGCAAGGAGGCGGAAGCCATCATCCGGGCGCAAGTGGAGCGGCTGATGTCCACCATGGACATCGTCAGCCGCGAGGAATTCGAGGCCGTGCGCGACATGGCCATCGCCGCCCGCAACGCCAATGATTCCCTGGAAAGGCGCATCGCCGAGCTGGAGGCGAAACTCGCCGCCAAGCCGACGGACCAGGGCGACGCCTGAAACGGCGCCGCTCGGATAGCTGTGGACTTTTTTTCGACAGCGTAGACGAAGCGTCACGAATCCAGCAGTTTGATCCTGCCGTTACGGACGATTCACCTTCGAGTCCAATGCAGCTATATTGAACTCAACAGGTGATTCGCCGCCGCCCTCCGCCCCGCCTCCCCCGCGGGCGCAAGGGTTTCGTGCGGCAAAAGTATCGGCGCGAGTATAGCCAGTCTGTCCCTCCTTCGCGCAAGGCGCGCCGGAAACGATCAATGCTGCTTACTGAACTGGACCAAGGCGAGAGAATTGAACACCCGGTCGATGTGATCGAACGGCTCGCCTGTTTGAAGGACTGGACGTTCGACCGCGACGACGCGGATGAGATTTCGCTGGCCGTCGCGGGCGCCTGGGCGGATTACAACATCGCCTTCACCTGGCTCGGCGAGTGCGAGGCCCTGCATCTGGGCTGCGCCTTCGATTTAAAGGTTCCGGAGCGGCGCCGGGCCGAAACCGCGCGTCTCGTTTCGAAAATCAACGAGCAGATGTGGATCGGCCATTTCGACGTCTGGTCGAAGGACGGGGTGGTGATGTTCCGCCATGCGCTGCCGCTCGCCGGCGGCGTCCAGGCCAGCATGATCCAGTGCGAAGCCATGCTCTCGGCCGCGCTCGACGCGTGCGAGCGCTATTACCAGGCGTTCCAGTTCGTGGTCTGGGCCGGCAAATCCGCTGAAGAGGCGCTGTCGAGCGCCCTGTTCGAGACGCGCGGCGAAGCATGAGCGCGCCACAGACTCTGGCGCTGGTGGGCGGCGGCAAAATGGGCTCGGCCCTGCTCGGCGGCTGGCTCGCCGCCGGTTTCGAACCCGCGCGCATCAGCGTTTACGACCCCGCCCCCTCCGAAGCCCTGAAAACCCTGGCGGCGGAAAAAGGATTTGCGCTCAACCCGCAGCACGCCCCGGCCGAAGCCGTGGTCCTGGCGGTCAAGCCGCAGGTTTTGGACGCGGTCGCATCAGGCATTTCGGCGCTGTTCGGCCGCGAGACTTTTTTGCTGTCGATCCTCGCCGGCAAGACGATCGCCAATCTCGCCGCGCGCCTTCCGGTGTCCGCCATCCTGCGCGCCATGCCCAACACGCCGGCGGCGATCGGGCGCGGCGTCACCGGCGTCTACGCCAACGATTCGGTGAGCGCCGACCAGCGCGCGAAAGCCGAATTCTTGCTGTCGGGCGTCGGCGGCGTCGAATGGGTCGAGCGCGAATCGCTGATCGACGCGGTCACCGCGATTTCCGGCTCGGGGCCGGCCTATGTCTTCCATCTGGTCGAAGCCCTGGCCCAGGCGGGGGCCGAACTCGGCCTTCCCCAGGACCTCGCGCTACGCCTCGCCCGCGCCACGGTCGAAGGCTCCGGCGAACTGTTGTATCGCCAGCCCGAAACCTCCGCCGAAATCTTGCGCAAGAACGTCACCTCGCCCGGCGGCACCACGCAGGCCGCGCTCGACGTGCTCATGGCGCCGGACGGCCTGACCGCGCTGATGGCCCGCGCCACGGCGGCGGCGCGCACACGCGCCGAGGACTTATCGGGCTGAGTTTTCCGTCAGGCTCCGCACCCCTCTTGAGCGCAGGCCTGTCCGGGGAAGCAATTTCAGTTGTCGTGTCCGAAGCTGTTTCAACCCACGGACGTCATGCCCGTCCCCGGGCTTGACCCGGGGATTGTCCCGGGCCTCCACGCCAGGCCGCCGGGGGGAAATTCTCGGACGTTTGCGTTGCGGCGCCGCGTGGATGGCGTCGAACCGAACGGCTCCAGCGCATCTTCCCGGAAAAGCGCGCAAAACGTCCAGGCTTGCGTCTCACTCCGCACGACCCCATTTTTGAGCGAGGAGGCCGGTGATGAACTCGAAAAAAAGAGACGATGAGGGCGAACAAAAATCGCACACCCCGCGCGACCGCGCCATCGACGCGCTGATGACGCTGGCGGCGCAGCGGCCCTGGACCGACATCACGCTCGCCGATGTCGCCGGGGAAGCCGGGCTGTCCCTGGCGCAGTTCCGCGACGCCTTTCCGTCCAAGGGCGCGGTGCTCGGCGGTTTTTCCCGCCGCATCGACCGCATCGTGCTCGACGCAACGACCGACGACCTCGCCGCGGAGAGCGTCAAGGACCGGCTGTTCGACGTCCTGATGCGACGGTTTGACGCGTTAAAGCCTTACAAGACGGCGCTGGACAGCATCAACGCCTGGGCGATGCGCGATCCCCTGGCGCTGGCGGAATTTAACAAGCTCGCGGTCAATTCCATGCGCTTCATGCTCGAAGCCGCCGGCGGCAGCAGCGAGGGACCGCTCGGCGCGGTCAAACTGCAAGGCCTGGCCATGGCGTGGTCGCGCGTCTTCCACGTCTGGCTCGCCGACGAGAGCGAGGACCTCGCCAAAACCATGGCCGCGCTCGACAAGGAGCTTGAGCGCGGCAAAATGTTGACGCACCGTCTGGACGAGGCGCGCAAGACCCTGGCGCCCCTCGCCAACCCTTTGATTGGACTAGCGGAACGGTTCTTGGGGATGCGCTGATTCCGCTCGGCCGGAGGGCCGTTCCCTCCCCTCTCCGCCGTTTTCTTTCTTGACGGCGCGCGCGAAAAAGGTGTTCCTCGCTCTATGACCGTCAACGCCGCTCGCCCGCGCGCCCGCACCATGAACCTGCCGAACATGCTCACTTTCGGCCGGGTGGTGATCGTCCCGGCGGTGGTGGCCTGCCTGTTCTGGCCCGACGAACACGAGCTGCGCTGGACTGCGCTCGGCCTGTTCACTCTGGCCGCCATCACCGATTTCTTCGACGGCTATCTCGCCCGCATCTGGGACCAGCAATCGGCGCTCGGCCGCATGCTCGATCCCATCGCCGACAAGCTGCTGGTTTCGGCGGTTCTGATGATCCTGGTGGCGGACGGCACAATCAAGAGCTGGTCGCTGTGGGCGGCGATCGTGATTCTCTGCCGCGAAATTCTGGTCTCGGGCCTTCGCGAGTTTCTGGCGGATTTGAAAGTGCCGGTGCCGGTGTCGGCCGTGGCCAAATGGAAGACCACGGTGCAATTGATCGCCCTGGGTTTTCTCATCGCGGGCCGCGCGGGCGAACTGGTGCTGCCCGGCACGGTGCAAATCGGCCTGTTCCTGCTGTGGATTTCGGCGCTTCTCACCCTCTACACGGGTTTTGATTATTTCAAGGCCGGGCTCAAATATGTGGTGGAGGAGTGAAGATCGTTTATTTCGCCTCCTTGCGTGAGCGACTGGGCTTGAGCGAGGAAGAGATTTCGTTGCCGCCGGAGGCGCGAACAGTCGCCGACGTGATCGCCTTTTTGGCCAAGCGCGACGAGATTTACGAAGACGTGTTCTCCAGCGGCATTTTCCGCGCCGCGCTGGACAAGCAGCACGCCAAGCCGGAGACGTCCATCGCGGGCGTCAGGGAAATCGCCTTTTTCCCGCCGATGACGGGCGGTTAGAGCGGCGGGCGCACTCAGTTTACCTTTCCGGTTGGCTCTGAGCGACCACCCTTTTCTGCTTCCGCTCCTTAGCTGCGCGTTCGACTTTCAGTTTTTCAATGAAGGCATCAACATCTTTTTCCCAGGGAAAGCCTTTTGCCTTAGACGGATCGAATTGCGGGACCTCCGGCAGTTCAGCGCCAAACTCTTCCAGCAGGTCGCGGGCGCGGTTCAGTTCATAGCGACGCACGTACGGTTCGCCGTCGGCGACTGCCCATTCGTGAGCACGCAAGGCCTGAACGATCGCCCTGTCGGTGTGACCACTTTCCCGCCAAAGCTCGGCAAGATATAGGCTCTTCGTCTTCCCATCGAGCCTCTCCGCGTCGGCGCGCGCATCGATTCTATGCCCTGCTCGGAGTTGCGCCAACGCGAGCAGCGCTTCGGCCTCGGAATCATGCTGACCTGCTTCGCGGGCCAAACGCACACCCCTTGCAAGGCTGACTACAGCTTCCTGCGGCTGACGCAGCAGCATATGCCATCGCCCCCTCAATTTTGTAAGCGCTTTTACAACAAGTCTATTTCTTCCATTGTCAGCCAACCCTTCTGCTCTTAGTAGAAAACCCTCCTCTAATTCCCCCAGACAAAAAAGATACTCCGCTCGACAATACTCAGAATAACCAGAATAATTATAATCTATCGAATACATTTCGCCAATCGAATCAATTTTTTTCCATAATTTATCGGCGTGATCGTACATTCCTATAATTGTATAATAAAACATAGAGTCACACGCGCTTCTTAAAATATCATCATTGATAACCAGAAACGGTTCTATTTTTGCTAAAAATGATAAAACACAACTCATAGAGTGTATTTTATTCGAATTATCATAAGCTATCATAATATTGGATAATAAAGATCTAACATTATGTACATTCCCAACTTCTAAACCTAATGGGACAGCGGATTCAAGAATCGCTATCGACAATAGTGGCTTTTCAATTATAAACGGAAACGATGCTATGTTTTTGATACTTAATAATTGAAATTTAGATATTAAGCCCACACTAGAGCTCCACCCATTCGGAAAAAAAGGCTTCATTAACGCCGCTATTTCTTCCTTGGCGTCCAGATTGAAAATCAAAGCATTCGAGAAATCTCCTTCGAGAAATTCCGCGGCTTCCTGAAAACGCTCCATCCGTAGGAGAGTCTGCAAAATTTGCAGACCTATTGCTAAATCGTCCAAGGTCTCGGCCTGCACCCAAGCGTTGTGCGGCTGGATGGAAAAGAAATCGACGACCTGTTGACCAAGCTTTCTAGCGTCATCGTCGCCCATCCGTCCGGCGGCAACACCCCGCATTACTGGATGCAAATCGTATCGTTTCCCGGCGCCGTCGTATTGCAACAATCCACGCTTCTCCAGATCTCGAATTGTATTCCAAAGCCGCTCCGATGCATCGCGCACGGCATATTCGTGCGAGCACTCTTCTACCGAGGCCAGATAAACACGTTGTTTGTTCAGTTTCGTTTCGTCATGCGGTTGCGGCGGCAGATGCGGATTGAAGTTTTTCAGCGTATCGAAGGTCGCGCCGGCTTGCAGAAGGGCAAGCGTTTGCAGGAGTTGAAGACTTTCGGGCCGGAGGGCGTTAATTGCGGCGAGGAGGATGTGATTGCGCTTTTGTGTCAGATCGAGTTCGGCCAGATTGAGTTTGCCGCCAAAGGACGGGTCCGCCGCCCAGAGTTCGAAATTACCACGGTCCGGCGGATAGTCGTTAACAAGGCCGGCCAACGCGCCTGTGACGAGGGGGTGGCAGTCGCAATTGCTTTGCAGATAGGTCTGGATCGCTTGCGAATCGCCTGTGACACCGCAAGCGCGGAACAAGGATTCGGCGTCCGGCGGTCGCAGTCCTCTCAGGAATTCGCGACGCACGCCGGGCACAGGCTGACCCGATTTATTGACCAATGCCGCCGGCGTCAGGCGCGAAGTGACGAGAATCTTCGAAAGTCCGGCAGCAGCGAGACGACGCAACAGGTCGTCATCTTCCGGCCGAATCGCGGCGCAGGGGGCGCGTTTGGCGATTTGATCGGTGGCTTCGTCCGCCTCCTCGTCCCGCATCTGCGCGGCGTCGTAGCGGTGATAGGCGACCAGCACGCGCTCCAACCCGTCGAGCATGAGCAGCCAAGGCTTGCGCTCCAGTTCGGGGATCAGGAGATCGGCGAGTTCCGGCGTGCGCTTCTTGACAAAATCCTCGACCGGCTTGCCCTTGAAATAGGCGAGGGCGTGACGGCAGAAATCCGACATGACCGCGCCGCGCTCGTAGAACGAATACCAGAAGCGGCCACACCAGTCGTTGCGAATGGTGGTCGCGCCATTGTTGACCCAATGCCAGGTCAGGATGCTCTTGCCCGAACCGCCCATGGCCTCGAACAGCAGCATCGGGTGGGGATCGGCGGCGGCGCTCCAGTCGTCCAGCGCCTGCAATTCCGCGGCGCGACCCAGAAAGGCGTGCGAGCCGAGATATTTAGGCAGGGCGCGCAGGGCCGGCGCATGCGGCAGGATGTCTTCTTCGGACTCGTCCTCCGGCGGCGCTTGCCTTTCCTCAACGCCGGGTGTCCTCAGGAATTCGCTCAAACGTCCGACCGCCTTGGCTGCCTTGTTCGAAAAATCTTCGAGGCTGTCGAACACGTCGTAAATTCGGTGAACATCGCTCCCTTCGCGCATGATCTTGGCGCGTTCACGAAAAGCAGCGAGTTTCGCCCTCTTTTCCGAATCAAACTCCATATCCGCTTCCGTAAGCGGATGCTTTTCGCTCATGATGAAGATCAAGACGGGCCGCTTCAGCCGCATGGCCTCGTTGAACTCAAGCTCCGTGATCGAGAGCTTGTCGGGGTTCCGCTTCGGACATACGGGCGTTTGCCCGTATTTCCGGCTGATCACGCCGATATAGGCGGCGGACTCCGCCACCATTTTCAGCGAGGAATCAATGACGTCGAGATCGGCGCGGGCCCCAACATCCTCCATCCCCACCGGCATGAAGCGAAGGCCGCGTATGGCATCAAGCAGTCGCGCACGATGTTCCCGGAGATCGGTGAAGGTGCTCGACACCATAATGCCGAGAAAATTCTTTGGCGCGTCGGGAGTCGTCGGCATCGCAATTCCGCGAAAAATCACTTTTACGAGAGGCGCGCGGGCGCGCGACTCCCTTGTCGCCCATATCCGGGCCGCAGCTTCCCTTTTGTCAAGCTTCGGCTTTCCCAGCGGAAGCGGAAATGGCTACCTCCGGCTGCGCGCTACAAATGCGAAGCCCCTCACACCCCCCTCGGCCTTCTCAAATCCAGCGTGGTCGGAAAATCCCCCGAAACCTCGTCATGCGGCAACCAGATCGATCCCGGCGTATGCCCGTGGTCCTGGAAGCGGGCGAGACGCCGCGCCTCGGCCTCGTAGGAATTGACCGGAAACGTCTCGTAATTGCGCCCGCCGGGATGCGCGGAATAATAGACGCAGCCGCCCAGCGACCGCTTCGACCACTTGTCGACGATGTCGAACGTCAGCGGCACATGCGGCCACACCGTCGGATGCAGGCCGGAATAGGGCTGCCACGCCTTGAAGCGCACCCCCGCCACGGCCTCGCCGCGCACACCGGTCGATCCCATCGGCAGTTTGCGGCCGTTGCAGGTCACGACATGGCGCGCCTCATTAAACCCTTCCACCCGCACTTGCAGGCGCTCGACGGACGAATCGACGTAACGCACGGTTCCCCCGATCGCCCCCTCCTCGCCCATCACGTGCCAGGGCTCCAAAGCCTGCCGGATCTCCATCTTGACGCCGGAATGCTCGACCTGCCCGTAGAAGGGGAAGCGGAACTCGAACTGGGCGCGATACCATTCGGGATCAAAAGCGTAACCGGCGCGCTTCAGGTCGTCCAAAACATCCAAAAAGTCGCGCCAGACATAGTGCGGCAGCATGAAGCGGTCATGCAGGCTGGTGCCCCAGCGCGACAGATTGCCATCCTGCGGCTCGCGCCAGAACCACGCCACCAAGGCGCGCAACAAAAGCTGCTGCGCCAGCGACATGCGCGCGTCCGGCGGCATTTCGAAGGCGCGGAATTCGACAAGCCCGAGCCGCCCGGTCGGTCCCGACGGCGAATAGAGCTTGTCGATGCAGATTTCCGAGCGATGGGTGTTGCCGGTGACATCGGTGAGCAGATTGCGATAGAGCCGGTCCACCAGCCAGGGCGGCGTGTTCCCTCCCCCCGGCGGCGGGGTCATGGCCAGGGCGATTTCCAGCTCGTAGAGCGCGTCGTGCCGCGCCTCGTCGACGCGCGGCGATTGCGAGGTCGGGCCGATGAACAGTCCCGAAAACAGATAGGACAGCGACGGCCGGCGCTGCCAGTAAAGCACGAGACTCTTGAGCAGGTCGGGCCGGCGCAAAAACGGCGAATCCATCGGCGTGGCGCCGCCGATCACCACATGGTTGCCGCCCCCTGTCCCGACATGGCGGCCGTCGACCATGAATTTTTCGGTGCCGAGCCGGCACTGCCGCGCCTGCTCGTAGAGCGTGCGGGAAATATTGACGAGTTCGTCCCAATTGTCGGTGGGATGGACGTTGACCTCGATCACGCCGGGATCGGGCGCGACGCGGATCACCTGCAAGCGCGGATCGACCGGCGGCGCATAGCCTTCGATATGCACGGGCAGGCCGGTCTCGGCGGCGGCGGCCTCGACCACCGCCAGCAGGTCCAGATAATCCTCCAGCGCCTTCACCGGCGGCATGAACACATGCAGGCGACCGTCGCGCGGCTCGACCGCCAGCGCGGTGCGCACGTCGATGGTTTCGCCCAGCGTCTGCTCGTTCTGCTCGGCGCGTTCGGCGCCGTCGCGGGCGCCGCGCGTAAATTTCTGGGCGATTTCAGCGGCCTTGGGCAGGGGCGGCAGCTCCGCCGTCGGGTCCTGCTCCATGATGAACGGATAGGCGTCGGGCGCGACATAGGGCAGCGACGCCAGCGGCAGGCGATAGCCCACCGGCGAATCGCCCGGTTTCAGGAACAGGGCGCCGCGCCGCAGCGGCCATTTCTGGCTGATCCACGAGCGTTTGCTCGGCTCAGCGTTCCAGCGCTGCACCGGCAGCACATAGCCGCTGGCGCGGTTGAGGCCGTGGTCGAACACGCGGGCGAAGCGGGCGCGCTCCTCCGGCTCGGCGAGCCGGCTGTCGCCCGGCGTCACATTGAACGGCAGCTCCGCCTCTTTCAGCACCCATTCGGCGGGGTCTTCATAGGCGGGCACGACATGGTCGGGGGTGATCTCGAGTTTCTGCGCAACCGCCGTGCAAAAAACCTGCGCCTGCTCCGGCGTGGCTTTTTCCGACGGGTTTTCGCGGGCGATCAGGTTGACGTCGCGCCAGATCGGCTCGCCGTCCTTGCGCCAGTACAGCGAAAAGGTCCAGCGCGGCAGGCTTTCGCCGGGATACCACTTGCCCTGCCCGTAGTGCAGAAAACCGTTGGGCGCGAAGGAGTCGCGCAACCGGCGGATTAGCTCGTCGGCGATGGCGCGCTTGGTCGGCCCCACCGCATCGGTGTTCCACTCCGCCGCCTGATAATCGTCGATGGAGACGAAGGTGGGCTCGCCGCCCATGGTGAGCCGCACGTCCTGGGCGCGCAATTCGCGGTCCACCAACTTTCCAAGCGCGTCGAGCCGCTCCCAGGCCTCGTCCGAAAACGGCGCGGTGACGCGCGGCTTTTCGTCCACCCGGTCCACGCGCATTTCGAAGGCGAAATCGGCGCGGGCGTCGCCGGCGTAGGAGCCTTCGATGGGCGAGGCCGAAGAAAAATGCGGCGTGGCGGCGATCGGAAGATGGCCCTCGCCAGCGAACAGGCCGGAGGTCGGATCGAGGCCGATCCAGCCGGCGCCGGGAATATAGACCTCGGCCCAGGCGTGCAGGTCGGTGAAATCGTGGTCGGTCCCGGAGGGCCCGTCGAGGGCCTCCAGATCGGGTTTCAACTGGATCAGGTAACCGGAAACAAAGCGCGCGGCGAACCCGAGGTTTCGAAGAATCTGCACCAGCAGCCAGCCGGTGTCGCGGCACGAGCCGGAGCCAAGCTCCAGGGTCTGCTCGGGCGACTGCACGCCCGGCTCCATGCGCACCACATATTTGATTCTGTGCTGCAAGGCGGTGTTGAGCGCCACGAGGAAATCGACAGTGGGCGTTTCCGCGCGGGGAATCGTGGTCAAATAGTCTTGCAGCAGCGGCCCGGCCGGCTCCGCGCCAATATAGGCGGAAATGTCCTTGGCGAGGCTGTCCGCATAGACGAACGGGACTTTTTGGGCGTAGTCCTCGATGAAGAAGTCGAAGGGGTTATAGACCGCCATTTCCGCGAGCAGATCGACGGTGATGGCGAATTCCGTCGTCGGCTCGGGAAAGACGAGGCGGGCGAGATAATTGCCGTGCGGGTCCTGCTGCCAGTTGATGAAATGATTGGCCGGCTCGATGGTCAGCGAATAGGCGTGGACCGGGGTTCGGCAATGCGGCGCGGGGCGCAGCCGCACCACCTGCGGCCCCAGCATCACCGGACGATCGTAGCTGTATCGCGTGGAATGATGCAGTTTGGCGAGAATGGCCATGATCGCCCCGTTTTCTATTGCGTTGCGCAGCTTTATGCGCGGCCCGGGGCGGGCCTGTCACGTCCTAAATCTGGACAGATGGGCGCGGGCGTGACGAGAGGCGCCTAAGGTTTAGGCACTCATCGTCACGCCCCTCAAAAGTCTCGCCGAACCCACGCCATGCCCCCGACTTATGATTTAGCCTTCGCTTGCGAGGGCTTTGACGATAATTAATCGTTTGGTATCAAGATCACACAAAATCGGAACCGCCATCCGTTTTCGCGAACTGAAAGCTGCCATGCTAGAATTTGAAATCAAGAATCTAGGTAAGGTAGGTCGGGGGCACGTAAAGCTTGCCCCGCTCACGATTTTCGTCGGAAAAAACAACACCGGCAAGAGCTACGCCGCGACTTCCGTTTGGTGCTTGTCGAATCTCAGTCCAATTCTCAATACAAAGGACGCACGAACAAAGAGACCAAAATGGTTCACTGAGTTTTCCGAATTTACTGCGTCCGAAAACGATCGGGAGCTTGTAATTACAAGCGAAAAATTAGGAGAGGTAGCATCCTATCTCAACGAGCTCTTTCGACGTTCTGCGCCAGCCTTTTTTTCAAAGGTATTTGCTTACGAAGGCTTTAGAGATGCATATCTAAACGTTATTTGTTCAGAGTTCAAACCATTTGCGATCCGTGTTTCCACTGTTTCAGAGAAGGCTCGGATTGGTCATGAGTTCGACGAGCGAGTGGTGCAATTCGTGGCAGAGGGAGGCGCGAAGCTATTTGAGGCCGTGTTTCCCTCATTCCTGTGGAAGGAAAGTTCGATTGCCACAGATATTATTTTTGGGCACATTGTTCAATTGGCTATACAGGGCGAAGTTGATTTCATTCCTCAACGGAGCACGTACATTCCAGCAGCTCGAACCGGTCTTATGCTTGCCCTTGGTTCGCTGGCGTCCGACAGTTTAGGCTCTAAGGAAAACAGCTCGTCTCGAGAGCTTCCTCTTCCATTTCAGCAATTTCTCAGAGAAATGGTTCGCCCGAACTTTTCTGATCGACCCTCTCAAAAGAACAAGCTTTCTGCGTGGCTAGATGACAACGTGATAGGAGGAGCTATCGAGGCGCAGCGGCGCCAGGGTACCCCGGACTATAAATACAAACCGCGAGGATCCGATGTTGAATTGCCGCTTTATGCAACATCCTCCATGATAACCGAGTTGGCCCCATTCTGTGTGGCATTGAGATCAGATGTTCGTGGTCGACATTTGATTTTGGAGGAACCCGAAGCGCATTTGCATCTCGAGGCACAACGGGAGATGGCGCGCGCTATTGGCCGCATGGTCTCATCGGGAGCTCAGGTCACATTGACCACTCATAGCGACACGTTCATGCAACAGATCAACAATCTAATATCGCTATACAAACATCCACAGCAAACGAAACTACTGAAGAGGTTTGGCTACAACAAGGCCGACCTCATTGATCCATTGAAAATTGCTGTATACGAGTTCATCGCTTCCGACGACGGCACTGAAATCCACAAGCTTGAGTGCACCCCTGCCGGGTTCGTGGTGAAGAGTTTGAATGACACGCTTGTCGCTCTTGCCAAGGAAACAGTTGAAATTCGCGAGAATCAATGATCATCGATGACTGCCGCTCCGCGCTTGAGCATTTCAATTCCGATTTCGTTTATTTCACCGAGCCAGCCGCACGCTTCTTCATTGAAGAAAAAAGCTGTAGCGGAGCTGGACGGGCCTATTTTTCACATACGGCGGCTTGCATCATGCTGAAAGCTACCAATAAAGCCCCCATGGTTTGGGCGCTTTCTAATCGTAGTTGCGCAGAAGGGGCTTTTGTCTCTTTCGATGAGAGCGGTTTTCATTTGCATATAATAGAGATGAAATCAAAGCTTACGTACAATGAATGGATAAAGGCTCTAAAGCAACTGTCTGGAATGTACCTGACAGCGATCGCCACCGCACGCATATTGGGAATATACAGTTTTAATTCAATTAGATGTTACATAGCATTCAAGGAAGACGCGATTACGCCAAATCGAGATGCAGACCCGGTGCTGTTAAAAACGTTTGTCGGAACTGAAAATATTGCGAGCGGAGTTGATCAATGGAGTTCTGGAATGATACGTTTGCCGTTAAGTGCTAAGGCATTCCTGAAAAAGGGTCAGCGCGACGGAAACAACGACATCGACTTTGGCTTTGTATGATTCGTGAACGCGCCCCGCAGAATATACCATGTGCTTTCCTGCGGGGTTTCTTTTGACACGTTCCTTGCCCCTCACGCCCGCCCAAACGTCTCGTCGAACGCATAGCCGGCGCCCCGAACCGTGCGGATCGGATCGGTCTCCTCCGCCTTGGCCAACGCTTTTCGCAGCCGCCCGATATGCACGTCCACGGTGCGCTCGTCGATCTCGACGGAAAACCCCCAGACGCTGTCCAGCAATTGCGCGCGGGCAAAAACCCGCCCCGGCTTTTCCATCAGATATTCCAACAAGCGGAATTCGGTCGGCCCCAAATGGATGTCGCGGCCGGCGCGGCGCACCCGGCGGGTCTCGCGATCAAGCTCGATGTCGCCGGCGGACAATTTCGTCGCCACCCGCTCCGGACGGGCGCGGCGCAACAGGGCGCGCACCCGCGCCATCAGCTCCGGCACCGAAAACGGTTTGACCACATAATCGTCGGCGCCGACAGAGAGGCCGCGCACCCGCTCCCCCTCTTCGCCACGCGCGGTGAGCATGATCACCGGCAAGGTCCGCGTGGCGTCCCGCGCGCGCAAGCGCCGGCAGATTTCCAGGCCCGAGACGCCCGGCAGCATCCAGTCGAGAATGACGAGGTCGGGAACCGACTCTTCCAGCCGCAATTCCGCCTCGTCGCCGCGCTCGACGCGCTCGACCAGAAACCCCTCGGCTTCGAGATTATAGGCCAGCAGCAGCGACAAAGCGGATTCGTCCTCGACCACCAGAATGCGCGGCGCTCCGCGTTGGGCGGCGCTCACGTTCATTGCGCGCGTCTCGTTCATGGCGTCGCTCCGTTCAGGCCGCGGCGGAATCGCCGCCGCGCGGCCGTTCCGTCGGCAGCGGCCGGCCGCCGACGATGTAATAGACGGTCTCGGCGATATTGGTGGTGTGGTCGCCAACCCGCTCCAGGTTCTTCGAGCAGAACAGCAGATGCGTGCAAAACGTGATGTTGCGCGGATCTTCCATCATGTGGGTGAGCAATTCGCGGAACACGGCGTCTTCCATCGCGTCCAGCTCGGCGTCGCGCAGCCACACCGCCTTGGCCCGCTCGGCGTCGCGCTGGGCATAGGCGTCGAGCACGTCGTTGAGCTGCACCACCGCGAGATCGTGCATGCCGCGCAAGCCGCCGATGGCGCGGGGAATGCGGCCTTCGCCGGCGACCTTGACCGTGCGCTTGGCGATGTTCTTGGCGAGGTCGCCGACGCGTTCGAGATCGCTGGAAATGCGCAGCGCCCCGACGATCTCGCGCAGATCGATGGCGACCGGCTGGCGCCGGGCGATGATGGAGACGGTTTCCTCCTCCACCGTGCGCTGCAAGGCGTCGAGCCGGGGATCGACGGCGATGACCTGCTGCGCCAGTTCGGCGTTCATGTTGGCCAGCGCGTCCATGGCGTCGGCGAGCATTTTTTCGGCGATGCCGCCCATTTCGGAAATATGGCGCCCGAGCAGTTCAAGCTCGGCGTCGAAGGATTTGACAGTATGTTCGGCCATGGGACTCTCTCAAACTTCAGCCGAAGCGGCCGGTGATGTAATCCTGCGTGCGGCTCTCGCGCGGCGTCTGGAAAATCTGGTCGGTCTCGCCGAATTCGACCATTTCGCCGAGATACATGAAAGCGGTGTACTGGGAGACGCGCACGGCCTGCTGCATGTTGTGGGTGACGATGGCGATCGTGTAGGCCTCGCGCAATTCGTCGAACAATTCCTCGATCTTGGCGGTCGAGATCGGATCGAGCGCCGAGCAGGGTTCGTCGAACAGGATCACTTCCGGCTGGATCGCCACGGTGCGGGCGATGCACAGGCGCTGCTGCTGGCCGCCCGACAGCGACAGGCCGGAGGCGTTGAGCTTGTCCTTGACCTCGTCCCAGATCGCCGCGCCGCGCAGCGCCTTTTCGACGCGCTCGTCCATGTCGGCCTTGCCGAGCTTTTCATAGAGCCGCACGCCAAAAGCGATGTTCTCGTAAATGGTCATCGGGAACGGCGTCGGTTTTTGAAAGACCATGCCCACGCGGGCGCGAAGCGCATTCACGTCGAGCCTGGGATCGAGCACATTCTCGCCATCGAGCAAAACATCGCCGACCGCGCGTTGGCCCGGATAGAGGTCGTACATGCGGTTGAGCACGCGCAGCAGCGTGGACTTGCCGCAGCCGGACGGGCCGATGAAGGCGGTCACCTTCCGGTCGTAGAGCGGCACGTTCACGCTCTTGAGCGCCCTGTTGTCGCCGTAGAAAAAGTCGAGATTGCGCACCGACATCTTTTCCGGCAGGGCGGGAATGAAGCCGCTGGCGTCGCCGCCAAAAACTTCCGCGCTCGTGGCGTCATGGTCTTGGGAATAAGCTTCGTTCATGGGGCGATCGCCTATTTGAATGTTTTCTGGGCGCCGAGGATGCGCGCGCCGATGGACAGCGTGAGCACGGCGGCGGTGATGAGCAGCGCGCCCGCCCAGGCCAGCGATTGCCAGTCCTTGTAGGGCGACATCGCGAACTGGAAGATCACGACGGGCAGGCTCGCCATGGGCGCGTTGAGGTTGGAGCTGAAGAACTGGTTGTTCAGCGCGGTGAACAGCAGCGGCGCGGTCTCGCCGGAGACGCGGGCCACCGCCAGCAGCAGGCCGGTGATCAGGCCGGCGCGCGCCGCCTTATAGGCGATGTGGCGGATGATCAGCGAGCGCGGCAGGCCCATGGCGATGGCCGCCTCGCGCAGGCCGCCGGGCACCAGGTTGAGCATGTCCTCGGTGGTGCGCACGACGACGGGAACCACCAGCAGCGCCAGGGCGAGCGCGCCGGCGTAAGCCGAGAAATGCCCCATCTGCAAGACGGTGATTTCATAGACGAACAGGCCGATGACGATCGAGGGCGCCGACAGCAGGATGTCGTTGATGAAACGCACGACGGTCGTGAGTTTCGAATAGCGGCCATATTCCGCCATATAGGTGCCGGCGAGCAGGCCCAGCGGCGCGCCGATGGCGACGCCGAGCACCGTCATGATCAGCGAGCCGACGATGGCGTTGAGCAGGCCGCCGCTCGCCCCCGGCGGCGGCGTCATCTTGGTGAACACGTCGAGGCTCAGGCTCGAAAACCCGTTCCACAGCAGAGCGCCGAGGATGATCGCGAGCGCGGCGATGCCGATCACGGCGGAGGCGATGCACGCCCCCATGGCGATGGCGCTGCGCGCCTTGCGGACGGTGGCGAGAGACATCAGCGGCCTTCCTGTCGTTTGAGGCGCGCCAGCATCAGCCGCGAGGCCGCCAGCACGATGAAGGTGATGACGAACAGGACCAGGCCCAGCGCGATCAGCGAGGAGGTGTAGAGCGCGCCGTCGGCTTCGGTGAATTCATTGGCGATGGTCGCCGAAATCGTCGTGCCGGGTCCCAGAATCGACGGATGGATCTTGTGGGCGTTGCCGATCACGAAGGTGACGGCCATGGTTTCGCCCAGCGCCCGGCCCAGCGCCAGCATGACGCCGCCGACCAGACCCGCGCCGGTAAACGGCATGACGATCCGTCGCACCACTTCCCAGCGGGTGCAGCCGACGCCGAACGCCGCCTCCTTGAGCACGGTCGGCACGGTGGCGAAGACGTCGCGGGAAATCGAGGCGATCAGCGGCAGGATCATGATCGAGAGAATGATCGAGGCGGTGAAAATGCCGATGCCATAGGGCGGCCCGGCGAACAGCTCGTTGAGAATGGGAATGTCGGCGAAACCGGCGATCAGCCAGGGCTGCAAGGTCGCCTGCAACACCGGCGCGAGAATGAACATGCCCCAGATGCCGTAGATGATCGAGGGAATGCCGGCGAGCAGCTCGATGGCGATGCCGATGGGCCGGCGCAGCGGATACGGGCAGATTTCGGTCAGGAACACCGCAATGCCAAAGCCGATGGGCGCGGCGATCAGCAAAGCGATGAACGAGGTCAGCAGGGTGCCGTAAATGGCGGGCGCCGCGCCGAATTTTTCCGTGACCGGATTCCACGCCTGCGAGGTGAGGAAGCCGAAACCGAATTCGCCGATGGCGGGCGCGGAGCCGTGGATCAGCGAGATGATGACGCCGCCGAGCAGCGCGAGAACGGCCAGGGCCGAGCCCTTGGTGATCAGATGAAACGCCCGGTCGCCCAGATTGAAGCGTTTGAGCGCCTGCGTGCGGGCGTCGCCAAAAAGCGACGCATGGGACTGCGACATGATACGCCTTCCAGGAAAGCCGGGGGGATTTCTCCCCCCGACAAGACTCACTTGGCTTCGTAAACCGGCTTGCCTTCGGCGGTCTTGATGTCGGCCGCCCAGGTCTTCCGGATCATGCCGATGACATTCCCCGGCATCGGAATGTAGTCAAGCGCTTCCGCTTCCTTGGCGCCGTTCTTGAACGCCCAGTCGAAGAACTTGAGCGCTTCGCCGACAGCCGCCGGATCGTTGGGCTGCTTGTGGACGAGAATGAACGTCGCGGCGGTGATCGGCCAGGATTTCGCGCCCGGCTGATCCGTCAGGATTTGATAGTAACCGGGGTTCTTCGCCCAGTCGGCGTTGGCGGCGGCGGCCTGGAAGGCTTCCACGGTCGGCCCGACGCGCTTGCCGTCCTTGTTGACGAGATCGGCGAAGGCGATCTTGTTCTGCTTGGCGTAGGCGTATTCGACGTAGCCGATCGAGCCCTTGGTGTTGGTGACCGTGTTGGCGACGCCTTCATTGCCCTTGGCGGCGAGGCCGACCGGCCATTCGACGGCGGCGTCGGAGCCGACTTTGGACTTCCAGTCCGCCGAAACCTTGGCCAGATAATCGGTGAAGTTGAAGGTGGTGCCGGAGCCGTCCGAGCGGTGGACGACCGCGATCGGGGTGTCCGAAAGCTTCAGCTTCGGATTGAGCTTGGCGATCGCCGGATCGTTCCAGGCCTTGATCTCGCCCAGAAAAATTTTCGCCAGGGCCGGGCCGTCGAGCACGAGCTGCTCGCTGCCGACGCCCTCGATGTTGATGATCGGCACGATGCCGCCCATCACCTGCGGCCACTGCACCAGGCCATTCTTGGCCAGCTCTTCCGCCTTGAGCGGCTTGTCGGAGGCGCCGAAGGTGACGGTGTTGGCGATGATCTGCTTGATGCCGCCGCCGGAGCCGATCGACTGGTAGTTCAGGCCGTTGCCGGTCTGGGTTTTGTAGGTGTCCGCCCATTTGGCGTAGATCGGATAGGGGAAGGTGGCGCCGGCGCCGGAGATGTCGGCGGCGAGCGCGGGAGCGGCGGCGGCAGCCAACGCAATAGCGCCGGTGAACACGGAGCGCATGAGGAATTTCGTCATTTCAGCCTCTTGGGAGGAACCGCCGGGCTGAACCCGGCCTGCGCGTTGCGCGCAAGGTCATCTACGACAATTGGACGACACTTATGTGACAGCGCCCGGGGCGCACATTTTCGTGTTTCAATAGCCCTCATGGTGAGGAGGCTGCGCAGCAGCCGTCTCGAACCGCGAGGGCGGTCCACGCCTCACTCGTGAAGCGGCGCGGTCGCGGTAAACGTCGCGCCGGCGCCCAGCGTCGATTGAATGAGCAGCCGCCCGCGATGCCGCGCCAAAATATGTTTCACAAGCGCAAGCCCGAGCCCGGTGCCGCCCTTGGCGCGGCTCTGGCCGACATCGACGCGAAAAAAGCGTTCGGTCAGGCGCGGAATGTTTTGCGGGGCGATGCCCGGCCCCTCGTCGCGCACCGCCAGCGCCCCAACCCCGTCGCGCGGCGCGACGGACACCCAGACTTTTCGCTCGGGTTGCCCGGGTTCGGGCGCGCCATATTTGATCGCATTCTCGATCAGGTTTTCGGAGACCCGCAAAAGTTCATCCCGGTCGCCGCGCACCACCGTTTTTTCAACGTCGATCATCAGTGCGACACGGTTGTCCCGGGCCAGCGGCGACAGAGCGTCGCAGACCTGCCGGGCGACATCGGCGAGATCGACCGCCGCGCGCGGCTGCACATGGAGCGTCTGCTCGATGCGCGACAGCGACAGCAGATCGTCCACCAGCCGCGCCATGCGCCGCGCCTGTTGCAGCATGATCTCCAGGAATTTCGCCCGCGCGGCGGCGTCGTCCCGGGCCGGTCCCAACAGGGTTTCGACAAAGCCGAGCAGCGAGGCGAGCGGCGTGCGCAATTCATGGCTGGCGTTGGCGACGAAATCGACGCGCATCCGCTCGACCCGGCGCGCCTCGGTCGCGTCATGCAGCGTCGCGGCGACGAATCGGGCGTCGCCGGCGTCAAAGGCCGCGACATGGGCCTGAAAAACCCGCTCGACCGGCGCGAGCGTCAGCCACGAAATGTCTTCGGCGGGGCCGCCGGCCAGAACCCGGGCGATGGCGTCCTGAAGATCGACCGCGCGAATCGACGACACCAGCGGGGCGTCCAGACGCAATTTGGCAAACAGGGCGCGGGCGGGAGCGTTGGCGGCGACCAGACGCGCCGATTCGCCGATCACCAGCACCGGTTCGGGCATGGCTTCGATCAGGGAGGAAATCATGGCGCCGGCATTTTCGGTCATGGCGCGCCTTTCCTCAGCGGCCGTCGCCACCCTCGGCGCGGTTCATGGCTTCGCGCAGCTCGTCCCAGCGGCGCCCGCCCTCGGTGGCGCCCAGCAGAATCAGAGCCACGACAAACGGAATGACATAGTAAAGGATCCGGAACATCAAGAGCGAGGCCAGCAGCGCTTCCTGCGACGGCGCCGGCAGCGCCTTGAGCATGGTCGCCTCGAACACGCCGATTCCGCCCGGCGCGTGGCTGACGATGCCGAGCAGGCAGGCGAACACATAGACGGAGGCGAAGGTGAAGAAGCCCAGGCCCTCATGGCTCGGCAGCAGCACGTAAAGCACGGCGGCGGCGGCGCACAGGTCGAGCACGCCCAGCGTCATCTGGCCGAGCGTCAGGCCGAGGCCCGGCAGTTCGAACAGAAACCCCTGCAATTTGGCGCGGCGCGGCTGCACCGACACCCAGTAGAGGTAATAGCCGACGGCGCCCACCACGGCCAGACCGATCAACCCGTTCAGCCAGACGGCGAACTGGTTGATTTCCGAAATCGATTCGGCCTCAAGCAGCAGGCCGAAGCCGATCACCACGGCCATGCCCAGCCAGAAGGTGACGCCGGCCACCACGGTCAGGCTGGCGATTTTTCCCGGCTTCACCCCGGCGCGCGAATAAATCCAGTAGCGCACGGTTCCGCCGGTAAAAATCGGGAAGCCCAGCGTGAACGACACGGCATAGGAGGTGAACGAGCCGAGCGCCGTGGTCTTGTACGGCACGGTCAATCGCAACTGTTTCAAGGCGATGGCGTCGTAGCCGGTCAGCATCAGATAGGAAAAGGCGGTGAACAGCAGGCCCAACGCGATCTGGCCGAACGAGGTCGCGGCGATCCCCGAGCGCAATTCGGACAGGTCGAGGTTGGCGAGCGTGCGCGACAGGACGAAAAAGGCGACGATCACCAGCAACAGGCTGGCCCCGGCGCCAAGCAGCGCTTTGACTTTCTGACTCAAACCTTTTCGCGCGGGCAACGTCGCGAGATCGCGGCGCTTTTCCGCGCGCGCGCCCTCCTCCGGGGCTCCCTCGTTTGGGCCGGCATCCTCCACGTAATCGCTGCCCATCCGCTCCATAGCCCAACTGCCGCATGTCCGAACGGCCGCCGGACGGTTTGGGGTTGATTTAGGGCGCCGGACGGGGTTCGGCAAGCGCATCCTGAAGGTTGGAGCGCATCGGCGCCGGTCGCGGACCTGTCTCCAGCCGCGACCGGCGCCTGTCCCTCAGGTTTTTTTTACGCCGCGATCAGCTGATGACCGTGGCGGACGACTTGACGATCTTCACCGGAACGGTCTCGTCGCCATCGAACTTCACGACAATATCCTCGTCGCGAATGATGTACTGGCAGGCGAGCCGGAAGTGAGGCGGCATGTCGTTAACCTCGGCATTGTCGACTTCCTTGTGAGAAATCTTGCCGAGCTGCTTCAACACTTCCTTTTCCTTTTCGGTCAGGGAAATGGCGTGCGGCGTCTTGCTCAGGATCGTCACTTCGCACAGGCAGGAGCCGCATTCGCCGTCCTGACAGTCGAAGGGAATCGGAACCTTATGCTCCTTGGCGAGCTCGAGCAGCGTGCCGCGCGCTCCCGCCACGGCGTAGACGGTCACATCGCGAGACAGTTTCGGCGAGGTAAAAGTCACATTGGCCATTGGTTTACCCTTGGGTTGGCGGAAACAAACGTTTCCGCGCCGCCGGCAGCAAGAGCCGTGCCCCTCAGGGAAGGGCATTAATGGCGACGATGTGTCGCGGCTGTTTCACGGACGAGGCGAAGCCGACAGTTTTGTTCGCGCCGCGACGGCGGTGTCGGGCGATCCTTGACGATCCCGGACGATGCGCTCACATTCGCGACTGACCCGCGAGACCGCACCCCATGACCGCCTTCACTGTTCGTTTGCCGGACGAAACGGCCGAAAAGCTCGACAAACTCGCCGAGAAAATGGCGCGTTCCCGTTCGGATGTGGCCGCGCGCGCCATTGAAGATTTTGTGGCGCGGGAAGCCTGGCAGTTCGCGGAAATCGAAGCCGGACTGGCCGAGGCCGACCGGGGTGAGTTCGCGACCTCCGCCGAAATCGAGGCCATCGTCGGAAAATACGTCAATCCCCCCCGACGTTCATGAGCTGCCTGGAAGTCCGTTGGACGAAGCGCGCCGCGCGGCGTCTCGAGCAGATTGGCGCGCACATAGCGAAGCACAGCCCCGACTCGGCGGCGCGCGTCATCGCGCGCAGTGCAGCGGCTGTCGGCGCGCTCGCGGAACGCCCGGCCATGGGCCGCCCCGGTCGCCTCGAGGGAACCCGCGAACTGGTTCTCGCGGACATCCCCTACATCATTCCCTACCGCGTCACGCAGACGTCCATCGACGTCCTGACGGTCATGCACGCCGCGCAGGAATGGCCATCCAACCTCAGCTGAGCAGGCCTAAGCCGCCCGCGCCTTCATCATCTCGACGAATCGCGCGAACAGGTAATGGCTGTCCTGCGGCCCCGGCGACGCCTCGGGATGGTGCTGCACGGAAAAGGCCGGGCGGTCGGTGAGCGCGATCCCGCAGTTGGAGCCGTCGAACAGCGAGCGGTGGGTCTCCACCGCATTGGCCGGCAGGCTCTTGGGATCGACGGCAAACCCGTGGTTCATCGACACGATCTCGACTTTTTGAGTGGTAAAATCCTTGACCGGATGATTGGCGCCATGGTGGCCCTGGTGCATCTTTTCGGTCCTGGCCCCCACGGCGAGCGCCATCATCTGGTGGCCCAGGCAGATTCCAAAAGTCGGGATTTTCGCGTCCAGAATTTTGCGGATGGTCGGCACGGCATATTTGCCGGTTTCGGCGGGATCGCCGGGGCCGTTGGACAAAAACACGCCGTCGGGCTTAAGCGCCAGAATCTCTTCCGCCGGCGTGGTCGCGGGCACCACCCTGACCGCGCAGCCGGCTTCCGCCAGCAGGCGCAAAATGTTGCGCTTCACGCCGAAATCGAGCGCCACCACCTTGTAGGCGGTCTTGTCCTGCGCCCCATAGCCCGCGCCGAGCTTCCACGTGGTCTCGGCCCAGCAAAAATCCTTTTCGGCGGTGACGCCGGGGACAAGGTCCATCCCGTCGATGCCGGGCCAGGCCGCCGCCTGTTTCTTCAGCGCCTCAACATCGAATTTTCCCTCGGGATCGTGAGCGATCACGGCATTGGGCATGCCCTTTTCGCGGATCAACGCGGTCAACGCCCGTGTATCCACGCCCGAGAGACCGACGATTTTCCGCGCCTTCAGCCAAGCGTCGAGATGGTCTTGCGAGCGGAAATTGGAAGGGTCGGTGACGGGCGCCCGCACGATCAGGCCGCGCGCGCCTTCGATGCGCGCCATGTCCACGGTCTCGACATCCTCCGCATTGGCGCCGACATTGCCGATGTGCGGAAAGGTGAAGGTGACGATCTGCCCGGCATAGGACGGGTCGGTCAAGATTTCCTGATAGCCGGTCATGGCGGTGTTGAAACAGACTTCGCCGACCGCGACCCCCGTCGCGCCGAATCCGAACCCTTCGATCACCGTTCCATCCGCGAGAACCAGAAGAGCGGTGGGGGTGGGCTTGGTCCAGCCAGTCTGTTCGGTCATCGTCATCTCTTCATTTTTGCGCGCGCAAACCCCTTCGTCAGGAACGAAAGCGGCGTTTTTCCTTTACGGGGGTTGAAATCTGCCGGCAACCTAGGCATTCGAGGCTCAATCGTCAATGCTGACCAGCGGGAAGCCCCAAAATGCTGCGCGAAACTTTTACGGCCGAACTGAAGATCGCGATGAAGGCGGGCGACAAGCGCCGCGTCGACACGATCCGCATGATCACCGCCGCGCTCAAGGACAAGGATATTGAAGCGCGCACTTCCGGAAAGGACGTCTCCGAGGACGACATTTTGGCGCTGCTGCAAAAGCTGGTGAAAAGCCGCCAGGAATCGATGACGATCTACGAGCAGAACGGCCGCCCGGAGCTTGCCGCGCAAGAACGCGAGGAAATCGCCGTCATCTCCACCTTCCTGCCGCAACCCCTCAGCGAAGCGGAAACGGCGGAAGCGATCAAGGCGGCCATCGCCGAGACGGGCGCCAGCTCGATCAAGGACATGGGCAAGGTGGTCGCGGCGCTCAAGGCGGCCCACGCCGGCAAAATGGATTTTGCGAAGGTCAGCGGCCTGGTTAAGGCCGCACTGGCGGGCTAAGAGCGAGAACGGACTTCGGCACGCAACGCCGAAGTCCTTCATGCCGTCATTGCGAGCGAAGCGAAGCAATCCAGCCTCTCCGCGTGACGGATGAAAGAAAATAATGTCGCGAAGCAGTCGCGGGTTCCCTGGATTGCTTCGCTTCGCTCGCAATGACGGCGGAAAGGCGCGGGCAAACCTCGCGGCCGCCCGCCCTGCAAAAAAGCCTTACGCCAGCACCTTCGGCTGCACTTCCGCCGCATAGGCCTCGACCAAGGCGCGCGAAATCGCGCCGGGCACAAAAGTGTAAGGCCCGATCTCCGACACCGGCGTCACTTCCGCGCCCGTGCCGACGATAAAACATTCCTCGAAGCCCGACAGCTCCTCGGGCATGATGCGGCGCTCATTGACCTTGATGCCCTTGTCGCGGGCGAGGCCGATCACGGTGCGCCGGGTGATGCCATCGAGAAAACAATCGGCCAAAGGCGTATGGATTTCCCCGTCCTTGGTGAACAGGATGTTCGCCCCGGTGCATTCGGCGACGCGGCCCTGCCAGTCGAGCATCATCGCGTCGGCATAGCCGCGCCGCTCCGCCCGATGTTTTGAGATCGTGCAGATCATATACAGGCCGGCGGCCTTGGACGCGCAGGGCGCGCAAGCCGGATCGGGGCGGCGGTATTCGGCGATGTCGAGCCTGATGCCCTTCATCTTGGTGGCGATGTCGAACATCGACGGCCAGTCCCACACCGCGATGGCGACGTGGATTTTCGCGTGCTGGGCGGCCACCGCCATCATTTCCGAACCGCGCCACGCCACCGGGCGCACGTAGCTGTTTTTCAAACCGTTCTTTTCGAGCGTCAGCGCCTTGGCCGCTTCGATTTCGTCCACGGAATAGGGAATCTCGAAATCCAGCAATTCCGCCGATTTCTTGAACCGCTCGGAATGCTCGCGCGACTTGAAGATCACGCCATTGTAGGCGCGCTCGCCCTCGAACACGCAGGAGCCGTAATGCAGACCGTGGGAGAGCACATGCAGCTTGGCGTCATTCCACGGGACCAGCGCGCCGTTTTTCCAGATGAAGCCATCACGCTGGTCGAAAGGCAAAACGGACATGTCGCGCTCCTGCAAAACTGCCGAGATTTTGAATATGGGCGGCTTTTTTGAGGGAAACACGGCCTGCGCCGGGATCGATCGCCGCTCGAGGGAAGCTTGACGAGTAGCAACCGACCTGAAATATGTCAATAGAACTGACATATTTAGCGCCGCCGCGAAGGGGACCTCATGGAACAGGCCTTGCAGCGCCAGACCGCCCCGCCCCGCCCGCCCGTGGAGCCGTCGGCGCCCGAACCGATGTTCGACCTGATCGAAGCCCTGTTCTTCGCCTATCGCGATTTCGTCGGCGACGCCGACCGGCTGCTGCTGCGCTACAATTTCGGCCGCGCCCATCATCGCGTGCTCTATTTTGTTGACCGCCGCCCCGGCCTGTCCGTCGCCGAACTGCTCGATCTCTTAAAGATCACCAAGCAGAGCCTCAGCCGCGTCTTGAAGGAGTTGATCGACGGCGATTACATCGAGCAGCGACCCGGTCTCGCCGACCGGCGCCAGCGGCTGCTGTTCGCCACGGACGCCGGTCACGCGCTGGCGCTGGAGATCGCCCACGTCCAATCGCGGCGGTTCGCCACGGCGCTGGCGAAACTGCCGGCCGGCGCCCGCGAGCAGGGCGCGGCGTTTCTGGCCGCCATCAGCGATGCGGGGGAAGGCAAATGACGGAGATTCCGACCCCGCAAGACGACGCGCCCCACGTTCTCCTGGTCGATGACGACCGCCGCATCCGGCACTTGCTGTCGCGCGTGCTGCAGCGCGAGGGCTATCGCGTCACCACGGCCGTCAGCGCCGAGGACGCCGGCGCGCATCTGAAACTGCTGCATTTCGACCTGATCGTCCTCGACGTGATGATGCCGGGCGAAAACGGCTACCAGTTCGCCCAGCGGCTGCGGGCGGAGGCGAGCGAAATCGGCCGGGCGCCGATCCTGATGCTGACCGCCCGCGCCGAACTGGAAGACCGCATCAAGGGGCTGGAGGCCGGCGTCGACGATTATCTGGCGAAGCCCTACGATGTCCGCGAACTGACCCTGCGGGTCGCCGCGCTGCTGCGCCGCTCGCGCCCGGTGGCGACGGCGGCCTCGCCAAACCCCGCCCGGTTCGGCGACTTCAGCTTCGATCCCGACCGCGGCGAGTTGAAAAGGGGCGACGAACTCATCCGCATCACCGAGCGCGAACGCGACATGCTGCGCATCCTCAGCGAAAACCCCGGCGAGACCGTGACGCGCGAAGCGCTGGGCGGCGGCGAGGCGGGCAACGAGCGCACCGTGGACGTTCAGGTCAATCGCCTCCGCCGAAAGATCGAGGAAGACCCGGCGAACCCCCTGCTGCTGCAAACCGTGCGCGGCATCGGCTACAGGCTGGCGGCGGAGCGATGAGTTTTTTCGGGCGACTGCTCGTCCCGTGGCAAAAATTCACGCGCGTCCTGGCGAGCGTGATGCCCAAGGGTCTTTACGCGCGGTCGCTGCTGATCGTCATCGCGCCCATGGTGCTGCTGCAATCGGCCATCGCCGTGGTGTTCATGGAGCGCCACTGGAACCTCGTCACCTTTCGCCTGTCCAATGCGGTGAGCCAGGACATAGCGGCGCTGATCGACATCCACCGCGAGTTCGGCGCCTATGACAAGGGCGACGAAAAGCTTGAGGAGATCGCGCGCAAGCGTTTCGGCTTCGACGCCGAAATTTTGCCTCCGGGACCGCTGCCGCCCGCCCTGCCCCGCCCGTTCTTCTCCCTGCTCGACCGCGCGCTGTCGCAGGAAATCGGCAGGCTGATCCCGCTGCCGTTCTGGATCGACACGGTGGGCCAGTCGGATTTCCTCGAAGTGCGCGTCGATCTCGGCGACGGCATTTTGCGCATCGTCGCCCGGCGCAGCCAGGCCTATGCCTCGAACACCCACATTTTCATCGTCTGGATGATGAGCACGGCGGCGGTGCTGATCGTGGTCGCCATCCTGTTCATGCGCAACCAGATTCGCCCGATCATGGCGCTGGCCGACGCGGCGGAGGAGTTTGGCAAAGGCCGCGAAGTCGAGTTCCGCCCGCGCGGCGCCCGCGAGGTGCGCCGCGCCGCCTACGCCTTCCTGGAAATGAAGCGCCGCATCGAGCGCGCCATCGAGCAGCGCACCACCATGCTCAACGGCGTGAGCCACGACCTGCGCACCATCCTGACGCGCTTCAAGCTGTCTCTCGCCCTGCTGCCGGACGAGCCGGAAGTGCAGGACATGGCCGGCGACGTCAACGAAATGCAGCGCATGCTCGAAGCCTATCTGGCCTTCGCGCGAGGCGATTTGGGAGAGGTGGCCTCGCCCACCAACATTCCCGCCTTACTCGATGTTCTGCGGCAGGAATCCGAGCGCCTGGGACACAAGACCCTTGTGACCTATGCCGGCGAGCCCATCGCCACCGTCCGCCCCGACGCCTTCAAGCGCTGCCTCGCCAACCTGCTCGTCAACGGCTTGCGCCATGGCGAAACCATCGCGCTCGAAGGCTCATGCGACCGCAAATTCCTGCAAATCCACGTCGATGACGACGGCCCTGGCATTCCCGCCGACAAGCGCGAGGACGTGTTCCGGCCTTTCGTGCGTCTCGACGAGGCGCGCAACCAGGACGAGGGCGGCACCGGCCTCGGCCTCGCCATCGCCCGCGACATCGCCCGCTCGCACGGCGGCGACATTTATCTCTCCACCTCCCCGCTCGGCGGCCTGCGCGCCAGCGTGCGGGTGCCCGTCTAAATCTTGGAGTTTTGTATGGACCTCGTCAAAATCGCGCTGGACGACCTCTCGGGCGCCGAAACTTTTCCGCTCGATGCGCTGATGACGCTGCGCCAGCGCTGGAGCGAGGCGCGCGATCCCTTGCTTTCGGCATTGAACGCCTATGCCTCGGGCGCGGACCGTTCGCCGGAAAACGCCTCCCAAGCTTTTTTTGGCCTGCATCTGCTCGCGGAAAAGCGCGACGCGGCGGCCTTTGCGCCGCTGGTCTCCGTGGCGCTTGAGGGCGAACCGCTCTACGACATGATCGGCGACGGCGCGACCGAAACGCTTCCCAGCCTGTTGATCAGCCTGTGCGATGGCGATTTCGCCGCGCTGCGAAAACTGGTGGAGACCCCGGAAGCCGACGAATGGGCGCGCGTCGCGGCGATTGAAGCGCTGTGCTGGTTCACCCACAAGGGCGAAATCCCGGCCGAGGAGACGCGCGAAAATTTCACGAACTGGTTCGAAACCCTGTTGCCGCGCGAGACGCATGTGGTCTGGTACGGCATGCAGACGGGGGTGGCGCTGCTGGGTTTTGGCGACATGGAGCCCCTGGTCGCGCGCGCCTTCCGGCAAAAACTCGTCGACAACACGATTCTGGCCTTCGAGGATTTCCAGGACGACCTGCGCGCCGCCCGCGCCGACCGCGACGGTTTTTTCAAGGAGCGCGGCTTGCAGCCGATCGAGGACGCCGTGGCGGCGCTGGAGGTTTTCGACGTCGACGAAGAGGATTTCGCGCCGGCGCCGGCCGAGAACAAATTCCGAAATGTCGGCCGCAACGACCCCTGCCCCTGCGGCAGCGGCAAAAAATTCAAAAAATGCTGTCTGGGGAAGGAGTAGCGGTTCCACAAATCCGCGAACTGTCGCTTTAGCGCCGCAAACGTCATGTCGTCATGGCCGGGCTTGTCCCGGCCATCCACGCGGCGCCGCAATGCGAACTGTCGCGGAATTTTCCCTCGCGGGTCGGCGTGGGCGCCCGGGACAAGCCCGGGCATGATGACCTCAGACTGAATCGCTCGCGGAACGGGCGCCTCACCCCTTCTCATGAAAATGGTCATAAACCAGTTTTGCCGTGGCGGCGGATAAGCCCGGCGTCTTCTCCAAATCCGCCAACGCCGCCCCCGCCACCGCCTTTGCCGTCCCAAAAGCCTGCAACAAAGCCCGCTTGCGCGCCGGCCCAATGCCGGCGATCTCATCGAGCGGATTCTTCACAAACTCCTTCTTGCGCTTGGCGCGATGCGTGCCGATGGCGAAGCGATGCGCCTCGTCGCGCAGCCGCTGGACGAAATAAAGCGCGGGATCGCGCGGCGGCAAACGAAAGGGTTCGCGACCCTCGACAAAAAACGTTTCGCGCCCGGCGTCGCGATCCACGCCCTTGGCGATCGACGCCAGCGTGATCCCCTCCACCCCCAGCTCCCGCATGACCTGAAGCGTCGCGGAAAACTGCCCACGCCCGCCGTCGATCAGGATCAGGTCGGGTTTTTGCGGAAACGCCTCGGGATCGCTGCTGTCCGGCTCCCCCTCTTTCAAGATGCGGGTGAACCGCCGCCCCAAAACCTCGCGCATCATGGCGTAATCGTCGCCGGGCGCGATGTCCGACTTGATGTTGAAGGTGCGGTACTGGTTTTTGACAAACCCCTGGGGCCCCGCGACCACCATCGCTCCGATGGCGGCGGAACCCATAATGTGGGAATTGTCGTAAATCTCGACGCGGCGCGGCGTCTTCTCCATCCCGAACGCCGCGCCCAAAGCGTCCAGCAGCCGCTGCTGCCCGGCGGTGTCGGCGATTTTTCGACCCAGGGCCTCGCGGGCGTTGCGTTGGGCATGGCCAACCAGCTCGGCCTTTTCGCCGCGCTTGGGCACAAAAACCTCGACCTTGTGCCCCGCCCGCGCGGAAAGCGCTTCCGCCAATAGATCGGCCTCCTCGATTTCGTGCGAGAGCAGCACGCAGCGCGGCGCGGGGCGGTCGGCGTAGAATTGCCCCAGGAACGGCCCTAAAACCTCGCCGGGCGTCAAAACCTTGTCGGCGCGGGGAAAATAGGCGCGGTTGCCCCAGTTCTGTCCCGCGCGGATGAACACGGCCTCGACGCAGAACTGCCCGGCCTCCTCGTGCAGCCCAAAAACATCGGCCTCGGGCGTGTTGCGCGGATTGATCCCCTGCTGCGCCTGGATGGCGGCGAGCGCGGCGATGCGGTCGCGCAGCCGCCCGGCGCGCTCGAACTCCAGCTCTTCGGCGGCCGCGTTCATTTCCGCCGCCAGCCGCTCGCGCACCGCGCGCGATTTTCCGCAAAGAAAATCGCGGGCCTCGCGGACCAGCTCATCATAATCGGCGGGCGAAATCTCGGCCGTGCAGGGGCCGGAGCAGCGCTTGATCTGGAACAGCAGACAGGGCCGGGTGCGATTGTCAAAAAAGGAGTTTTCGCAGGTGCGCAGCAGAAACGCCTTTTGCAGCGTGTTGAGCGTGTTGTTGACCGCCCAGACCCCGGCGAACGGCCCGAAATAATCGCCTTTTCGCCCCCGGGCGCCCCTGTGCTTGACGATCTGCGCGCCGCGCTCGTCCTTGGTCAGCAGGATATAGGGAAAACTCTTGTCGTCGCGCAGCAGCACGTTGAAGCGCGGTTTCAGCTGCTTGATCAGATTGGCTTCGAGCAGCAGCGCCTCGACCTCGGTTTCGGTCGAGGCGAACACCATGGTCGTCGTCAGCGCGATCATGCGCGCGATGCGGTTGGTGTGGCCGCTCACGCGCATGTACGAAGCGATGCGTTTTTTTATGCTTTTGGCCTTGCCGACATAAAGCACCGCGCCGTCCTCGGCGAGCATGCGATAGACGCCCGGCCCCGAGGGCGCGTGCTTCCAGTGGTCGCGAATCGCGCGCACGCCGCGTTTCAGCGCGTCAGGACTTTCACACGCATCGAAATCCAGCTCGACGGCCGCCTCGGGCGCAAGCTCCGCGTCGTCTTCGTCGTCCAGATTGGGCGTGTCGGGAAGATCGTTTTCCGGGTCCGGGATCATGACCTAAGCATTAGCCGCAGGTTGATCCAGGTTCTGGACCTCGTGCGATTTTACCGCTAGCACTGAGGTTAACAAACCGTCAACGATAAGAGCAGGGAGTTAACATGGTCGAGCCGAAGGCGTTTTTGCGCGTGTTCGCGGCCCTAACCCCTCTTTTCCTCGCCGGTTGCGGCGGCGACATGGACCCGATCGCCACCGCCACGACGCAAGCCCCGGCGCACAGCGTGATGACGCCTTCCGGCGCAAGCCCCCGCCCCGCCACGCTCGCCGTCACGCAACTCGACGCGCCGGAGCCGCTGAAGTCCAAATTTTTGGCCTTGTTCAACGCCGACGCCGCCAAACAGGACATCGCCCTGACCGACACAGCCGGCGCCCGCTATCTCGCGCGCGGCTACCTCTCCGCCTATCCGACCGACGGCGGCGCCCGCCTCACCTATGTCTGGGACATCTACGACAACAAGGCGCATCGCGCCCAGCGACTCAACGACGAAGTCGCCATCAAGGGCGCATCGCCCGACCCCTGGTCCCTGGTCGACGCCGCGTCGCTGGCGTCCCTCGCCCAGCGCAGCGCCGACGAGGTCGCCGCCTATCTCTCCAACACGCCGGAAGCCCTGGCGGCGGCGCAAACACCCAGCCGCGCGCTGTCCTACGCGCCGATTCGATAAAAGCCGGCAAAAAGCCGGGTGCGACTTCAAGTCTTTAACGAAAATGCGACAGCATTCGCGCCACGGCATTGTTCATCGCCGGTCGCGCTGCTAAGACGCCGCCAACCCTCAACGTAGCGACACGAGATGTCTGGCGTCATGAAAATTCTTGCGGGCAATTCCAATCGGCCCCTGAGCGAGGCCATCGCGGCCTATCTCGGCGTCCCCCTGACCAAATGTCAGGTCCGCCGCTTCGCCGACATGGAAGTCTTCGTCGAAATCCTGGAAAACGTGCGCGGACAGGACACTTTTGTCGTCCAAAGCACCTCCTTCCCCACCAATGACCATCTGATGGAGGCGTTGATCATGATCGACGCCCTGCGCCGCGCCTCCGCGCGCCGCATCACGGCGGTCATGCCCTATTTCGGCTACGCCCGGCAGGACAGAAAGCCCGGCCCCCGCACCCCGATCTCGGCGAAACTGGTGGCCAACCTGATCACCCGCGCCGGCGCCGACCGCGTGCTCACCGTCGATCTCCACGCCGGCCAGATCCAGGGTTTTTTCGACATTCCCACCGACAACCTGTTTGCCGCCCCGGTTCTGGTGCGCGACATCCAGGACAAGCTTGACCTCTCCAACGTGATGGTGGTGTCGCCCGACGTCGGCGGCGTTGTTCGCGCCCGCGCGCTGGCCAAGCGCATCAACGCGCCGCTCGCCATCGTCGACAAGCGCCGCGAGCGCGCCGGGGAATCAGAGGTGATGAACATCATCGGCGAGGTGAAGGGCAAAAGCTGCATTCTCGTCGACGACATCATCGATTCCGGCGGCACGCTGTGCAATGCGGCGGAAGCCCTGCTCAACGAGGGCGCGGCGGACGTGCGCGCCTACATCACCCATGGCGTGCTCTCGGGCGGCGCGGTGGCGCGCATTTCGTCGTCGAAGCTGAAGGAACTGGTGATCACCGATTCCATCCAGTCCACGGAAGCGGTGCGGGTGGCGAAGAACATCCGGGTCGTCTCGATCGCGCCGCTGATCGGCGAGGCGATCGACAGGACCGCGAAGGAAGAAAGCGTGTCCAGCCTGTTCAACTGATCCGATTTCCGAACGATCCGTTCGGAAACTTATTCCGCTCGCGCGGAAATCCCCTTCGCCTGGAGGATTTCCGCGCGATTTCGTTTTCGCGGATCGCGACGCGATCTTGCGGAAACCTTACGACAGGCGCGCGCCCGTCGATTTCGAGGGATTTCAAGCTGGGGGCGCGGCCCTGCGTCGAGCCGCCCTGTTGCATCCGAAGGGAAGGGCGGGATATGGCTAAACTGCCCCATTTCCGTGAGCCCGCAATGACCTTCGAACAAGACCTCAAAACCATCATCCGCACCATTCCCGACTATCCCAAGCCGGGCATCATGTTCCGCGACATCACCACGTTGCTCGGCGACGCCCGCGCCTTCCGCCGCGCGGTGGACGAGCTTGTGCAACCCTTCGCCGGCCAGAAGATCGACGCGGTCGCCGGCATGGAGGCGCGCGGCTTCATTCTCGGCGGCGCCGTGGCGCATCAATTGTCCGCCGGCTTCATTCCGATCCGCAAGAAGGGCAAGCTGCCGCACACCACGGTTTCCATGTCCTACACGCTCGAATACGGCGTCGACGAGATGGAAATGCATGCGGACGCGGTCAAGCCGGGCGAAAAGGTTCTGCTCGTCGACGATTTGATCGCCACCGGCGGCACCGCCTGCGGCGCCATCAAACTGCTGCGCCAGATGGGGGCCGAAGTGATCGCCGCCTGTTTCGTCATCGACCTGCCGGAACTCGGCGGCGCCGAACAGCTCGGCGCGCTGAACGTGCCGGTGCGCTCGCTGATCGCCTTCGAGGGACACTGAACTGACTTGGCGGGACGCGCCGCGCTGCGCGTCCCCAATATCGCGTTCGGCTCCGCGCAAGCCAGTGCGTTGAAAATCGCAGGGTTGGAAAGCCGCGCGCCGCGCGGCGAGGAAAGAGTCCGATGCGTTACGAGCGCCGCGCGTCCATACGGCACAAGATTTTCGACCATGTCGAAGCCGTGATCTTCTATGGCGAGCTGCAAATCCGCGCGACCATCGCCGATATTTCGAACGACGGCCTGCGCCTGGTGATCGACGAAAGCGAAACCCAGCCCCTGCCCCCGTCGCTGGAGGTCGGAACGCATATCGAGGTCGCGGTCAGGGCGGACGACCGCGCCATGGAGTGCGAGGTGCGGCGCATTGGCGAGGGCGAACTCGGCCTGCGCTATTTCGACGGCGTCAGCAACGCCCGGCGCAAGGCGCTGATCGCCAGGATCGTCCCGTCTCCGCCGGCCGATCAGCCTATTTCTTCTTCATGAAAGCCAGCAAGGCGTAATCGGGCCGATCGCCGGGCGCGCCGGCGATCTGGCTATAGACCAGCGTATCGCCCGCCAGGCGAATGTCGATATCGTCCACTTTCGCGGCGTCGATGGGATTGAGCATCGCCAGGCGATTGCCCTTCACCTTGCCAACCTTGGCGCCGGCCGGAATTTGGCTGGCGACGCCTTTCTGGAACGTCAGCTCGCCATTGTCGCCGAGCGCGAAAGTGTCGACCTCGGTGAAATTCTGGGGGTCCATGCCATCGCAGGTCATGGCCGCCTCGCGCACAACGAACGTTTTGTCATCGCCGCTGAATTTCATCGTGATGTCGCGGCAAAGCACGATCGTGTCGCCCATCTGGAAGGTTCCCTTTCCCTGCCAGACGCCATCGATGAATTTCGCGCTTTCGGCGGCGGCGTCAGCGGCGAGGGCTTGCGCCAGAACGACCAAGAACACCCTGAACATCGTCAACTCCTTCCCTTCAAACAGCGCGCGTCAAAAAAAATCCGCCGGAAGCAATACGCGACGCCCGGACCATTGGTTGCATCGCCGACGAGAGCTTTTTCATGTTTCATGGAAACATGAAAAAGCTCTAGATTCTTGTTTTGACGCGTTTTCTTCACGCGAACCGGCATCCACTTCGCTCGAAAACGCTAGAGCCCGTTCGATGAACTCCCATTCACCGAACGGGCTCTAGCCTTTTGTTTCTACGCGTTTTCTTCACGCGAACCGGCATCCACTTCGCTCGAAAACGCTCTGGGCGCCCAGCCGCCCGGCGTCACGCCAAGGCCGCGCGCAACCGCGCCGCATCCTGAGGAAAATGCGCCTCCAGCCAGGCGAACGCATCGGCCTCCCCCCGGTCGTAGAGCGCGCGGTCGCGGTTGGCGGGATGCCCGCCGTTCTCAGCGTAAAAGTATCCGTGCGAAAACCCGTCGCGCAAATCCCAATGCTTGAAGCGGAATTTTTGCAGCCGCATGCCGCGAAACCAGTCGACGCCGGTGTCCGTGCGGTTCCAGCCGAGCGGCAGGCAGGGACCATGGGGCATGGTCGCGGGCCGGGCCTGGGTCAGATCGATCAGGCAGGCGATCTCGTTCAGCCGGCATTCGAGAAAAGGCATGGGCGAAATTTTGTCGATCTTTTCGACTTTGAGCCGCGGCCCCGGATGCGCGCGCACGATCTCGCAGGCTTCCTCGTAGGTCGGCTGAAACGCCTCGTGCCGCGCGCCGTCGCAGCGGCCGGCGTGATGCGCGGGACAGTTCCAGCATTGTCCGATGGGGCCGACGCCCGCCACGCCTTCGCGCGCCATGACAGCGCGCATGCGCCCGATCACATCGTCGAAGAACACGCAATCGTTGTGCGCGATGAAAAGCTGGGCGCGATCGCTGTGCTCCCAGGGCCACTGGTAGCGCACGGACTGCCGATAGGCGGCGTCGCCGAGGCGGCTCGAATCGACCTGGGTCCAGCCGAGATAGAGCGGCGGCCGGTAGACAAAAATTTTCTCGCCGAGCAGCGGCAGAATACGCTCGGGCTGCGCGTCAAAAGGCTGTTCGCGTTCAAGTTGCACGTAAATGCGGTTGATGTGCGCTCCGCTGTGCTTTTGCAGGCTCAGCAGGGTCACGGCGGTGTGGAACGGTTTTCCATAGACCGACATCGCCACGTCGACCGGCTGGTCCATGCGCCTCCCCTCCCCCGTCGCAAGCAAGGGTTAACGTAAATTCCACGAAGTTCAACCGGCCGTCCCGCGCCGCAGGCTTCGCGCGAGTTTCGCCGCCTAGTGTCTCAAAAAACCATGCGGATGCCCTTCATGCGACCGTTGCTCCTGCTTGCAGCCTTTCCGGCGCTTGTTTTCCTGGCCCCGGCCCACGCCGAACCCAAGGTGCGCTGCGCCGTGGGCGAAATCTGCGAACTCACCTTTCCGCTGTTCGCCTGCAAGGACGGAGATCCCTTGAGACGCTGGGTGGAGCTCTATGTCGACGATAGCCGCGCCGCCGCGGAGGCCTATCTGGACACCCAGGAAAAGGCCGGCCAATGCTTGCGCTTCAACAAGGGCGACAAGCTGCGCATCGTCCGCTACATCGGCATGAGCCGGCTGGAGGTGTCGCGCCCCGACGAAAACCAGCGCTGGCTGATGCTGCTGAAATAAGGTTGAGCGCGGGCGCGGCGCGGGCTATGCCCCTCAGGCAACCCGCCGGAGCCGCTGATGTCCGCCACGCTTTGCGCCATCGTCAAGAACGAAGCGCCCTATTTGGTTGAATGGGTCGCCTGGCATCGCATGATCGGTTTCGACCGGATCGTCGTCTATGACAACGAATCGACCGACGAGACCTCCGACCTGCTCAAAAGCTTGCGCGCCATCGGGGCCATCGACGCCCACGTCCCCTGGCCCGTTTCCGAAATCTCGCCGCAGCTTTCGGCCTACCACCATTTTGTGCGCGAATGCCGCACGGACTGGCTGATGTTCCTCGACGCCGACGAATTTTTCGTGCTGAAGCGCGGCGGCGGCGTCAACGCGTTTCTCGCCTCATTCCCGTCCGATGTCGCCTGCATCGGCGTGAACTGGCGGCTGTTCGGCTCCTCCGGCGCGACGGAATTCTCGCCCCGCCCGGTGATGGAGCGGTTTCGCCGCGCCGCCGAAGCGGCGTCGCCGATCAACCGTCACGTCAAAAGCCTGTTCCGACCGGAATGCGTCGACCAGATCCACATGCACGCGCCGTCGCTGGCGAGCGGCCGGGCGGTGCTGGCCAATGGCGCGCCGCTGGAGATGGAGCCGCATGGCGTCGCGACCGAGGTCGACTGGTCGGTCGCCCAGATCAACCATTATTTCTGCAAGAGCCGCGAGGAATACGCGATCAAGCGGGCGCGCGGCCGCGCCAGCCTCGCCAGCGACGATCCCGGCAAATTCGCCAAATACACCGACGGCGTGTTCGACTTCCACGACCTCAACGACGAGCTGGACGACAGCGTCGCGCCCTGGCTGCCGGACCTCGGGCCGATGATCGCCGACCTGCGCCGCCGTCTGTCAGCTCCGGCCCAACAGTCTCAATAAAAGCACCTGATCTCGCCTTCCGCCTGGGCGCGGCGCAGGTCGGCGACCATGTCCTCGAAATTGGCGGCGCGGAACATGGTGACCTGACGACCGACGCCCTGGCGCATGGAGAGCACCGTCTCGGCCTCCACATATTTGTCGTAAGGCATGATCGAGGCGATCATGTCGATCGAGCAGGAACATTTTTTCAGCGCGTCGGGCGTCTGGCCGTTGGCGGCCATGCAGGCGAAGACATAGTCGGCGCGCGCTTCGGTGGGAAAATCGTTGGCCGGCGTCTGCGCAGCCGCCGCGCCCGCCCCGAGCGCGAAAAGCGCGGCGGCCAGAGGCCTAACAGGCTGCTGAAAAAGGCCCGTTCCGATGGCCATGGTTCGAGACGGCTGCTTCGCAGCCTCCTCACCATGAGGGAGTTTATTTATATAAAACATTCTCGTAGCCCTCACCCTGAGGAGCCCGCCTTGGCGGGCGTCTCGAAGGGTGGGGGCGGCCCACGGGTTTTTCAGCAGCCTGCTAATGCTTGCCGGCATAGCGCGTCGTCTCCTCGAACAGCACATCCCCCTTGGCGTCGCGCGCGGAAATGGCGATTTCCGTGATTTCGCCCGGGGCCGCCTCGGAGACGCGGAAGCGATAGGTCAATGTGTCGAGCCCATGCATGCGCGCCTTGTGCGGATCGTCCTTGAACGGCGCCACCTCGACCCGCCAGCCCGGCGCATCGCCAAATCCCTCCGACGGCTCCGGCGTGGCCTTGGCGTTGCGCAGGGCGAGGCGGATCGCCGTCTTCATGTAGCGCGGATTGGCCTGGAAAATGGCGGCGAGGCGCTGAAGATTCTCCTCCAGCATCAGGCTGAGCAGCGGATTGCCGCTCATGTCCTCGAACGGGCCGGCGGCGCGCCGGCGTTCCGCCGAAAACATCTCGACCTCGACCTTTTTCTTGTCCGGGCCATCGCCGGGCTCGACCCGCAGGCCGATGCGGTCGTCGAAGGCGGGTCCGAACAAGCTGGGGTCGGCCGACTTGAAACTGTAGCTGTAGTCGAGTCTGTCGCCCCCCTTGAGCTTTTCCAGTTGCGGGCGCTCGAACAGAATGTCAGCGGCTTGCGGCTCCTGGGTCGCGGAAGCCGAGCCGGCGAACAGCGCGCAAGCGAAGGCCGCCGCGCCAAAGACGGAGAAATGTCGCATGGAAATCAAAACCTTTTGCGCGCGCCCGCTCTGAGAGGACCCGCCGAAGTTGAGGATCAGGCCGGATTCAGCGCGCCGCGCACTTGTAGCCGTTGATGTCGAGCATAAAGCCGCGCCCGCGAACCGTGCTGATGAACGGGCCGCCGACGCGGGTGATCTCCGTGAATTTGGTGCGGAGATAGCCGAGATAGACGTCCACCACGTTGAGCGAGGTGCAGCCCTGGTCGCCCCAGAGCTGATCGTAGATCGAACCCCGGCACACCGGCTGGTTGGCGTTGTCCATGAGGATGCCGAGCAGTTCGGCCTCGCGCTGGGTCAGGCGGATATGGACCTTGCCGAAATGCGCCTGGCGCGTGTGCATGTCGAGCACCAGCTGGCCGACTTTCCGGCGTTCGCGCGAATCGCCGGAGATCGAGCGGTGCATGAGATGCGCCCGCAGCCGCGCGACGAATTCGTCGAATTCGAAGGGCTTGGCGATATAGTCGTCGGCGCCGGCCATCAGCCCGTGGGCGCGGTCGGCGGGATCGTGGCGGTCGCTGAGGAACAGGATGGGTTCGGTGCGGCCATTGCGCCGCATCGCCCGGCAGGTCTCCAAATCGCTGCCGTCGGCCGCCGGCGTGTCGAACACCACTGCGCACGGATTCAGCGCCTTGACGGTCTCCACGGGATCTTCGGCCTCCTGAACGAAGGTCACGTCGAAACCTTCGGCTTTCAAGCCCTCGGCAAGCACGCCGCCGGCGGTCAAATCGTTTTCAATGATCAGAACATTCATGTGTCATGCCCTGCAGTGCGCTTCCTCCCGCATCCAGGTCTGTCGCCCGGATTGCGGCACGCGTGAGAGTAAGTTCTCCCGCCGCCTCTCACAACGAAATAAAATCCTTTCTGTTCCGCTCCAGCCAAAAAATCTTATTATTTTATTCTTAGAAGCTTGGCTTTACGAGTAAAAAACACTTAGAAACAGCGGTTTGCCGCGCGGGGCGGAGCCCTTACAACTTTTCCTGAATGGCCCGCGCCAGGGCGAAGGCGCGCTTCTCCAGCAGCACCGGGCTTTCGCACACATAGGTCAGCGCCTGGGCGCGGTCATCAAAAATGCGCTTGTCCCATTTGAGTTCGGGATGCGCCTTCTCCAGCGCGTCGGGCGCGGTGATGTCCTGCCCATAGCCCTGGCTTTCCTGGGCGTCGGCGGCCTTGTCGGCGTCCTCGCGCACTTTGGCCGCCAGCGCCTTCTGCCCCCGGGCGTAGCGCGTGATCGCCGCCATCACCTTGGCGCGCTCGCCATTGATGAGGTCGAGCGTCCCGTCGAACAGCAGGGTGAGCCGCTTGTCCTTGTCGGCGCCGGCCTCCTTGGCGAAAGCGTCGATCAGCGGTCCCGCCTCCTCCAGCGGCGTGCGCCGCGAGGCCAGCTTTCGCGCCAGCGCCGCCACCTGGGAATCGTCGTCCCAGCGCCCCGAAAAAACCTCCGGCCCCGCCCAGATCGCGGCGCGGCTGATCGCCCCTGTCTTGCGCTGCTGGCAAGGCCAGTCGTCATCCACGGGAGGACCGCCGGCAAGCGCGGGCGTGGCGAGAACGAGCAGGAGCGGAAGAATTTTTCGCATCTCGGCTTTCAGTTGGGCGAGGCGGCGACGCCCAGAGGCGCCTGTCCCACCGGAATGGATTTTATCGCTTTCAACGCGGCGACATCGATGACGGTGACGTCGTTCGAATTGCCATTGGCGGTGAACAGATATTTTTCGTCCGGGGTCAGCGCCATATGCCAGACCCTCTGGCCCACCAGAATATATTTTCGAATTTCAAAAGTTTCGGCGTCGACCACGGCGACGCGGTTGGCGGGGCCGAGCGCAACAAACACGGTCTTGCCGTCGGCGGTCACGCGCATGCCGACCGGCTGCACCTCCTCGCGGGTGAGGCCGGGCACATCGAAGCGCAATTTTTTCAGAATCTGGCGGGTCTTGGCGTCGATCACCGAAACGGTTCCGCCGACCTCGGAACTCACCCATAACTTTGAACCGTCCGGCGTGAACAGAGCGTAGCGCGGGCGCTTGTCCACCAGCACATTGTCGATGCGCGCAAAAGTTTTCGCATCGATGAAATGCGCCATATTGGTGGTCTCAGAGGTGTTGACCAGCACGGACCCGTCGGGGCTCAGCGTCATGCCCTCGGGCTCGACGCCAACAGGCACATTGGCGACCACCTGGTTCTTCTTCACGTCGAGCACGGTGACCTGCGCATTGTCCTCGTTGGCGATGTAGAGCAGGTCGCCGGCGGCGTTCATGACGAACTGCTCGGGGTCCGGCCCGGACGACAGCGTGCGCAAAAGCTTCATGGAGGTTGTGTCGAAGACTTGCACCCCGTCCTCGTCGCTGGCGCAGACATAGAGCAGTTTGCCGTCGGGGCTCACCCCAACGCCGCGCGGCCGACGCCCCGCCTTCACGGTCTGGGTCACGGCGAGCGTATCGCTGTCGATCACGGTGATGTCGTTGGATTTCTCATTGGTGACATAAAGGCGCGTCGCGCCAGCGGGGCTGGCGAGCAGACAGGCGAGAAGGGCAAGGCGCAACGCGTTCATGATTTCCCCGGTTTGCAGGCGCTTTCGGTCTCATCGACGCCCAGCGTGTCCAACGTGCTCCGCTGATGCAAAAAACCCGGCTGGGGGGCGAGGCCGACCAGCGATTTCGGCTGCGCCAACAGAATGGCCTGACGCAATTGCCGGTCCCACGGACGAAAACTCGCCGCCGCGCCCTTGAAGATGGCGAGGGTGGAGTTCGGGCCTTGCAGGGTGTTGGCGATTTTTTGCGGATCGGCGGCGCGCAGCTCCGTCACCGCCTCGCCGATGGCGCGCACGGCGATCCAGGCCTGATAATCGATGGGCCGCATCCGCCGCTTGGTCATGCGCACAAAACGGTTTTGCAGCTGTTCCGCGCCATAGGCGGTATGGGTCGGATGCCACGAAACAGGGATCAATCCCTGCGTGCCCGCGACCAGACGCGGCTCGGAGGTTCGGTACAAAATATAGTCGCCGAAATCCTCGGCCTCATCGGCGACAACGACCATGTCGGCGTCCACGCCCCGCGAAAAGGTGAGCGCTTCGGCTTGCGTGATCGCATCGGAGCGGGCGCGCGCGAGCGGCCCAAAGGTCCAGGGCTTTTCGGCGACAATTTTGGCGCCGAATTTTTTCGCCGAGGCGCGAACCGCGTCGGCATAGGCGGCGTCTTCGGCATTGGGGCCGGGAACGAGCAAGATTTTGTTCCAGCGGCGCACGGCGAGATACTGGAACAGCGCATCGGTGAGCATGGCGCGGCTCGGCGCGGTATGAAAAAGATTGGAGCGGCACCCGGCGCCGCGCAAAAAATCGTCTGTCGCCCCGGCGTTGAACAGCAGCGCGCCCTCGGCCTTCAGCGCATCGGCCAGCGCCAGCGTCTCGTTGGCCGGCAGGGCGCTGACGAACAATTTTTTGCCCTGCGCCAGCAGCGGCTTGATCGCCTCAACCGGGTTCTCGTCTTCGCCCAACTCGACGTTTTGCAGGTCAAAAATCTGATTGAGGAACGCCCCGGTGGTGGCGTTTTCCTGCAACGCCAGCCTCGCCCCGTCAAAACCTTCGCCGGGCGGCGGGGGATCGATCACATAGGGCGGCGAAGGCGCGCGGGCATGGGCGACGAAAGCGATTTCGACTTTCAGCGGCGGCTCGGCGGCGGCGGCCGCAACGTAACCCAGCGCAAGACTGGCGAGGGCCAAAGCGCGACCGAAGCGCCGGAGGGCGGATAAGCCGGGCATTGCTTGCGTCATGACGAAGAATTGAACGCATTATTTCTAAGCCGTCAATGTGAAAATCATAAGAGATTACTAAGACGCCCGCCCATGCGGCGCAGGAAGGGCCGTGCCATAATCATGGTGCGATAGTCTAGCCGCAGTATGAAATATTTTTCGCGGTGGCGTTCGTGGAATTGGCGCCTTTTGAATTTACGAATGCTTGCGGGGCAACCGCACGCGAAAGTGGAGGCTTCGGCGATGCTGAAACAGCTCATGAAACTCTTCGGTGGCTCCGGGGACGATGCAGGCCCGGCGGCCGGGAACACGACATCCACCATGACCCGCAGGGAGGGGCCCATGCTCAAGCTTCATCCATCGATCGACAATGGACTGAGGAAGGGAAGCGCCAGTTTCGCTGGCGGGACGCTGAGCTGCAAATGCGCCAGCAATCCTGTGCAGGTGCAGATCACCGGCAATGTCGCGCACAACCACGCCTGCGGCTGCACAAAATGCTGGAAGCCGGATGGCGCAGTCTTTTCAGTCGTCGCGGTGGTCTCCCGTGACAACCTCCGGGTGGTTTCCGGCGCCGACAAGCTGCAAATCGTCGATCCCTCCGCGACGATCCAGCGCCACGCCTGCCGCGACTGCGGCGTGCACATGTACGGCCGCATCGAGAACAAGAATCATCCGTTCTACGGTCTCGACTTCGTCCACACCGAACTGTCGCGCGAGCAGGGCTGGCAGGAGCCGCAATTCGCCGCCTTCGTGTCGTCGATCATCGAGTCCGGCTTCCCGCCGGCGAAGATGGGCGACGTTCGCGCCCAGATCAAGTCGATCGGCCTGGAGCCCTACGACTGCCTGTCGCCGCCGCTGATGGACGCCATCGCCACCCACGTCGCCAAGGCCGCGGGCAAGCTGGCGGCGTGATCTCCTTCTCCCCTTGCGGGAGAAGGTGGCCCCGAAGGGGCCGGATGAGGGGTTCGTCCCCTGCGCCCGGCGCCCCCTCGGAATGACCGGCGTCGGCGCTTGCGCCGACGCTTTGTTTTCAAAAGTCTCCCCGTCATGCCCGGGCTTGTCCCGAGCATCCACGCCATGACGTCGCCCGCGGATCCAGAACGGTCCCGGCGCTTCGGGCGTTCTTTCTCGGGTGGCGCGCTCCATGCCGGCGTGGATGGCCGGGACAAGCCCGGCCATGACGGCCGAAGGATCGCGCCATTCGCGTGCAAACCTGGAGCATTCATGGAAACCATTTCCACCAACACGTCTCATGGCGGCGTGCAGGGCGTCTATCGCCAAGACTCCCGCGAGACGAAAACCCCGATGACGTTCAGCGTCTTTGTCCCCCCCCAGGCGGCGGCGGGCCAAAAAGTCCCCGTGCTGTGGTATCTCTCCGGCCTCACCTGCACCCACGCCAATGTCACGGAAAAAGGCGAATTCCGCGCGGCGGCGGCCCAACATGGAGTCATGGTCGTCTGTCCCGACACCTCGCCCCGGGGCGAGGATGTGCCCGACGAAAAGGACAATTGGCAGTTCGGCTCCGGCGCCGCGTTTTATCTCGACGCCACGCAAGCGCCCTATGATCGCAACTACCGCATGTATTCCTATATCGCCGAGGAATTGCCCCGGCTGATCGCGGAACATTTTCCCGCAGACATGTCGCGACAGGGCATTTTCGGCCATTCCATGGGCGGCCATGGCGCGCTGACGCTGGCGCTCAAGCATCCCGACCGTTTCAAGAGCTGCTCCGCCTTCGCGCCGATCGTGCAGCCCTCGACCAGCGACTGGTCGATTCCCGCGCTCACCAAATTTTTGGGACCGGACGAGTCCGCCTGGCGCGACTACGACGCCACGCTGCTGATCGCCGACGGCAAAAGGTTCAAGGAATTCCTGGTGGACCAGGGCGCGGCCGATTCCTTCCTGCAAAAAGGCCTGAAACCGTGGCTGCTGGAGGAAGCGTGCAAAAAGGCCGGCATTCCGCTCACGCTCAACATGCGCGAGGGCTACGACCATTCCTATTATTTCATTTCGACCTTCATGGCCGACCACATCGCCTGGCACAGCGCGCGGCTTTAGGAAACCAGGTGAAACACCCAAATCACAGGGGCTGTATGTCAGGCGACAGCCTCGATCCGCCCCCTCGCCCCGCCTGAGCGGGGAGAGGGCTGGGGTGAGGGGCTGGGGCGTTAGCCCCGATGTCGTCTGGAAAGCATCGGGTCGCACGGCATCCCGCGACGATTCCGCGTTCAGACGCTGTCGTGATGATTTTGACCTATCGCCTGAGCCGCCTATACCGCGAGACGGCGGCCAACCTCCTCACCCCCGCAGGTGAGGGCCCCTTCTCGAAGCATCAGCTTGCATCACATCGACGATCTCGAGCGCAGCGGAACCGCGCAGCCGTGAAAACGTCGGAAAGAATGTCTCAGTAAGCGGCGCCGTCGGCGGCAAACGTCTGGCCGAATTCGGCGCCGGTCGAATCCTTCGCCTCGATGCGCACCGGCTGGCCGTTGGCGAGATAGCTGAAGCGGAACGTCGGGTCCTCGGACAGCGAAATGCCGTTTTCCATGGAGAACAACAGGTTTTCCCCCTGACGCACCCGCACCTGCGTCACGTACCAGGCGGGCGTGTACATGCGGGTGAGCTGGTCCATCTGCATGCCGGAATAATTGGGATGGCGGATCATCGCCTGCGCTTCCGCCATGCCCTGCCCCGCAAAGGTGCGGAAGCGCATTTTTCCGATATTGGCCTTGGCCTCCTCCGGGTTTTTCGAAGCCGGCGCCGAACAGCCGCCCGCCGCCTTCACATAGGCCTTGACCATGTGCAGGGCGCCGCTTTCGGTTTCGGCGATCACCCGCACATAGGAATAGGAATTGACGCGCAGGCGCAGGGCAAAATCGAAAGCCCCCGCATCGGCGCCGCGCCTGAGCGTGGTGACCAGCGGCGAGGGATTTTCATCGACGATCACGGTCGCGGCGACAACCCGATCCCCTTTTTCCCGAGCCGGAAACTTGAGCTGCACGGGCACCAGCGCGGCGTCCTCGGCGCGCACCGGCGCGTCGAGCGTCACATAGCCAGCCGCCTCATCGATGGGTTTTTCGAAAAACATCGGCTTGAGGCCAACCCAGGTGTCTTCGCCCGGGGCGGTCTGCGCGTGGGCGGCGACCGGCAGAAGCAGGGCGCATTGCAGCAACAGGCGACGGTTCGGCATGGCGGCCTCCTGGCCAGCTAACTTCCATAGGGCTTTATGGTTTCCGTGGGCAGGCCGGCGTCGCGCCAGCCTTCGATGCCGTCGGAGAACCACAGGATGTTCCTGTAGCCGAAAACCTGCGCGCGGCGGGCGGCGTTCCACGACATCCAGCAGTCGCGCTTGCAGAACACGACGATTTTCCGGGAAAAATCGCCCGCCGTGAGCGCGGACAGGGATTGGCGGAAATAAGTGTCGGTATGCGCCGACAGTTCGCCGCGCCCGACCTCCGGCAGCCAGAACGCGCCCTTGATGCTGACATGCGGCTTGTCGATAAACACGGTGTCGGGCGCGAGCCCCTGCGGGCGCGGCGCATGGGGCAGGACATCGAGGAACAGCGCGCCGCTCTCCCACAGGGCTTTGGCCTGCGCGACGTCAAGCGCGGGCTGGCCTTTCAGCGTGGCGGGAACGGGCGCCAGATAATCGTCGAGCCGATAGGACGGCGGCTCGGCCGGCGCGGCGACCGCGCCCCACGCCATCGCCAGCAGCAGGAGCACACTCAGGCGCTTCGGCGCAGGCCTCGACCTGCTCCCTCGCCCCGCGTGCGGGGTGAGGGGCTGGGGCCTTGGCGTCAGCGTCGTCAGGAAAGCCCGAGCCAGCGGCGGAACCGTCATTCCCCCCCCTCCACATGGACGCTGGCCCCGATCGGCGCCGCCTCGATCGGCACGAGCGGGACGCCAAAGTCGCGCAGCACCGCCTCGAAATCCGCTTTTCGCGCGCGGATCACGTCGTTGAGACGATGCTTCCATTCGAGTTCGTTGCGGCGCAGGCCGAAGGCGATGCGATAGGCGAGCGGCGGCCGCTGCTCCGTGTGAAGCGGCGAGACGACCAGCGCGGGCTGCGCCTTTTTGGCGAAATAGCCGCCGATCGGCCCCCAGACCACCAGCGCGTCGATGGCGCCGGTTTCGACATCATGAACCGCCTCCTCGGCGGGCGAGGCGAAGCGGCGGTCCACCAGCAGGGTGTAGGAGCGCGCCGTCTCCAACAGGCCCTGGCGCAACAAATGGTCGGTGGGCGGCGTCGCCGCGATCACCCCGAGCTTGATGTTTTTCAGGCGTGGGTCCTCAAGCGTCCGCACATCCTCAAGCCCGGAGCCCGGCCGCGAGACCAGCACATAGGTCGAGGCGTAATAGGGGTTGGAATGATCGACGACGTCGGAATTCGCAGCATAGCCGACGATCAGGTCGCACATGCCCTCGCCGAGCGTGTTGCGCACGAAACCGGGACCTTGCGGCATCCAGAAATAGCGCAGCGGCAGTTTGAGTTCGTCGGCGACGATCTCGGCGATCTTGTTTTCAAACCCCTGTTTCGCCTTGTCGGCATAGGGCAGGTTCGCCGGGTCGGCGCAGACGCGCAGTTTTTCGCGCGAGACCAAGTCGGGCCGCGTCTGCGCCAGCGCGGCGGCGGAAAAAACCAGGGCGATCCCCAAGACACTGAGCGGCGCGCGCATAAAAAGGCGTCAGCTCGGCGGGCCCATGCAGGCGTTGACGCCTTCTTCCCAGGCCTTGGACTTCGGCTCTTTCCCCGGCGGCCGTCCGCGGCCCAGGGCGTCGTCGGAGCGCGCCTTGAGATAGATGTAGATGTCGTCGATGAAGCACATGACGTTTTTGTCGAGGCCGAGCGTCGGCATCACCTTCTCCTGCCCGCCTTCAAGATTCTTGCGACCGTTGGCGACGGTGGAGAGGAAATCGCCATAGGACAGGGTCTTGAGCGAATTCGCCAACGCCGGCGCGTAGGACGAGCCCATGCCGTCAGGACCGTGGCAGCGCAGACACTCCGCGCTGTAGCGCTGGAACCCGGAATAGGTGTACCAATCGACCTTGCCGTCGGGACCGATCTTGTAAGTGGGCTCGCCGTTGGCGTCGAAAAATTTGCCGTCCTGGCTGGACACCGCCTTGTCCGCGGCGACCTTGTCCGACTCGGCGCGAGCGGGCGCGGCCAGGGTGAGGGCCGCCAATACGGCGACGGCCAAACCGTGTCTCCCCGTGATTTTTTGGGCGAATTCAGTCACGACAACATTCCAATCATCTGGGCGCGCAAAAGACCTCCCGATAAAACCGGGGGCAGCAAGACGTTGCGCCATGTCGGAAACAAAATGCCGGGCGGGCTCGACGCTCGCCCGGCAGATGGGGGCTCTGACGATCAATCGGGGAGGGCGAAGACCGTCAGGACGCCGCCAAGCGAGGTGTAGTTGCTCAGCGCGGCATAGCCGCCGACCGCGCCAAGGCCCGCATTCGGATCGGTGAGACCCGCCGCGAGGCCGATGCCGGCCCAGCCGCCGACGCCCGAGAGCACGGCCACATATTGCTTGCCCTTGTGCTGGTAGGTCATCACGTTGCCGATGATGCCCGACGGGGTCTTGTACTTATAGAGCAGCTTGCCCGTCTTGGCGTCGACGGCCTTCAGATAGCCTTCGAGCGTGCCGTAGAACACGATGTCGCCGGCGGTGGCCAGCGCCCCGGACCAGACCGAGAACTGTTCCTGATCGGTCCAGACGATTTTGCCCTTGGTGGCGTCCCAGGCGATGAAATTGCCCATATGGGTGCCGCCGGGCGCCGGATACATGGCGAGCGTCGCGCCGACATAGGGCTGGCCGGGGGTGTAGCTCACGCGGAACGGCTCATAATCCATGCAGACGTGGTTGGTCGGCACGTAGAACAGGCCGGTCTTGGGCGAGAAGGCCGCGGGCTGCTGGTCCTTGGAGCCGAGCGCCGCCGGGCAGATGCCTTTCGAATTCACGTCCTCGCCATTCTGCTCGGTCGAAAACTTGGCGTTGACCATCGGACGGCCGAAGGTCGGGCTGTTCCTGTCCATATCGACCTTGGTGGCCCAGTTCACCGTCGGATCGTATTTTTCGGCGACCAGCAGCTCGCCGGAGACGCGATCGAGCGTGTAGCCGAAGCCGTTGCGGTCGAAATGCACGAGCAGCTTGCGATCCTTGCCGTCGATCTTCTGATTGACCAGCGGCACTTCGTTGACGCCGTCATAGTCCCACTCGTCATGCGGGGTCATTTGATAGGCCCACTTGGCCATGCCGGTGTCGGGGTCGCGGGCGAACAGGGTCATCGACCACTTGTTGTCGCCGGGACGCTGCTTCGGGTTCCAGGTGGAGGGGTTGCCCGAGCCGTAATAGACGAGGTTCAGGTCGGGATCGTAGGAGTACCAGCCCCAGGTGCAGCCGCCGCCGGTCTTCCACTGGTCGCCCTGCCAGGTTTTCAACGAGGAGTCCGCGCCGACCGGCTTGCCAAGCGCGGTCGTCTTCTCGGGATCGAACAGGATCTGGTCGTCCGGTCCCACCGAATAGGCGCGCCAGATTTTTTTGCCGGACTTGATGTCATAGGCGGTCACATGGCACTGCACGCCGAACTCGCCGCCGGAAATGCCGACGATCAGCTTGTCCTTCACCGGCAGCACGGTGGCGGTGTTGGTCTCGCCCTTCTTGGGATCGCCGTTGGCGACCGACCATTCGACCTTGCCGGTCTGCGCGTTCAAGGCGACGACGGTGGTGTCGGCCTGATGCAGAAAAATCTTGCCGTCGGCATAGGCGAGACCGCGGTTGACGGTGTCGCAGCACATCACCGGCACGACGTTCGGATCCTGCTTGGGCTCGTATTTCCACAGGATCTTGCCGTCGTTGTTGAGATCGAGGGCGTAAACGATGTTCGGGAACGGGGTGTGAACATACATCACGTCGCCGACGACGAGCGGCGAGCCTTCATGGCCGCGCAGCACGCCGGTGGAGAAGCTCCACGACGGGACCATCTTGGCCACATTGCCGCTGTTGATCTGGTCGAGCTTGGAATAGCGGTTGTTGTCGTAATTGCCTGCCTGGATGACCCATTGCTTGGGGTCGGCGGAGTTCTTCAACACGGATTCGTTGGCGAAAGCCGCGGTGTTGAGCGCAAGCGCGCTGACAGACAGGACGGTTGTGACGAGCCTATTCATGAGTTTTCCTCCAATGCGCCCCGGATCCGGACAGCGGCTCGCCGCCGGTCATGGCCGATTTTTCTGTTTGTTCTGCGCCGCCGCCAGCAGGCCTTGAACAAAGCCTAAGCTATGCTTGAGCGCGGTCATTTTTCACGACAGTAAAAAGCTAGTCGCTGTGCGGGGCGCCGGCAACACTGCTCGCGCGCGTTCCTCTTTAGATTTGACTTAGAACCGCTCCCTTCACGGTTCCGCCCGGCTATTCCCACTCCAGCTCATGGTAGGCGCTCGTGGCGTTGCGGGCGTTGAAATCGTCGAAAAGCCGCCATTTCGGCCGTTCCGACGCGGCGGCGGTCCCGGCGGCCTCGCGGAGGGTCCAGCCTTTGCGGATGGCCTCGCCGACGTCGTCGCGCAGGCGGCGCAAATAGGCTTCCTGCGCATCCGCCGCCTGAGGCCAGGCCATGGAGGCCGGACCATGGCCGGGAATCACCAGCCGCACCGGACGTTCGCGCAGCTTTTTCAAATTGTTGAGCCAGCCGCCCAACTTGCCGTCCAGGGCGGGGATGTGACCGGAAAAAAGCAGATCGCCCAAGAATAGGACGCCGCTTGCCTCGTCGCTGACCGTCAAGTCCGCGTTGGTGTGGCCGACGGGCCAGGTTTCCAGTTTCAGCTTGCGGCCGCCGAGGTCCAGCTCCTTCACGCCCTCGACCAGCAAGGTCGGCGCGACGATCCGCGTTCCCGCGAAATTGGCTTCGCCAATCAGCCGTTGCGTCGCGCGCAAATAATCGTCGCCGTGGCTGGCCAGAACGTCAGGCAGGGCGCTGTGGCCGACAAAGACCGGCTTGAGATCGACAAAGGCGGCGGCGCCCAGCGCATGATCGGGGTGCCCGTGCGTGAAAATGACATAAAGCACGGGCAAATCGGTTTTCGCGCGGACCGCCTCAAGCAGGCGTTTGCCCGCGATCATGCTTCCGCCTGTATCGATGACAGCGACGCCGTCGCGCCCGACGACAAAGCCGGAATTGCTGATCTGGCCCGCATTTTGCTGGTTTGACAATGCAATAACGCCGGGAAGGACAAAATCCCCCGGCGCGACTTCAACAGCAGCGGAGGGCGCCGCCTGCTCAGCCGCCAGGGTTTCGCGACTCCCGGCTGAAAGGGCGACAAGGCCCAGGACAAGAAGAACTGCAATCCTGCAAGGATCTTTCGGCCTCACCGCCGGAAGTCCTATTCCGTGTGTACGGAAATTATGTAATCTTTTCCGTGCGTTCACGTTTTCGTGCGTCGAGCCTCGGCGAAGCGGAAACCGCAGGAAGTGGAGGAATGCTCGTTTCACGACCCGCCCTTGAACAGGCGGGACGGCGAAACCGGAAGTGGCTTCGTTGCGCACCCCAGGAGCGCGCCGTTGCGCAACCCCAGGAGCGCGCCGTTGCGCAACCCCAGGAGCGCGCCGTTGCGCAACCCCAGGAGCGCGCCGTTGCGCAACCCAAAGAGCGCGCCCGCGTCTCGCCGAAAGGAAGAGAACATGTCCGCATTCACCGCTGTGATTCTTGTCTGCCAATTGTCCACGCCGCCGCAGGCCTGCGACGAGACCCGCGCCATCGACGTGATCTCCACACACGTCACCAGCCAGTTCGACTGCGTGCAGGGCTGGCAACAATCGGTGGCCCGCGGCGCCCTGCGCGAAGGCGTCGGCGAGACCCTTTATGTCAAGACGATCTGCCGCCGCAGCGAGCAGGCCGCCCTGACTGAAAAGTAAGCCTCGCCTCGCGCGCGCGCAAACGTTTCCGCGCGCCTGGGATCGCCGGCTTTCTGAAATTGCTCTTAGGGAGGCCGCGCAGCGTTGCGCGGCTCTGGGGCTGCCCCTTTAATGGAGACATTCATTTCTCCAGCAAGGGTCATTCCCATGAAAACGCGCGCGGCTGTCGCCTGGAAAGCCGAAGCCCCCCTGACGATCGAGACGATCGACCTCGAAGGCCCGAGGGCGGGCGAGGTGCTGGTCGAAATCATGGCGACCGGCGTCTGCCACACCGACGCCTACACCCTTTCGGGGCTCGATTCCGAAGGAAAATTCCCGGCCATTCTGGGCCATGAGGGCGCGGGAATCATTCGAGAAGTCGGCCCCGGCGTCACCTCGGTCAAGCCGGGCGACCACGTGATTCCCCTGTACACCCCGGAATGCCGCGCCTGCAAAAGCTGCCTGTCGCAGCGCACCAACCTGTGCACCGCGATCCGCTCCACCCAGGGCCAGGGCGTGATGCCGGACGGAACCAGCCGCTTCTCCTGCGACAGCGGCAACAAGCCGGTGTTCCACTACATGGGCTGCTCGACCTTTTCCAACTTCACGGTGCTCCCGGACATCGCGGTGGCGAAGGTCCGCGAGGACGCGCCGTTCGACAAGATTTGCTACATCGGCTGCGGCGTCACCACCGGCATCGGCGCGGTGGTTTACACGGGAAAAGTCTGGCCGGGCGCGAATGTGGTGGTGTTCGGGCTTGGCGGCATCGGCCTGAACGTCATCCAGGGCGCACGCATGGTCGGCGCCGACAAGATCGTCGGCGTCGATCTCAATCCGAACAAGGTCGCCATGGCGAAGAAATTCGGCATGACCCATTTCATCAACCCGGACGATGTCGGCCGCGACAAGGTGGTCGAGGCGATCGTCGACGTCACCGGCGGCGGCGCTGATTTTTCCTTCGAGTGCATCGGCAACGTCCACACCATGCGGCAATCGCTGGAATGCTGCCATCGCGGCTGGGGCACCTCGATTCTGATCGGCGTGGCGCCATCGGGCCAGGAAATCTCCACCCGCCCGTTCCAACTGGTGACGGGCCGCAACTGGCGCGGCTCGGCCTTCGGCGGCGCCAGGGGCCGCACCGACGTGCCGAAGATCGTGGACTGGTACATGGAGGGCAAGATCAACATCGACGATCTGATCACCCACACCATGCCGCTGGAAAAAATCAACGACGCCTTCGACCTGATGCACAAGGGCGAGTCGATCCGGTCGGTGGTGATTTACTGATACGATTTCCGAACGATCAGTTCGGAAATCGTATGACAGGCGCGGCCGCTCTGGCCGCGCCATTTCGCCCGTCAGGGCTGCGCCACATGCCATGCGCCATCGGCAAAACCGTCGCCGGTGATGTCGCCGGCGGCCTTGTCCTTGATGAAGGTATAGAGCGGCTTGCCCTTGTAGGCCCATTGCTTGCCGCCGTCGTCGCGGCTGACGACCGTATAGGAGCCCATAGGCTTAGCGTCTGCGGGCGCCGCAAGCGACGGCCAGTTCGCGGCACAGGGTCCCGTGCAGGCCGACTTGCCCTCGGAATCCTTGTCGAACGTGTAAAGCGTCATGCCCTTGGCATCGACGAGCGTATCGCCCTTGGCGGTCCTGGCCGTTTTGACGGGTTCGCCCATGGGCGAACAGGCGGCGAGCAGGCCGAGCACGGCCAGAGCGGCAAATGTCTTGTTCATAGGTGTTCTCCCGCGGTCAAAAGCGACCGCGAAAGAAAAACGATCAAAGCGCGACTTGATTCCAGGCCGGGAAAAAATATTTCTGGCGCTCTCAGGCGCCCAGCGGCTCGACAAAGAACGCCGGCAGGCTCTGTCCCTCGCGGATCGCCGCGATCATCCTGTCAGACGCGTCGAGCGCCTCGGCGATGGTCACGTCCATGTCGAGATAGCGGTAGGAGCCCAGCCGCCCGACAAAGCTCACGCCCGGCGTGGCCCGCGCGCGCTCGACATATTTGCGCAGCATGGCCTCCTCGTTGGTCTGACGGATCGGGTAATAAGGAATGTCGTCGGGACCGCACAGCCGGCTGAATTCGCGGTAAAGCACCGACCCCTCCAACCGGTCGCGCTCCCACGGCGCAAAATGCTTGTGCTCGGTGATTCGCGTGAACGGAACGTCCTCGTCGCAATAATTCAACACCGCCGTGCCCTGGAAATCGCCCGTGTGGGTGAAGCGCTCGAAGTCCAGCGTGCGGTAGCCCAGCCGGCCGAAAGCGTAATTGAAATAGCGGTCGATCGGCCCGCTGAAGATCACATGCGCAAAAGGCTCGTCCAGATCCTCGAATCTTGTGGAAAGCCGCACCTCGACGCCGTCCACAGCCAAGATCGCCTCGACCACCTGCGTAAAACCCTCGCGCGGCATGGCCTGGTGCGGATGGGCGAAATAGCTGTCCTCATAGGTGAAGCGCACCGGCAGGCGCTTTAAAATCGACGCCGGCAGCTCGGTCGGTTCGACGCCCCATTGTTTTCGCGTATAGCCGCGAAAAAAGGCCCGATAGAGGTCCGGGCCGATCATGCTCAGCGCCTGTTCCTCGAAATTCTTCGGCTCCGCGATGTTTTCCGCCTGCGCGGCGATAAAGGCGCGGGCCTCGTCCGGGCTCATCACCCGATTGAAAAACTGGTTGATGGTCAGCAGGTTGACCGGCAGCGAAAACACGCGCCCGCCCGCCACCGCCTGGACGCGATGGTTATAGGGAACCCAGTCGCCGAATTTTTGCACATAGGCCCAGACGCGTTCGTTGCCGGTGTGGAAAATATGGGGACCATAGACATGGACCATGACGCCGGTGTCGGCGTCGCGCTCGGAATGGCAATTGCCCCCGGCGGTCGCGCGTTCGTCGATCACCAAAACCTTGTGGCCGGCTTCAGCCAGCGCCCGCGCGATCACCGCGCCCGAAAAACCGGCGCCGACAATGCAATATCTCATGGGCCGAAGCTCCCTGACAGGACATGGTGCGCCTCTTTAAACATGTGCGCGGCCGGGAACAACGCCTCCGCAACGACACCCGCACGCATGGGCGCCACCAACAGAAGCACGCCGCGCCGCGCGCGAAACGCGTCAGCGAATGCCCGCCATGAGATCTTTGCGCTTCTTCCGGCGCCGCTTGCCGATCGGGAAGAGGATATAGCCGATCGCCTTGACGCTTTGCACAAAGGACCTCCACCCCGAGCGGCGCGCGGCGCGAGGCCGCCGCGCGGCGATGTCGTTTGACGGGGGGTGGGAACCGCCACCTCCCATGGCGCCCCGCAAGACCTCTTCATACCAGGGGGTGTTCCGGGCGAAGCGCCAGAAGGCGTGGCCGTATTTGATGCCGACGAAATTCCAGGGCTTGCGCTCGCCGGCGAAATGCAAAATGTAGGGAGCCTTGACCGCCTCGAAGAATTCGTCGCGCCGGGCCTTTGGCAGGTTCTCGAAGAACGTGTCCGTATCGCCGTTGCCGAAGAACGTGTTCCACTTCATGTCAAGGAAATGGACCCTGCCGGCGCAGACCTGGTTGAGGATGTCCTGGTCCAGGAACCAGAAGGGTTTGCTTTTGATCTTGTCGACGATCTGGTCGATGAAGTCGGTCTTGTTGATCGCCTCGTTGTTGAAGATCATCACGCCGGCCTGGAAATAGTCTTCCGGACGGGCCATCCCGAGATAGTCTTTCAGATATTTCGCCGCCGGCAACGAACCCGTCTGCTTCATCGAGGGAACAGCGAACTTGCACATGCCCTCCATCACGCAATCGCGAACCGCGGCGACAAGATTTTCGCCGATTTCAATGTCGATCAGCGGCGAAACATCCTTGAGCACGACCATGTCGCTGTCGAGATAGAGAACCTTTTGATAGGCGCCCATGATCCTTGGAATGAACAAGCGGAAGTAGGTCTCTACGGAGAAATGCGCATGTACGGGAAGATGGAGATTGCTGACATGCTGCCGCACGTCAAAAAAGCGGATTGAGATATTCGGAAACGGCTCGACCAGCGATACCGTCAGGTCCTTGTTGTGCTCGGAGACGCCGCTGTTGAACACGACGATGTCGTAAAATTTGTCCGCCGCTGCGTTTTCCTTGATCGACTCGATCAGAGCCCCCGCATATTTGGCGTATTTGTCATCAAACGACAGCACGATCGGGACGGCGTCACAAGAAAACGCCGGCGAGATCGTCTGAACCGCTTCGGCGTTGCGGACAAACGTGCGCTGCAATTCAAGAATTTTGCACCGCGGATTGTCGCGCGTGTATTTCGCCATGAAAATGTTGAACATCCACTCCGACAGGAAGCCGAACACCCGCCTCTGCTGCGTCGAATAGGACGAAATATCCAGCTCCCTCTCGAGTTCCCCCAAGATTCCGAACAGCCACTGGCAATATGCGTCAAAAATCTCCCATTTCATCACAAACATATTGGTGAAATAGCCGCGTTTGGCGGAACCGACCTCTCGGAAAAACGGCTTGTATTCCGGATACACCCTCCCGATCACGCCCAACATCTTGTCGTAATCGCCGGCGACATGAGCGGGGCCGCGCAGGTAGTGATCTTCGAGATGTTTGGAGCCTTCGTTGGTAACGTCCCATTTGCGCGGGAGAAGGATGTCGTATGTCTCGATTAAGCGGTTGACGCGGCCGGCATTCAAACCGTTCAGCGCCTCATAGGCCTCGTCGATGCAGTCATATTCGACCAGGCCGTGCTTGGTTTCGTTGGGTTGGTCGACACCGGAGAAGTTCAGGTGCCGCCGGTAATGCATGAAGCCGATGTATTTGCTCCTGGGCGCATTCTTCCACGCCCAATAAAACGCGGTCAGTTCGCAATAGGAGTCGTTCTTGGCCGAGATGTTTTCGCCCGTGGCGTCAGAACAAATCCCCTCGCTCGGGACCGCGCTGTGATCGAGCGCCCATTCCTTGCTGCGGGGGCCGACGTAAATCTGAACGAAGTTGGGGTCCGAGAGCGGCTGCGACGGCTTGTGCTGCACGACATAAATGGTGAAAGGAGCCACCTGTCCCGGAGCAGCGACATCAGATGCGCCTTTATCGCCAGACATCTCCGAGCCGCTAAGTTCAATGGTCACAGCTTCAATCTCCCAAGCTTCAATGCGGGCCCGCATGTATGATAATTGAACGATTGATCTTATTGGATTGAGGCGGCGCGCTCGCCAAAGGGTTTCATGAACTTCATCGACCAACCGAACAGTTCATCCTGCAATCAGCTCGGGAATTACACGAAATCCGCCGGCGCCTCAATATGAAAACGGCTAAGCCGTCGCGCGGTATTGATTGCGCGGAGACGACGCGCCGGGATCGAGCGCCAAATAGGCGCGCAATTCCGACCTGAGTTCTGTAAAGGATTGGTGAGCACAAGTTGCGAGTCGCGGAGCGGAATCCGTCGTCCCCCCGAGGGATCCGCTCCAAGAGGAAAATCTGGAACGGAAAGACCATGCGCATTCTCTTCGTCAACTGGGCGACGGTTCCGGTTTTCGCCTATGGCGGCACCGAACGCGTCATCTGGGACCTGGCGCTGGAACTGAAAAAACGCGGCCACGAGATCGCCTTTTTGACGCCGCCCGGCTCGACCTGCGATTTCGGCGAGGTTTTGGCGTTCGACACGGAGCAGGATTTGCTGCCGCAGATTCCCTCCGGCTATGACATCACCCATTTCCAGTTCCAACCAAAATTCGACCTCGACCGCGCGTTCGGCCGTCCCTACCTGATGACCGAGCACGGCAATTACAACAAGAACCCGACGCGGCCGCTCAACTGCAATTTTGTTTCCGCCGACCATGCGCAGCGCCACCGCTCGGAGGTCTATGTCCCCAACGGGCTGAACTGGGACGCTTACGGCCCCGTAAATCTTTCAGCGCCCCGCGAAAACTTCCATTTCTTGGGCAAGGCGGAATGGCGGGCGAAAAACGTGAAGGGCGCGATCCAGGTCGCCAAAAAAGCCGGCGTCGACATCGACATTTTGGGCGGCGACCGCTTCAATTTTCGCCGCGGTTTTCGAATCACGCTCACCCGCCGCGCGCATTTCTTCGGCATGGTCGGCGGCGCGCAAAAGCTGTCCGCCCTCAACGCCTCGCGCGGGCTGATTTTTCCGATGCGCTGGCACGAGCCGTTCGGTCTGGCGGTGATCGAGAGCCTGTATTTCGGCTGCCCCGTGTTTTCCACCCCCTATGGCGCGCTGCCGGAGCTGGTGGGGCGAGAATTCGGGTTTTTGAGCGACTCCTGCGGCGAACTCGCCCGCGCCGTGCGGGATTTGCGCTTCGACCGCAAAAAACTTCACGATTATGCGCGCGAGACCTACAGTTCGCAAAAAATGGCGCAGGGCTATCTGCGGCTCTACGAGAAAATTCTCTCCGGACGGACGCTGCACGAAAAACCGCCGATCTGGCCGAAGCTGTCGAAGAAATTGTTGCCTTGGAAAGCTTGAACAGAATGATTCCTGCCGTCATTGCGAGAATGGGGTCCTACGCGGCTCATTTGCAAAAGTAATGTGCTAGAGAGTCAAATGACCGAGAACCAGATCACACTCGTTGAGGCCCAACCCGGCGACTTTCCCGCATTCAAGAGAGAGTTGCAGGATGCTTTTGCTGTAGCCGTCGTTGACGAATTTGGAGAGCTGCCAGACGGCCCGATCCCGTCCGATGCCGATCTCGACGGCGCCATGAGCGCGCCGGATGCCGTGGTGCTCCGCATCCTTTCCGCTGGCCGCCCCGTAGGCGGGGCCGTCCTATCCATTGATCGGGAGACACATCAAAATGCGCTTGGCCTGTTCTTCCTCTCTCCCGCAGAGCACGGGCGTGGACTCGGGTATAAGGCTTGGCAGGCGATTGAACGCCGTTACCCCGAGACGCTGGTTTGGATCACGCACACCCCGTATTTCGAGAAGCGGAACATCCACTTCTACGTGAACAAGTGTGGTTTCAAGATTGTGAAGTTTTACAACGCCCACCATCCGGACCCGCACGGGCCTGGCCCGAACGACTTTCCAGGCAGCGATGAGGGCTTTGGTTTCGAGAAGGTCATGAAGGTCGGAAGGGATTGTCGCCGGTAACTGCGGTCGGCTTTCCACCCCGTCTCGGTCACCTGCAAAAATCATCAAGCGCGTTGCGCAATGCGCTGCATAAAAAAGCCCCGGAAACTTTCGCTCCCGGGGCCCGAAAAACTCAACCCTTGTTCAGCACCTTCGCCACGGCGTTCGGCCGCAGCCTGAAGGCGTCGGGCATGCCCGAGCCGAGCAACGGGCGCAGGTAGAGCCGGAACGCGTCGGTCACGTCATTGCCGGCGTCGTTCAGGAACGCGTCTTCCATCACGCGGGTTTTGCCGGCCACGGCCTCCAGCGGCGCCAGTTCGTAGTCCACCGAATAGAAGCCGGTGCGCTTGATCGTGACCGAGCCGTTCCTGTCGCCCCAGAACGCGTATTGCACCGCCTTTTCGCCGACTTCACGCGCCTCGCGCTGGTCGACGTCGGAGACGCAGCCGATGAACGAGCGTTGCAGGTAGCCAAAGGTGTCGCCGCGCACGCGCTTGATGCCGAGCTTGTTCTTCACTTCCTCGCACAAAAGGTCGGCGAGGGCGCCGGTGCCGGAGAGCTGGACGTTGCCATGGGCGTCATGCTCGACCTGCGCCGCCAGTTTGGTGATGATCGGCGCGCCGGAGGCGTCGTGGATGCCTTCGGACACCGCGACCACGCAGCGGCCGAGCCGGTCGTAGGTGGCCTTCACGTCCCTCAGGAACTGGTCGACGTCAAACGTGCGCTCCGGCACGTAGATCAGGTGCGGGCCATCGTCAGGGAATTTTTTGCCCAGCGCCGAAGCGGCGGTGAGAAAACCGGCGTGGCGGCCCATGACCACCGCGACATAGACGCCCGGCAAGGACGCATTGTCGAGGTTCGCGCCCGCAAAGGCCTGGGCGACGAAGCGGGCGGCGGAGGGAAAGCCCGGGGTATGGTCGTTGATGACGAGATCGTTGTCGATGGTCTTGGGAATGTGAATGCAGCGCAGCGGATAATCGGCCTTGATCGCCTCTTCCGCGACAATGCGCACCGTGTCGGAGGAATCGTTGCCGCCGATGTAGAAGAACGCGCCGATTTCGTGCGCCCGCAAAACCTCGAAAATCTCGTGGCAATATTTGGCGTCAGGCTTGTCGCGGGTCGAGCCGAGCGCGGAGGACGGGGTATGGGCGACCTCTTCCAGATTGTGGCTGGTCTCCTGGGTGAGGTCCAAAAGGTCCTCGTTGACGATGCCGCGCACGCCGTGATGGGCGCCATAGACGCGCGCCACCTGGAAGAACTTTCGCGCTTCGAGCACGACGCCCGCCAGAGACTGGTTGATGACCGCGGTCGGTCCGCCGCCCTGGGCGACCAAAATTTTTGTCGGCGTCGTCATGAATTTTCTCCGCGCAAATGGGATGAGCCGTTCTAGAGCGTTCCCCGCTTTGTTTGAAGCGGGGAACGCCCTGAAACCTTCTTTTTTGCCCATATCCTTTTGGCAAAACCGGACTCCACTCTTGCGGAATATGCGCGGAATATGCGTTCGCCCAAGTTTTTCCAGAAAACAGCGGCCCCAGCGGCAATTTCGCATTTCAGTTGGCGCCCGCGCCGGGTAACCTGGACCATGACCGACACGCCCATCTTCCAGCCCGGCGACGTTCTCGACGGTTTTCACTTCGTCGAGCGATTGCACGACGGCGGCATGTCGGAAATCTGGAAGGTGACGCGGGAGGACATGTCGCCGCCGGCGGTGCTCAAGGCCCCAAAAATCCCCGGCGACGAGGCCAGCGCCATCGTCAGTCTCGAAATGGAGCAGATGATCCTGCCGCTGCTCCACGGCCCGCATGCGCCACGATTCATTTCCTCGGGCGATTTCAGCCGACAGCCCTATATCGCCATGGAGTTGATCGAGGGCGAGAGCCTGTTGCGAAAAGTCGACGACCTGCCCCTGCCGATCGAAGAGGTCGCGGCGATAGGGCGCGGCGTCGCCCAGGCGCTCGCCGGCCTGCATGCGCAAAACGTGCTGCATCTCGACGTCAAGCCGTCGAACATCATCCGCCGCCCCAACGGCGTTTACGCCCTGATCGATTTCGGCCTGTCGCGACACGAGCATCTGCCGGACCTCTTGGCCGAGGAATTTTGCGTGCCGTTCGGCACGGCGCCCTATCTGGCGCCCGAGCAGGTGTTGCGCGACCGCAGCGATCCGCGCAGCGACATATTTGCCCTGGGCGTCACCCTCTACTACCTGCTGACCGGCGAGCGCCCCTTCGGTTTTCCCCATGGCAAGACCGAACTGGCGCGCCGTCTCTGGCGCGATCCCGAACCGCCCCGGCGCTTGCGGCCGGACTGCCCGCCCTGGCTGCAGGAGGCGATTCTACATTGTCTGGAGCCGGACGCCCAAAACCGATACGCCTCAGCGGCGCAACTGGCGCTCAACCTCGCCGCGCCCGAGCAGATCGCGCTGACCGGCCGCTCGGAAAAGCTGAAGGCGGATTCCTGGCTGACCGCGCGAAAACGCTGGTGGGCGCTCAAACTCGCGCCGACGCGCTACCCGCAAAACCTCGCGACCCGGCGCGCCAACACCCCCATTGTCATGGCGGCGGTGGATTTTTCCGGCGGCGTCGCCGCGACCGATGTTTTGCGCACGCATGCGAGAAAATTGATGACGGCGACGCCGGATGCGCGGCTCGCCTGCGTCACCGTGATCCCCAGGCAAAGAACTGGCGAATCGGGCGGCCATGTGCGCCGCCTGATCGAGTTGCGCCGCTGGGCCGAGAGCCTGAACCTGGGAGGGCGAACCACCGCGCATGTGCTGGAAGCCGACGACCCCGCGAAAAGCCTGCTCGACTTCGCCCGCGAAACCCACGTCGACCACATCCTGCTGTTCGCCAGCGCGCCCGCCTTCGAGGACTCCGCCCTTGGCCCCGTGGCCCATCGCGTGGTCACGCAGGCGACCTGCGCGGTCACCCTGTTGCGCCGGCCGCGACGAACCGCCGAGGCCGAAGCGACCGAGCCGCGCGAGGGGCTAGGAATTTAAGGACTTTGGAATTTGATTGAAGCGCGGCCGCCGCGGCATTACATCGTTTCTTAACCCGCGCCCTGAAGGAGTTTTTCGATGAACCGGCTCGATCGCCGTCCGCCGCCGCCAGGCGCCGCCGAAGTGGAATATCTCGACGGCGAATTTCGCGTGAAGAAGCCGGGCGCCTTCGTCGTTTGCGCCGCGACCGGCGCGCAGATCGCGCTGGACCGGCTCACCTACTGGAACGTGGATCGTCAGGAAGCCTACGCCAGCCCGGAAGCGAAAATGCTGCGGCTGAAGCAGCTCGGCGAGGTCAACTGATACGGTTTCCGCAAGATCGCTTCGCGATCCAGGAAAACGAAATCGCCGCTTACGCGCCGACTCGGCCAGCCCCCTGCTTGGCGATGGGCTGCTCGGGGTTGATCGACAGCGCGCGGCGGTAGTTTTCCGCGGCCAGCTTGCGATCGCCCTTCTTCTCGTAGGCGTAGCCGAGCATGGCCCAGGCCTCCGCGTTGCGGTTGTCGACATTGAGCGCGGCGTTGAAATCCTCGATGGCCTTGTCCGGCTTGCCCAGGGAGAGAAAACTCTGGCCGCGCGCCTGATAGGGCGCGGCGGCGAAGGGATCGCGGTCGATGGCGTTGTCGAAATCTTTTACGGCGCGGTCGTTGTCGCCGTTCTTCTGGTGGATCAGCCCGCGCGCGTGAAACGACTGGGCGTTTTCCGGATTGAGGCGAATCGCCTGGTCGAGGTCGCTCATCGCCTCGGGCAGCCTGTTCTGGGCGCGCAGCAGGTTGGCGCGGCCGAGATAGGCGGGGCCGTGGTTCGGATTGGAGTCGATGGCGTGGGTGAAGTCGGTGAGCGCCGCGTCATTCGCGCCGATCTGCCGCTCGGCCAGCGCGCGATTGGTATAGGCGGAGGCGTTGCGCGGATCGAGTTTGATGGCCTGGCTGAAATCGGCGATGGCGCGGTCGTACTTGCCGATCTTCGCCTGGGCGACGCCGCGCGTGTTATAGGCTTCGGGATCGTTGGGATGCGCCACCACCACGGCGTCGAGCGAATCGATATTGGCCGCGACCGCCTTGGGGTCGGCGACGGAAACTTCCGCATAGCCGGGCCCGCGCGTCGAGATTCCGCTCATCGAATCGCATCCGGCGAGCGGAGCCGCCAAGGCCGCGAGCGCGATTAGGGAAGAACGAAATCGGACCATGTCAAAATTCCCCGCAGTTTTCCGGGAAAGCCGCCCCGAATAGGCTCGGATTAAAGCAGAAAGGCGGCAAAAAAGCGAAAGCGCCCGCCGCAGGTCTAGCGGGGGCGCGAACGCAGGACAAGCAAAATACGATCAGCGGGCGGCCGGCTTGGCCTTGACCGGCAGCAGGCCTTCGCGCTGCAGCTTCTTGCGCGCAAGCTTTCTGGCGCGACGAACGGCTTCCGCCTGCTCGCGGGCGCGCTTCTCGGAAGGCTTTTCGTAATGGCCGCGCAGCTTCATCTCGCGAAAGATACCTTCACGCTGCATCTTTTTCTTCAGCGCCTTGAGCGCCTGATCGACATTGTTGTCGCGAACCAGAACCTGCACGCCGTCATCCCATTTAAAAAGGCCAGTCGCCGAAGCGCTATTTTCGCGCATTCGGCTGTCGAGCCGCATTGACAAGATTTAGCGCTTGCGGAGCGCCGGACCGTTGGGGCTGCGATAACAGAAAGTTTTGGAGCTGTCCAGACGAGTCTCGCCGCGCTCAATCGCCGGAAACACCGGAGTCACCGAAGCGCAACAGGATCAGTTCGGTCTCGCCGTAGTCGCGGCGCTCCAGCACCTCGAAGCCCGGCGCGGGCTCGAACATGGCGGCGACCGCCTCCTCCACCACCGCCAGCGCGCCCGCCGCAAGCCACCCCCCGCGCGCCAAAGACGTCAGCGCCGGCTCGGCGAGGCCGCGATCATAGGGCGGATCGAGAAAGGCGAGGTCATAGGCGGGACCGGGCGGCGCGTCGCCGAGACGGCGGGCGTCGCGGCGAAAAATGCGGGTGACGCCGCCAAGGCCGAGGTTTTCCACATTTTCGCGGATCAGCGCCCGCGCCTGGGCGCCGTCATCGACCAGCAGCGCGAAGGCGGCGCCGCGCGAAACCGCCTCCAGCCCGAGCGCGCCGGTGCCGGCGAACAGGTCGATGACCCGCGCGCCCGGAACGGGATCGCCATAGGAATGGGCGAGAACGTTAAAAAGGCTCTCGCGCAGCCGGTCCGAGGTCGGCCTGATGCCGTCGCCGCGCGGACCGTTCAGCGCGCGACCCTTCAGCCGGCCGCCGACGATTCGCATCAGCTCTTGCGCGGCGGCTTTTTGGGACCGCCGCCGGCTCTGGGCGCGCCGCCGACCGGCTTGGGCCCGCGCCGAAACGTCTTGGCGGCTCCGGTTTCACCGCGCGGCCCGCCGAATTTTTTTTCACCGCCCGATTCGGCGCGCGGCCTGAAACTCTTGCCGCCGCCGGCTTCGTCCCTCGGTTTGCCGAATGTCTTGCGCTCGCCGCCCTCGCCGCGCGGGCGGAACAGCTTGTCGCCGCCGGTCTCGCCGCGCGAGGCGCCAAACGCCTTGCCGCCGCCGGCTTCACCCCTCGGTTTGCCGAATGTCTTGCGCTCGCCGCCCTCGCCGCGCGGGCGGAACGGCTTGTCGCCGCCGGATTCGTCACGCGGACCGCCAAACGCCTTGCCGCCGCCATCGCGGCGCGGACGGTCGAATTTCTCTTGCGCGCCCGATTCGGCGCGCGGACGCCGGAACGGCCTGTCGCCGCCGGATTCGTCACGCGGACCGCCAAACGCCTTGCCGCTGCGGTCCCGGCCCTCGGCCGTTTGACCCCGCGGCCGAAACTCCTTGTCGCCGCCGGCCCTGCCGCGCGGCGCCGGCTTGGCCTCGACCCCCTCGCGTTCGGCGCGGAATCGGCGGGCGTTGCGCGAATCGACCGGCGCGTCCTCAACCCGGCGCGCCACGCTCACCCGCTCCACCGCGACGGTGCGGCCATTGCGGTCGGCGGTGGCGCCGGTCTCGATGCGGCGGCGCGGCCCCTTCTCCGCCTTGACGCGCTCGTCGCGCAAAGCCGAAACATGCTTTCGCGGACCGGGCTTTTCTGTCCCGGGACGCCGCTCCTCCGGCGCCGCGCGATGCGGCCGGACTTTTTCGGGCGCGCGCGGCGGGCGCGCCTTGGGCGCGACCTCGGGCTCCGGCTCGGGCGTGCGGTCGATCACCGGCCCGTCGAAATCGACTCCCGCCTCCTGCGCCAGCTTTGCGCCCAGCTGGTCGGCGAGCACGCGCGTCTTGACCTCCTCGACCGTCCCCTCCGGCAATTCGCCGAGCTGGAACGGGCCATAGGAGACGCGAATGAGCCGGTTCACCGCCAGCCCCAAATATTCGAGCAACCGCTTGACCTCGCGGTTTTTCCCTTCGCGCAGCCCCAGGGTGATCCAGACATTCGCCCCCTGCACGCGGTCGAGCTTCGCCTCAACCCCGGCATAGTCGATGCCGTCAATGGTCACGCCGTCTTTCAGCGTGTCGAGCCGGGCCTGGTCGGTCGCGCCATTGGCGCGGGCGCGATAGCGGCGCAGCCAGCCCGTGGACGGCAGCTCCAGCACGCGGGCGAGACCGCCGTCATTGGTCAGCAGCAACAGCCCTTCGGTGTTGATGTCGAGCCGCCCGATCGACATCAGGCGCGGCAAATCCGGATTGTTGTCCGCGATATAGTCGAACACGGTGGCGCGCCCTTCCGGGTCGCGATCGGTGGTGACGAGGCCGCGCGGCTTGTGGAACAGGAACAGCCGCGTGCGCTCGCGCGTGGCGAGCGGCTTGCCGTCCACCAGAACCGTGTCGTCCTCGGTGACATTCAGCGCGGCGGACTCCAAAACCTTGCCGTTCACCGCCACGCGGCCGGCTGCGATCCAGTCTTCGGCGTCGCGGCGCGAGCACAGGCCGGCGCGCGCCATCACCTTGGCGATGCGCTCGCCCTCATGGGCCTTGTCCACCGCCTCCAGCACTTTTCCGCGAGAGGGGCGGCTTCTGGGCGGTTTCTTGCCGGATTTCTGGTCTTTGTCTCTGGTCATCCCGCTCTGATAGCAGAGGCGCAAGATTTTTTCGAAGCTTTTTGCGGCCTTGGTTCACGGCGCGACGGACCAGAATTCTTGGGGCGCGCCGGGCAGCTCCGCCAGGGCTGCATCGAGCCGCTGGTCGCCGATCACGGCGCGCAGCGCCGCCGCGACATCGGCAATGGCGCCGTCGGGCGAAAAATTATGATCTTTTCGCAGGGATTGCGCCTCGCGCGTCCAGGTCGCGCGGTCGCCGAAGGGCGGACGCGGCGCGTCGATTTCCCAGTCCGCGACGAAAAGCGCGCGCAGCACCGGCGGCAGCGCGTCGGCGAAGCGAAGCGCCTCGCGCGGCGACAGCCTCCGGCGAAACGTCAGGAGAACGCCCTGCACGGTGGTGAAGGCCTGGTTTCGCGTGGTCAGGCCCGTGCGCGCGATCACCTCGCCCAAAAAACGCTCGAAATCTTCCGAGGCGTGCTGATAGGTCATCGGCATGGGCATGGGCGTCCTCCGAGGCTCCCCCGCCTCTTGCGCGGCGGGCATTTTGCCCCAAAACTCCGCCGCGCGTAAATTTGCAATGGTTTCGCCGTGTCACAGACTGTCCGCCTGAACGCCGCCTGGGATCGCGCTTTCTTCGAGGCGCGCGCCGCCGCGCTGCGCGGCGAGGCCCCCATCGGCGCCTGTCTGGTCAAGGACGGCCAGATTATCGCGAGCGCCGGCAATCGCACGCTGGAGGACCGCGATCCCACCGCCCACGCGGAAATACTGGTGATCCGCGAGGCCGCGCGAAAACTTTCGGACGAACGCCTGACGGGCTGCGATCTCTATGTGACGCTGGAGCCCTGCGCCATGTGCGCCGGCGCGATTTCACACGCGCGAGTGCGGCGGCTGTATTACGCCGCCGAGGACGAAAAGGGCGGCGCGGTGGAAAACGGCCCGCGTTTCTTTTCCCAAAAGACCTGCCATCACAAACCGGAGGTCTACGGCGGCATCCGCGCCAGCGAGGCCGCGACCATCCTGCGGGATTTTTTCAGGTCGCGGCGATAGCGAAACGGCGCAGTCCCCGACCGAAGAACGCGCCACAAAACCTCATTGCGTCACAGCCTGCTCAGCAATTCGGTTTTTTTGGCCGTGAATTCCTCGTCGGTGAGGATATTTTTCTCCTTGAGCGCGGCGAGTTTTTCGATCAGGGCGAAAATATCGTCAGCGGCGCGAGACGGCGCGGCCGGCGGCGGGGGCGCGAATTCCGCCGGCGCCGAGGCGGGCTGTGATGCGGCGGCGGGTTCGACGAGGTTCTGCGCGACCGGGCCGACCAGCGGCAGGTCGGCCACGCGCACCAGGCCGTATTGGCTGGTGAAGGTCAGCGACTGGTCGCCGCTCTGCTGCTGCGAGACGCCGCCGATCTGGTGGTCGCCGGTGTCGTAAATGCGGAGATCGCCGCCGACGCGAATCGCCAGCCGCCGGGTCGCCGGGAAATAGGCATAGCTCATGTCGTTTTGCCCGCCGGACGATGAGGGCGCCCCCAGTTCCGCCGGCCACAAGCCGGACCGCTGCACGAACAGGCTGGCCCCCAGTCCCATGCCCTGCTGCTGGCTCTGCCCGAACCCCTGCGACTGCACTTGCGCCGGCGCGAAAACCGGCTGGTTGCGCAGCAGCGCCGACAGTTCATCACACAGGGCGCCCACCTTGTATTTCAGGCCCTGGTTGAACATGTCGCCGATCATCAGCATGCCGCCTTGAGACCATTGTCCCATGCCGCCGAGTTCGGGATGATTGAATTGGGCCTGCGCGCCATTGCCCGCGGCGACCGCGTGCAAGAGGGTTTCCACGGCGCCGGCGCTGACGCCATGCGCATTGGCGAGAGACTCGATGATTTGCCGAGCTTGCATGGTCAATTCCGGCATGTCGCTTCTCCTGTGTCGCGCCGGACGGTAAAGCAGCACGCCCGCCAGAGATACAGCGATTTACAGACGCTGGCGCCCTTGTGGCTTTCATGCGGCGCCGAGGGAACATGGTCCCACCGAATTGAACCAGGCGGTGGCGGCGGCGATTTCGGTTCCCATCGCCGCCGCCAGAGGATTCACTTGGCGGTGAGCACGCCAAATCCCTGCTTCTTGAAGAAGGGCGCGCCCTCCGAGCCAAGCAGCCACGCCAAGAATTTGCCGGCGGGCTCCTTGGCGGTCGCGGTCAGCGCGATGGGATAGCGGATCGGCGCATGGGTGTTTTCAGGGAAAGTGGCGACGATTCTGGTGTCCTTGGCCGCCGCCTTGGCGTCGGTGAGATAGACCACCCCCAGCGGGGTCTCGCCGCGCGAGACATAGAGCAGGGCCGAGCGAACGCTGTCGGCGAGCGCCAGATGGTCCTTCACCGCGTCCCAGATGTTCAGCTTGGTCAGCGCCGCCTTCGCATATTTGCCGGCGGGCACGCTGGAGGGATCGCCCAGCGCCATGCGGCCATCTTTCAGCGCGCCGGTCACCCCCGCCACCGTCAGCTCCACCTTGTCGGGACCGCCGGTCGGGGCGACGAGCACCAGTTCGTTCGAGAGAAAGTCTTTTCGCGACTCAGGTTTCACAAGATTCTTGCCGGCGAGATAGTCCATGCTCTCCTCGTCGGCGCCGACAAAAATGTCGGCGGGGGCGCCGGCCTCGATCTGGCGCGCCAGCGGAAAGGAGGCGGCGTAGGAGACGGAGACCTCTTCGCCGGTCTTGGCCTTCCAGGCGGCGGCGGCCTCGCCCAGCGCGTTCTTCAGGCTGGCCGCGGCGAAAACGGTGATATTGGTGACCTGCGCGGGCGCAGCAGCGGGCGCGGGGTCGAGCGCCAGAGCCGGAAAAGCCGCGAGCGAAAGGGCGAGGAACACGCCACCCGCCGAAAATTGAGTGAAGAACCGCCTGTGACACATGGCTGACTTATCCTTTCGGCTTATTCGTGGCATAAGAATCGCGACGCCGGTTCGGCGGCGGCGACGCAATATGTAAGTGATTTATAGCATCGAGGACAACATGCTGGAAGCAAACCTGGGCGCATCAGCTTTCGAGCAACATGCGCTGCGCGCCCAAATTTTGGGCGAACTGCACGCAAGACCAACAAGGCCGCTCGAAACTCCTGCGCGCGTTCTGCATTTCGGCTTCCTTCTGGATTCGGCGCAGGCCGAGGCCGACCGCCTGGCGGTCGTCGACGCCGCCCTCTCGCGCGGCCAGCCGGGCCCCGACCCTCAGGCGCGCCAGTATCGCGTCGAAATGGCCGGCGTCAGCCTGACCTGGGAGCGCCACGGCGAATTCGTCACCCACACCTGGGAATTCACCAACGCCGAACCGCAAAAACTGTTCGACCCCACGCCCGCCGCTTTGATGCAGAAGGTGAAGCTGCTGCCGCAGCCCGGCCCGCTGCTGGTCGCCGCCGACCTGCACCTGATCGCCGGCGACGCCGACCCCTCGAAGATCAGCGACATCTTCGAACCGCTGCAACCCGCCGTCAGCGAGGCCAACCACGGCCGCGCCCTGATCGCCTCGGATTTCGCCCCCGACACGTTCGGCTTCGTCCGCATCGCCGTCGTCAACCGCTCGATGCCAGCCATAGCGGCGGGCCGGCTGACGCAGCGCCTGCTGGAAATCGAAACCTATCGGACGCTGGCCCTGCTCGGCCTGCCGGAAGCCCAGCGCCTGGGGCCGCCAACCCGCGAGATCGAGCGCGAACTGCCGCGCCTGCTCGCGGCGATGAACCACGCCCAGGGGGTCGGGCAGAACCGGCAATTGCTCGACGACCTCACCGGCCTCGCCACCCAGCTCGAAGCCGAAGCCGCCATCAGCCAATACCGTTTCGGCGCCACCCACGCCTATAACGACCTGGTGCTGGAGCGGCTCGAAGCCATCGACGAAACCGCCCTGCCCGACTATCCCAGCTTCAACGGTTTTCTCACCCGGCGCCTGCAACCGGCGATTCGCACCTGCTTCAACATGGAAAACCGCCAGGCCGACCTGTCACGCAAACTGTCGCGCGCCGCCGACCTGTTGCGCACACGCGTCGATACCGAGGTGGAGCAGCAGAACGGCGACCTGCTGCGCCAGATGGGCGAGCGCGTGCAATTGCAACTGCGCCTGCAACAGACGGTCGAAGGTTTGTCGGTCGCGGCGATCACCTATTACATCGCCAGCGTGTTGATGAAAATTCTGGAAGGCATCCATGAAGCCGGCGCGCATCTGGAGCCGACCATCTGGACGGCCGCCGCCATCCCCTTCATCGCCGGCTTCGTCTGGTGGACGGTGCGGCGGATTCGCAGGCGCCACGAGGCGGAATGAGGCCGGGCCGCATCTGCGCGCGCGGTTGTTGACCGTCTCATCATGAGCCGTCAGCCGCCGTCGCGCGGAGCGATTTCCGTGAGGGTTCAGCTCATTTTTTCAAATCCCATTGGACCAGTTTCTTCGCCGCCGTCCCGAACGGGCCGAGTTGATAGACGGCTGCGCCCGCCGGCGAGAACGTGAACGGCTCAAACGGTTCTACCATCATCTGGTCGAGATACGCTGTCGGCGCATTGCCGGTGCTGACGTGCGGATTGAAATGCTCACCTGCCCCGATCTGCTCAAACTTCGACACATAATCGATGAGGGCGGCGTCAACGGCGGGATTGTCGTGCGCAGCGGTGAATGCGCCGATGGGACCGGCTCGCAGGTTGAACGGCGCTGCGGCGGCGATGATGTCCGCCTGCAACTTGCGCAATTCCGGCGTCGTCTGAGCGACGATGCCGGCGACCCCGAGCCCGCCACCGGCTGCGATGTAATAGAGTTTGGACGCCTCCAGCTTCATCGCGTTCACATGGGCGGCGGCGAGCACCTTCTCCTCGGCGGCATACAGACTGGTCAGGTCCGCCTTGCGGACGAAGCACTGGAGCATGGTGATGTGCGGGGTGTGGGTTTCATCCAGGGCGAAGCCCTTGGGATAGACGCTGAGCAGGCGGGCGTTGTTGGCGGCGGCATGCTCAAGCATGACGGCGTCCGGCTGCAGCAGGATGTCGACGGCGACAATGTCGGTGGGGAAAACGATGTTCCAGTCGCTCTTCATGCTGACGACCGTCCAGCCGTCCTTCTTCGCATGCGCATCGAGCGCGGACGTGAACGCGCCGAGTTTGACATCCGGCAATCCGCGCGCCGGACCGTAGGCGAATTCGCGGGCGGCATCGTCATGCAGCACAAGCAATTCGAAGCGCGCGCCACCGCCGCCTTGCGTGTATTCCAGCATCTGCTGGTCGCCGTCCGAATTGCCGAACGCCATGAGGGGCCGGCGCCCGATATGCTGGTTGATGCCGACGGGTTTGCCGCCCTTGTCGTCGTTGAAGTTCAACTCGGGCAAACGCACGAGCACGGGCTTGCCGTCGCGCCATTCGAATTTTGTCTTGATGCTGCTGCCGACGACCTGTTCGGGCGGGATGCCGTAGACACGCTGCGCCCACGGACGCATGAACTCGATGCCGCCGCCGGAAACGATGAAGTTTTTGAAACCATTGGCGCGCAGGTAGGCAAGCGCCTCGATCATCGGCTGGTAGGTCATGTCGGTGAACAGCTTGCCGGTTTTCGGATTCTTCGCGGTCGCGATCCAGTCCTTCACGATCTGCTCGAACTCGTCGTCAGTCATCCCCGTGTGGGTCGCCATGACCAGGTCGAGGATCGCGTGGTCACCGCCAGCGCGTGCGGTGTTCAGGTCGCCCTTGAGCAGCGAGGCGAAGGGTTCCCTGGCGTTCCATTCGGGATGCTGCGGCGCGAGCGCCTTGACGCGGTCGAGCGCGAAGAAAAGTTGAACCGGCGCCGGTTGCTCGCTCCAGAGCGTGCCATCGTTGTCGAACGTGGCGATGCGCTCATCGGGCGGCACGAAATCCGGCGAGCCTGCCGTCGTGACCTTTGTGACGAAAGCAATGAGGGATTGCTTGGCTGCGCCGTCATTCCAGGACGGCAGCGGATCGGCGGCAAAGACCGAGCCGGAAAATATGCAGAAAAGGGTCGCAAGAATGATGCGCTTCATGATTTGCCCTTTTGTTGCGGCGAGGCCCCCTCACTCCTTCCGCCACACGAACAGCGAACTGAGCGCGAAATTCCACACCGAGCCCATCACCACGCCGGCCAGCGCAGCAAAGGTGACCAGACCGTAGCGGTGGAACAGAAATTCGGCGATGCCGACATTGGCCACCGCGCCGATGGCGCAGACAGCATAGAAATACAGCAGCCCCAGCGCCAGCGGCCCGAAACCCTTGATCTTGGCGTCGCGGTACGTGATCGCGTTGTTGATGAAAAAATTCGTGGTCATGGCGACAAGCACCGCCAGGCTCTGGGCCATTTCAAAACTCACGCCGGCCGCGAGGGCGGCGTAAAGCGTCGCCATATGCACGCCCACGCCGCTGGCGCCGACCAGGGCGAAGAAGATGAAGCGCACGGGAATGCGCCCGCCCGACGCCTTGTTCAGCAGCAGTCCGACGAAATCCAGCGCAACCTTGACGTCGAGCTTCGATTCACCGGCATGGCGCTCGCGAAACGTGTAGCCGACCTCCTCGACCCTGAGCGGTTTTGGCGCGGAGGCGACGAGATCGGCCAAAATCTTGAAACCCGCCGGGGTCAGGTCGGGCGCGCAGGCGTCGACGATGGCGCGGCGAATCATGAAAAACCCGCTCATCAGGTCGTTGAACTGCGCGTTGAGCGCCTTTTTCGCCATGCTCGTCGCGAATCGGCTGATGAAGGCGCGCCGGGCCGAAAATCCCTCGTCGGCGGACCCGCCTTCCACATGCCGGCTGCCCACCACCAGATCGGCCCCGCCGCGAATTTTTTCCAGCATTTGCGGCAGAATGCGCTCGTCGTGTTGCAAGTCGGCGTCCATCACCGCCACCACCGGCGCCGAGGAGGCGAGCATGCCCTCGATGCAGGCGCCGGCGAGGCCGCGCCGGTTGACGCGGCGCAGGCAGCGCACCCTCGGGTCTTCCAGCGCCACTTCCTTGGCGAGTCGCCAGGTGCCATCCGGCGAATTGTCGTCCACCACGATCATTTCCCAGACGACACCGGCGAGCGCCGCGTCCACGCGGCGCAAAAGCTCGCGCAGATTGGCGCTTTCATTAAAAGTGGGAATGACGAGAGACAGTTCGGCGGCCAAGGCTCAACGCTTCCTGTGGGCTATCTTTTAAGGCTGCAACTCTGCTAGCTGCATTGCGCTGGACAGTCCAGCCAGCCGGAGTTTTCGAACGCATGGATCATCCGCCTTCCGCCGCCGCCGCCCCGCCGTCAGCGCGCGGCGCGGGGCTGTTGCGCACGCCGGAGCGGCGCGTCGTCGCACTGATCCTGTGCGCCACGGTCTTGCGAATCCTGTTCGCCAGTTCGCTCGGCCTGGGCATGGACGAGGCCTACACGGTCGCCACCGCGCGCGATTTCGTGCTGAGCGCCTTCGACCATCCTCCGCTCGCCTGGTGGCTGTCGACGCTTGGCCAAAGGTTTTTCGGCGCGAGCGATCTGGCGCTGCGCCTGCCCTTCATCCTGCTGTCCGCAGTCACCACCGCGCTGATGTTCCTGCTCGGGCGCCGACTTTATGGCGCGGAGGCAGGATTCTGGGCGAGTTTCGCCCTGTGCTGCTCGCCGGTCCTGGGCGTGACCGACGCCAGCTGGATTGTGCCGGACGCGCCGCTGCTGCCCGCCCTGCTGGGCGGCGCGCTGGCCCTCTCCCACGCCTTCTTCGACAAGGACCGCGCCCGGGCGCGGCTGTGGTGGCTAATGGCGGGCGCCTGCTCCGGCCTCGCCATGCTGTCGAAATATCACGGCGTGTTTCTGCCGGCCGGCGCCTTCCTGTTCATGCTGTGCAGCCCGCGCCAGCGACATTGGCTGAAAACCCCATGGCCCTGGCTCGCCGGCTTTTTGGCCCTCGCCCTGTTTTCGCCGGTTCTGATCTGGAATGCGCAACACGCGTGGGTGTCGTTCCTGTTCCAGAGCGGGCGCACCGGCGCGCCGCATTTGAATTTCAGCGCGCCGTTCATCCTGTTGGGAGCGCAAGCGCTGTTCCTGCTGCCCTGGATTTTCCTGCCCTGCGCCTGGCTGTTCCTGCGCGCCCTGGGACGCGGACCGGCGCGGGAACGGGATTTTCTGCTCGCCTGCCTCGCGGCGGGGCCGATCCTGCTGTTCACCCTGCCCGCGCTGTGGTCGTCGAACCGCCTGCTGCCGCACTGGGCGGCGCCGGGCTATCTTCTCATTCTGCCGTTGCTCGGGCGCGAAATCGCCGGCCTTTTCGAACGAGGCGCCCCCTGGATCAGAAGAGTCGCCTTTGGAACAGGCGGACTGATCGCCGGCCTGATTCTTCTGCTCGCGCTGTTGAACCTTGTGCGCCCCCCCCTGCTGGCGGGCCCGAAATACCCATTTCAGGAAGCGCTCGACTGGACCGATTTTTCGAACGCCTTTTCCGCGCGCGGCCTGGACCGCGAGGGGGCGTTCATCGGCGCCCAGCGCTGGTTCGAGGCCGGCAAGATCGACGCGGCCTTGGGGGGCGCCTTTCCGGTCTTGAGCCTGTCCAACGACCCGCGCGGTTTTGGCGCGACGCGCGACCCGCAAAAATTCGTCGGCCGAGACGCCATTCTCGTAGGGCGCGCGCTCACCCCGGAGAAGGCGCGCGAGCTCTACGAAAAACATTTCGATTCGATCGAGCCGCTGCCACCGATCGCGATCACGGCGAACGGGGAAACGGCGTTCGAACTCAAGGTCTACAAAGGGCGCAATTTCCACGATCCCGCGCCGGAATTCACGCTGGGGCTGCGATCAAAACAGCCTTGATGCGAAGCGCGCGGCCAAGCCAAAATGAACGCGCCCGACAACTACGGCGCGAGGGAACGTCGGCCCAAGCCAGACTGTGGTCGCGCTTGCGCGCAAGAAGGCTGAACGACTTCAAATTCGTGCGCCAAGAAAACATCGGCGCCTATTACGTCGATTTCGTCTGTCGAGACCAAAAACTGATTGTTGAAGTCGACGGCGCGACCCACTCGACAACGAGAGAACGCGCGAACGACGAAAGCCGAGAAGCATGGCTCGTCAAACACGGCTTCCGCGTGCTGCGTGTGACCAACGCGGACGTTTTCGAAAACGTGGACGGCGTCTGCGAAACCATTCTCAACGCCCTCAACGCGACGGCGCAAGCTCCCTCGCCCCGCAAGCGGGGAGAGGGCGGGGGTGAGGGGGACCCCGAGATTGGCCTCGCAGATTCCGCGCGCATCCACCCTGACGATCAAGATTGATCCTGCAACTTTGCCCCTCACCGTAACCCTCGCCCCGCCAAAGCAGCGCGAGGGAACGCGTTGCGCGCGGCATCGGCATTGAGCAAAACGTCATTGAACGGTGTGCGAAACCATCCTGAGCGCACTACCCCAGCCAATGACGGCGCCAACGCCCTCGCCCCGCGAGCGGGGAGAGGGTTGGGGTGAGGGGGACTCCGACATTGGCCTCGCAGCTTCCCCTCGCAATCGCCCCGACGACCAGGATTGAGCGTAAAGTTTGCCCCTCACCCTAACCCTCTCCCCGCTAAAGCGGGGCGAGGGGACAGGCTTTGCGCGGCATCGGCATTGAGCGAAGCGTTACCCCCCGATCTTCGAAAAATCCGCCACAAGATGAATCGCGCGGCGCAGATGAGCCAGCAGGCTCAAACGGTTCCTGCGCAACTCCGGGTTTTCGGCGTTGACCGTCACCTTGTCGAAAAAAGCGTCCACCGGAGCGCGCAGTTTTGAAAGCGCCTGCATGGCCGCTTCAAAATTCTCCGCCTTGAGCGCCGCATCGGCCTCGGCCGTTGCGGTCTCCATCGCCACGAACAAGGCTTTTTCTTCGGCCTCGGCCAGCAGATCGGCGGAGGGCGCGGCCTCGAAGGCGCCGGCGCCGTCCTTCTTCTCCTCGGCCTTCAAAATATTGGCGGCGCGCTTGTAGCCGGCCAAAAGGCTCGTCCCGTCCTCGGTTTTCAAGAAGGCGTCGAGCGCCTCAATCCGCCGAACGATCAACACGAGATCGTCCTCGCCCAGGGCGAACACGGCGTCGAGAAGGTCATGGCGGGCGCCGCGGTCGCGGAGATCAATTTTGAGGCGGTCGGCAAAAAACGAGAGAAGGTCATCTGCAATTCGAACTGGGCTAACGAACGACTCCACACGTTGCCCGGCCTCCTCTCTTTGCGTGTTGAGTTCCGCAAACTGGTTTTCGACAAGATGGTGCGTCGCAAGAATGGTTCCTCTGAGTGCAAAACGCAGCCTGTTTTCTAGAATCAGCCGGATCACCCCCAACGCCGCGCGCCGCAACGCAAACGGGTCCTTGCTCCCGGTCGGCTTCTCATCAATCGCCCAGAACCCAACCAGCGTGTCCAGCTTGTCCGCCAGCGCCACCGCCACACTCACCGGCGCATTCGGGATGCGATCCGTCGGCCCCTGCGGCTTGTAATGCTCCTCGATCGCCGCCGCGACCTCGGCATCCTCGCCCTGCAATTCGGCGTAACGCCGGCCCATCAGGCCTTGCGTTTCCGGGAACTCGCCGACGACTTCCGTCACCAGATCGGCCTTGGCCAGTTCCGCCGCGCGCGCCGCCTTGTCCGGATCAGCGCCAACCTTCGGCGCCAATTCCCGCGCCAGCGCGATGATGCGGTCGATGCGCTCGCCCTGCGTGCCCAGCTTGGCGTGGAACACGATGTTCAGCGCCCGCAGTTTTTCCAGGCGTTGGTCCAAAGGCGGTTTCCCCGACGCGGAAAAATCCGGCAGCGGACCCTGATCCGTCTGCCAGAAATACAGCGCGTCCGACAGACGCGCCCGCACCACGCGTCCATTGCCGGCGGCGATGGCCTTGCCGCCATCAGTCGCCAAAACGTTCGACACCAACAAAAATTTATTCGCCAGCCCGCCGGTCGCGGGATCGCGCAGCACAAAACATTTTTGATTGGCGCGGATGGTGGCGCGGATCACCTCGCCGGGAATATCCAAAAACCCGGCGTCGAACTCGCCCATCAACACCACCGGCCATTCCACGAGCCCGGCGACCTCGTGCAACAAACCCTCGTCCTCGACCAGCTCAAGCCCTTGAGCAAAAGCCAAATCCTTGCAGTCGTGCAAAATAATATCACGCCGCCGCGCCGGATCGAGCACAACCTTGGCGTCATAGAGTTTCGAGACGTAATCGTCGAACCGCCGCACTTGTATGGCCGCCGGCGCCATGAAGCGATGACCATAAGTGACATTGCCAGCCTTGATGCCGCCGACCTCGAACGGAACGATATCCGGCTCTTCGGTCTCCGGCCCAAACGTAGCGACGATGGCGTGCAGCGGACGCACCCAGCGCAGCGGATTGACCTCAGCCGACGCCGCGCCCCAGCGCATGCTCTTCGGCCACGGAAAATTTTTCACCACCGCCGGCAAAATCTCGGCCAACACGTCGAGCGTGGGCGCGCCCTTCTTCTCGATGACGGCAACGTAAAACTGCCCGCCCTTCTTGTCCGTGTCGATGCGGGCCTCGTCCAGCGAAGAAAACCCCGCGCTTTTCAAAAAGCCGGCGACCGCCGCCTCGGGGGCGCCGACGCGCGGGCCCTTCTTCTCCTCGCGCTGGTCGGGCTGGCTCGGCGGCAGGCCGACGATATGCAGGGTCAGGCGGCGCGGCGTCGCGAAACTCGTCGCCGCCTCGTACAAAAGCCCGCGCTCGACCAAAGCGTCGGTGACGAGTTTTTTCAAATCCGCCGCCGCCTGCGCCTGCATGCGCGCGGGGATTTCCTCGGAAAAGAGTTCAAGCAGAAGATCGGACATTTCGAATCCTTAACCGTTCAAACCCGCGCCATCCGTCTTCATCCACGCCGCGCCGCAGGCCTTGGCCAGTTCGCGCACGCGCAGAATGTAAGACTGGCGCTCGGTGACGGAGATCACGCCGCGCGCGTCGAGGAGGTTGAAGGCGTGGCTCGCCTTGACGCACTGGTCATAGGCCGGCAGCACCATCAGGTGTTTTTCGTCGCCGCGCTCGCCGAACGCCAGCAGCGCCTTGCACTCGGCCTCGGCGCGGTCGAAATCGCCAAACAGTTTTTTCACGTCGGCGGCCTCGAAATTGTGCCGCGAATATTCCTGTTCGGCCTGCAAAAAAACATCGCCATAGGAGATGCGCGCGTCGCCCTCCAAGCCATTGAAGTTGAGGTCGTAAACGTTCTCGACCCCCTGCACGTACATGGCGAGGCGTTCAAGCCCATAGGTGAGTTCGCCCGACACCGGAGAGCATTCCACGCCCGCGACCTGCTGGAAATAAGTGAACTGCGACACTTCCATGCCGTCGCACCAGCATTCCCAGCCCAGCCCCCAGGCGCCGAGCGTCGGGCTCTCCCAATCGTCCTCGACGAAGCGGATGTCATGCAGCGCGGAATCGACGCCAATCGCCGCCAAGGATTGCAGATAGAGATCCTGCAAATTGTCCGGGCTCGGCTTTAAAATCACCTGGAATTGATAGTAGTGCTGCAACCGGTTGGGGTTTTCGCCGTAGCGCCCGTCCTTGGGACGGCGCGAGGGCTGCACATAGGCGGCCTTCCAAGGTTTTTTCCCCAGCGAGCGCAGCGTGGTCGCCGGATGGAAGGTGCCGGCGCCGACCTCCATATCATAGGGCTGCAGCACAACGGCGCCCTGCCGCGCCCAAAACGTTTGCAGCGTGAGGATGAGGCCCTGAAAACTCTTCTTTGGGTCGAGGGCGGAAGGGTTTTGAGTCATCGTTTCCCTATTTGTGCGGCGGCGCGCGCAAACTAGAGGCGCGGATTGCAAAGGGAAAGCCGTTTTTTGGCGAATTTTCCCGCGCGCGGCGCACGACGGCGGACGCCATTCAGGCGGTGTTCACGGCTTGCGCTGGCGCACCGCGCGCACCTGCTATTGATCGAACAGTTTTCGCCCGCGGTGAACCGCCTCCGCCGCGGGCGTGAACGCGCCATCCGCGCCGTGCAGGACGAGCCCCGGCAGCAAGGCCAGCGGCGCCTTCGACCCTTTGCGCCCGCGCACCAAGACCCTTATCGCCGCGCGATCGGCGCGCGGAAAAATCGGAAAAATTTCGAGACCGCCGAGCCGCCCCGCAAGCCCGGCCAAAATGTCGCCCAGCGCGTCGGCGCGATGGATCAACACGAAAAACCCGCCGGGACGCAGCAGGGCGAGCGCGGCTTTTAGCCACAGGCCCAGCCCCCCCTCCCCCAGAACATGCGCCATGGCCCGGTCGGCGTCGGGCGACACCCGCGCCGCGCGCGCCTCCATAAAGGGCGGATTGGTGACGACGAGGTCGGCGGCCTCAACCAAACCCTCCGCCTTCCGCGCCGCCTTGTCGAACAGGTCCGCCTCGACCAGACGCGCCCGCCCCGCCAAAAAATTGGCTTCAATGTTGCGGCGGGCGTCCTCGGCGGCGACCGGGTTCTTCTCCAGCAAAACGACGCGCGCGTCCGGGTTGATCTGCGCCAGCAACAGACCCACCGTCCCCGCCCCCGCGCCCGCGTCGACGATCAGGCCGGACGGCAGCGCCGGCGCTGCGGCGGCGAGCAGCACCGCATCCGTCCCGGCGCGATGCCCCGTCCGCTGAAACAGTTTTAGGCGCCCGTCGAGCAGGAGGTCTGGAGCAAAATTTTCTGCCATGGGCGGCGATCCTAGCGGGGCGGACGTGGGTAAGTCGAATCCCCTGCGGCTTGCTCCCGCCACATTAACGACCTATGGTCGGCGGCGATAAAAGCTTGGCGGCGGGGCAAAGGCTTCGGGCCGCAGGGGGTTCTCTCTTGGGTGTTGTCGTTTCCTTCGATGAAAAATCCGCCGATCCTGGCATGGAAGCTCTTGTCGGCCTCGTCGCCGCCGACATGAACCGGGTCAATCAGACCATCCTCGCCCGGACCGGCTCCGATGTGACGATGATTCCCGAGGTCGCCACTCACCTCATTTCCTCCGGCGGCAAGCGCCTGCGCCCCATGCTGACGCTGGCGACCGCCGGCATGTGCGGCTACCAGGGCGAAGGCCACTTCAAACTGGCCGCCGCCGTCGAATTCATGCATACCGCCACCCTGCTCCACGACGATGTCGTGGACGAAAGCGACCTGCGCAGAGGCAAGGCCGCCGCCCGCAAACTGTGGGGCAACGAAGCCAGCGTGCTCGTCGGCGACTTTTTGCTCGGCCAGGCCTTCCGCATGATGGTGGAAGTGGGCTCCCTGCCCTGTCTCGAAGTTCTGTCGGTCGCCGCCACCGTGATCGCGGAAGGCGAGGTGATGCAGCTCGCCGCCGCCAAGGACACGGCGACCACCGAGGACGCTTATCTCGCGGTCATCCGCGGCAAGACGGCGGAACTGTTCGCGGCGGCCGCGGAAGTCGGCCCCACCGTCGCCCTGCGGCCGAAGGCGGAAATCGCCGCCTGCCGCGCCTATGGCATGAATCTCGGCATCGCCTTCCAGTTGATCGACGATGCGCTGGATTATGGCGGCACCGCCGCGAAACTCGGCAAGAATGTTGGCGACGATTTCCGCGAAGGAAAGATCACCCTGCCGGTGGTCCTGACCTTCCGGCGCGGCAACGAGGCCGAGCGCGCCTTTTGGCAAAGGACGCTGGAAAAGGGCGAGATCGGCGACGGCGACCTGGAAAAGGCGCAGGGGCTGATGACCAAGCACCGCGCGCTCGAAGACACGATCGAGCGCGCCCGCCACTACGGCGCGATGGCGCGCGACGCCATGGGCATTTTCCCCGATTCGGCGTGGAAACAGGCGCTGCTCGACGTCGTGGATTTCTGCATCAGCCGCGCGCACTAAGCTCGGCTGCTTCAATCCCCTCACCCTGAGGAGGCGCGAAGCGCCGTCTCGAAGGGCGAGGGAGTCGCAGGCCCAAGCGCCTCAACAGCTGGAACATGGTTCGAGGCGGCCGCCCTCCAGCGGCCTCCTCACCATGAGGGCCCCAAGCGTCAGCGGAAATAATCCCGCAGCACCCGCCCATAAATCCGTGTCAGCGCATCAATATCCGCGACCGGAACGCGCTCGTCGATCTGGTGCATGGTTTTGCCGACCAGCCCGAACTCCAGCACTTTGCCGTGTTGCGCGATGAAGCGCGCGTCCGACGTGCCGCCCGAGGTCGAATATTCGGGACGCCGGCCCGTCTCCGCCTCAATCGCCGAGGCCACCAGCGCGGTAAACTCGTCGGGCTCGGTGACGAACGACACCGCATTGCACGGGTCGAACTCCAACACGAATTTTTCCGCAGCCCGCGCGCTCTCCAGCCGCCGCAAAATCTCGGCTTTCAACGTCTCGGGCGACCATGCGTCATTAAACCGCACATTGAAGCGAACCAGCGCTTCGCCGGGGATCACGTTGGTCGCCTCGTTGCCGATGTCGATGGAGGTGATTTCGAGATTTGACGCGTCGAACCACGCGGTCCCCTCATCGAGCGGCGTCGCCTTCAGCGCCGCGCACAGGGCGAGCACATGGCCGACGGGATTGTCGGCGCGCTGCGGATAGGCGACATGGCCCTGCTGGCCGATCACCCGCAGGCGGCCGTTGAGCGAGCCGCGCCGGCCCACCTTGATCATGTCGCCGAGTTCATTGGGATTGGTGGGCTCGCCGACGATGCAATGGTCAAAACTTTCGCCCTGCTCCGCCATCCACGCCAGCATTTTGACGGTGCCGTTGATCGCCGGCCCTTCCTCGTCGCCGGTGATCAAAAAGCCAATCGAACCGCGCAGGGGATATTCCGCCAGATAAGCCAGAGCGGCGGCGGCGAAGGCGGCGATGCCGCCCTTCATGTCGGCGGCGCCGCGCCCGAAAAGCTCGCCATCCAAAATCTCGCCGGCGAAGGGATCGGCCCGCCATTTTCGAACATCGCCCGGCGGGACGACGTCGGTGTGGCCGGCGAACAGCAGATACGGCGCCCCGGTCCCAATGCGTGCGTAAAGATTGTCGATGTCGGGGGTATCAGGCTCCGAGAACGGCAGGCGACGGCAGACGAAACCCGCCGCTTCCAGCCTGTGCTGCAACACATCGAGCGCGCCGGCGTCGGCGGGGGTCACCGAGGCTTTTTTAATCAGATCGCGCGCCAGCGCGACGCCGGGGCTCAACTCCTGCATGTCACATCCCATTAGCCCTCATGCTGAGGAGGCGGCGCAGCCGCCGTCTCGAAGCACGAGGGCGGTCCACGCCTCGCCTCAGTCGCGCAAAAGCTCGTTGATCGCGGTTTTCGAGCGCGTCTGGGCGTCCACCGTCTTCACGATCACCGCGCAATAGGTGGACGGCCCCGGCTCGCCATAGGGCATGATTTTACCGGGCAGGTTGCCCGACACGACCACGGAATAGGGCGGCACATAGCCGACATGGACCTCGCCGGTGGAGCGGTTGACGATCTTGGTCGAGGCGCCGATGAAAACCCCCATCGCTAGCACCGAGCCTTCGCCGACGACAACGCCCTCGACGACTTCCGAGCGCGCGCCGATAAAACAATTGTCCTCAATGATGGTCGGACCCGCCTGCAACGGCTCCAGCACGCCGCCGATGCCGACGCCGCCGGAGAGATGCACATTCTTGCCGATCTGGGCGCAGGAGCCGACGGTCGCCCAGGTGTCGACCATGGTGCCGGTGTCAACAAAAGCGCCGAGATTGACGAAGGAGGGCATCAGGACGACGCCGGGGGCGATATAGGCGGAGCGGCGCACGATGCAGCCGGGCACGGAGCGGAAGCCGGCCTGCTTGTGGTCCTTCGAACCCCAGCCCTCGAATTTGGACGGCACCTTGTCGTACCAGGTGGCGCCTTCGGGACCGCCGGGGATCACCTTCATGTCGTGCAGGCGGAAGGACAGCAGCACGGCTTTTTTGAGCCACTGGTTGACCTTCCAGGCGTCCTTGCCGGAGGCGCCGGGGATTTTCTCGGCGACGCGCACTTTGCCGGAATCGAGCAGATGCAGCGCCGACTCGACGGCATGGCGGATGTCGCCGCCGGTTTCGGCGTTGATGTTGAGGCGATCTTCGAAAGCGGCTTCGATAATGGTCTCGAGCGCATGCGGCATGGGGTTCCCCCGTCAGGTTTATGGTTTTCGTTTCGGGGTTTGGGGCGGGGATGTCAAGGTTGAAGCCCTTCTCGTCCCCCCATTGACAAGCCCAAGACCGCGCCCTTTTTTTATGACTCAAGCCCAACCTGAGGATCTGATGAAGAAAATCGCGCTTTCCGCCCTTGCGGCCGTACTCGCTTCGAGCCCCTGTTTCGCCGAACGCTTTTTGTGGGAAGACGGCTGGATCGAACGGCGCGGCGACCAGTGGATCGAGATGCCCGAAAACCGCAGCGGCGAGCACAATCGCTTCATCGAACTGTCGCGCTCGCGCGATGTCCTGCTGATCTTCGATCGCAGCCGCAACTTTTTGATGCGCTTCCCATTCTACGACGGCACAGCCGGCTGGACGACGCCGGACCGTGACAAGTGGGTGGACTTCAAATTCACGCGCTACGAGCCATAAAAATCAGAGCTGCAGTTCCGCCAAGAAGATCGTGAGATCATCCGTAACAAAATCCACATGGGGCGGCACAAGATCGCCCTTCTCCCAGGCCTCGCGAAAATCCTCAGCCCCGTCCTTCGGCTTCACCAGCACGGTCAGCATGCCCGAGGCGTGCGGCGCTTCCAGATTATGAACAATGTCCTCGAACATGGCCGCGCGCGCCGGATCGACCGCGTGCCGCTCGAAAAACCGCTGGTACGTCTGCAAGTGCGGTTTCGGCAAAAAATCGCCGTGCTCAATCGCAAAACAATCCTCGAACAGCGCATCAATCCCCAACTGCTTCGCCGTCGCCAGCGCATGGGCGTGAGAGCCGTTGGTCAAAATCAGCTTTCGTCCCGGCAGCGCCTCGATGGCCGCCGCCAGCGCTGGATTGGGATCAAGAGACGTCCGGTCGATGTCATGGACAAAATGCAAAAACTCTGACGGATCGACCTGATATTCATGGATCAACCCGGCGAGCGTCGTGCCAAACACCCGATAATAATGTTTTTGCAGGGCCCGGGCCGAAATGCCGTCCAACCCGAGCATGGCCGCCATATAGGCGGTGATGCGCGCGTCGATTTTCGGCCAGAGGTCGCTGTGCGGCGGATAGAGCGTGTTGTCGAGATCGAAAACCCAGGTATCGACCTGGGCGAAAGCGCTCAACGCGCGCTTGATCGGAACAGAAAGAGTCATGCGATTCCCATATGGGCGCCGCATGACGATTGTGCGAGCGTTCGCGTCACCGCGTGATCAGCGTGCCGGCGCCGTGATCGGTAAAAAGCTCGATCAGGACGGCGTGGGGAATCTTGCCGTCGAGAATGACGACGCCTTCCACCCCCTGCTCGATGGCGTAGATGCAGGTCTCGACCTTGGGAATCATGCCGCCGGTGATGGTGCCGTCGGCGATCAAGGCGGGAATGTCGCCAATCTTCAGCCGCTTGATCAGCTGCTTGTTCTTGTCGAGCACGCCGGGCACGTCGGTGAGCAGCAGCAGGCGCTTGGCGTCCACGGCGCCGGCGATGGCGCCGGCGAACGTGTCGGCATTGACATTGTAAGTCTCGCCCTCAGATCCCAGCGCGATCGGCGCCAGCACCGGGATCAGTTCGCGGCCCAACACCTGTTCGAGCACGGTCGAATCGACCTTGTCCGGCTCGCCGACAAACCCGTAGTCCACGGCGGGCTTGCCGTCCTGCGCGGCCCGCTCGACTTTTTTCGCGGTGACGAGCTTGCCGTCCTTGCCGCACAGGCCGATGGCGTGGCCGCCCTCATTGTTGATGTAGCCGACGATCTGCTTGTTGATGGAGCCGGCGAGCACCATTTCGACGACTTCGACGGTCGCCTTGTCGGTGATGCGCAAGCCGTCGGCGAATTCGGACTTGATGCCGAGCTTTTTCAGCATGACGCCGATCTGCGGGCCGCCGCCATGCACCACCACCGGATTGACGCCGGATTGCTCCAGGAGAACCATGTCGCGGGCGAAATTGCGCGCGGTCTCCTCGTCGCCCATGGCGTGGCCGCCATATTTCACCACCACCACCGCTTCGTCGTAGCGCAGCATGTGCGGCAGGGCCTGCATCAGGATCCTGGCCTGATTCACCGCTTCGGCGGTGTCGAGGGGCTGCGAGGTCGGGAGATCGGTCATGGCGCCGCCTTTGTTGGTTGCGATGGCCTTTTAGCGTGAGTCCGCCACCGCTCTCAAGCGCGCAAGCGGCCAAATGTCGCGCTGTCGCGCTCGGACACGAGGCGCACGATGGCCGCGCGCAAATCGCTTACCCCATCGCCCGAATGCGATGACAGGAAGATGACGTCCGGATGCGCGGCGGGATGTTTTCGAAGCGCGGCGCGGGCATCTTCGATCGTCTTTTCGACCAGGGATTTTTTCACTTCGTCGCGCTTGGTGAGCACGACCTGATAGGACAGCGCCGCCTGATCGAGCGAGGTCAGCATGTCGTGATCGACGTCCTTGACGCCGTGACGCCCGTCGATCAGCACGAACACGCGCGAAAGGGTCGCGCGCCCGCGCAAAAACTCCTTCATCAGGCGGGTCCAGTTGGCGATCTTTTCCTTGGAGACCGCCGCATAGCCATAACCGGGCATGTCCACCAGCCGCAGCAACGGCGCGGCGGCGTCAGGGCCGAGATCAAAGAAATTGAGCTGCTGGGTGCGCCCCGGCGTGTGCGAGGTGCGCGCCAAGGTTTTCCGCGTGGTCAGGGCGTTAAGAAGGGACGACTTGCCGACATTGGAGCGTCCGGCGAAAGCGATCTCCAGCGGCCCCATCGGCGGCAGTCCGTCGATTTTATCCGCCGCCCAGACGAATTCGCAATTTTGCGCAAACAGCCAGCGGCCGATGTCGGCGAAGTCGGGGGAATCGGAATCGGTCATTCGGCTTTCAGGTGTTGGGCTGTAGGTTCGATTCTACAATCACGCGAACATCCCGATTGAGATCGACTTTCAGGTCGTCATGGCCGGGCTTGTCCCGGCCATCCACGCGGCGCCGCAATGCGAACCATTGCAGAATTGTAGTCTCATCTCGGATGCCCGGGACAAGCCCGGGCATGACGCGAGCTATTTCTTCTTGCCCGCAATATTGTCGAACAGTTCGATCTTGGCGCCGGAGCGCTTCATGATCAGGCCCTGCTGCGCCACGGACAAGACGTTGTTCCAGGTCCAGTAGATCACCAGACCCGCCGGGAACGAGCCGAGCATGAAGGTGAAGATCACCGGCATCCACGCGAACATCGTCTTCTGGACGGGGTCCGTGGGCTCCGGGTTCATCTTCATCTGAACCCACATCGACACGCCCATGATCAGCGGCCAGATGCCGAGATGGAGCAGGTGGCCGATCGCGGGAACCGTGGTGGGATCCCACGGGACCAGTCCGAACAGGTTGAACACATTGGTCGGATCGGGCGCCGACAGATCGCGAATCCAGCCGAAGAACGGCGCATGCCGCATTTCGATGGCGACGAACAGAACTTTATACAGCGAGAAGAACACCGGAATTTGCAGCAGCACCGGCAGGCAACCCGCGACCGGATTGACCTTTTCGGTGCGGTAGAGATTCATCATCTCCTGCTGCTGCTTCTGCTTGTCGTCGGCGTATTTCTCCTGAATCTCCTTCATCTTCGGCTGGATGATCTTCATCTTGGCCATGGAGGCGTAGGATTTGTTCGCCAGCGGGAAGAACAGGATTTTCACGATCAGCGTGATCAGCAGGATGGCGACGCCGAAATTGCCGACCAGCGCGAACAGGGTTTCGAGCAGCCAGAACATCGGGCGGGTGATGAAATGGAACCAGCCCCAGTCGATCAGCATGTCGAATTTGCTGACGCCCTGCACGTTCTGATAGTAGGACAGAACCCTGCTCTCTTTGGCGCCGGCGAAGACGCGGGTCGAAACCGTCGCGGTCTGGCCGGGCGCGAGCGTGCGCTGTTCGCCAAATGCGTCAACCTGGTACTGCGGTTTAACGCCCGGGAATTGGCGGAACCAGCCCTTGTAGCCCTGCGTCGGGTCGGGAACGATCGCCGTCGCCCAATATTTGTCGGTAAAGCCGAGCCATCCGCCCAGCGCATAGGAGTCGACCGGCAGCACCTTGGCCTTGTTGGGCTCCTTGGCGATCTGGGCGTAGGTCATCTCGGTCGACGACTGGTCCGCGCCGATCACGCCGATAAACCCTTCGTGCAGCACCGCATAGCCCGATGACACGGGCTCGCCCTGTCGGGTGGTGGTGGCGTTGGCGAAGAAGTTCACCGCCTCCTTGCCCTTGTTCTCGACCGTATCGGCGACGGTGAACATATAGTCCTCGTCGACCGAAATCTTGCGCTTGATGACGAGGCCCTTGCCATTGTCGAAGGTCAGCGTCACCGGCGTGGTTTCGGTCAGACGCTGGCCGTCGGCCTTCCAGACGGTGTCCGCCTTGGGCAGGTCGAGCGTGACGCCTTGCGGCGCAACATAATTGAGGTCGATGAAATAGCCGTCCTGAACGCCCGAGGGCGACAGCAGCACGATGTTGGGGCTGTTCGGGTCGATCGTCTCGCGGTACGCCTTCAGCGACAGGTCGTCGAGCCGCGCGCCTTTCAGCGCCATCGAGCCGGACAGATTCTTGGTGTCGATGACGATGCGCGGGCTGCCCGCCAGCGCTTCGGCGCGGCTCACAGCCGGGGGGAGTTGCGGCGCGAGAGCGGCCAGATCGGGCTGGGGCGCGGCGGGGTTGGCCGGCTTGCCGCCCAACTGTTCGAGCTGGCTCGTGGTCTGTCGCGCCTGCTGCACCTTCGGCTGGGCAAAGAAATAGTTCCAGCCGACGATCACCATCAGCGACAGCGCCATGGCGAGGATGAGATTTTTTTGATCGTTCTGCATGTTCAGCGGTCTGGCTTGCGTTCGGCGGAATGGATTTTGTGCAGGGCGCTTAAGAATTCGCGGCGCAGGTCGTCAAAGCCGGCGGTCAGCGCGTCGATGCGGCCGACCAGAACATAGTCCATGCCCGGCCTGGCGTCCCCAGCGGCATGGAGACGCACGATCTCGCGAAAGCGCCGACGAATGCGGTTGCGTATGACGGAATTGCCTGTCTTTTTCGTGACAGTGAATCCGAAGCGCGGCGCATCGCCCTGCGCTTCGCTGCGCCTGCGCGCCTGCATCGTGAAACAGCGTTGATGCTGGCGGCGCCCCTTGGCGGCGGCGAGGAATTCGGCGCGCTTTTTCAAGCGTTCCGGACACGCCAACGCCGCGCCTTCGGCTAGCGCCGAAGGGCGGCGAGAGGACGATTCGCCGTCGCCAGGACGGGGCATGGCGCGAAACCGCGCCGCGAGATCAGGCGGAGAGACGCTTGCGGCCGCGAGCGCGGCGCGCGTTCAGCACCTTGCGGCCACCGACGGTGGCCATGCGGGCGCGAAAACCATGACGGCGCTTGCGCACGAGTTTCGAGGGTTGATAAGTCCGCTTCACGGGTCTGCTCCGGTTTTATCAGCGCCGGGATTTTGGCCCGCGCCGTGTGTCCAAAAATTTCGCGCATTCGCCGGTTCCCGTCTGGTCCTGGATCGGATTGCCCTGATCAGGACGCAAACGCCCATCGACGTCGGCGCGAAGCCGAAATCGCGAGCGGCCTTATAGGGGCAAGGTCCGCGTAAAGTCAACGCGGGGAGTGAGGGAAACGCGACTGCGAAAAAATCGTGAAAGCAGACTTGCCAAGCCGGTTCGGAGCGGTTAGACACCGCCTCAGTCGCGGCGGCAATGAACGCCACGACATGCGCCCGTAGCTCAGCTGGATAGAGCACCAGACTACGAATCTGGGGGTCAGAGGTTCGAATCCTTTCGGGCGCGCCATTCAAATTCAGCTATCTTAGCTTGAGAAAAGCCCGGCCATTGAGCCGGGTTTTTTCATTCCGGTAAGCATGCGGTAAGCGATTTTCGGAAATCAGCGGCGCACGCTTGGAATATCACATCCGCTCGCATCATTGATGCTACTCCCCGGAAATCGGACGCTGACGGAAGCTACGATCTGATGTCTGCTGGTCTCCACGAACGAGGAGATCAGACATGTCGAAGCGCAGAAACCATGACGCGGCTTTCAAGGCGCGCACCTCGCCAGACACCTTTGATCAACGCCATTGTGGTTCAGTTCAGAGCGGCGCGCGCATGGCCGCGAGAATGTCTGCGCAGCAGACAGCCCGACGCCCCTTGGCATGCATTGCCTTGATCATTCCCGCATCGGGCCAATAGCAATAAATCGCGCCGTCTTGAGAGCGTGCACGGCCGCATTCATCGTTCATCCAACTCGCAACGAGCGGTACTGCGGCGAGGTGCAACCTTCGCGCCGCTTCAGCCGCGCTCGTGTCATTCGGCAAATCCAACGCCTCTTGAGCAAGAATAGGGCCACAGTCGATTTCCGGCACCACTTCGTGCAGCGTCACGCCGAATCTCGGTTGATCGGCCGTCAAGGCGTGCAGGGTCGGACATGCGCCCCGATACAGAGGCAGCAGCGAAGGATGGACATTAACCACACCCTCCGGGAATGCAGCAAGAAAATGCTCGTCGACGATTTGATCGAAATGGCACAGCAGCACCGCATCAACGCCGAAACTTTGCAGTCGAGCGATCAGGTCGGGCGCATTTACGTTGTCAATGCCTAGCAGCGGCAGGCCCTTGGCGCAACAAAGGGCGCGCAGCGATCTCCGAGACTTCAAAATTCTGCGCGCAAGGGCGCCGATGCGCGGCAGCACGAAATTGATCAGGAGATAGGGCGCCAGCAGAAAATGAGATTTTAGAAGTATTTTCCTCGTCCGTCGGCCGCCAGCACCGAGTGGGTCCCGCAAAGGGTCCGATAATCCGATGACGGCAATATGATTCGCATGAGCGTCAACGATCCGCCAGATCGCTTCGGCCGATGCGAACGAAGGGCTGGTCAGCAGGGCGATTTTCTTCATTCGGTCTCGGGTCGAACATGAAAACGGAAACGGTCCATTCCGACTCGCCGAAGCGACTCCGGCAGAATTTGCTGAAGACGCGCCGCCAGATAGAGCCCCCGGGGGAAGGCGATGATCGCCTTGTCGCGCGCAAGCCCGCGTTGGATCAATTGCGCGGCGTATTCCGCGCTGACCATTGACGGCTTCCATCCAATATAGCGGGCGGCCATCGGCGTATCGACGAAGCCTGGGCAAATCGCGTTGACGCGCAAGCCGTGAGGACTAAGCGCGGCGCGTAGCGACAATGCCAGCGCCAGCAGCGCGGCCTTGCTGGCGGCGTAGCCGGCGCAGTCCGCCTGTGGCGCGAAGGCCGCGATCGAACTCACCAAACCGATCTGGCCACGGCCTCGGCGCAGCATCGAATCGATGAGCGGAAGGAAACTGTTCAGCGCGCCGCCGAAGTTGATCTCCATGACTCCGCGAATGCCGGCAAAATCCTCAAGCTCGCCGTCCGGCCTCGAACCCCAGGTCACCCCCGCATTGCCGATCAGACAGTCGATCGCGGCCCTCGCGTCGCCCTCCCTCAGAAAAGCGGCCATGGCGCTGCTGTCGCGCACATCCAATGCAGCGGTTCGCGTCTCCGCGCCCCGTTGGCGAGCCAGGGCGGCCGTCTCGACGAGCCGCGTTTCGCTCCGGCCAAGCAGATGCAGCGTGACGCCCGGGGCCGCATAGCTCAAGGCAAGGGCGCGGCCGAGGCCGCCGGAAGCGCCGGTGATCGCAATGCTGCGGGCGGAAGGCATCTTTCTCAGGGCCAGAATCTCGCGTAAGGGTTGTATGACGAACAGTTAAGCTCAACGTCGCCCCGAACTCAACAGGGCCGCGCCTCGCGTGTTCGTTCAGTTTGCGCCAGATCCGGCGCAGAATGGAATTGGAAACGTCATTGACCAGCACGCCGACAGCCCGCGTTCCCAACCGAATTCAGACGAATCTGCTCGCGCGATCCGAACGACGCCTGTTGAACTACCTTTGTTCACGCCTGCCGGCATGGGTGACCCCCGACGGGCTGACGGCCCTGAGTTTTGTTGGCGCCCTGCTGTCCTTCGCCAGCTATGTCGCGGCGCGATTCGATCCGGCCTGGCTGTTCGGCGCGAGTCTTGGCTTGGTCGTATACTGGTTCGGCGATTCGCTCGATGGCTCGCTGGCGCGGCACCGCAAGATCGAACGGCCGAAATACGGCTATTTCATCGACCACTCAGTCGATGCGCTTTCCAATCTCGTGCTTATGGCGGGACTGGGATTGTCCTCGTTCGTCAGTCTTCCCGTCGCCTTGCTGGCGCTGATCGGCTATTACTTGCTCGGGATTCATGTGTTCATTTCAGCTTACGTTACGGACGAGTTCAAACTTACGTTCCTGTCGGCCGGCCCCACGGAATTGCGCCTCCTTTTGGTTGCGCTGAACACCATCATGTTCATCGCAGGCGCGCAGAGTCTCAACCTCGGCGGGCATGCCGTCTCCCTGTACGACGCGCCCGTAGGCCTCGCCGCCCTCATTTTTCTCATTCTCTTTCTGATTGCTACCATCAAGAAAGCGCGCGAATTGCTTTAAAGATCGCGCACCGCCACATAATGCTCTTTACCACTCTGCCGTGCATCGCTATAGAAAAAATTTCAATCTTGAGCGTGTGCGACAGCCCGCAAGGATGCCATAGTCGAACCAAAGAAGGTTTTCGCTCCATGCTTGCTATTATAAACAAGTTCACGCTTTTTGACAATCTGTACTATCAAGCTCACAGAATTATTTCATTATCGTCAACACGCTCAGCGTATTAACAAGGAAAAATATGTCTTCTATTTTGGCAAGGCGCAATGAGTATTAAGCCGGTCGTGATCGGGTGTGCTTGCCGACTGCCCGGCGCCCGCGACGTGAATGCGTACTGGCGGATGCTCGACAGCGGGGTCTGCGCGGTTGGCGCGCCGCCGCCGGGGCGCTGGTCTCAAGAAGGCTTCCTGCATCCCAGGCTGGCGGAGCCCGGCTACAGCTACTCGTTTCAGGGCGGCTATATCGACGACGTCTTCTCGTTCGATCCCCTTGTCTATGGCGTTTCCCCGCGCGAAGCCACGCAGATGGACCCCCAGCAGCGGTTGCTGCTGGACGTGGCGTCCGAGGCGCTCGACGACGCCGGCATCTTGCCGTCGAGCATCGCCGGCGCCAATGCCGGCGTCTACGTGGGCGCGTCGAGCCTGGATTACGGCGCGCTGTTTGCGACCGACCTCGCGGCGGTTGACGGTCATTTCATGACCGGCAACACGCTGTCGATTCTCGCCAATCGCATTTCTTACATTTTCGATCTCAAGGGTCCGAGCTTCGTCGTCGACACCGCCTGCTCGTCGTCGCTCGTCGCATTTTCCGAAGCCGTCGCCGCGATCGAAACCGGCCGCGTGGATCTTGCGGTGTGCGCCGGCGTCAATCTTCTGTTGTCGCCGATTTCCTTCGTAGGTTTCTCCCGCGCCACCATGCTGTCGCCGACCGGCCTTTGCCGGCCGTTTTCGGCGCAAGCCGACGGCTACGCCCGCGCCGAGGGCTGCGTCGCGCTGATCCTGGCGAGCCCCGAACACGCGCGACGCATGGGATGGACCGCGCGCGCCGAAGTGTTGGGCGCCGGCGTCAATTGCGACGGCCGCACATCCGGCATCGCTCTCCCGTCGCTGGACGGGCAGCGCGCCCTGCTGGACGATCTCTACGGACGGATCGGCGTCGACTGCGCGCGGCTCTCCTTTGTGGAAGCGCATGGCACGGGCACGCGGGTCGGCGATCCCGTCGAGGCGCGCGCGATCGGCTCGGCTCTCGCCGCCGGTCGTGTCACGCCATTGCCGATCGGTTCGGTCAAGTCAAACATCGGCCATCTTGAACCCGCGTCCGGCCTCGCCGGCATTCTCAAGACGATCCTCGCATTCGAGCACAGGCGCCTGCCCAAAACGCTGCATCTGGACGAGTTGAACCCGGACATCGACTTCGCCGCGCTCAACCTTTCGCCCGTGCGCGAAAATATTGAGTTCAGCGCGGAAGGCCCTCTGCTGGCTGGCGTCTCCTCTTTTGGCTTCGGCGGCGCCAACGCCCATGCCGTGCTTGGTTCAGTGACGAAGCCAACCAAACGCGGACCAAAGGGCGATCCGGCGCAATTTCTCCTTCTGTCCGCAGCGTCGCGCGAAGCTCTGACCAAGCTTGCGGGTGACTATGCTGACAGAATCGATAGCAGCGACGCCGACCTAGCAGACATCGTCGGCGCGACCGCCTGGCGGCGCGAACGGCGCCCGCATCGGCTGGCGGTGGACGCCCGGGAGCCAGCCGCGCTCGGCGCCGCCTTGCAGTCCTTTGCGCGCGGCGAGCGCGGAGCAGCCAAGTATGGCGCCGCCCTGCCGGCGAAGCCATCGCTCGCATTCGTCTTCTCCGGCAACGGCAGCCAGTGGCCGGGCATGGGACGCGCGGCATACAAGACGAATCGAGGATTTCGCTCCAGTTTCGAGACGGTGGACCGAATTTTCGCGCCTCTCGCCGGATGGTCCCTGGTCGCGGCGCTCGACGATCCCAAACTGGAGACAAGGCTTGGCGCCGCCTCCGTCTCGCAGCCCTTGCTGTTCGCCGTCCAGGTCGGCGTGACGACGACTCTTCGCAATTTCGGTTTTTCGCCCGACTTTGTGATAGGGCATTCCGTTGGCGAAATCGCGGCGGCATGGGCGTGCGGCGCGCTTGACCTGGAAACGGCGACGCGCTTGGTGCACGGGCGCAGCCTATGTCAGGAGCCGCTTCGCGGCTTCGGCGGCATGGCGGTCGCCGCATGCGACGAAACGCGTCTGCGCGAATTTTCGGAAGAATTCGATCTCCGATTGGAGGTCGCCGCCGTCAACAGCTCCGCCTCTATCACGGTCTCCGGCGACAATGCGCAAATGGAGGCCCTTGTTGCGCGCGCTCGGCGCGCGCGCATCGCCGTTCGCAGGCTCGCCATCGACTACCCGTTCCATTCGTCGCTCATGGAGCCCGTGCGCGCGCCGCTCCGCGACGCGCTCAAAGACATCAGGCCCAAACAGTTCGAGGGCGCCTGCTTCGTGTCGACCGTAACCGGTGGCGTGCTCGGCGGCGAGGCGCTCAACGCTGACTACTGGTGGCGCAACCTTCGGGACGTCGTGAGATTTCGCGACGCCGTCGCGTACGCCGCCCGCGCCGGCGCCTCAATCTTCATGGAGATCGGCCCGCAACCCATCCTGCTTTCGCCAATCTCCGACACTTTGCGCGAATGCCAGTCGAAAGCGGCCGCCGTGCCCTCGCTCGCGGAGAACGAAGCCGCGACCGACCAGATCGCCGCCTGCATCGCGAGTCTGCTGGCGCACGGCGCGGTCGGCGACGAAAAGCTGTTGTTCGGCGCACGGCCGAAGGGCCGCGTCAGTCTTCCTCCCCTGCCCCGCAATCCGAAACTCTTCAAGGCGGCGGCGACGTCGCAGGCGCTCGGATTGTTTCTTCGCCCGAAGCTGCACCCCCTGCTGGGCTCCCGCCTGCAACAGGGGACGCCGGAATGGCGCAACCTGCTTGACGCTTCCGTGCTGCCTTACCTTGCCGATCATCGCGTCGACGGCGAAGTGGTGCTCCCGGGCGCGGCTCTCGCCGAAATGGCCCTGGCGGTGGCGCGAGAGATTTTCCCGGAAGGCGCGATCGGCCTCACGGATTTCGATCTGATCCAATGGATGTCATTCGATGGCGAGGTGATGCGCGAGATCTCGACGCGCTACGACGGCGCGCAACACGTTGTCGAGATCTGGAGCCGGCAGCGACTTGGGCCCGATGAATGGAGCCTTCATGCGCGCGGGCGGATCGCGTCATGCGCCGAACCTCCGGCCTTTCCCTGCATCGACATGGTCAGCATGCAAGAACTGGAGAGCGCGCAAGTCTACGCCGCCGCCAGCGCCGGCGGCCTCGACTACGGGCCAAGCTTTCGGCGCGTGGCGCGCTGTCGCGCCGACGAGCGGATCGTGGAATCGGACTTCGCGCCCGTTGCGCCCGACGAAGGCTCGTTTTCGGGCGCCTACACCCTGCACCCCACCGTGCTCGACGCGGCCTTCCACGGCATTTTCCCTCAGATCAAGCGCAAGCGGGGGCGCAAGACCGCCTATGTGCCCACGCGCTTCACAGATCTGCGCGTGTATCGCGACAATGCCGAAGTCCATCGCGCCGTCATGGTCAAGGATTCGGACGCGGAACACGCGCTGACTGCGTCGCTCGCCCTCTATGACGCGGAGGGCGCCATCGTCGCGACCCTGCGCGGCGGATTGTTCCGGTCTGTCGCGCTGGCCGATCATGACGAGCGCGAAGCGCTGTTCTGCGAGAAGCTGCTGGCGGTCGATCCGCCCGCCGTATTCGATGCGCGCGCGGTTTTGACCGATCATCTTGCGCGCGCGGCGGCGCAGACCCGACCTGACGCCTGGCTGCTGCTCGAAGCGTTCAGTCGCGCTCTGGCGTTCGAGGCGCTCTCCGCCCACTTCGGCCCCGGCGTCCTCGATCTGCAAGCCAGCGTCGCAGCGGGACGAACAGCGCGCGCGGCGCTGCCATTGATTTACGCGCTCCTGCACACCTTGCGCGACGCCGGCCTCGCACACGAAGTCGAGACCCGCTGGCGTCTCGCGGAACAAAGCGAACTGCCGCCGGCTCGCCAGATCCTTGCGACTCTGGCCGCCGAAAGTCCCGACGCCAATTTCGAACTGGTTCTTTCCGCCTTTGTCCTCGCAACGCTCGGCGATTTCCTGCGCGATGGAGTCGTCACGCCCACGCGCCGCGATCTCGCCGAGAAATTCGACCGCAGGTCGATGCATTGCCAGCCGGCGTTACGCCTTTTTGCTGACGTTTGCGAGGATCTCGCTCAACGGCTTGCACCCGAGCCGTTGCGCGTCCTGGTCGCTGAACCGAATCACGCGGGCGTTCTGCGCGCGCTGCATGAACTCACGGACGCCGGAAGGGCCGTCGTCGTCATCGCGTGCCAGGACATCAAGCGGCAGCAGCATGCCGCCGCCAAGCTCGGCGCACGCGCCAATGTCGATTACCTCGTGACCAGCGACGAGCCCGCGACAGGGGCCCCTTTTCACCTCGCGCTGGCGCTGGGGCTTTCGCCTGTCGTTGCGGAAGATCAGCAACTCATCAAGGGCTTGTCGCGTCGCCTCGTCGCTAGGGGCGCGTTGGCGGTATGGGCGCCCGAGCGCGAATCGGCCTTCGACCTGTTCTGGGGCATGAGCGACAATTGGTTCGATCCCTCATCGCCGCCGGATTTCCCGCTCGTCCTCAGTCCGGGGCCCACGCAAATCGAGCGCGCGTTGAAACGCGCGGATTGCCAAGACGTCGCAACGATCGCGCTCGGAGAAGGCCTTGGCGCCGTTGTCGTCGCCAATCCCACGGTTGCGCCAGGCCAGCCGGCGCTTCCGCCGTTGGCGCTTTTCGATCCGGCGAAGGATGTCTGGACGCAGGCGTTCACCGCGGCTTTGTCCGAGATCGGCGCTGGTTGTGTCGGCGTCGATGATGAAGACCCCGCAAGCGCGGAACCCGTCGTGGCTTTTTTGGCGACGCGAAAAGGGGCCGGAACGGCCGCCGATCTGACTGGGGCGATTGACCGCTTCGCCGCGCTGTTGCGGCGCTCGCCACCGAAACGGCGCATCCTCGTCCTCACGCGCGGCCTTGCGCAAGGCGGACCCGAAGCGGACTGGGCGGAAGCATTCGTCGGGTTCGCCCGCGTCGCCGCCAACGAATATCCCGAACTGGCCCTGGAAACGGTCGACTTCGCGCCGGAGTTCGATGCGGCGGCGGCGGCCGAACGGCTTGCCGAATATCTGCGGGAGCCACGGGGCGAAACACAGACCGCCTTCGAAGCGGCCGGGCGTCGCGTGCTTCGGATTCTCCCGAGACATGGCGCCGCCGGCGCGGAGACGGCGGCGGAGAATTCCGAACTGGAGTTCGCACATCTCGGCGCGCTGTCGCGCGCGCATTGGTCTCCGCGCGAACGCCAGGAGCCGGGGCCCGGAGAGGTGGAAATCGAGGTCGCCGCGACCGGCCTGAATTTCCGTGACGTGATGTGGTCACTTGGGCTGCTGAGCGATGATGTGCTCGAAGGCGGTCTCGCGGGCCCGTCCATGGGCTTCGAATGCGCGGGACGCGTGGTTCGGGTCGGCAAGGACGTGGCGCGCCTGAAGGTCGGCGACCGCGTGATGGGCTTTGCGCGACGCAGTTTCGCCAATTACGTGGTGGCTGCCGAAGACGTGTTCGTCGTCGTGCCGGAAGCATTTTCAACCGAAGCGGCGGCGACCATTCCAGTCGCCTTCCTGACCGCATGGTATGCGCTGTTCGAACTTGCGCGCGTGCGGCCCGGGGAATGGGTGCTGATCCATGGCGCGGCCGGCGGCGTCGGTCTGGCGGCTTTGCAGGTCGCCAACGCGCTCGGCGCGCGTGTCGCGGCCACGGCTGGCGCGCCAGACAAGCGCGCCCTGGCGACGTTCTTCGGCGCCGAAAAAGTCTACGATTCCCGTTCAACCCGTTTCGCCGATCAAATCCGCGCCGAGATCGGCGGCGTCGATGTCGTGCTCAATTCTCTCTCGGGCGAAGCCATGCGGGCGGGCATCGGATGCCTCAAGCCGTTCGGACGCTTCGTCGAACTTGGCAAGCGCGACTATGTCGCCAACACCGCGCTGCATCTGCGCCCCTTCCGGCGGAATCTCGGCTATTTCGGTGTCGATATCGACCAATTGCTCGCCAGGGATATCAGCTATGCGGGCAGGATGATGGACGAAATCGGGAAGCGCTTCGCCGACGGCGCGTTCTCCGCATTGCCCTACGTCACCTTCGACGCGCTCGAGGCCGAACGGGCCTTCCGTTTCATGCAATCGGCCGGACACGTGGGCAAGATCCTGATCCGCCCGCCGACGGCGGGAACGATACGCCGCAAGACCAAGCCTCAATTCACGCCAGCGCCCGGCGCGCATCTGGTGATCGGCGGCGTCGACGGTTTCGGTTTCGAGACGGCCCTGTGGCTCGCCGAAAAGGGTGCGCAAACCGTCGTCGTCGCGTCTCGCCGAGGGCGCTTGTCGCCAGAACACGAACGCAGGGTCGAGCCTTTGCGCGCGCGCGGCGTGCAATTCGTCGTGGACAAGGTCGACGTGTCGCGCGCCGACGAGGTCAATGCGCTGATCGCGCGCATTGGCGTGATCGCGCCGCTTAAGGGCGTGATCCATTGCGCAATGACGCTCGAAGACTCGGCGATCGCCAACATGACCGAGGCGCAACTGACTTCCGTGCTCTCCCCCAAGGTGGACGGAGCCCTTTGCCTCGACGCGGCGACGCGCGGCGCCGCGCTGGACTATTTCGTCGTCTATTCCTCCGCGACAGCCCTCATTGGCAATCCCGGCCAAGGCGCCTATGTCGCCGCGAACGGTTTTTTGCAGGGGTTGATGCGCCGCCGCCGCAAACTGGGCCTGCCGGGCCTGGCGGTGGGCTGGGGCGCGATCGCCGACGCCGGCGTTTTGACCCGCAGCGGAGACACCGTGAAACATTTGGCGCGGCTGACCGGCGTGCTGGCCATGCCGGCGGCGGACGCGCTGGCGCGCCTGGAAGAATTGCTGGCCAACAACAACACGGATCCGGTGGTCTATTGCGCCGCCTTGCGCCCGACGAAGGCCAACCGGCGCCTCAAGACGGCGGCCTCGCCAAGTTTCGCAAGCCTGCTCGGCGCCGCGCAAAACGATCTGCCCGAGGAGGTCGATGTGCGCGAGATGCTCGCCGGCAAATCGCCCGCCGAGGCCCAGGCGCTCATCACCACGCTCGTCGCGGCGGAAATCGCGCAGATTCTCCATGTCTCCACGGACGAAATCGACCCGGGCCGCCCGCTGAGCGACCTCGGCATGGATTCTCTGATGGGGCTGGAATTGCGCATGAATCTTGAAACAAGACTGGGCGTGGACCTGCCGCTCGTGGCGATCACCTCGGTCAAGACCCTGGCCGATCTCGGCGCGCGGGTCGGCGCTTTGCTGCACTGCCAGAGCGAACCCGGCGACGCCGAAACCCTGACGGCGCGCGACTTGGCGGCGCGGCACATGGATGAGAACGTCGACGCCCCCGCGAGCCTCGCGAATTTGCATGCAGGCGCCGTCGCCGAGGTCATGGCGGCCGGCGCGCGAAACGCGGGAGGCCTGACGTGAGCACTTGGGAACAGGACCGCCGTCTCGACGAGCGTCAGAAGACCAGTCTGCTCGCGAAAATGCGGACCTCTTGCGCGCCGGCTCCGCGCATGGCGCCGGAAGCGCGTTATGATGTTTCGTTCGAGACGCTGTCGGCTTATCGCGAATTCGATCTCCAACGCGCGTTTGGCGAGGCGCTGGGGCTTTCCAATCCCTTCTACCGCCTTCATGAGGAGCGGGCCGGCGCGCGTAGCCGCATCGCCGGGCGGGAGGTGATCAATTTCGCCTCCTACGACTATCTGGGACTGAACGGACGGCCGGAAATCGAGGCGGCGGTTGCGGACGCGACGCGACGCTGGGGTACCAGCGTCTCCGCAAGCCGGGTCACAGCCGGGGAGCGGCCGTTCCACAAGGCGCTGGAAGAGGAGATCGCCGCACTTTACGATACGGAAAGCGCGCTGGCTTTCGTCGGCGGCCACGCGACCGCGGTGTCGACGATCTCGGCGCTGATGGGGCCGCGCGACCTGATCCTGCTCGACGAACTCAGCCACAACAGCTTGATTCTCGGAGCGCAATTGTCGGGCGCGACGCGAAGGCTTTTCCGCCATAACGACCTTTCGGCGCTGGAAGACCAGCTTGCGGCGACGCGCGACCGGCACAGCCGGGCGCTGATTGTTACGGAAGGCTTGTTCTCGATGGACGGAGACGCGCCGGATCTTTCTCGGCTCATCGAGATCAAGCGGCGCTGGGGCTGCTGGCTGATGATGGACGAAGCCCATGCGCTGGGCGTCATGGGCGCGACAGGGCGCGGCAGTCACGAGCATTTCGGCGTCGACCCGGACGGAGTCGATATCTGGTATGGCACGCTGTCCAAGACACTGGTGAGTTGCGGCGGCTATATCGCCGGCCGCCGCGCGCTCATCGATTTCCTGCGCTTCGCCGCGCAGGGTATGGTTTACACCGCCGGCATGACGCCGCAGGCGACGGAAGCGGCCCGCGTCGCCATCGGCCTGATGCGCGACGAACCAGAGTTGGTCGCGCGCCTCCGAGACAATTCGCGACTGTTCGGCGAAAGGGCGAACGCGGCGGGTCTCGACATCGGCTCCAGCCAGGGCTTTGCCGTGGCGCCTGTCGTCGTCGGCGATTCGTTGCGGACGGTTGTGCTGGCCGAGCGGCTGTTGAAGCGCGGGATCAACGCGTTTCCCATAATACCGCCTGCTGTTCCCGAGCAATCCGCGCGGCTGCGGTTCTTCCTGTCCGCGCAGCATAGCCGAGACGACATCGAACGGACGGTCGCAACGCTGGCGGAGGAGTTACGTCGCCTCGACGCCGACGGCGTTTCCGTCGCCTCCGCGGCAAGAGCGTTCATGGGAGGCGGCTAGCCCGGAGGTTTGACTTGCGACTTCGCGGTAAAGCGATGATCGCCGGTCTTTGTCAATTTCAGTTCAGCTACTGAGCTCAAGTGTGAAAATAGCAATCTTCTCGATCAACGCATCTTCGGTCGAACCAATGGTGCAATCGGCCGCCGCGACGGTTATCGGGGCCGGACATTCTTGCGTGCGGATTTGCTATTGGTTTTTGGATCATTTGCCGCTGACCGCGCTGTCATCGGCGCATGTCCCACTTCTCACACTGAACGATGGCGGATTTCCCGCCGCACCGCGCTTGACCATGGAAGAGTACATCGCCGCGGGCGGCGCCATCCGGGACTTTTTCGATCTGGCGCTTCACGATCACGCCGTGCATAGCTGGCCGCTGACCGCCGAGCGGCTTGGCGGTGAATCGATCTACTATCAGCGCTTGCGAGGGATCGCGATCAAGGCGCGCAACATTCTGAGAGCCTTGGCGCCGGATGCGATCATCGTCACACATGGGGCCGAACCCATCAGCCGCGCGATTGCGACGGAAAGCGCCGCGCTCGCGATTCCCGTTCTCCTGCTCGAATCCTCTTTTTTCCCAGGGTTTCTTGCTCTTGATGTGGGCGGCCAGCATTTTTTTCCCAAGAAGAGCCGGCTGGCGCGAACGCTGCCTCTGCGAATGGCGCAGTCACTTTCGAGCGAGGAATCCGCAAGGATTTCGAATTTCCTCGACGAGTGGCTGCGCCGACGCGCCTCGAAATACGAGCAGGAAAGCTCAGCCTCCGAACTGGAGCGTGTGGACCGTTTTGTCTCCGACGCCCGCGGCCGGGTCGCATTCCTTCCCGCGCAACTCTCCTGGGACGCCAACGTGCTCCCCCACCTCGGCGAATACGCGACCCTATGGGATCTCTACCGAGATGTGATCGGAAGAATGCGCGATTGGCGAATCGTCGTCAAAGCCCATCCGATGGATACGAGCGACGCAGTGCAGAGGCTGGCGAAGCTGGAGCATGTTCTCGTTGTACACGAAGTTAGTATTCACGACCTTGCGCAGCGCTGCGATTTGGTCGTCGCGTTGTCGTCCAACGTCGGCCTGGAAGCGTTGATGATCGGCAAGCCGGTGGTCCTGCTCGGGCGTCCCTATTACGCAAATCTGGGGCTGACCACCGACATCAACCATACCAGCCAACTGCCTGAGGCGCTGCAAACCGCTAGCGCGCCCGATCGCGAGCGGCTCAGCCGGCTTCTGTATGGCCTGGCATTCGAGCATTTGATGCCGGTCGGCGACCGCGACAGATTGAATGCCCGGCTTGACGAAGCAAAGAAGGCGGGTCCGCTCGCATGGCGATCCTTGGCCACACTCGCCGGCTGCTATCCTGAGTCCGCGAGCGCCTATCTGCGCACCGCGCAAAGATACGATGCGCTTGCGCGACGGAACTATTGCGATTCGGAAATCAGAAGGGAACTGCCCGAACTCCAGGGCGCCGCGATCGCTTCGGCGCACTGCGAATGCCCCGCGTCAGCGACTCGGCTGCCGATCGACTTCGGCGAAGTTGAAGTTTCAAGCCTTGCGTTCTTCACTTTCGCGGCGACAGCGTTGCAAGCCGGTTCACGCGTGTTGCATCTGGATTGCGGCGCCGGGTATGGCGGCGTGCTGCTGGCGGAGACGGCTGCTTCGGTCGACGCCGTGGACCAGGGCGACAGTAACATTCGGTTCGCCCAACAAGCCTGGCCGCATGATCGCGTTCGCTATCACGAAGCATCGGCTGGAGGTTGGCTTTCTGCGGCGCCGGCGCCCTATGACGCGATTGTGGCCCCACAGACGTTGGAGCACAGCTACGATCCCAAATTGTTCATGAGTGCTGCATGGTCTGCGCTGAAGCCCGGTGGCGCACTGCTGTTGTCGACGCGCAATGCCGACTGCAATCCTCCGCTGGGCGACGAAACAAGCAAAATTCGTCGCTTCGCCTGTCACGATCTCAGCGATCTGATCAAACAACTTCCGAACATCCAGGACCATATTGTCTTGCGTCAGCACGGCCCAATGATCGGCTCGACGCATCCGGCGAGTTCTTGGTTGGTGGCGATAGCGGTCAAGAGCGGCGGCTTTTCAAAAGCCTTGCGGTCGCTTGAGACTTTGCTTCCGTTCGTGATGGAACGCAAACCCGAGCGGAGAACCTGGCGCATCGGCGCGGATCAGTTCAGCACGAACATTGGCCAGCATTTCGGCGCAAAGATTACGTATACGCCGGATGGAGCCGATGGTCATATCGTGTTCGGCCCGTATCGGAAGTTCCCAGCGGGGTCATATCGGGTTTTGTTCGCGATCGCCTCTGCTGCCGACGCACAGCCCGGAAATACGACCTTCACGTTTGACGTGGTCAACGCCAACGACGACATGCTCGGTCAGGTCGCATTTTCGGATATGGCCTTCATGCACACAGAGCGGGCGAGCGTCACGTTCCTGCACGCGCATGCCGATTTGCCCCTGGAGTTTCGCATCCACGTCGCGGGCGCCGCCTGTGGGGCGCCGCTGGTTTTCACGGGGGTGGAAGTCAAGAGCCTGGCGGGCGGCGGCCAAGCTTGAGTTTTGGTGTATTCGGGAAGGCGATGTTGAGAATCAATCAGGTGTCAAACCGGGAGATAAGGCCTTGAAGCCAAATCCACACGTAGTGGTCGGGGGTGACGCTGTCGCCGCCGTGACTTTCAACAATGGCGGCCCCATCGCCGTTTTCGCAGGTCCCTGTCAGCTCGAGAGCCGTGAGCACGCACGCGAGATGGCGAGCGCGCTCAAGGAGATGTGTGGCCGTCTCGGCATCGGACTCGTGTTCAAGGCCAGCTATGACAAAGCGAACCGCACGTCGATTTCTGGCAAGCGCGGTCTTGGCCTGGCCAAGGCGCTCGACGTCTTCGCGGACATCCGCCAGAGCTTTGCCCTTCCCGTCGTCACCGACGTCCATGAGCCCGGACACTGCGCGCCGGTGGCCGAGGCGGTCGACGTCCTTCAGATCCCCGCCTTTCTCTGCAGGCAGACCGACCTGCTGGTCGCCGCGGCCCGGACGGGACGGGTTGTCAAGATCAAGAAGGGCCAGTTCCTCGCCCCCTGGGACATGAAGAATGTTGTCGCCAAAGTCGTGGAGAGCGGCAATTCCAACGTGCTCGTGACCGAGCGCGGTTCGTCGTTTGGCTACAATACGCTGGTCGCGGACATGCGCGCGCTGCCGATCATGGCGGAAATCGGCTGCCCCGTGATCTTCGACGCCACTCATTCCGTGCAGCAACCAGGCGGCCACGGGACCTCGTCAGGCGGAGACCGCCGATTCGCGCCGGTGCTGGCGCGCGCCGCCGTCGCCACTGGCGTTGCGGGTCTCTTCATCGAGACTCACCAAGATCCCGACAACGCGCCGTCGGACGGACCCAACATGGTTCCACTTGACCGGTTCGAGGGCCTGCTGCGCCAACTGATGGCCTTCGACAAGGTGGCCAAGGAGCTCTGACATGACCGAATTGATCCTCGCCTCCCGCAGCGAAGCCCCGGAGACCATCGCGCGCTCGATCTCGAATGCGTTGGACATCGGCGTCACCGGACTGAAGGAGCTGCGAAGCGCCGCCGCGGGCCCGCTCGGCGCCGACATCGTCGCGGCCGTCAAGCTCATGCACGGCGCCTCCGGCAGGGTCATCATCACAGGGATGGGCAAGAGCGGCCATATCGCCGCCAAGATCGCGGCGACTCTGTCGTCGACGGGCACCCCCGCCTTCTTCGTCCATCCCGCCGAGGCTTCCCACGGCGACCTCGGCATGATTGCGCGCGACGACGTGATCCTTGCGCTGTCGTGGTCCGGCGAGACGGTGGAGCTTGCCAGCGTCATCATGTATTCGCGCCGCTTCAAGACGCCGCTGATCGCGGTCACGTCGCGTCGCGACAGCGCGCTCGGCCGCGCCGCCGACATCTGCCTGCAACTGCCGGCGGTCACCGAGGCCTGCCCGCACGGGCTGGCGCCGACGACTTCGACACTCATCCAACTCGCGCTCGGCGACAGCCTTGCGGTCGCCCTGCTCGAGGCCAAGGGTTTTTCCGCGCAGGATTTTAGAACCTACCACCCCGGCGGCTCCCTCGGCGGACGGCTCAAACTGGTGTCGGATCTGATGCACACCGGCGATCGCCTGCCTCTGGTCGAGGCCGAGGCGCCAATGTCACAGGCGATCGTCACCATGTCGACGAAAAGCTTCGGCTGCCTTGGCGTGATCGGCGACGCCGGGCGCCTGATCGGCATGATCACCGACGGCGACTTGCGCCGCCACATGGGCGACGGCCTGCTAAAGGCGCCGGCCCGCGAGGTGATGACGCTGGCGCCGAAAACGATCGCGTGCAATGCCCTCGCGGCGAGCGCGCTCGAAATCATGAACGAGAGCCGCATTTCCGCGCTATTCGTGGTCGAAGGAGACCGACCCGTCGGCATTCTGCACGTCCACGACCTGCTCAGGGCGGGGGTGGTGTGATCATCACTCAATCCCGCCAATAACGTGCCGCGAGCGGCGAACTACAATCTCGAGAAAACCTATGAATAACTTTCATGACATGTCCAATCACATTGCTCTCCAGACCTGGCAACCGTATATTCTCCAACAAACCAATGAGGAGCTGGAGCTTCGGATCAACAGGCTAAAATCAATTTGCGATCCCGCTTCAAGCGCAGAAATAGATTGCTACACTCAGCGCATCAGATGTCACCCACCTCTGAAGCACAGACGACAATTCAAGATTGATTATCGCACCATAGCCGAGCAGACGCGTAGCGAATGGGCACGCAACGAATGCGCCAAACGACCCAGAATTGACGCACAGGCCATGAAGGTGCTTTTCGATCTCAGCCACGTTGAAATTCCAGACAATATGATCAGACCTGAGGTTTTCTATTATCATTGCGGGATGAGCTTTGTACCTCGCGCAAAGGAGTTAATTTCCGATCGAGCTGTAATTGATGGTGGCGCTTATCGTGGCGAGTCGGCTGTTGTATTGCATAAACTTTTCCCAGAATCTTCAGTTTACGCATTCGAACCAGATCCTTACAATTTCAACGTGTTGTGCCAAGTCGCCGCCTCAACCCGTTTCGGCAAGGGGGTCAATCCCGTAAACCGAGGCTTGGCCGACACTAGTTATCGAGTAGAATCAATTCGTGGCGGTCATGGGACTAAGTTGATTCGAAGCGTAGCAGCGAGCCAAACAGCGCTTGAAGTCATGTCAATCGACGAGCATGTGGCCGCCACTGGCATCTCAGTTGGGTTGATTAAAATGGACATCGAGGGATTAGAGACCCTTGCCGTGAAAGGCGCGCTTGAAACACTTCGCACCCAACGGCCCATTCTCTCCATTGCAATCTATCACAATCCCGTCGACTTCCTGGAGCTTGCTCCATACATCGCCTCCCTCGACCTAGGATACACGTTGATGGTGCGCCACTTGCACCCGCAACTGACTAGTTTTTTTGGCGAATTCAATCTAATCGCAGTTCCACAATAACGTGCGCCGCACTGCTGGTCGCCGTGGAAGCCGAGGTCGTGATGTTCGATAAAGCGCTACTTCTGTCCAATTTTGCCTTCGATATGGGCCTTCCCGATTTTCGAGCTGGCAGCTATATGGGATACTTGCTTCCGCTCGCGCGCAGGCTAAAAACAGACCACCAATTCATATCTATCCGCTTTCTAATGAATCATGCTGTATGGCAGAAAGTAATGCGAGATCCGCGTCACCGAGACTTTGAATCGGATTTTGTGGTGATCGATCATCTGCACCGACAGGATTTATTTGGCAGCGGCGATAATTTCGTACTCCGCAATTATTACGGAACGTTGGCCGACGACGAAATCGAAGCTCTACGCCTCTATTTTGATGAGCTCCTTGGTGGCTTCGTTCCAGATTTAATCATCAGCTGGGAATTTCCCACTCAGTTCCTGAGGGCGCTTTATCCGGAAGCAGTTGTTCTTGATCTTATGCCCGGCCCCTTTATGCGTCCTCCGTATCCGCGAACTGTCGCCGTGGATCCGTGCGGTGTATACAAGAATTCTGGATTGCAATTTCTTCTTGATGGAAGCCACAGCCCTACTGGCGCGGAAATGGACGCGCATCGATTTCTCATGCAGCATTTCGGAAGCTTTTATGGCGCGATAAACGCCAAGGCTAAATTGCTCGAACTGCTAAATGCTCCCCGCAATTATGGTACATTTGCATTAGTTCCGCTTCAAATTTCTGATTATTTTGGATTTTACGCCAATTGCGAATATAGATCTCAAGACGCTTTTCTCGAAAATGTCATGCAGACTATTTCGCCTGACACGGGGGTTATCGTCACGCAATATGTCAGCGCCTTAACATCAGAGCGCGCAATATCAAGGTCTAAGCTGGCATTTTACCGAAAATTTTGGCCAAATCTTTTGTATTCCGAGTCGTTTGACAGAATTGACAATATTTCCCAATATGTGGTGCCGTGGGCAGATGTAACTTGGTCCGTATCAAGCACGATTGGCCTTCAGGCGGCCTTCTACGAAAAGGAGGTTAGGTGTCCTGGCCGGTCGCATCTGTCGTATCTCGAGAGATGCCAACTCGATCGCGGCCAAAAAGCAGCATTGATGATGTCTCGCTATTCTTTTTCGTGGGACGAACTTGTTGATCAAGAGCAATTCCTGCTCCGACTGGCAAGCGTTTTCAAGGAGCGCTTGAACCAAGGCGGATCAGACTTCTACAATGACTGGCAGTTTAATCCCAAACCGAGCGAGTTGGCGTCAAGGTGCAATCTTTCGCGCGCTGACGAACAGTTTGCGTCAGTTGTCACACCTCAAGCCTCGAAGCCGATCCCTGTACTTTTCGACGCGCACTTAAAGAGCATCGATCGCGTTGAGTGCGTGTCGTTTGACGTATTCGATACATTGCTTACGCGATCCGTCTACCATCCACGGGATGTTTTTCTAATTGTCGGTCGCCGATTGCTGGAGGGCCACCGAGAAAAAGTTCCGTCATGGCTGAATGCGAAGCTATTTGCGGAAATGAGAGTATCCGCCGAGCAAGCCGTGCGGCGTGCTCGCGACGCGGATTTGGCGAGCAACATGGACGCTCCTCTAGGACGCGGGGAGAACTTTCTCAGCGAAGAAATCACGATTGAGGAGATCTATACGCAAGTTGTCGACGGTTGGTCGGGATCAAGCGACTTGGTCCAATTACTGATAGAGCTTGAACAGGCTGTCGAATTGAGTGTCATCAGGCCGACTCGTTTCGGCGCACTTTTGCTATCTCGCGCGCATGCTAAGCAAAAACGCATTCTGATCCTGAGTGATTTCGTTCACCCGCCGTCATTCGTGGAAGCTGCGCTCGAACTCGTCGGAGTCAAGAATTACGAACGCCTTTATGTCTCGTCCGGGGTGGGACTGAAGAAGCACACGGGTTCATTGTTTAACCACGTGGCAGCGGAGCTTGGAATCGAGCGCTCGTCGATTCTTCACATTGGGGATAATCGGACAGGAGACGTTGCCAAGCCTCGGGAGGCTGGTTGGCGTGCTATGCATATAAGCGTGCCCCGTGTGCGATATGCTAAACATATCGCGTCGCGTGGCATTCCCGAAACCAGCATGCTGTCATCATTCGCTTATCGCACCGCACTGAATCTGTTTTCTTGCCGCTACAAGGACTTGGGATTTGATTTCGAGCGTGATCCAAGCTTGTTCAGTAGTCGGGAGGAACTCGGATATCTCGGGCTTGGACCGCTCGTCATGTCGTTTGCGGAATGGGTGCTTGAGGAATGCAGAGCGAGCGCTACATCGCAAGCTCTATTCTTCGCACGAGACTGTTATCTTCCTTACCGGGCGGCGAAACTTTTGCAGGAGACTGATCCGCGATATATTGGGATAACGGTCGCCTACTTGAACGTGTCTCGATCCGCTGTTCGGGGTGTTGAATTCGATTCGCCTAACTCTGTTTTCACGGTCGGACTCGATGATGTATTGCCAGACACGCCTTTACGCTACGTCCTCCAGGAACGGTTTTCGCTGGCTGGTATTGAGCCCGACGCTGATATTTTAGAGCAATGTGGAATTTCTGATCCGGACAAAGCGGTTGGTGCGTTAGCCGTGGGTCAAGTGTATGAGGTCGCACGATTGCTCTTGGTGAGGCATTGGTCGGTGCTGGAGCGCAAGTTTGCTGAGCTTCGTAATCTTTATAGACGCCATATTGTCGAGCAAGGTGGTGTATTGGAGCACAAAGCGGCTCTCATCGACATTGGCTATACAGGCACAATTACGAAAGCGCTTTCGGGGCTCTTCAAAGGTGGTATTGAGCCCTTGTTTATGATGACTTATGCGAACGAATTAGGCAGGTCGCCGCTTGATAATGCCCGCGCGTTCTTGGGGCATCGCTTTAAGTCCGTCAGTCACGAATCCACTCCGTTTCTCAAGTATAATTTGATAATCGAAACGCTCTTGAACGAGGGTGTCGGAAGCTTAGCGCTCATCGCGAATCTTTCGGGATCTAGTCAGGAAATTGCGTTTGTGCGTGAGAATGTTCCGGAGTCGCACTCCCAGAGAATTGCTGAGATTCACGATGGAGCGGAGAGGTTTTTCAGAGACTGGCTCGGTTTAGAAACGTGTTTTGGAGGAGCGTTGCCGTTCTTCGAGCCAAATTTGCTGCTTAACACACTGCATGCCGTTCTCAAGAATCCGACCATTCAAGAAGCTTCGCTTTTACAAGAGGTGGTCTTTGATAATGGTTTTGCGGGCCACCAGAATCGGGTTCTGGTGCCTTCGAATGCGTCAGAGAAAGGCGTGTGGAACGAGGGAGGAGCAGTCTTGGCCAAGCAAGCCAACAAAGCCTCTGCCTCAACAGCCAAGGCGCCAGCCGGGCCTGCCAAGGCACCAGCCGGGCCTGCCAAGGCGAAGGCAAAGGCAATAGTCTTGCCCAAGGATCTTCGTGCGCAATTGGAGCTGGCGTCTCATGCGTCGCGAAGCGGCGACAACATAATCGAGATTGGCAAGGGATTGCCGGGCCACGGCGTTTACGGACCCTATCTACCGCTCGATGCCGGTCTCTATCGGATCAGCATCGGCTTGGACGCGCTTAGCAACGGCTTGTTCCAGCGCACCGCAAAGTTAGCTGTCGACGTTGTGGCCAACGGCGGACGTGACGTTCTTGCCGCCCTTCAGCTGACGACCGCTGATCTTAAGAATAGAACCGCCCTGCAGGAGATTGACTTCGAAATTCCTGAAGGCAAGCAGATGCCGTTTGAAGTCCGCGTTTGGACCGACGGACGCAACGCTGTGCGTATCCGTGAAGTTACTCTGGCGAAACGCGAGCGATGACGCCTTCCCGAAAGCTTCTCTCAAACACTATCAGGAATCTACGTATGGATCGTCGATCATTCTGCGTTTGGTCGATAGGGGCTGTAGGCGGCTTGGCGGGCGACACGGCCTTTTCGAGAGCACAACCGTTCGACGAGATTGGCGCAACTGTTTCGGCAAAAGAATGTACCGCTTGGCTCGAGAACCGACTGTTGTCCGCTGATAAATTGATAAATTTGCCTGCAGGGACTTTCAAAATCTGCCGCCCCCTGAGCTTGAATGGAAAATCGATACGGGGTTCTGGAGCGAGCCTGACAGAAATTATTTATACTGGACCTAGTGAATCCGCTTTGTTCACTTTTGATTGCTCTCCAGGCACATCGGTCGAGATCCGAGATTTGACTTTGATACGAGCAGTTTCGGAAGGTGGAACGGCAATCTCGATAAAGCCCAGCAAGGCTTGTTATTTTGACTCACAAAGGAGAGTGTTGATCGATAATATAACGTTTCGCGGCGCTAAGGTTACAAAGAGCCCTGCGGGTTGGCGGAGTTCTCCCGCTTGGAGCACCTGCATTGAAGTAGGAGATTCCTGGGGCTGCTATATAAGCCGGGTGGACGCAATCGGTGGTTATGACATTCAGCTGCCTCCTTCCCAGTCAGATGGGTCCGTCTTTTTACGTACTTCGGCTTTGGGCGGAATACTATCTTTACGACTTACGGAAGTCACTGTCGCCTCGTTCAAAGTAGGCGTTGAGATTGGTTCTAGAACTTTCTTTTTCATTTCTGATTGTGATCTAGCATTTTGTTACGATGGGATTATTTCAACACATGGAGCTAGCGATGGATTCTCTGAGGGAAGAGTTCGAGACACGTTCATAAACGCACAACATGTCGGCGTCGGACTTCATCATTCGAGTTGGAGGGGGCTGTCTGGAGTCGCAATCAACCGACATAAAGCTGGCTTCAAGCAAGGTCCCTGGACCGGTATATATCTGCAATCTGCGACAAAAACTTGGATAGATAAGGTTCGCCTCCAAGTAGATGATAGCGCCGGACAGTTTCAATCTGACAATACAGGAATCTTCCTCGATAGATGCAGCGATATAGATTTATCTCAGATTTTTTTTGGCACAGGCATTAACTGCGGCATAAAGGAGGTTCAATGCCAGAGAGTAAGCAAAATCAATAATCACTATCTCTACCCCGAGGTGATCGATGGGTGCAGATAAGCCGATCTTTACCCGACAGCAAATTGGTCTATCCGCAGCCATGACTGCTGTGCAGGTTGCCGTGCCGGCCGTAGAGCGTTAAATGCTGCGGCAAGTGAGGTTTGGATGGACGACGCACAGCTAAAAGACATTGTCTCTCTCACCAATGAGAACGCTCAACCCAATCTCAACGAGCTGGCCTTGCTCGTACGCAACATCGAACCGCTCTGCCTGAGCGTGAAATTTTTCGGTTATGAACTGGCGCGGGCGCTGGCCGCGGCCTTGCCGGTTCGTGAGGGACTTGTCGCGCGCCGGCAGAATTTGGCAAGCAAGCCCTCAACACAGACGGACCTGGAGAGCGATTGGGCGGCCTATTGGTGTTCCCAGCTCAAGGCGCCCGTGATTTTTCACCGCAAGCTCTGGGAACTGAGCTACGTACTGCAAGCGATCCACGATCACGGCAGCTTGCGCTCAGGCGCGCGAGGTCTTGGATTTGGCTGCGGGCGCGAACCGATTCCGAGCTATCTGGCGTCTCGCGGCGTCGAAATCACCGCCACAGACCAGCCGCCCGAGGAAATGGAAGCGAAGGGCTGGGCCTCATCGCGACAGTTCTCCGAGTGCATAGACGCTCTCTATCTTCCAAACCTGGTCGCCCGGGAGCAATTCGATCGGCACGTCAAACTGCGCTACGTCGACATGAACGCGATCAATGACGACATCAGGGGCTACGATTTTTGCTGGTCGATCTGTGCGCTCGAACATCTCGGATCGATCGCAAAGGGATTGGATTTCATCGAAAACTCACTTGAAACGCTGCGGCCCGGGGGGCTGGCGGTTCATACGACGGAGTTCAGCTTCTTCAATACTGGCGCGACAATCGACAACTGGCCGACAGTGCTTTTCCAGAAGAGTCACTTCATGGAAATTGCGAAGCGTTTGGAATCCAAGGGACACCGCGTGGCTCCGCTGGATTTCCACGTCGGCGACAAGCCCCTCGACAAGTTCATCGACGTTCCTCCCTACAGCCACGACTGGCACGCAGATATGCAGACTTCTTGGGGCCAAAATGACTGCGCGCACCTCAAACTCAGCATAGATGGCTTCCCCTCGACGTGTTTTGGCTTGATCATCACGAAGGCTGACTGACGCGCAAGGCGGCGGCGATATGCTGCTCACGATTTTTGGCACGCCCTCTCCGCTGACCTATTGGCTGATTCACGTCGCGCGCAGCGCCGCCAACGTCATCTTTGGTGGGCATCATTACATCTCGGCCGTGAGTCTGGAGGATATGCGCGCAGCCTGGTCAGAACGCGACGGTCGCGCGGTCGTATTTCATGCAGACATTCCTCAAGGGAAAATAGTCGAGCTTTTCCTTCAATCGAACTTTCCCTATCTCGTCAGCAGCGATGCCGCTTTGGATATCGTTGGGTATGCGACCCTGACGCGCGACCTCGGTTTTCGCGATGCCCTACGCTTTGCATCCCAAAGTCTATCAATACTCGCCCAGTTGCGTCACACGCCGCACGCGCTCTACCTGGATGAGCTTTGCTATGACGTGTACGCAACCGACGCAATTCAGGCCATCGTTCATCATTTCAATGTAACCGCCAACGCATCCCATATGGAGCGCATCCATCGCACGGTATTGCGGGGCGCGGACTACGCCTCCACAAAAGTTCTGGATCTTGTGCTGCAAGAATTTCCAAAGGCCCGTTACCCCGGTTCCTATGCGAACCTCTACAGCGCAACCGAACTCTCGATCATCAACGACACGATCCGCAGCTATGGCGCGCTTATGGCGTCGCGGCAAATTCAGAAGATCAACTGGCGTCCTGAACTTGTGCTCGACCGCGACAACCCGGACCTTATGCTGGACGGCCCGCGCGAGATGACCGGACCCGCCAGGCTGATGTTCGGAGGACATCTCCTACATTTGCCGGCGGGCGCGTGGAAAGCGGCTGTTACTTTGGAAATTGCCGAGAACCATTCCGGCAACAGATTATTGTCCCAGGTTTACGTTGGCGCCGACCTTCTTCAACAGGTCACGGCGACCTTACCCGAAAGTGGCGTTTTTCAATACGAAATGGACTTCGTTGTGCAGGACAGCTTTTTCCCGGTTCAGGTTTATGTCGGGATCGCCGAAGGCGCCATCGAAGGGAGATTGCTGTTGATCTCCCTGACGCTCGACAGGTTGGAGGCGGCCTGAAGCGGGACGAGCATGGCGCCCAAATTCTCGTGACTATTAACGCGCGGCGCAATGTCGTAAAAAGCCGCGAATTGGCAAAGCGCCATTGTTTCATGTTTCTGCGGCGACAGCCGCGACGATGAGGACGAACGGATGCCGCCCTCCATTTTGTACGAACTCTATAACCTCGGCCTCGCCGAGGGGACCGGAATCGCAACGTATGCGCGCAATACAGTGCAAAGCGCGACCAAGGCGGGATACGCGGTCGATGGGCTGTTTCACAGCGAAACGCAGTTGAGCCGCAAGGATCCCGTTATGGCGGAGGTGGCGTTCTTCGACCGACGCAGCCAAAGGACCTCTCCGACCTTTCGGGGCGCCGAAAATGCGCTGCGCTATCTGTTCGGCGCCATCGACGGCGTGACGCTTCACCAACTCGCAAAGACCGGCGTCGTGCTCGATCTCGCCAACCCGAAAAGCCTCTTCTCCGCTTACCGGAATGTTTACGTGGCGCGGCGTTTCATGGACCTGTCGCGATTCCACTTCAAGCGTTTCGGCCGCTCGATACGCATTCGCCCCCCGGTGCGGCCGGACATTTTTCACGCCACGCAACCGATTCCGTTGCGCGTGCCCGGCGCGCTGAACATCTACACAATCCACGATCTCGTGCCGTTGCGGCTGCCGTCCGCGACGCTGGATGACAAGAAGTTTTTCCTCAACATGGTCCGCCGCCTCGGCGCGACCGCCGATCACATCGTCACCGTATCGGAGGCCTCACGGCGCGACCTGATCGACATCGCTGGAATTCCAGAAGAAAAGATCACCAACACGTATCAGGCGGTCTCGATCCCACCCAAACTCGCGGCCATGGCCGACGACGAAGTGGCGAACATCCTGCGTAACGCCTTTAATCTCGACATGCGCGGCTACCATCTTTTCTTCGGCGCCATCGAACCGAAGAAAAATCTCGGCCGGATCATCGATGCTTATGTCGGGTCGGGTTCGCCATGCCCGCTGGTGATCGCGGGCGGCCTAGGTTGGGATTACCAAGCCGAGCTTGAAAGGCTGGAGGCCGTCAAATCGCCCTACTATCAGATGGTGGAGCAGAAAATCGTTCCCCGCGAAAAAATCCGGCGCGTCGGGCGCGTGCCGCAGGATCATCTGGTCGCGCTCATCCGCGGCGCACGCGCGTTGATCTTTCCCTCGCTTTACGAGGGATTCGGCCTGCCGGTCCTGGAAGCGATGACGCTCGGGACGCCGGTCATCACCTCAAACACCTCCGCGCTGGCCGAGGTCGCGGGCGACGCCGCCCTCACCGTCAATCCCTTCCGCGCCGACGAGATCGCCGAGGCGATCAGGACGCTGGACGCCGACGAGGCGTTGCGACGCGATCTATCGTGGCGCGGACGGGAACAGGCGAAGAAATTTTCGCCTGAGCGCTATGTCGAGCGCCTCGACGCGCTTTACGCGAAATTGCTGCGACGAGCGCCCCTCGCGTCTCCGGCGCTCGCGTCCAATAGCCCCGCGTCCGCCCCCCTGGACGTCGAGACGAAAGAAGCCGCAGATGTTGCATGAAACGCGGCTGCTGGCGGGTCAGCGCATGGCTGCAGGCGGGCTCAGGTTCCTCCTGGCGCGCAAGACGCCGCTGCAGCTGTTCATCACGGCCCTGATCATTGTACCGACCGTGCTGGCGACGCTCTATTATGGGCTCTACGCATCGAAACGCTATGTGTCCGAGTCCGTGTTTGTTGTGCGGAGCGTGTCCAGCGCGCGCATGTCAGGCTTGGCCATGTTCTTCCAAACCTTCGGCATTTCGCGCGCGGCCGACGACACCCGCGCGGTTGAGAACTTCATGTTGTCCCGCGACGCGCTGCGGCAACTCGAAGCGATCCTGCCCATACGCCAGATGTTCGCGCGCAACGGCGTCGATGTTTTGACGATCTTCCCGCATTTCTGGACGAGTGATTCGTTCGAGCGCCTGTACGATTACTATCTCGACAGGATTTCGGTCGTCCAGGATTCACATACCGGCCTGACGACGCTGAAAGTCATCGCCTTCGCGCCCGAGGACGCGCAGGCGATCGCCAGCGCCCTGCTGCAACTGGGCGAGAAACTCGTCAATTCCATGAATGCGCGCGCGCAGAGCGACACAGTCAAGAAGGCGGCCGACGAACTGGCGCTGGCGGAAGAGCGGGTGTTGAAGACGCAGCAGGCCCTCGCCGATTTTCGCAATGCGGCTTTGCTGATCGATCCGACCCTGAACTCCACGGCCGCCATGCAGACCATCACCGCCCTGGCCACGGAGGCGGCGCGCGCCAAGGCGGAGGTCGTCGAAATCGAGGCCTCGGCCTCCGCCAACCCTGCGCTGAAGGGCGGCAGGGAGCGCGTTCAGGCGCTGCAGCAGCGAATCGCGGAAGAGAGAGCGCTCATTGCGGGGCCCAAGGGCGCGCTTTCCGACCAGATCGGCGATTTCGACCGGCTCGCCCTTTCGCGTGAACTCGCCCAGAAGAACCTAGCCTCGGCCTATGCCTCGCTTGAGTTGGCGCGGCAGGAGGCGCGCCGGCAGCAGATCTACATCGAAACCGTCGCTGCGCCCAACCGCGCCGACGAATCGACCGAACCGCAGCGGCTTCGGGCGATCGCCACGGTGTTCGTCTGCAGTTTCATGCTCGGCGCGGTCATCTGGATTCTCGACGCGGGAACCAAGGAGCACGCGCATTGAAGATTCCGGACTTCGTCGCGACATTCGCCGATCTCCAGCCGGCCGCGCGAATTGTGGAAGGATTCGCCATTCAGCGCCGCGTCATCGGCGCTCTGATGATCCGTGAGGCGATGAGCCGCTTCGGCCACGAGAATCTCGGTTTCTTCTGGTTGATGGGCGAACCGCTGCTGCTCACGGTCGGCGTGATGGTCATGTGGACGGCCGTCGGCAATACGCATGGCGGCGCGGTCGACGTCATTCCCTTCGCCCTGTCGAGCTATTCGCTGCTGACGCTCTGGCGTCACATTGTGGGCAGGTCGGTCCACGCGATGCGGCAGAACTCGTCGCTGATCTTTCACGCGCATATCCGTTTTCTCGACATTCTGATCGCCCGCGCGCTGCTCGAAACCATCGGCGTTTTCGCGGCCTTTCTGATCGCTTATGCGCCCTTGGCCTTGCTCGGCCGCGTTCCCGTCATCCACGACCCCCTGGCGCTGTGCGGCGGCTGGTTGCTGGGCGCATGGTTTGCATTCGGGTTCGGCCTTGTTCTCGCCGGCCTCACCGAACTCAGCGAGGCGGCCGACCGCTTTGTCGCCCCCGTGATGTATATCACTCTCCCGCTCACCGGCGCGTTCTACATGGTCGAATGGTTGCCCACGACCATGCACGACATCGTCTTGTGGTCGCCGCTCGTCCATGCCTTCGAAATGTTTCGCAGCGGCCTGTTCCCGCCGGAATACGGTATGAAATGGAGCGCGCCCTATATCGCAGTTTGCGCTTTTGTGCTGACGGCAATCGGCATGCCGCTGGTGCACTACGCGCAAACCCACGTGGAATACAGTTGATCGCATGGCTCAACAGCTGCAACCGCCGCCGATCAAAGAGATCGAACTCAAGACGCTCGACGTGCAGGGCCAGTTGGTCGCGGCGGATTGCTTTGTCGTCGCGCCGGCCAAGCCATCCTTCCTTCGCCGCCATGGGCTACTGCTGTTCGCCTTGGTCCTGCCGCTCCTGCTCTCAGGCCTCTACTTGGGCGTGATCGCCGCCGACCGCTATGTCTCGGAAGCGCAGTTCGTGGTGCGCTCGTCCGTCGGACTCGGGATGGAAACCGCCGCGGCGCTGCTCCAAACGCAGGGACAAACGCGCGCCACGGACGAAAATTTCGCCGTTTCCGCCTACATCGCCTCGCGGGACGCGCTTGAACTGCTAGCGGAGAACGAGAACCTGAGGGCGGTCATTGCGCGCCCGGAGGGGGACTTCATCAATGTGTTCCCCAATTTCCATTCGCACACCAACAAAGAGGCGTTGTTTCGCTATTACAAGCAAATGGTGACCGCCACGATCGACAGCGCCAGCGGCATCACCACCGTCGAGGTCGAAGCGTTTCGTCCCGAAGACGCCAAGGCGATCAATGAGGCGCTGCTGCGTTACGCCGAGGCGTTCGTCAACCGCCTGAACGCCCGCGCCCGCGAGGACGCCCTCGCCTATTCCAACCAGCAGGTCGCGGAGGCCACCGCGGAGTTGGCGCAGGTTGAAAACCTGTTCACCCGTTACCGCAACGAGGTGGGCATGGTCGACGCCGCCAAGGAAACCGCCTCGACGATGGAATCGATCAGCCGGCTCATGCTGGAAGTGACCAAGCTGCAGGTCGTACATGAACAGACGGCGGCGGTCACGCCTCAAAGCCCAAGCCTCAAGGCGGTGCAGGAACAGATCAATTCCTTGCGCGGCGAAATCAACCGCTTGCGCGGACGGCTCGCGGGCGGCGACAATTCGATCGCCTCGCGCCTCGGCGAATTCGAAAAATTGACGCTGCAGCGCACCATCGCGGCAAAGAGACTGGAACAGGCTGAGATAAGCCGCCAGAAGGCGAGGCAGGAGGCCGAACAACAGCACCTCTATCTGCAAACGATCGTTCGTCCGAACTTGTCGGATCACGCCAAATATCCGCGGCGCATGCTCTATTTTCTTGCGACGGCGCTGTTGAGCTTTTTTCTCTATACAACGCTGCGCTCCGTGTTCAGCATCGCGTCGGAACATGTCACGCGGCGTTGACCCTAAGCCCACTGGCAAACGCAGCGCATTGAATTGCCCCAGTTTCGACTGTTGCAGCTTGGCGACAAGAACGGGAAATTAAACTCCCGCGTCCATGGTTCGGCTAAGACCGATCAGAAGTTGTGCTATAAACGCGCCGCACGGTAGGCGTTTTGGAAAAGGCGTAATGCGGATTTTTTTGACCTTGGCGGCTGCGGGGCTTCTGGCAAGCTGCTCGACCTTGCCAACCTCGGGGCCCAGCGCCCAAAATGTTGTCAGTGAAGAGAGTTCTTTCGCCCGTTACGATGTTGTGGACATCAGCCCTGCCGTTGTCGATATCCTTGCGCGACGCCGCCCCGACGCTTCGCTGTCCGGTTTCGCCGACTTTCGCCCGGCGGTCGAACCGCACATATCTGTCGGCGACGCGCTGACGATTTCGGTGTTCGAGGCCAGCGCCGGCGGTCTTTTCTCGCCGCCGCCCTCGACCGATCGGTTTTCCACCGGTTCAAAGGCCGCCGTCTTTCCTGACCAAGTGGTCGGTCGCGACGGCGCGATCACCATGCCCTATGCCGGCCGCATCCAGGTGGCCGGCCGCACGCCGCAGCAGGTCGAGCGGGTCATCCAGAACGCGCTGGAGGGCAAGGCCATCCAGCCGCAAGTGATGGTCAACGTCACCCGTTCCCTTGCCAATTCCGTCACTGTGCTCGGCGAGGTCACCGCTGGGGCGCGCGTGCCACTATCGGTGCGTGGCGACCGTGTGCTCGATGTGATCGCCACAGCAGGCGGCGTGCGCGCGCCGGTCAACGAAAGTTTCATTCAGCTGACGCGCGGTTCGCGCACGGCGCGCGTCGCCATGACTCGCGTCACCTCGGACGCGCGGCAGAATATTTTCATTCGCCCCAACGACGTGCTCACGATCATCCGCGATCCCCAGAGCTTCATCGTGCAGGGCGCGGCAGGCGCGAACGCGGAAATCCGCTTCGACGCCGAAGGAGTCAATCTGGCGCAAGCCCTGGCCAAGGCGGGCGGATTACTGGATTCCCGGGCCGATCCAGCCGGCGTCTTCGTGTTCCGCTTCGAGCCCGAGGCGATCGCGCGCGACATCGCGCCCGACAGTCCTCTTGCCGGCCAGGGCGCGATGCGGCCGGTGGTCTATCGTCTGAACCTGCGCGAACCCAACAGCCTGTTCCTCGAACAACGCTTCAGAATCTTCAACAAGGATCTGGTCTACATCTCGAATGCGCCGTTCACGGAGGTGCATAAGGTGATGCAGGTGTTCAGCACGGCGTTGTCGCCCGCCGCGACGGGAGCAAGCCTTTATAATGTGGTCAAATAGCGACGCGGCAGAGCAACCGCGAACCCGATCCGATCACAACGTGTTGTAGATCGACACAGCGAATTCGACATCGTCGAACAATCTGCTGCGTCCATGCTTGAGCACCAGCGCCTTGTCGCAGAATTTTGTGATGATCGCGACATCGTGGCTGACCAGGATCATCGCGCTGTGCTTGCGCTGGTTGAACAGGGCGTCGTAACATTTGCGATGGAAACGCTGGTCGCCGACGGACAGAACCTCGTCGATCAGAAAACATTCGAAATCGATCGCGAGCGTCAGGGCGAAGGCCAGACGCATCTTCATGCCGCTCGAATAGTTGCGGACGGGAATATACAATTGCCGGCCAAGTTCAGCGAAGTCGTCGACGAAAGCGAGCATGTCCGCAAGTGGCTTATCGTAAAGCCGCGCGATGAACCGAACATTGTCGGCGCCGCTCATGTTGCCTTCCAGGCCTCCGGCGAAGGCCAGCGGCCAGGACAATGACAGCCCCTTGTGAATGGCGCCCGCGGTCGGATGTTCGACCCCGCCGATCAGCTTCACAAGCGTCGATTTGCCCGAGCCGTTACGCCCGAGCACCGCGACTTTCTCCCCCTCTTTGACGCTGAAGGAGAGACCATCAAGCACGCGCCGGACCCCGATGGGGGTATGATATTCTTTGACGATACTCTCGAGACGAATTTCGCGCGCCGGCTGGTTGGTCGCGCAGCTGTGCGGACCGGGCTCAGCGATGGTGCGCCCAGCATAGATGGAGCCGCCGCTTTCAGCGTGCAGCCGGTCGCTCGCGTGTCCGCTCATCCGGCAAAATCCTCGCTTATCCGGAATGATCTCAATTCGTTCTGATATCGTCAAGAAATGAGGAAATAGCTGCGAAATAGGCCCTTCGTTCTTCTCTGGCGCGCGCGACGCCGAGCGGCGCGCGTCTGGGCGACGTTTCCATGAGCGTGCGAATTTCCCTTAGCCAGGACGGCGCATCCATCGCATCGCACAAGATCGCGCCCTCGCGCGCGACTTCGCGATGGGCCGCAATGTCGGACGCGATAACGGGAACGCCAAGGTGAGCCGCCTCGATCACGGGCAGCCCGAAGCCTTCCGCCAACGAGGGCGACAACAACCCCAAAGATCCGGCAAGGGCAATTTTGAGTGACACCGTCGACAACCCGCTGAGGATATGAATGCGGCCCTTTGTGAGTTCGCATCTTTGTATTTCATCGAGGATGTGGTCACCGTGCCAAGCGGGCGACCCGATCACCAGCAAATGGGGCGGATTACGCAACTCGGCGCAGAGATGGCGCCAGAGATCGAGCAGGAACAGATGGTTTTTTCGTGGTTCGATGGCGCCGCAGACGACAAAATAGCGCATGTGAGCCAGTCTCGGATCAGGATCCGCCGGTTCGTCGAAACTTTCCGCAAGTGGGAGCGGCCAACCGAAACTTGGAATGTTCACGCCTCCGGCGCGCTGGAGCGCGGCAGATATTGTCTCTCGCGCGTGTTCGGTGGAAACGATCACGCCTTTGGCCAGACGCGCCGCCGACGTCACCATGGCCGCGTGGAGCGCCGCGCCCTTTTCCGATACATACTCTGGCGTTTCCAGTGGAATGACGTCGTGCAGCATAAAAATTGGCTTCACGTCGGGACGACGACGCAGCCAGCGCAGCAGAAATGGAAAACCGAGACTGTAATGCCCCACGTTCAGATAAACAGCGCCGGGCGGCACGTCGCGAATCGCCGACCGGCCCGGAGCGACGCCCGTCGCCGTGAGCAGGTCGAGCATCCGAAATATCTGCTGTCCGGCGCCCATGCTCGGACGAGTCGGCGCTACAGCCGGCTTGTTCGTCATGCGCGCGACGAAATTCTCCCAAGAAGCGTCGGCCGCGACTTCGCCATTCTCGGCCCAAAGCGATTCCAATCGCGTTAGCCCCCGCGAGACGCGGGCGGCGTCGTAAAGCCGCATACCCCATGGCGTCGGCAGCAGACCATGAAAATCAGCAGCGCGTTCTCCGACGAGGTGACGCGCAAGCAGAAATTCCACCCGATCAATGCCCCTTGGCGTACGGAACAGCGGACCAAGAAATAGCCGCGTCAAATCGTAAACGATCGGTCGCATCATACCGATGAACCGACGATGACATCCGCCATCTCCCGCTTAGCTGTCTTCGCCTGAAAGCGCTCGACGGCCACCGTGAGGGGTGTCCGAACTCGGGGGCATTCACGTTGATATGGCACATTGACCGTCCTGCTTCGTTGCGACTGAGCCACCCAATACCTATTGCCCTCGCGCCGAGGCAGACAAGCTTGGACGGCAGCTTGTCCCCGTGTCATGGCGAAACGGGGTTTTGGTTGAGGCCAACTCCCGGCATACGGGATGGAGAACAACCAAGTCATGTTCTGCCGGAGACGACGGGCATTGGACTGTCTAATGTCAACTTTCGGGCGTAGGCGGCAAGAGTTTTCTTGAGGCGAAGATTGAAGGAAGCCTGGACAGTCGCTGAGGCCGCCAGATCTGCGGCACGCGGGACGACAGAAAACCGCGCCGAACCGCTGATCGCACCGATAGCGCGGATTTTGCCGGCCGAGGCAAAATGAACCAAGCCTGAGCCTGCGCCCACATAGGGTTTCATTCCGGCACGGTCGCTTGGTCGTGGTCCCAGAACGGTTCGCGCGCTTCCATATTGACGCTGGCGATTCTCAATACGTTGAAATTTCAATAATATACGTGTTCGCAGGTCTATCCTGAGTGGCGCGCCATTCTCAAGCACCGTTTCTGATACACAGAAGCGCATCAGAGCGTATTCTCGTGAACGCACGAGACGCTTGTTGACGCGTTCAGAGGACCGGCGAAGCGTAAGCGTGGTTGCTCGGTTGCAAACGGGTTACAAGGTCTCCGTCTCTCTGGTCCGGAGCGGATGCTCTTCCTTGCCCCAGCCTTGGGCGTAAAAAGAGGCGCTCTCGGCGCTCAGCGCGACGTTGCCACGCATTCTATAGCCGCTGTGTCGCGGATGTGCGGGTCCGAATCCGAACCGGCAGGCGAGACGGCCTCGGTGAACTGCGCCTGCCGGCTTTCTGTAAGCGCGACATTGAGCTGTCGCTGCGGGACTTCTGTTCCAGCCGCTGATCATGCCCCCCTATGCGCCGCCGGTAGCCGCCACCAGGGCGAACCGGGGGACAGGTGGTGTTCGTGATGGTAGCCGCCGAAGTGAAAGCAGGTCAGCAGAGACGCCCATTTGCTCATGTGTGGGGAGCGGGCGTTGTGGCGGTCGGGAAACGGCTCAGGGCCAGGGCGATGCGGCAGATAGGTTCCAAACCAGAACAACTGGAACGAGGCGAGCAGGGACGGAATCGTCCAGAAGGCGACGTAGGGCCAGCGCGGGCCGAGCAGCAGCGCATAGAGAGCGGTCGCGCCGATCAGGATCAGCGCCTCTCGTCGGCCGAAATAGCGGTCTATGAAGGCGCGATACCAGGAAAACGGGCCCGCGCGCGCGAAATCGGGGTCGTCGTCGGTTCCGGGCGCGATATGGTGCATCCGATGCTTGACGATGATCCGTTGGAAGGAAAATCCCGCGTAGAGAACCAGCGCGAGCGTTCCGATGGCCGTATTGATTTCCGCGTGTCCCGGCGCCAGCGAACCGTGCATCGCATCGTGCGCGACGATGAACAGACCGACGGAAAGCCAGGTTAGGCCGAGCAGGCAGGCGAGCGCCGCCAAAGGATGAACTGTCGCGTCGAGCCTCCAGACCGCAAGGACATGCAAGACGATCCAGGCCGCGAAAACCAGTCCAGCCAGCGTCAGGCCGATCAGCGTCTGGCGCGCGACATCTTGTTGAGCATCAAGCATTCGATTTCCTCGCGGCGGCTTGGGCGCGCCCCGTCAAAGCGCTTGCTCTTCGGCCAACACCGCCGGACCGTCATAACCGCGTTTGCGGCGCGCGTCGTGAAGCAGGGGGCGCTCGCGCAGGCAGGCGAGCGCATTGGCGATCGGCACGGGCGGTTTTCCGATCAGGATGCGCGCCTGGTCGGCGAGCGTGAGTCGGCCGGCGTAAAACCGCTCAACCAGCGCATCCGGAAGGCGATAAAAATGTTCCATGATCTTGCGTCGCTCTTCCGGCGCGGCGGCGCGAAGCAACAGGCGGCTCAGGAAGCGCAAATAGGACTGCCGCCGCGCCTCGGCCAGCGCGAAACGCCTTACCGCCGCGAACACGATCTCGGTGTCTCCGGGATGTGCGGCCACGACTTCGGCCACGCGCGCGGCGAGCGGCAGCGAATAGCCGGACACCGGATGAAAAAGCCCGGCGCGCATCCCGACGGGGACGGCGCCGCCGGCGGCGGCGGCCCAAAAGGCGGGGGCGTCGAAGGCCATGGCGACGGGCAGGACGCCGCGCTCCCGCCGCACCTCCGCGCCCGACCATCCGCGCGCGGCCGCATAGGCGCCGACCGCGGCGGCGCAATCGGCGTCGTCGAGCACGGCGCCGTCCGTGTAGCGCGTATCCTCGATCAGGATGCGGCGGTCGGTGAAGGGCAAGGTGTAGACGAAACGATAGCCGCCATGCTGCGGCACGCGCGCGTCCATGATGATGGGAATGGCGCGGTTGTGCGGCGCCTCGCACTCCAGTTCGATCCCGACGAAGACCTGCCATCCCAGCGCCATATAGGCCTCCGGAACCCGGCCTGTGCCGTCGACGACGCAGGGCGCGCGCAACGTCCGGTTCCCGTCGGTCTCGATGCATTCCGCCGAAATCCGGTCCGCTCTGGCCTGAATGCGGGTCACGGACGGGCAAGCGGCGACCGCGCCGGCGAGCGACTGGCTGGTCAAACTCGCGTAGCCGGTCCGCAGCCGCCGGCTGAATTTGGTAAAGTGCACCTCCTGGCCGCGCCATGCGCAGGCGACGGCCGGCGCGATCCATCTCCTTTGCCCTTCGTTCATATCGGGCTCGTGGAAAGACCAGGTGTGGCCGCCCGCCGGCGCGCCCGCATCGACCATGAGGATTCGCCTGGACGGATCGCGCGCGGCTACCGCCAGTGCGATCAGGCTGTTGGCGAGGCCGCCCCCGACCAGGATCAGATCGGCGTCCATCAGCGACAAGCTTCGTTGGACAGGACAAGACCGAGCAAGTTCGTCATGAACACGCCCTTTCAAAGGCATAGGTTGAGCAAATTTTCGTAGAAGAAATCGCCGTACACGACATTATGTTCCATCATGCCCTGAAGATTACGAGAAATTAACGTTCTCCCAATCAAGAGCGACGTTTGCTGCTCTTTATCTCTGCTGCTTTAAGCGGGATTTGCTTGTGGGCGTTGCGTCGATCGCGCCAGGGGTTGCGCAGCCTCCTATGCCGCAGGGGCATTGAAGGATGATACGATTTCCGAACGATCAGTTCGGAAATCGTATTCCACTCGCGCGGCAATCCGCCCTTTGCCTGGAGGATTTCCGCGCGATTTCGTTTTCGCGGATCGCGAAGCGATCTTGCGGAAACCGTATGACGCGTCAGATGACGGCAATGGCGTCTCGAAGCGCGAGGGGCCACATTGGAAATCTGCTAACTGCGACGTTCCCGCAGCAGGAAAGCCCAGGCGAAGGTCATGGCGACCAGTCCGACGCCGACCAGCATGGCGGCGTAGAGAAAGGCCCTGCCGCCGTCGGCGTCGCGCCAGAGCAGATCCTGGTAGGCTTCGATCGCCCAGGCGTTGGGCGTCAGCATGCTGACATCCTGCAGCCAGCGCGGCATCAGGTAGCGTGGGATCATCGATCCGCCGACGGCGGACACCATGAGAACGAGAAAGGCCGAAAGCGTTTGCGCCTGCTGCCGCGTGCGGCAGAGGGCGCACAGCAGCAAGGCGGCGCCAGCCGCCATGGCCGCGGCGGCCAAGGTCACAAGGCTCCACGACAGCACCCGATCCATGACCGCGACGCCATAGAGCGCCGCCGCGACGAGGAAGATGATCCCGACCTGAATCGTCCCTTGCAGGGTCAGGAACAGAAATTTGCCGCCCACCACCTTGGCCAGTCCGCCCGCGCTGGAGGTCAGGCGATCGAGAATGTTGTTGCGTCTTTCATCAATGAGCAGCATGGCGCCCTGCCCCGCCGAAATCAGCAGAAACAGGACGCCGACAGCGCCCGCATAGTAGACGGTCGGCGCGTCGGCCTGGGAGCTGCGCGCGACCAGCGCCAACTCGACCATAGGCGCCGGGGCGTCCAGCCGCCCTCCCGCGCCCTTTTCCTGGACCGCCTTTTCGATGGCCTGCGCCGCCGCTTCCGCCCGCATGCGCTGCTGCGGCGTCAAAGGGGCCAGGTTCTGATCGAATTCGACGATGTTCCGGCGATAGACGACGTCGGGAAGGGTTTCGCCGAGGATTTTTTGCAGGCGGCCGGCGACGACAGGCGCCGCCACCGGGCGGCTCGTGTCGCCGAGCACGAGAATGGGCGCCTCCTTCGCCGATTGGACGGGATCACCGCGAATGACGATGCCGGCGTCCACGTCGCCGCGCCGGATCGCCCGTTCCAGCCCCGCGCGCGTGGACGGAGAAGGCGCCACGAAAAGCCGAGGGTCCTCCGCGATCGCCGAGACCAGCCGGCGCGATACGCCGTCCTCCGCCTGATCGAGAACGGCGACGCTCAGCTGAAGCTTTTCCCCGCCCGTTCCGGAGAAGATCGAGGCGAAGATCAGATAAATGGCGGCGGGCAAGACGAAGGCCATGACCAAAGCGCCGCGATCGCGCAGCAGATCCAGAAACATCACGCGCATCATGGAGAGGATCATGCCGCAAGCTCCTGTTGCGCCATGCGCAGGAACAGGCTGGAGAGGTCGGGCTCATGGACCCGGATTTCCTGGACGCGCAATCCACTCCGTGTCAGCCGGCTTCTCAGCTCCGCGACGTCGATGTGTTGGGGATCGAAGTGGCCCAGCCATTGAACGTCGGACGCATGGGTGGCGAAACCGGCCGCTTCCAGCGCGGCGCGTTGCCCATCGTTGGCGGGCGCGCGCAGTTCGGCGACGACTTCAAGCCGATCGCCGAAGGCGTCTCGCACGAGGGTCTCGGGGCGTCCCTGGAGGCTGATGCGTCCGTTCTGGATCAGGCCGACGCGGTCGCAGAGCCGCTGCGCCTGATCGAGGTCATGGGTCGAGACCACAATGGTCGCCCCTTTTCGCCTCAGGTCTTCGAGAAGGCGATGAATGGATTCGCGCGCATCGATGTCGATGCCGACGGTCGGTTCGTCGAGCAGCAGGATTCGCGGGCGCTTCAAAAGCGCGATGCAGATGTTGACGCGGCGTTGATATCCGCCCGAAAGCGTTGCGGCGATCTGATCGGCGCGGTCCTGAAGGCCCGTTTCGGCCATGAGGGTCCGGATCAGTCGTTCCGCCTCCGGGGCGCCGGCCGCGCTGGCGAAAACCTGCAAGTTCTCCTTCACCGTCAAATGCTGGTAGAGCGAGATTTCCTGCGGCGCAAAGCTGATCGCCGACAGCCGCGAAGGCTCGCGCAGAATATTCCCGCCATCGACCTCAATGTCTCCGCTCGCCAGGCGAATCCGACCCGAGATCGCTTTCATCAGCGTGGTCTTGCCAACGCCGTTCGGCCCGAGAAGCCCGAAGATTTCAGCCTTGAACAGATCGAGGTCGAGGCCGGAGAAGACGTTGCGGCCCTTGAAGGCGTGAACAGCGTTCCGCACCCGGACGACCGGCGCCAAGCCATTCATGTCGAGAGCCCTCCAACAATTCGGTCATTTCAAAGTCAAAGCGAAAGTGTTTGGAACGCACAGCATAGACTTCGATAAGCTAGCTAAACCGGAAGCTCTCCCCAGGGTTCCCGCCGAGTTTGGAATTTTTCCGCGATCAACGGTAGGCATTTGATTTCGTTTAGAATTATTCGATCCACTTCTCTTGAAAATGCTCGAGAGGTCGGCGCTCGGCTTGTCGCTGCGGCCTTTCCTCGAACCCTGTTTCAGGGAGAGCGCGCGACCCGAAAACCGTTCGCCGCATAGCGCCCATCGTAGTCGTATTTGAAGCGAGAGGCCGAGCGCAGGTCGCGCGGATCGTGCGGCTGATCATCGGCCTGCACGCAACACGTGTTCTGACGGATGTGGCCGACACGCTGATGCCGACTGCGCTGATGTTTACGCGCCACGGCCACGGCCGCCGCTTCCGAACAACAGCTACTGCTATTTTGTCATCGCCAGCCGGGGACAATCCGCCATTGTCCGTTGTTCCCGCGAAGCGCCGGATCGCGGCGCGCGCGTCACCCATTCCGCCCGGACACGCTGCGGAAGCGCCAAACGCTGAGCGACAGAAACAAGCCGCCGATCGCCGTCATGGCGAGAAAATGCTCCCAGACCAGATCGAAACCCGCGCCCCGATACAAAACCGCTTGGGCCACGGCGACGAAATGGGTGGCGGGCGACAGTTGCATAAGATTGCGCAGCAGCGGCGGCATGGATTCGAGCGGCGTATTGCCGCCTGACAGCAGGTTGAGCGGCACGGCGACCAGCAGATAGAGCAGGCCGAGTTGCGGCATGGTGCGCGCGATGGTGGCGAGGAACACCCCGACGGAGGTCGCGAAAAACAGATAGAGCGCTGCGCCGAACAGAAACAGCGGCACGGAGCCGGCGATGGGAATGGCCAGCAGGCGCTCGACCACAAAATAAAGCGACAGGCCGACCGCGCCGAGGATGATCAGGCTGTTGGCCCAGATCTTGGCAAATGCGATTTCGAAAGGCGTCACCGGCATCACCAGCAGATGCTCGACCGTGCCGTGCTCGCGCTCGCGCACGACGGCCGCGCCGGCAAGAATGATGGCGAGCATGGTGGTGGAGGAAATGATGCCCATCACGCTGGAAAACCACGCTGTGACCAGATTGGGATTGAAGGCGAACCGCACATTCTGGGCGATGGCGGCGGCTGGCGGCCTGTCCTGCCGCGTGGAAAACTTGGCCATTTCGCTGGCCAGAATCTGCTGGATGTAGCCGGAGCCGATCCCCGCCTGCATCATGGCGGTGGCGTCGACATTGACCTGCACGGTCGGGCGCCGGCCCGCCAAAAAATCGCGCTCGAAATTGGGGGGAATGTCGAGGATGAAGGTGAAGGCGCCGATATCCATGAGGCGGTCGATCTCGCCCACCGAAACATTTTGCGCCGGCAGGAAATAGGGCGGCAGGAACGCCCGCGCCAACCGGCCCGACAATTCCGAACCATCCTCGTCGGCGACCGCGATCGCGGCATTGTAAAGCTCTTGCCCGTGGCTTTGCGCCTGCGCGAGGATGGCCATGGAAAAGGAATAGAGCACCAGCCCGAGCAGCACGTAATCGCGGAAAAAGCTGCGCAGCTCCTTGGTCCCAAGCCAAAAAATGTTGCGCCAAGTCCGCCAGATCGAGCTCTGCATCATTTCTCCTGTTTGCGCAGCAGCAGAAGGCTCAAACCCACCAGCGCCGGGAAGAACAGGGCGAGCTTCGCCAGATGTCCGGCGAGATCGGCGAAATGCAGCCCCTTGGTGAAGGCGCCGACGCAAATCGGCAGGAAATAGGTCATCGGGAAAACTTGGCCCATGATGCGGCCGAAGCCGGTGATCGAGGCCGCCGGCGTGGACATGCCGGAAAACATCGTGGCGGGCAGGATGGTCAGGATGGTCGCGCCGAACAAGGCGGCGATCTGGGTTTTGGTGAAGGCGGAAATCACCATGCCATAGCCGGTGGTCGCGGCGACATAGACCAGCGCGCCCAGCGCCAGCGCGGAAAAGCCACCCTTGAGCGGCACGCCGAAAATATACAGCGCCATCAGGAACATGACGAAAAAATCGGCGAAGGCCAGCGCGATATAGGGCAATTGCTTGCCAGCTAAAAATTCCAGCCGCGTCACCGGGGTGACATAGAGATTGGTGATCGAGCCCAGCTCCTTCTCGCGGACGATGGCCAGCGCCATCAAAATGGCCGGCATCAGCGCCAGTTGCAGCGCGATCGAGGCGGGAACCATGGCGTAGATCGAGTCAAAACTCTGATTGTAGCGGAATCGGGTTTCGATGTTCGCCGGCGTGGGCGAGGCGGGTTTCATGCCGCGAATGGCGGGGTCGCTGATGAATTGCTGATGCGCCGCGCTCAGATAGCCGTGGATGGTTTCGGCGCGAAACGGCATGGCGCCGTCGATCCACACCGACACTTCCGTCGGCTCGCCCTTCTTGATGTCGCGCCCGAACCCCGGCGGGATCTCGATTGTGGCGCTGACTTTTCCGCCTTTCATGCGGTCGATCAGGTCGCTGGCGCTGGCGATCTCCGGCTGTTCCAGAAAATAGGAGGAGCCGCGCACCTCGCTCAGATAGGCGCGGCTGTGGAAGGAATTGTCGCGGTCGAGCGCGGCGAAGGTGAGGGAATCGACATCGGTGGTGATGCCGAAGCCCAGCAGCAGCAACAGCAGCGCCGGGCCGAGCACCGCATAGGACAGCCGGATCGGGTCGCGCGACAGTTCCAGGATTTCGCGAATGGTATAGGCCATCATCCGGCGCAGGCTGAAGGCGGGATTTTTCGGCGGCGTTCTTGGCGCGGCGATGCGGGCGACCGGCGGCGGACGCGCCGCGCCGGCCTTTTCCAGCAGCGAAACGAAAGCGTCTTCGAGATTTTTCGCGCCCTGCGCGGCGACGATCTGCGCCGGCGTCCCCGTCGCCAGCACTTTGCCGGAATCCATCAGCGAGATGCGGTCGCAGCGCGCCGCCTCGTTCATGAAATGGGTGGACATGAAAATGGTCACACCCTGGTCTCGCGACAGGTCGATCAGCAGCCGCCAAAAATCGTCGCGCGCCAACGGATCGACGCCGGAGGTCGGTTCGTCGAGGATGAGCAGATCGGGGTCATGCACCAGCGCCACCGCCAGCGACAGCCTTTGGCGCAGGCCGAGCGGCAGGTCGGCGGCCAGGGCGTCGCTGTGGCCGTCGAGGCCGAAACGCGCCATCAGCTCCGCGATTCTTTCGCGCCCCGCCTGTGGCGCCAGGCCGAACAGCTTGGCGTGCAGATCGAGATTTTGCCGCACCGTCAATTCGCTGTAGAGCGAAAAGCCTTGCGACATGTAGCCCACCCGCCGCCGCGCCTGGATGCCGCCGGCCTGCACGGACTGGCCGAACAGCAGGGCCTCGCCACGGCTCGCCTCCGTGAGGCCGGTGAGCATTTTCATGGTGGTGGTCTTGCCGCAGCCGTTGGAGCCGAGGAAGCCAAAAATTTCGCCGCGCGCGATGTCGAGATCGACGTGATCGACGGCGGTGAAATCGCCGAATTTCTTGGTCAGACCGCGTGCGGAGATCACAGGCGGTCCGCCGTCGTCCTTGCGGGGGGGGATGCTGAGTTTCGGCCGCGCCCCGCCCTCGGGCAGCAGCGCGACAAAGGCGTCCTCGATCGTTTGCGTCGATGTCGTCGCCATGATTTCGCGCGGCGCCCCGGTCGCCAGGATCTTTCCGTCGTTCATGACAATCAGGAAATCGAACCGCTCGGCCTCCTCCATGTAAGCCGTGGCGACGATCACGCTCATGGCGGGACCCTCGCCGGCCGCGCCGCGTGCGGTCACGCGCATGGCGTCGACCAGTTCCCAGAATTGCCGCCGCGACAGCGGATCGACGCCGGTGGTCGGCTCGTCGAGGATCAGCAGGTCGGGATCGTGGATCAGGGCGCAGCACAGGCCAAGCTTCTGCTTCATGCCGCCCGACAATTGACTGCACAGGCGTTTGGCGAAGGGGCGCAAGCCGATGTCGCGCATCAACCCGGCGACCCGCGCCGCCCCTTCCGCCGCGCTCTGTCCGTAGAGGCGCGAAAAGAACGAAATGTTCTCCTCGACGGTCAGATCGGGATAGAGATTTTTGCCAAGCCCCTGCGGCATATAAGCGATGCGCGGGCAGATTTCGTTACGCCAGCTTTTTTGCGCGATGTCGCCGCCCAAAACCTCGACGCCGCCGTCTTGCAGGATTTTCGCGCCGGCGATCAGGGCCAGCAGCGTGGATTTGCCCACTCCGTCCGGCCCGACCAATCCAACCATGCAGCCGGAGGGAATGTCGAGCGACAGGCCGTCCAGCGCGCGGGTGCGGCCATAGTCGTGGCGCAGGTCGCGCAAGCGGACGACGGGCGAGGAATATGATTCCACCGTCATGGTCGGGCTTGTCCCGGCCATCCACGCCGACATGGCGCGCGAGGAGTGGCGAGGTTTGCGAGCGCTTCGGTCCCACGCTGCGCCACCGACGCAACGGCTTGGCGTGGATGGCCGGGACAAGCCCGACCATGACGCGGTTGAATGATCCACGCCAAATCGGAGGCAACGACGCGTTTCATCGTTCCGCGCCCTTCAGCGCCTCCGGCCAGTCCTGTTTCTCGTCGAGCTTCACATAGGCGACGCCGGGCAAGCCGCTGCGCACCTCGTCGGCGTGGTCGCGCGCCTTGTCGGCGTCGATCTTCACGCGCACACGGAACATCATCCTGTCGCGATCGCTCTTGGTCTCGACCATTTTGGGCGTGAACTGCGCCTGATCCGACAGAAAACTCACTTTTGCCGGAATGGGCCGGTCGGGGTAGGCGTCGAGCAGGATGCGCGCGGACGCTCCGATTTTGACCCGGTCGGCGGTGAGCGTGGGCAGGTAGATATCCATATAGACATAGGACGTGTCGAGCATGGTGAAGACCTTGCCGCCGACGCCCAGGACCTCGCCGGCATTGGCGAGCCGGTACTGGATGCGGCCGTCGCGCGGCGCGGCCAGCGCGTTGTCGGCGATGTTGACCCGCACCAGTTCGGCGTCGTGTTCGGCCGCGGTCAGCGCCTTCTCGGCCTCGGCCACACGATGGTCCGCGACGTTCTGCAGGGCTTTCGCGGCGTCCAGCGCCTGCTGGCGCTGGTCGAGCAGTTCACGGGTGGCGTAGCCGCTCTTGGCCAGCTTTTCGCTGCGCGCGAGTTCCTGCTGCGCCAGCTTTGTCGAGCTCTCCGTCTGCGCGCGCGTCGCCATGGTCTGCTCGACGACGCGCTTGGCCTGTTCGACCTGGGCTTCGCTGCGCTTCAGGCTTTGTTCGAGGTCACGCGTGTCCATCAGCGCGACCACCTGCCCTGCTGTCACCCTGTCGCCCTCGTCGGCGCGCAATTGCGCGATGCGGCCCGCGAATTTTGTCGCGATGTCGATCGGATCGGCCTCAAGCCGTCCATTTCCCATCGCGATCCAGGCTGGCAGGGGCGCGACGCGATGCGCCCGCCAGTAAAGACCGCCGGCGGCGCAGCCAAGCAGGCCAAGGATCAGCAGCCTGCGCGTCCATACCCTCGCCCGGCCCGGCGGATGATGCTCGATCACCGCCTTCGCTTGCGGCGCCGGGACGAGATTTTGCGCCAATGCCGGCGCAGCAACCATCCTTTCGCCCGTTTGCCGTTCCGTCATGGGATGACCTGACAAGAGGAAAGAGCTGGCTTGGATTTTAGCCGAGGTGCGAAATCAGCGCATTGATCTGCCGCCATCGCCGCGAAAGCTTCGCGCCCACACCAGAAAAAGGCAATAATTTCAGAATATCCAGCGGACGATTGCCGCCCCTGCGCGACGTCGTTGATCAAGCGCCGTCTCCGCCGCGCCAAACCTGCGCTCGCATCAAAAATCCCTCCATGAAGCACCCTCAACGCGCCGGAATGGCAAATGTTTCGAGGGCCGCGGCGGCGGCGCGCGCGCATAAAACTTTTGTTAACCACGCCTTGCCAGTTTGGCCCATGGTTTTCGAATCCGATCTTTACCGACCGATCAAACGCCACCTGGAATCGCTCGGTCTTGAGGTGAAGGGCGAGGTGTGCGGCTGCGATCTCGTCGCCCTGTCCGAAGGGACAGAGCGCGTGGTGATTGGCGAACTCAAGCAGAGTTTTACGCTCGAACTGGTGTTGCAGGGGGTGGATCGGGCAAGCGCCTGCGACGAGGTCTGGCTCGCCGTCGCCGCCTCCAAGCGGGGCCGCGGGCGCGAACACGATTCGCGAGCGCGAAAACTCTGCCGGTTGCTGGGTTTCGGCCTGCTCACCGTGGCCGCCGACGGGCGGGTCGAGGTGATGGTGGAGCCGGCGCCGTGGAAGCCAAGGCGCGACCCCAAGCGACGTTCGCGCATTGTCGAAGAGCATCGCCGCCGCAGGGGCGATCCGGTCGTCGGCGGCTCGACGCGCAAGCCCCAACTGACCGCTTATCGCCAGCAGGCGCTCACCGTGGCGCAAAAACTTTCGGAAGCCCCGTGCCGTCCGCGCGACCTGCGCGAGGTGGCGCCGGACGCCGCCAAGATTTTGCAAGGCAATGTTTACGACTGGTTCGAGCGCATCGAGCGCGGGGTGTACGGGCTCACCCCCTCAGGCCACGCCGCGCTGAAAACCTGGGCGGAGCACCTGCCACCCAGCTAAGCGCTTGGCTCCCCGCCCCATTGCGCCGCCAGCGGCTCGAACAGATGCAGCACATCGATGGCGCGCCGCGCGATCTGGTCGACAATGTCGTCGACGCTCTGCGGCTTCAGATAAAACGCCGGCGCCGGCGGCATGACGATGGCCCCGGCCTCGGTCGCCGCCGTCATGGCGCGCAAATGCCCGAGATGCAGCGGCGTTTCGCGCGCCACCAGAACGAGCTTGCGTCGCTCTTTTAAGTGCACGTCGGCGGCGCGGGTGATGAGATTGTCGGCGAGGCAGTTGGCGACTGCCGCGAGCGTCCGCATCGAGCAGGGCGCGACGATCATGCCGCGCGTGGGAAAAGACCCGGACGCGATGGCGGCTCCGACGCTGTCGATGTCATGCACATGTTTCGCAAATCCGCGCAGCCGCGACAGCGCATCCGGCCCGACTTCATGGGCCAGCGTCAATTCCGCCGCGCGCGACACGACCAGATGCACATCCGCGCCGCGCTCATCCAGAATTTCAACCACGCGCAACGCAATGGCCGCGCCCGACGCGCCGCTGACGCCGACGACGACGCGCGGCCTCATGAAAACTTGAATCCCGCCGTGACCTGCGGCCACAGCGCGTCCACCCGCTTTTTCACTTCCGGCGTGGTGTCGAGCTTCTGGCCCCATTCGCGGTGGGTTTCCGGGCCCATCTTGTTGGTGGCGTCAATGCCGAGTTTGCCGCCCAGCCCCGATTCCGGCGAGGCGAAATCGAGATAGTCGATCGGCGTGTCCTTGATCAGCATGAGGTCGCGCGACGGGTCCATGCGCGTCGCCAGGGCCCAGGCGACATCGTTCCAGTCGCGGCCATTGATATCCTCGTCCACGACGATGACGGTCTTGGTGTAGCTGAACTGCGGCAGCATGCCCCACAGCCCCATCATCACGCGACGCGCCTGTCCCGGATAGGTTTTTTTGATCGAAACAATGGCCATGCGGTACGAACACGCCTCCGGCGGCAGCCAGACATCGACGATTTCGGGCAATTGCCGGCGCATGGTGGGCAGCGCCAGATCGTTCAGCACGCTGCCGATCACGGAGGGCTCATCCGGCGGGCGTCCGGTAAAGGTGCTGAGGTAAATCGGGTCGCGCCGCGTGGTGATGGCGGTGATTTTCAAGACCGGAAACTGTTCGACGCTGTTGTAATAGCCGGTGTGGTCGCCATAAGGCCCTTCCGGCGCGGTCTCAGTCGCGGATACATAGCCTTCAATGACGATTTCGGCGTCGGCGGGAACCATCATCGGCACGGTCAGGGCCTGGGCCACATTGGGCCGCTCGCCGCGCAGCACGCCGGAGAACCGCAGCTCCGACACGGTTTCGGGCAGCGGCAGCACCGCCGACAAAATGGTGGCGGGATCGGCGCCGATGGCGATGGCGACCGGCATGTCCTTGCCCTGCTTCGCCCAGAGGCGATGGTGGGCGGCGCCGCCGCGATGGGCGAGCCAGCGCATGATCGCCCGGCCTTTTCCCAAAACCTGCATGCGATAGACGCCGATATTGATCTTTCCCGTCTCGTCGGCGGGGGTGTCCGGCGGGCGGGTGATCACCAGCGGCCAGGTGATCAGCGGCGCCGGCTCTCCGGGCCAGCAGGTTTGGACGGGAATTTTCGCAAGGTCGATATCGTCGCCGCGCCAAACCTCGGCCTGGCAAGGCGGCCTTGAAACCACGTTTTGCCGCGTGGACAAAGCCGCCCGCACCATCGGCCAGCGGCTCAAGGCGTCCTTAAAACCGTCGACCGGCGCCGGTTCGCGCAAGGCGGCGAGCATTTCGCCCAGTTCGCTGATGCGCGACAAAGCGACGCCGAACCCGGCGGCGACGCGCTCCTGCGTTCCAAAAAGGTTTGTCAGCACCGGCATCGCCGCCGGCCCGTGGGGGGAAAACGCCTTGTCGAACAACAGCGCCGGCCCGCCCGCCGCGAGCACGCGGCGGTGCAGCTCGGTCATGTCGTGAACGAGGCTGACCTTTTCGCCGACGCGTGCTAAGAGACGCTCCTGCTCAAGGTATTTTGTGAAGGCGCGCAGATCGCGAAACGGCGGCAGTTCTCGAAAAGTCATGCTCTGTCGTGCTCTAGAGGCCGCGCCGGCGCATTGACGAAAGTCAATGTGACGCTGAACATGTTCTGATACGGATTGCGAACGATAGGTTCGAAATCCGTATTCCGTTCGCGCGAAAATCCGCCTCGTCGGAGGATTTTTGCGCGATCCGTTTCTGCGGATCGCGAAGCGATCTCGCGAAACCGCATGAATGTTGGGACGATGTGGAACGCTAAAGACATACCCCTTTTTCCCGCCGTGGGCGCGGCCATGCTGCGGTTTGCGCCGCTGACCCCGCTGTCCATGGCCGGCGCGCATCTGGTGAAAACCCTGATTCGCCGCCACCCCTCGCTGTTTTCGCGCCTCGGCGAGCAGGCCGACAAGGTTTTTTTGATCGATCCGACCGATCTGCCCTTCGCCTTCCGCCTGCAGCCGCATCTGGAGGCGCCCACGCTCGAAGCCGTCCGCCGCGAGGACGCCGGCCTTTGGGACGCCCGCATCGGCGGCCCGCTCGCCGCCCTGCTCGGCCTCGTCCATGGCGTCTATGACGGCGACGCGCTGTTCTTCTCTCGCGACCTCGTCATCGAGGGCGATACGGAAGCGGTTTTGGCGCTGCGCAACGCCATCGACAACGAGGAAATTGACCTCGCCAGCGAAATCGCCGCCCTGTTCGGCCCGTTCGAACATGTCGCGGCGACGCCGGCGCGAAAAGTCTCCTCCGCCGTCGGCCATTTCTTCGGCGTCGCCCTCACCCGCGAGAATGAGAACCACGCATGAGCGCGCGCGGAAAAAAACTTGAGCTGGTCTGCCCCGCCGGCACCCCCGCGGCGTTCCGCGCGGCCATCGACGCCGGCGCCCACACGGTCTATTGCGGGTTCAACGACGAGACCAACGCCCGCAATTTTCCGGGTCTGAATTTTTCCACCGAGGAGCTCGCGACCTCCGTCGCCTATGCGCATAAAAAGGGCGCGCACGCCCTGGTCGCCATCAACACTTTTCCGCGCGCCGGCGCGGTCGAGCTGTGGCACAAGCGCGTCGATGACGCGGCCAAGGTCGGCGCCGACGCCGTGATCCTCGCCGACATCGGCCTGCTCGATTACGCGTCGAAAAAGCACCCCAACCTGCGGCTGCACCTCTCCGTGCAGGCGGCGGCGGCCAATGCCGACGCCATTTCCTTCTACGCCCGCGCCTTCGGCGTGAAGCGCGTGGTGCTGCCGCGCGTGCTCACCGTGCAGGAAATCGCGGCGGTCAACCGCGACATCGAGATCGAGACCGAAGTGTTCATTTTCGGCGGCCTGTGCGTGATGGCGGAGGGGCGCTGCTCCTTGTCGTCTTACGCCACCGGCAAATCGCCCAACATGAACGGCGCCTGCTCGCCGGCCAGCCATGTCGAATATCGCGAGGAAGACGACGAACTGGTGTCGCGTCTGGGCGGCTTCGCCATCCATCGCGTCGGCGCCAAGGAGGCCGCCCCCTACCCCACGCTGTGCAAGGGCTGTTTCGAGGCCGGCGAGTACAAGGGCCATGTGTTCGAGGACCCGTCGAGCCTGGACGCCGGTGCGCTGATCCCGCAACTGGCGGAAGCCGGCGTCACCGCGCTGAAGATCGAGGGCCGGCAGCGCAGCCGCTCCTACACCGAAGCCGTGGTGCGCAATTTTCGAAAAGCCGTGGACGATTACGCGGCGGGACGCCCGGTCGTCGGCGGCGCCCTGCGCGACCTCACCGAGGGCCAGACCACGACCGCGGGCTCGTACCGAAAAACTTGGCGGTAAGATGACACAAAGATTTTCGCTGACCGTTGGACCCCTGCAGTTCAACTGGAGCGCCGACGCTTTTGCCGACTTTTACGCCCGGATCGCCGACGAGGCGCCGGTGGATCGCGTGGTGATCGGCGAAACCGTTTGTTCGAAGCGCACGCCGTTCTACGAGGACCGCATCCCCGCCGCCATCGAGCGCCTGCAAGCCGGCGGCAAGACGGTCGTGCTCGGCTCGCTCGCCATGGTGACGCTGGAGCGTGAAAAGCGCGCCGCGCGAGAATTATTTGAACAAACGGCCCTTGAGGTCGAGATCAACGACCTCACGCTGATGAACTGGGCGCGCCCGCCCTTCTCCATCGGCCCGCTGATCAACGTCTATAACGAGGCGACGCTGGCCTATCTCGCGGGACAGGGGGCGAAACTGTTCTGCCTGCCGCCGGAAATCCCGTTCGCCTCGGTGGAAAAACTGGCTCACGCCGCCAACCAGTGCGGCGCCGTGCCCGAGCTTTGGGCCTACGGGCGCATTCCGCTCGCCATTTCCGCGCGCTGCTACCATGCGCGCGTGCATGGGCTGAGCAAGGATTCGTGTCAGTTCGTCTGCGACAAGGACCCCGACGGCCTCACCGTGAACACGCTCGACGGCCAGGACTTTTTGGCGGTCAATGGCGTGCAGACCATGTCGCACAATTACTGCAACCTGATCGGCGACCTCGACCGTCTCGCGGCGGCCGGCGTGCGCTCGCTGCGCCTGTCGCCCCACACCGGCGATTTCGTCGCGGTCTGCAAGACGTTTGCGGACGCGGCCTCGGGCGCGATCTCCGGCGCCGAGGGGTTGGCGCGGCTCAAGGTCTTGGCGCCGGGCGCCGATTTCTCCAACGGTTTCCTGTTCGGCTCCTGTGGCGCCGCGGAACTGGCGCCGGCCTGAGTTTGCGTGGACCGCCCCCGCCCTTCGAGACGCCCGCCAAGGCGGGCTCCTCAGGGTGAGGGCTCCTGAAGCCTGGGATTAGCCCTCACCCTGAGGAGGCGCGTCAGCGCCGTTTCGAAGGGCGGGGGCGGTCCACGGATTTTTTCTGCGAGGCCCAGATGAACGGCGCCGAAAGCCTCGTCAAAACCCTGGTCGCCCAGGGCGTGCAAACCTGTTTCGCCAATCCCGGCTCCTCGGAAATGCATTTTCTGAAGGCCCTGGACGATCCGGCGATGCGCAGCGTGCTCTGCCTGTTCGAGGGCGTGGCCACCGGCGCCGCCGACGGCTTTTTCCGCATGAAGGGCGCGCCGGCCGCGACCCTGCTGCATCTGGGGCCGGGCCTCGCCAACGGCCTCGCCAACCTCCACAACGCCCGAAAGGCCGGATCTGGCGTCGTCAACATCGTCGGCGACCACGCCAGCCATCACCTCCAATTTGACGCGCCGCTGGCCTCGGATCTCGATGGGATCGCCCGCCCCCTGAGCCATTTTTTGCGGCGCGCCAACAGCCCAAGATCCGTCGCGCCCGAGGCGGCGCGAACGGTGTCGGCGGCGCGGCCAGGTAAAATCGCCACGTTGATCCTGCCCGGCGACGCCTCCTGGGGCGAGGCGGGCGAGCCCCAAAATTTCCCAGTCGAAGCGCCGACGCCCAAAACCCCGCCGTCCAAACGCATCGAGAGCGTGGCGCGCGCCCTGAAAAAGGCGGAGGGACCGGTTCTCGTCGTCCTCGGCGGACGCGCCTGCCGGGGCGAGGGTTTGGAGCTGGCCGGCAAGCTGGCCACAGCCACCGGCTGCCGGCTGGCGACGCAATTCTTTTCCGCGCGAATCGAGCGCGGCGCCGGCCGCGTGCCGCTGGAGCGCATCCCCTATTTCGTCGCGCCGGCGCTGGAGTTTCTCAAGAATTTCCGGCACATCGTCACGGTCGAGACGGGCGAGCCCGTCGCCTTCTTCAGCTATCCCGAGAGCCCGAGCCTTTTGAAACCCGAAGGCTGCGCCCTGCACATGCTGGCGGAAAAGGACGAAGACGGCGCGGCGGCGCTCGGCATGTTGCTGAGCGCGCTGGGCGCGCAAAACGTCGCGGCGCGAAAGCAGGAGCGCGCCGAACCCGTCGTTCCCAACGGAAAGCTCGACCCCCAAAGCATCGCGCTGGCGCTCGCCGCCGCCATTCCCGAAAACGCCATCGTGGTCGACGAATCGCTGACCACGGGCCGAAACTCCATGGGCCTGACCCTTGGCGCCGCGCCGCACGACATGATCCAGAATATGGGCGGCTCCATTGGTTTTTCCACCCCGGTCGCCACCGGCGCGGCGCTGGCCTGCCCGGACCGCCGCGTGATCTGCATGACCGGCGACGGCAGCGCCATGTACACGATCCAGTCGCTGTGGACGCATGCCCGCGAAAACCTCGACATCACCACCATCATCTTCGCCAATCGCGAATACCAGATCCTCAAGGCCGAATACGCCAATATGGGTTTTCAGGAGATCGGCCCGCAGGCGCTGGCGATGATGGAGATCGACCGTCCCACCCTCGATTTTGTCTCGCTGGCGAAAGGCATGGGGGTTCCCGCCTTCAGGGTCGCGACCGCGGACACGTTTCACCGCGTCTTGAAAAAATCCTGCGCCGAACCCGGCCCGATGCTGATCGAAGTCTGCCTCTGACGCCCCCCATGGCTCCCAAGACGGCGGCCCGCCTGCATGGCGCCCCAGACCCCGCCGAATGAAGGGTTCTCTTTCTCGACAACGGGCGCTAAAAGGGTCAGCGAAAATACGTTGCTCGCCGACGATAGCGAGACATTGAGGTTATTGGGCGCAAATGCTTACATCCGCTATCGTTCGTCTGGTCAAGTTCTGCGTGCGCCATGCGCGCGCGGTCGTCGCGGCCTTCCTGCTGATCACCGTGCTGTGCGGCCTCTACGCCGCCGCGCATATGAAGATCAATTCCGACATCAACGCCATGCTGTCGCCCGATCTGAGCTGGCGAAAGTCGGAGCAGACGTTTGAAAGGGCGTTCCACCACTTCGACACGCTCTATGCGGTGGTGGACGCGCCGACCCCGGAGCTGGCGGCGCAGGCGACCAACGCCCTCACGGCGAAACTCGCCGAGGACAAGACCAATTTCATCAGCGTCACCAATATAGCGGGGCTGCCGTTCTTCTCCCGCGAGGGGCTGCTGTTCATGCCCCTGCCCGATCTCGAGCGCACCACCAAGGGACTGGCGCAGGGCGCGCCCCTCATCCAGGACCTCGCCTCCGACCCCAGCCTGCGCGGCATGGTTTCCGCCCTGGAGGACGGCCTGATCGGCGTAAATTCGAAAAAGATGACGCTCGACGACATGGCGCCGGTGTTCAACGCCGCGTCGCAAACGGTCGAGGACATCCTCGCCGGTCGTCCCGCCTCGTTTTCCTGGCGCGTGCTGGCCCAGGGCCAACCGGCCACGCCCGCCGATCTGCGCGGCGTCATCGCGGTGCGCCCGGTGCTCGACTACAAGGAGGTGCAGGCGGGCCTCAGAGCGAGCACGGCGCTGCGCGCGGCGGCGGACGAATTGCTGCCGCGCTATCAGGCGCGGCTGCGCCTCACCGGGCCGGTCGCCATGTCCGACGAGGAATTCGGCACCATCAAGGAGAACGCCGGCCGCAACGGCGCGATCACCGGGGCCATCGTGCTGTTCATCCTGTGGCGGGCGCTGCGCTCGTGGCGGCTGATCGGCGCGGTGGTCTTGAACATCGTCGCCGGCCTCGCCGTCACCGCCGCCGCCGGTCTGGCGCTGGTGGGCTCGCTCAACCTGATTTCCGTCTATTTCTTCGTGCTGTTCGTCGGCATCGGCGTCGATTTCGGCATCCAGTTCAGCGTCCGCTACCGGGCCGAGCGCCACGAGTTCGACAATCTCCACGAGGCCATCGCCCGCGCCGCCTATCATTTCGGCGTGCCGCTGACGCTCGCCGGCTTCGCCACCGCCTGCGGATTCCTGTCTTTCGCGCCCACCGACTTCAAGGGCGTTTCCGAACTCGGCATCATCGCGGGCCTGGGGATGATCATCGCTTTCGCGGTGAGCATCACCCTGCTGCCGGCCCTGATCGCGCTGTTCAATCCCGCGGGCGAACCGGAGCCGATGGGCTACGCGGCCCTCGCCCCGGTCGACGAATTCATGTCGCGCCACCGCAAGGCGATCATCGTCGGCGTCGCTCTGACCGTGGGCGCGGGCCTGCCGCTGCTCTACCATCTGAGGTTCGATTTCAACCCGATCCATCTGCGCGACGCCAACACGGAGTCGGTGGCGACCTACCTCGACCTGAAGCGCGACCGGAATTTGGAAATCGACAACATCCAGTTGCTCGCGCCCAACACCGCCGAGGCGGAAAAGAAGGCCGAGCGGCTCGCGCAAATCCCCGAAGTCGCCTCTGTGCGCACGCTCATGGACATGGTCCCGGCGCAGCAGGACGAAAAGCTCGCCCTGATCGCCAAGACCGCGGCGGCGCTCAAGGCGTCGCTCGACCCCGACGAAATCCAGCCGGCGCCGACCGACGCCGAAATCGTCGACTCCCTGAACGAGGCGGCGCAGCGGCTGGAGGAAGCCGCCAAGGATTCCTTCAACGCGGGCCAGGAGAAGGGCATTGCCGGCGCGCGGCGGCTGGCGGCGGCGCTGAGCGCGCTCGCCAAGGCGCCCAGCGAAAAGCGCCTCACCGCCGACGATGTGATGGTCGGGCCGCTGGTCTACGATCTCGAACAGTTCCGCGACCTCCTGACCGCGCAAAAGGTGACGCTGGCCGACCTCCCGCCCGAACTCGTCGCGGTATGGCGCACGCCGGACGGCCAGCAGCGGCTGTCCATCGCGCCGAAGGACCAGTCGGGGTCGGAGGAATCGCTGCGCGCCTTCGCCCGCGCCGTGCTCAAGGTCGAGCCGAACGCGACGGAAGGTCCGGTGTCCATTCTCGAAGCCAGCCAGACCATCATCCGCGCCTTCTTCCAGGCGGCCGGCTGGGCGCTGGCCTCGATCGCGCTGTTGCTGATCATCATGTTGCGCCGGGTCAGCGACATGCTGCTGACCCTGATCCCGCTGATGCTGGCGGCGGTCGTGACCATGGAGCTGATGGTGCTGCTCGGCATGCCGCTCAACTTCGCCAACATCATCGCGCTGCCGCTGCTGCTCGGCGTGGGCGTCGCCTTCAAGATCTACTACATCATGGCGTGGCGCGAGGGCGGGACCAACCTGTTGCAGACCAGCCTGACCCGCGCGGTGATGTTTTCGGCCGCCACCACCGCCACGGCCTTCGGCAGCCTGTATTTCTCCAGCCATCCAGGCACGTCCAGCATGGGCGAGCTCCTGGCTCTGTCGCTGGTCAGCACCCTCGCCGCCGCCGTGCTGTTCCAGCCGATCCTGATGGGCAAGCCGCGCGAAAAGCAGGAAGCTCAATCCTGAGCGACGGACTTTATCATTTTGGCCCTTTTGCGCTAGACAAGGGGCCCTGAAGAAAGGGACCTAGATGAAAAACGCTGTTCTGATCGCCCTCCTGCTGAGCGGCGCAAGCGCCTCAACGGCGCTGGCGGGCGACCGGGCGTCGGACGAGGCGGCATGCCGTTCGGACGTGCGCCGCTTCTGCCACCAACTGCATCCCGACGCCGGCGACAACGCCTTCCTGAGCTGCCTCCAGGCGTATCGCGCCAGGCTGTCGCCGAAATGCCGCAAGGTGCTCGACGACAACGGCGTCTGACCGCTTCCTCCCGATCTTGCGAAGACCGTCTCGCTTCAGCGAAAAGGAGTTTTCCTTTGCCCGCTTATTTCCTTCCGAAGTTCTTTCGCAAACGCCTTGTCGTCGCGGCCTTGGGCGCGCTGGCTTTGACGGGCGCGGCCCAGGCCGCGCCCCTCACCGGGTTCTGGCAGGCCTATTTCGAGGACGGAACGCCCAGCGGCTGGTTCTATTTTTACGAGAAGAACGGTTTCTACGAAGGCCGTCTCGTGAAAATGTACAAGAAGAAGGGCGAAACGAAAAACGTGACGACCTGCACGGCCTGCCCCGGCGAGAAGAAGGGCAAGCCGATGCTGGGCATGGTCATCGTCTATAACCTCAAGAAGGACGGCGCCGCCGCAAAATACGAGAACGGCAACATTCTCGATCCGCGCGACGGCAATATTTACAACGCTGAGGCCGAGGTGACCCCCGACGGCCAGAAACTGCTGCTGCGCGGCTATCTCGGCCTGGAGATTTTCGGGCAGACACAGACCTGGACGCGCCTGCCCGACGACGCCATCCCCGCCGCCGAACTGCCCGGCGACCCCCTGGCGCCCAAGCCCAAGCCCGCGGCCAAGCCGGCGGCCGCCAAGCCGGAGGCGGCGACGACCCCGGACGCGGCCAATCCAGATGCGTCCGCCAGCCCCGAGCCGGCCAAGCCAGCCGCCGCGACCCCGGCCAAGCCGGCGGCCAAACCCGCCGCGCCCAAGCCCGCCCCCGTCAAGACGGACGCGCCGGCCCAGTAATCAGGCCGGCGCGCGCGCCGGCCGCGCCGGGCCGAGATCGACCTCGATGGCCTCGCCCACGATGCGCAGCGGGTAAGGATGCAACGCTTTTTGCGCGGCGTGGGTGACGCACTTGCCGTTCACGCCGTCGAATCGCCAGTTGTGGATGGGGCATGTGACGGTCTCGCCATCGAAACACGCCTCGTCGAGCGGCACGTCGGCATGCGGACAGCGTCCGCGAAACGCCTTGATAGCGCCGCCGTGCGGCCAAACCAGCAGCACGCTCTTCTTGCCTGCCTTGAACAGGCCCATCCCGCCCTCGGCGATGGCGCTTGTGGGACAGACGACGAAAAAACTCATGGGACAGCCTCGCGTCAGCGAACAACGCCCCCATGACGCAAGTTGCGGGCCAGGGGCTGGCGCGGCGCCGGGAATCGGCTAGGCTGCGATAACCCCTTCAAGCAGGATGCATTTTTTGCAGGATTTTGTTCTGATCGCCGGCGCCGGCCTTCTCGGCGGCGCCATGAACGCCATCGCCGGCGGCGGCTCCTTCGTCACCCTGCCGGCGCTGGTCGCGGCCGGCGTGCCCTCGCTCAGCGCCAACGCCACCTCGACCGTCGCGCTGGTGCCGAGCGCGCTCGCCACCGCCTTCGCCTATCGAAAAGATTTCCAGAACTTTGAAGGCGTGAAATTCTCGACCATGGCCGTTGTGAGCGTGGTCGGCGGAATCCTGGGCGCGTTGCTGCTGATTTCGACGCCGCAGCGCGTCTTCGACCACATTTTTCCTTTTCTGCTGCTGTTCGGCGTGGCCGTGTTCGCCTTAGGCAGAAAGCTGGGCGATTATTTGCGTGCGCGCATAAACGTTCACCCGGCGGCGCTGCCCGTCGCGCAATTCGCGCTCGGCATTTACGGCGGCTATTTCGGCGGCGCGGTGGGCGTGATGATGCTGGCGACCTGGAGCGTGCTCACCCACGCCAGCATCAACATGATGCAGGCCTCGCGCCACCTGCTCAACGCCGCGATGAACACGACGGCGTCGCTGTTCTTCATCTTTGGCGGCCTCATCCACTGGAAGCAGATGGGCGTGCTGCTGGTCGCGGCAGCCATTGGCGGCTATGTCACCGGGCATTACGGGCGCCGTCTCGACCCCGCCAAGGCGCGCGTCATCATCACCGTGCTCAACAGCGTGATCGTGGCGCTGGTGTTCTGGCGGCAATACGGGTGATGTCTCCGACGCCTTCGAACAGGACATCGGGACGCATCGCCCTCAAAACCTCGGAGGCGGCATAGCCCCAGGTCACGGCCCCGCAAGCGAGCCCCGCCTCGCGCGCCGCCTCGATGTCGCGGACCTCGTCGCCAATCGAAATCGCATCGCAGGGCGCAAGCTCGGCTCGCCTGACGACACGGCGGAATTTTCGGGCCTTGCCGAACACCGAGGCGCCGCAATCGAATGTTTCGAAGAGATCGGCAAGACCGCCGAGTTGCCGCCGCGCATTGGCTTCGCTGTCGGAACTGACCAGGGCGAGGCGCAGACCAGAGCCCGACAAGGTTCTGAGCATCGGCTCGACGCCCGGAAACAGGGCGATTTCGTCGAGATGCCGTGATTTCACCGCGCGCATGTGCCGGGCGATGGCCGGCAGCTTCCAGTTGGGAACCTGGAGATCTCGAAAAATCTGGCGGAAGTCGGCGTGGCGCAGCGCCTCGAAATTTTCCACACGACGAAAGCCGAACGTGTCCGCCGCATCGTTCACATGGCGGCAGAACCAAGGAAAACTGTCAGCGAGCGTGCCGTCGAGATCGAAAATGACGAGGGAGGGCATTTAGAGCGTTTTCAAGCGAAGTGGATACCGGTCCGCGTTAAGAAAACGCGTAACAACAAACAACTAGAGCATTTTCGCGTTTCCACGAAACGTGAAAAAGCTCTAGCGTCCCAAAAACAGGCGTTCAGCAAAAAACGCCGCCAATCCCGCGCGCAAAATTTTGCGCGAGGCCGTTTCCACGTCGTAATCGACGCGATGAAAGCTCAGCACGGCCCGGTCGAGATCGAAAAGCGCGAAGGCGGCGCGGGAATCGCCGTCGCGCGGCTGGCCGACCGAACCCAGCGTCGCCAACCAGCGCCGGCTGCGCGCGAGCGGCGTCGGCGTCTCGGTCGGCGCAAAGGAAATGGCCGGCGCGTCGCCGCTGCGATGATAAAGTCTTGGGCGATGGACGTGACCGCAGAAGGTGACGGGCGCGCGCGTCGCATCCATGGAGATCGTCGCGTCCTCCACCGATTGCACGTAGCGGAAGCGGCGCGGCGCGCTCGCGTCCGCGTGGACGAACAGAGGGCCGTCGGGAAGCTGCGCCGTGAACGGAAGATCCGCCAGAAATCTTTTTTGGGCGGCGTCGAGCTGACCTTCGGCGAATTCAACGGCATGGCGGGCGTCGTCATACATGCGCCGCGCCTTGGGATCGACCAAGGCGAGGTCGTGGTTGCCCATCACGCAGAGCGCGCCCTTTTCAAAATCCTCGGCGACGCGCTCGACCACGTAAGCCGGGTCGGCGCCATAGCCGACGAGATCGCCGAGATAGACGAATTTTTCGGCGCCGAGCCGCCGCGCCTCGGCGCGGCAGGCGTCGAACGCCTCGCGATTGCCGTGAATGTCGGTGAACAGGGCGAGCAGCATGTCAGAACAGACTGCCCTGCCCGCCGGGGGGCGGCGCTTTTTTCACAGGCGCGGGTTTTTTCGGGTGCGCGTCGCCGTTCACGGTCGCCGCCACCTTGCCGTCGGCGAAATGCAGGTTGAGGGCGTCGCCGGGGCCAAGTTGTTTCGCGGAGCGGATGATGCCGCCTTCGTTATCGCGCGCCAGCGCGAAACCGCGCTTGAGGACTGCCTCATAACCGACCGCGCCCAGAAGCTTTTCGGCATGAACCAACCGGTCGCGGCGCCGCGCCAAAGCGGCGAGGAAGGCGCCGTCGAGCCGCTTCGAAAAATTTTGGGCGCGCTCGCGGCGGCCCTGAAGGTCCTGGCCAAGCAGCCGGACGCGTCCCGCGAAGGCGGCGTCGAAGCGCGCGCCAAGGGTTTCGAACCGTTCGCGACGTCGCTCGAAAAACGCCCGCCCCGCCGCCTCCAGCCGAAATTTCAGCGTGTTCAGCCGTCCGGTCACCCGCTGCAATTCCGCTTGCGGCGCATGGCGGGCGAGCAGGCGCGAGGCTTCCGCCAGCGCCAGCCGCCGCATCCCGACAAAGGAGCGCAGCGCGGCGGACAGGCGCTCCGCCGCGCGGTCCTGCCGCTGCCGGGGGATGGCCAGCAGGTTTTCCGCTTGCGGCAGGGCGCGGGCCAAAGCGCGCAAATCGCCGCGCCGGCGGTCGAGCAGGCGGAAGGCCGCCTCGTCGTGGCGGCGCGCCAGCGCGTTGATGTTCGCCAAAAGCTCGGAGCGGACCGGCACGGCCTTTTCCGCCGCGCCGGTCGGGGTGGGCGCGCGCAGGTCGGCGACATGGTCGAGCAGCGTGGTGTCGGTCTCGTGGCCGATGGCGGAAATCAGCGGAATTATCGAATCCGCCGCCGCGCGCAAAACCTCTTCCTCGTTGAAACTCCACAAATCTTCCAAAGACCCGCCGCCGCGCGCGATGATCAGCAGGTCCGGCCTTGGAATGTCGCCGCCGGGCGGCAGGAGGTTAAAACCCCTGATGGCCGCCGCGACTTCGGCGGCCGAGGTTTCGCCCTGCACGCGCACCGGCCAGACCAGCACATGGCGCGGAAAACGGTCGCTCAAGCGATGCAAAATATCGCGGATCACCGCGCCGGTCGGCGAGGTGACGATGCCGATCACGCGCGGCAGGTACGGCAGTTTCTTCTTGCGCGCCTCATCGAAAAGCCCTTCCGCCGCGAGTTTTTTCCGCCGCTCCTCCAGCAGCGCCATCAGCGCGCCGACGCCCGCCGGCTCCATCTGCTCGATGACGATCTGGTAAGAACTTTTTCCCGGAAACGTGGTGATCTTGCCGGTGGCGATCACCTCCAAACCCTCCTGAGGCTTGGTCTTCAGCCGCGAAAACGTCCCCTTCCACACCACGGCGTCGATGCGCGCGTTGGCGTCCTTCAGGCAGAAATAGGCGTGTCCCGAAGAATGCGGGCCGCGATAGTTCGAAATCTCGCCGCGCAGCCGCACATGGCCGAACTGGTCCTCGATGGCGCGCTTCAGAGCGCCCGAAAGTTCGGAAACGCTGAGTTCTAGGGCGTTGGAGCGGGGGGATTCGACCATTGCCCCAAGTTAATGCGTTCGCCCCCGCCTTGGCGAGATTTTTTGCCGCTGGCGCCGATCCTGCTTCTTGTTGGACAAAGGAGCGCCCATGCCGTCGATCGCCGTCGCAAATTTTTCCGAACAGGGTCAGGACATGGTGATCGTCATCATGGACAAAGCCTTTGCCCAGGCCAACCCCAACCTGCAAGAGGCGACCATCGGCCAGTTGCAGGCGCGCAGCAACGCCTGCGGGCTCAAAGGAACGGTCGCGCTGGTTTGGGACGTCGGCGGCCGCATGGATTATCTCGTCCCCCAGCCCTGGCACGATTTCTTTCACAGCATCACGCTGGAAGATGTGCGCGCGCGGCTCAACGCCGAAATCCGCTGGTAAGTTGAACTAAAGCCACGCCTCGCCTAAAGACAGCGGCGAAACGAGGCGCACATGAACGTTCTACTCATCGGCTCCGGCGGGCGCGAACACGCGCTGGCCCTGGCGCTCACGCAAAACCCGGCAACAAAATTGTTCGTGGCGCCCGGCAATCCCGGCACGGCGCAGATCGCGACAAATGTCGTGCTCGACGTCGCCGACGCGCAGGCGGTGATCGCCTTCTGCCACGTCCAGCACATTGATTTTGTTGTCATCGGGCCGGAACAGCCTTTGGTCGACGGCCTCGTGGACGCCCTCGAGGCGGCGGGCATAAAAGCGTTCGGACCCTCGAAAGCGGCGGCGCGGCTCGAGGGCTCCAAGGGTTTTACCAAGGACCTGTGCGCCAAATACAACATCCCCACAGGCGCCTATCAAAAGTTCGCCGAGCGCGAGGCAGCGCTGGCCTATGCGCGCGAAAAGGGGGCGCCCATTGTCGTCAAGGCGGACGGGCTCGCCGCCGGCAAGGGGGTGACCGTCGCCATGACGATTTTCGAAGCGGAACAGGCGATTGAAGACCTTTTTGGCGGCGCCTTTGGCGCGGCCGGGGCGGAATGCGTCATCGAGGAGTTTTTGCAGGGCGAGGAAGCCTCGTTCTTCGCCCTGTGCGACGGCAACAAAGCCCTCGCCTTCGCCTCGGCGCAGGATCACAAGCGGGTCGGCGAAGGCGACACCGGGCCGAACACCGGCGGCATGGGCGCCTATTCGCCGGCGCCGGTGGTGACGGAGGCGATCGCCCAGCGGGTGATGGACGAGATCGTCAACCCGACCGTGGCGGCGATGAAAGCGGAAGGCTGTCCGTTCAAGGGGGTTTTGTTCGCCGGCCTGATGATCGGCAAGGACGGCCCGAAGCTGATCGAATTCAACACCCGTTTCGGCGATCCCGAATGCCAGGTGATGCTGGCGCGGCTCGACGACGATCTTTTGAACCTGCTGCTCGCCTGCGCCGAAGGGCGCCTCCCCGAGCGGGTAAACCTGTCGCCCAAAACCGCGCTGACCGTGGTGATGGCGGCGCAAGGCTATCCGGGGACGCCGAAAAAGGGCGGCGGCATCGCCGGCATCGCCGAGGCCGAAGCCGAAGGCGCAAAAATTATTCACGCCGGCACGAAGATCGACGGCGAAACCCTGGTGGCCAATGGCGGGCGCGTGCTGAACGTGGTCGCGCTGGCGGACAGCGTCAGCGAAGCGCGGGAACGGGCCTACCGCGCCGTGGACGCGCTGAAATTCCCCGACGGGTTTTGCCGGCGGGACATCGGCTGGCGGGCGCTGAATCGCTGAGCTATGATGGCGCGCCCATCTTGTAAGGGCTGATTTCGGTCGCGGCGCCAGCGATGTTCATCGCCAGACGGGCGAGCTGTGCGCTGGCGCTGAGAGCCGCGCTTTGCGGGGCGCCGGTCCCTGCGGCGGCGGCCTGAAAGCCGGCGACCAGCATCGCGTTGACCGTTTCGGCCGGCGCCTTCTCGGAACCTGAGTAATTGACCGTCGCCATATCCAGAAGACCGGCCTCGTCGCTTGCGGGCGCGGCCGCGTGATCGTTCGTCGGCGGGATCGATGGCTGTGCAGCTATCCTGTTCGTGGCCTGAGCGGAAGGCCAGTTCGATGGAAACAACATCTCGCGCTCCAAGCTTTCCCGGAAACACCAATATTCATTACGCGAATACTTACATCAACGCAATTATCCCCGGATTTAATTTGCCATAGGGAGTGAATTCCCGCCCAATAAATCAGGCAGGATTTTACCGATTACCTTGGCGAGGCTTATCCGATCAACAACGCGGCCGCGCCGGGCAAGTCATTGAAATGCGAGATCACGCGGTCTGGCGAAAATTCCTGGACGGGGCGGTCGGTATAGCCGAAATCGACCGCGATCACCGGCACGCCCGCAGCCCGGGCGGTGGCGATGTCCGTCTTTGAATCCCCCACCATGATGGTTTTCGCAGGCGTCCCGCCGGACGCTTCGATGGTGCGAAGCAGCGGCGTCGGATCGGGCTTTGCGACGCCAAAAGTATCCTGACCGCAGACAAAAGCAAAGCGATCGATCACCCCGAGCTTTTCCAGCAAAAGCTTCGCCGGGCGCTCGATCTTGTTGGTGCAGACGGCGAAAACGCCCCCGGTCCGCTCCAGCTCGTCCAGCGCCGCCTCGACGCCGGGATAAAGGGTGGATTCGTCGGCGATGCGGCTTTCGTAATGATCGAGGAAGGCGCGGAACATCTCCTCCTCGCGCTCGGGCGCGATGGTCACCCCCTGCTGGCGCAACGCGCGCTGGATCAGGGCGCGGGCGCCGGCGCCGAGCAGCGCGCGGGCGTCGTCGATGGGCGTGGGGCCAAAACCTTGCTTGATCATGATGTAGTCAAGCGTGCCCATCAGATCGAGCGCGGTATCGGCCAGGGTGCCGTCAAGATCGAACACGTAGAGAATTTTGCCCGCCTGATCCGCCAATTTGCGCCTCCCAATTTGTCTCCTCATAGCATCGACCTTCCGCTTCCGTCACGTGTTTGGTTGACAACGCCGGCCTCAGCAGAAATCTCTTGCGTCCCGGGGTAAAATTACGCCCTCAAGGCGATTCGCGTGGAGCGACGGAACATGGCGAAGGTTTTGAAGTTTTCTGTTGTCCTGTCCGCGTGCGCCCTGTTCGGCGCGGGCGCCCACGCCGCCAATTACGACTTCATGGCCGCGCCGGCGACCGATCTCAACCGCGTGTTCCGACTGGACAAGGCGACCGGCGAAGTCGGCGCCTGCCAGTACGGCCTCACCGACGAGGGCTCGATCGGCGTCACCTTGTGCTACAAGCCGGGCGACGGGGCGGGTCCGCAGGCGCCGAGCGAATATGGCCTCGTCGCCTCGCGTCATGAACGCGAAGGCGGCGTGTTCCGCGTCGACCTGCGCACCGGCGCGATGTCGATCTGTTATGTGCTGAAACAGGCGGTGGTGTGCACGCCGCCGAACAAGTAGGTTTTTCGATGCGTCTCAACGATTCCGGCCTTTTGCGCAGCCAGAACCTCGTCAATGGAGACTGGCGCGGCGAGGGCGTGAGCGAAATCCGCAACCCGGCGACCGGCGCGCTGCTGGGAAAAGTTCCGCATGGCGGCGCCGAGCAGGCCACGGCGGCGGTCGAGGCGGCGCGCGCGGCGCAAAAGGGATGGGCGGCGTTGTCGGCCAAACAGCGCGGCGCGATCATGCGCCGCTGGTTCGAACTGATCCTCGCCGCCCGCGAGGATCTCGCCCTGATCATGACCAGCGAGCAGGGCAAACCGCTGGCGGAGGCGCGCGGCGAGATCGACTATGCCGCCAGCTTTATTGAGTTCTACGCCGAAGAGGCCAAGCGCATCTATGGCGAGACCATTCCCTCGCCATGGCCGGACGCGCGGATCATCGTGCTGCGCCAGCCGATCGGGGTGATGGCGGCGATCACGCCCTGGAATTTTCCTGCGGCGATGATCACCCGCAAATGCGCGCCCGCGCTCGCCGCCGGCTGCGCCTGCGTGATCAAACCGGCGCCGGAAACGCCGCTCACCGCGCTCGCCCTGGCCGAACTGGCGCAGCGCGCCGGTTTTCCGCGCGGCGTGCTCAATTTCGTCACCGGCGACGCCGCCGCCATCGGCCAGGTGTTTTGCGAACACGAGGCGGTGCGCTTCGTCGGCTTCACCGGCTCCACGGAGGTCGGCAAGCTCTTGATGCGGCAGGCGGCTTCCGGCGTGAAGAAGGTCGGGCTGGAGCTCGGCGGCAACGCGCCGTTCATCGTCTTCGACGACGCCGACCTCGATGCGGCGGTCGCGGGCGCCATGCTCAGCAAGTATCGCAACATGGGCCAGACCTGCGTCTGCGCCAACCGTCTCTATGTGCAGGACGCGATTTACGACGCTTTCGCGGAAAAACTCAGCCTCGCCGTGAGCCAGCTCAAGGTGGGCGACGGCGCGCAGGAAGGCGTGGCGCAGGGCCCGCTGATCAACGCCCGCGCGCTGCAAAAGGTCGAGGCCCATATCGCCGACGCGCTGTCAAAGGGCGCGCGCGTGCTCACCGGCGGCGAGCGCCACGAATTGGGGGGCACTTTTTTCCAGCCGACCGTGCTCGCGGATGTCACTCCTGATATGGTCATGGCGCGCGAGGAAACGTTTGGGCCGGTGGCGCCGCTGTTCCGTTTTCACGACGAGTCGGACGTCATCGCCCAGGCCAATGCGACGCAATACGGCCTCGCCTCCTATTTTTACGCGCGCGACCTCGGCCGCGTCTTCCGCGTCGCCGAGGCGCTGGAATATGGCATGGTCTGCGTCAATTCAGGCGTGCTCTCCACCGAAGTCGCGCCGTTCGGCGGCGTCAAGCAGTCGGGGCTCGGCCGCGAAGGCTCCCGACACGGCATCGAAGAGTTTTTGGAGCTCAAATATGTACTGCTCGGCGGGCTGAACGCGCCGGTCGGCGCCACCCCGGCCAAGGTGGCGCCGACGGAGGCTGCGACCTCCACGGTGGCGCCGGCCGAGGCTCACCCCTCCGAGGACGCGCCCGCCAGTGCGGCGCCGGTTGCGTTTACGCCGGTGAAGGCTCCGCCGGAGCAACCCGCGCAGACCCAAGCCGATCCGTTTCAAGCCGAGCCAGTCCAAGCCCCGACGCCCGATTTGGAAAAAGCGGAGTCGACGCCGGTTGAGGTCGCGCCACAGGAGCCGGAGCCCGTCCAAGCCGCGCCGGCCGGGACCAAGCCGGCCGAGGCGGCGCCCCCGACGCCGCCCGCCCCTCTCCGCCTGGCGCCGTCCCTGCCCAAAGCCAAGCCGATGCCGCGCCTGCCGCGCGTGACCGATGTCGAATGGCCGCTGCCGCCCGAGCCCAAGGATGATGACTGATTAGAGCATTTTCAAGCGAAGTGGATGCCGGTTCGCGTGAAGAAAATGCGTTAAAACAAGAATCTAGAGCTTTTTCATCTTTCCATGAAACGTAAAAAAAGCTCTAGAAAAGGCTCAGCTGCACCCCGCCCGCCTGCGGGCGAACAAAAAGGTCGGCGCGCAGCTTGGCCTTGCGGGCGCTGAGGCCGAGCCGCTCGCAGGCCAGTTCGAAACGCCGGCCCAGCGTCCAGGCATAGGGACCGGTTCCGGTCATGCGCTTGCCCCAGCTTGACTCATAAAGCTTGCCCTCGCGGGTCGAGCGCAGCAGCCCCAAAACCTTGCGATATTTGTCGGGGAAATTTTCGAGAAGCCAGGCGGAAAACAAATCCTGGGTCTCCAGCGGCAGGCGCAGCAAGATGTAGCCGGCCTCGCTCGCGCCAGCCGCCTGGGCGCGCGCCAGAATCGTCTCCATCTCGTGGTCGGTGACGCCGGGAATGATCGGCGCGACCATCACCGCCGTGGGCACGCCGGCGGCGGTGAGTTGTGCGATCGCATCCAGGCAGCGCTCGGGCGTGGAGGCGCGCGGCTCCATGACCCGGGCGAGCTTGCGGTCGAGCGTGGTGATCGACAGCGCGACCTTGACCAGCCCTTTGGCGGCCATGGGCGCAAACAGGTCGAGGTCGCGCAGCACATGGGCGGATTTGGTGACGATGGCCACGGGATGGTTCGTGTCCGCCAGCACCTGCAGGATGTCGCGCATCACCCTGTGGCGACGTTCGATCGGCTGATAGGGATCGGTGTTCGTCCCGATCGCGATGGTCTTCGCTTGATAGCCCGGCGCCGAAAACTCCCGGCGCAGCAGCTCGGCGGCGCCGTCCTTCACCGTCAACCGCGTTTCGAAATCCAGCCCCGGCGACAGGCCCAGATACGCATGGGTCGGTCGGGCGAAGCAATAGACGCAGCCGTGCTCGCAGCCGCGATAGGGATTGATCGAGCGCTCGAAACCGATGTCGGGCGAGTCATTGCGCGTGATCAGATTTTTGGGGCGCTCGTGGGCGATCTGGGTGGCGAAGGCGGGCAAATCCTCCAGCGCGCCCCAGCCGTCGTCAAAATCCTCGCGAACCTCGCGCTCGAAACGACCGCTGCGGTTGGCCGTCGCGCCACGCCCGCGCCGGCGCGGCGGCGCGATGCTGCAGAGCGAGGAATGAGCGGTCATTTCAGTCTCCGGAGAGAACAAATCACGAAAGAGAACAATATGGGAACATTAACCCATTTTCAAGGACTTTTGCGCGCCGGAGAAAAAGGGACTAAAGCTTCGCCATGATCTCGGCCCTGCTGCTCTCGCCCTCTCTCGGCGCCGCGCCCAACCCGCGCGCGGCCGAGGCTTTGGCGCGCAGCCTGGGTTCGCTGGTGCGCGCGACCATGGAGGGCGTGGTGCGCGACGCCGCCCTGATCGGACGCGCCGAAGACGACCTCGCCGGCGTCGCCGATTACGCCGGTTGCGCCTATGTCGAAACCGCGACGCTCGCCGAGGGTTTTGCCCGCGCCGTGAGCGAAACGCGCGGCGAAATCATCTTCGTGCTCGAAGGCGGCTATGCGACGCCGACCGGTTTTATCGAGGAGGCGAGCGACCTGCTGCTGGAAGGCGCGACATTTTCCGGCGCCTTGCTGCGTCGCGCGCCCTACAGTTTGGCGACGCGGTTCGCGCCGGGCCTCGCAAAGCCCGTGGGCCTGCTGGCGCAGCGCGCCGCCCTGCGCGGGGCGCAACCGCGCGATCTGGCAGCGCTGATTCGCGCGGCAAAACCGTCGCGCACCCTCAACAGCCAAGCCATCCGGACCATTTGATGGGCCTCGACCTGCGCGACGTAACCCTCGCGGCCCCGAACATCATCGCCGCGCTCGGGCTGAAGCCGCATCCGGAAGGCGGGCATTACCGGGAAATCTGGCGCGATGCGCCCGAAAACGGCGGGCGCGGCGCCGCGACCAGCATTTATTTCCTGCTGGCGGCGGGCGAGCTTTCGCGCTGGCATCGCGTCGATGCGGCGGAACTCTGGCTGTGGCAGGCCGGAGCGCCCCTGCGGCTCGGCATCGCTGGTCCGGCGGGGCGGTGTGAACACCGGCTCGGCCCGAACCTGTTCGGGGGCGAGACGCTTCAGGCGACGGTTCCGGCCGGCGACTGGCAGGAGGCGCAAAGTTTTGGCGCGTGGACTCTCGTCTCCTGCATCGTGGCGCCGGCGTTCGAATTCGCCGGTTTTGAAATGGCGCCGGAGGGGTGGTCCCCCTGACCCGTCACAAGCCTTCAAGCAGTTCCAGATAGCCCGCAGCCGAGCGCGCCCAGGAGAATCGCTTCACCCTTTCGCGCCCGGCCACGATCAAATCCTCACGCAAACCGGGCGAGTCGCGCAGCGCCTTGAAATGGGCCAGCCACGCGCCGGGGTCGTCGCAATCCGCCATCAGCGCGGCCTCGCCGCACACCTCCGGCATGGAGGCGCTGTTGGAGCTGACCACGGGACAGGACAGCGCCATGGCCTCGACGATCGGCAAGCCAAACCCTTCGGTGCGCGAGGGAAAGGCGAGGGCCAGAGCCTTTTCCATCAACGCGGCCAGATCGTCGTCACTGACATAGCCAACGAACGCGACGTTGCGCGCCTGCGCGCGCTGCTCGGCGCCGAAAATGGAATCGCCGCCGCCGGCGACGATGGCGTCGAGGCCGAGACCGTCGAGCGCTTCGGCCATTCGAAAAATCAGGCCGACATTCTTGTGCGGCGCGCGGCTGCCAATCAGCAGGATGAAGGGGCGGCGGTCGGCCAGCTTGTCGCGCCAGGAAGAATTTTCGGGCTTCCAGCGGAAGACATGTTCGTGGCCGTTGGGCAGGACGACGATGTTCTTCGCCTCCACCGGCAGAAAGCGCGCCAGGGAAGCGGCGGAAAAATGCGAAACGCTGGTCACCCGCGCGGCGCGGCGCGCGAGCAGCGGCAGGAGCACGCCATAAGCGGCGCGAAACCCCTTACTGTAAGCCTCGGGCATGGTGAAGACGTTGGCGTCGTGCAGGCAGACGATTTGACGGCGCAAAGCGACGGGCCCGAGATTGCAGAGATTCAGCAGCGGCACCCGCGCCAAAAGCGGAAGCGCCAGTTGCTCCCAGGCATAGCCGGCGCCAAAGCCGACGTTTTCTTGCGCAATGGCGGCGAAGGCGGGCGGCGTTCCGGGCGGCGCGAGCAGTTCAACCGTCTTGCCGTCGTCCCCGGCGAGCCGCGCCAGTTCAAAAAGAATCTCGCGGGCATAGCGCTGCACGCCGGTCGTCCGCTGGGTCAAAAAGCGCCCGTTGACCAGAAAATCCGGCTTCATTGAAACCCCATTTTCCGCGCGAGGAACCTCGCGCCGGCCTCGGTGAGGTGGTCGCGATCGAACAGAAGCGGCGCGACGCCGTCCGCGTAAAGGACACACGCCCCGTTCGGGCAGGTCAGATCGACGAGCGAGACGTAATCGACGCCGAGTTCCGCCATTTTCGCGGCCATGGCGCGGTCCCGCGCGAAAATGGCGGCGGTGCGGCCTTCATCGACCCGCTTCGGGTCGTCGAGGCGGATCGATTCCGCGAGCAAGCGCGGCAGCGCGACGTCATATTCAACGACGGGACCAACGACAATCGTCTCGATCCCCAAGGATTTTAAGCGGGCCAAGGTCGCCGGCAATCGCGAAATCTCGGCATCCGTCCAGCGCGCTTGCAGGATGACGCGCGAAACCGGGTGTTTCGGCAAATAGTCTTCGAAAACATAGTCCATCAGCGACCGGCACACCGGCAGGGCGAAGGCGCCGTCGTTCACCAGCGGTTTGCAGGACGGCCCCGCCGCAAGCAGGAAGGTTTGGTTGGGATAGACGTCGCTCAGTCCCATCCACAGATGCGCGGCGTGACTGTCGCCCAGCACCAGTGTGGCGCCGGGTTTGGGCGCGAGGCACGCCTCGGGTTGGAACTGGCTCCAGCTTTCGGCGAAACATCCGTGACGTTTTATGCGCGCATGCCCGGAATCGTTCAGGAATTCGGCGACCGCCGCGGCGCCCGGCGGATAGCGCCAGGCTAGCCCTTCCGACGCCAGCATGGCCCCGGCGGCGGCGACCGACGTCGCCATGGCGGCCGCCGCGCCCTGAAGCACGGCACGCGGAGGCTTGAGCCCAAAACCCCGCCGGAACGGCGTTTCGATGAAGCGCCAGGAGAGCGCGGCGACGACGAAGGACAGCGAGACGATGACATAACGCCCCAGTTTGTAGGGCGCGTTCAGCAACAGCGCGCCGGTCTCGTGCTGGAACACGATCAGCGGCCAATGCCAGAGATAGAAGGAATAGGAGATCAGCCCGACGAACACCATCGGCCGCAGCGACAGGAAGCGGCCAACAACAGTCTCGCCGCCCGCGCCCGCGACCATCACCGCCAGCGCGCCAAAGACGGGGACGGTGGTGGCGAACAGCCAGGGGGTGTTGTCGTCGAAATGCGAGGCGGCCAGCAGAATCGCCGCAAAACCGGCCAGCCCCAAGACATTGCGCGGCAGGGCGCCGTCGATTCGCCCAAAGGCGCCGAGCGCGCCGAGCGCCCCCAGCGAAAGCTCCCAAAAACGGAACGGCATCCAGTAAAAGGCCTGGACCGGATGGGAGAGCGACACCCATGCGCCCGCCGCCAGCGAGAGGGCCGAAAGCAGGGCGAGCGCCGCCTTCATCCGGTGGGGCGCGAGTTTTTGCGCCGCCAGCAGAAACAGCGGGAAGACCAGATAGAACTGTTCCTCAACCCCGAGCGACCAAGTGTGCAGCAGCGGCTTGCTCAGGGCCGGCGCGTCGAAATAGCCGGACTGCCCGGAGAAGAAAATGTTGGAGACCGAGGTCGCCGCGGCCGCCAGCGACCAGGCGAAATCCTTCATTTCCGGAGGCGTCAGGACGAAACAGGCGCCGATTGCGGTCGCGAGCAGCATGGCGAACAGCGCGGGAAAAATGCGCAGGACGCGACGCTTATAGAAGCCGGCGATGCTGAAACGGCCCGCCTCGATGTCCGGCGCGATCATGGCGGTGATGAGATAGCCTGAAATGACGAAGAACACGTCGACGCCGACATAGCCGCCGCGCATGAAGTAGAAATGCGCGTGATAGAGCACGACCGGCACGACAGCGATCGAGCGCAAGCCATCGATATCCGGTCTGTACTTCAACTTGCCTCCACCGTCCGCCCACAGCGGCGAGACTCCGCCGACCTTACTTCGGCGCCGCTTCCAAAAATCTTAAGCCTGGCGGCGCCAAAGGATGCGCCCCCCATAAGCCCAGCACAAGCGAATCCCTCTAAAAGCCGGGAGAGCGCGCCTGTGCCCTGGCCGACGCGCATCGGGGGACACCATGCGATACACGCTCGAAAATTCCCTTCATCCAGCGCGAATGCCGGCGCCTCGCCGTGGAGAACGCTCCGATTCCGACGCGCATCTGCGAGAGCTGCGCCCAGCGCAACGAGGACATCATCGTCGAATCATTCCTGCGCGACATGGAGAGCGGGGCGAATCACCCGGTTCAGACCAGTTCGACCAATCTGCTCAATCGCGTCCATGGCGCTTCGGGCGTGCTCGTCGAGGGCAAACTCGACGCGCTCGGTTCGGTGCTTGGCGCGGTCACGGACGTGAACGCCCTGTTCATGAGATCCGGTCTCCTCGGCGCTTCAGCCGCCTCCCGAGACTGAAACGCAGCGCCGCCTTCGCTCCCGCCGGACCCGGTTTCGCGCCGCGCCGTGCAAGACGGCGGGCCTGACCCTGGCGCCGCTCCAGTTAACTCATTGAAATTCATTATACTCAGAAACATGCGCGGCTGCCGTTTCCTGAAGTCACTCGCGAAAGGTTGCAATCGTTAATCTTTTATCAACGTTTCCTCATCATGGTTAACCAATCGTCAATGGGATGAATCGATGAACGCCCACGTGCGCTCCACCAACACGCTGAACCTGCGAACGCATTCGCTGATTGCGTTCGTCCTGCAGCCCGTGGAACCCCTGGACGACTGGTTTGTCGTGCTCGACGGATGGCTGTCGCGCTCGCCGAATTTCTTCGCCAACAAGCCGATCATCCTGGACTTGTCCCTGCTCGACATTCCCTTGCGGGCGTACCGAGATTTTCTTGGCCAGCTGACGCGCCGTCACATTCGCGTCATGGGGGTCGAAAACCCCAACCCCGCGCTGGTCGGCCCGCATTTGCCGCCGACCGTGACCGGAGGCGTGCCCACCAAGCCGGAAGAGGCCGCGGCCGAGGGCGACGCTCCCAAGGCGGAGCAACCCAAGACCGAGGCGCTCCCCCAGGCGCCGGCAAGACATACGGGGTGCAGCCAGACCCTGTTCATCGATTCGCCCGTGCGTTCCGGCCAGTCGATCTCCAATCTCGCGGGCGACATCACCATCATCGGGCGCGTGGCGTCGGGCGCCGAAGTGATCGCCGGCGGCTCCGTCCATGTCTATGGCGCCGTCCAGGGCCGCATCTTCGCCGGCGTCTCCGGCATCCGGGACGCGCGCATCTTCTGCGCGGAAGCGCGCGCGGAGCTGCTTTGCGTTGGCGGCGCCTATGTCACCGCCGAAGGCATGGACCCGAAGACCGAGGGCAAGAGCATCGAGGTCCGTCTGGCCGAAACCGATCTCGAAATTAGGATCTTGAATTGAACAGGGGCGTGCAATGAGCAAAGTCGTTGTGGTGACGTCGGGAAAAGGCGGAGTTGGCAAAACAACCTCGACAGCTGCGCTCGGCGCGGCGCTCGCCAGGGCTGGCAACCGGGTCTGCGTGGTCGATTTCGACGTGGGACTGCGCAATCTCGATCTGGTCATGGGCGCCGAGCGCCGGGTCGTCTATGACCTCATCAATGTCGCCAACGGCGACGCCAAGCTGGCGCAGGCGCTGATCCGCGACAAGCGCGTGGACACGCTGAGCCTGCTGGCCGCGTCGCAGACCCGTGACAAGGACGCCTTGTCGGAAGAGGGCGTGGCGCGCGTCGTCGACGAATTGCGCGGTCTGTTCGATTACGTTCTGTGCGACAGCCCGGCGGGCATCGAGCGCGGCGCCTTGCTGGCGATGCGCTTCGCCGACGAGGCGGTGGTGGTCACGAACCCGGAAGTCTCCTCCGTCCGCGATTCCGATCGCATCATCGGCTTGCTCGATTCGAAAACCCTGCGCGCCGAGCAGGGCCAGCGCCTGCAAAAGCAACTGCTTCTGACCCGTTTCGACCCGGGGCGCGCCAGCCGCGGCGAAATGCTCGGCGTCGCCGACGTCTTGGAAATCCTGTCCATTCCCCTGCTCGGGATCGTTCCGGAAAGCGAAGAGATTTTGCGCGCCTCCAATATCGGCGCTCCCATCACCATCAACGCCGCGACCAGCCAGGCGGGACGCTCCTATGAGGACGCCGCGCGCCGGCTCATGGGCGAATCCGTGCCCATGCTCGTCCCCGGCGAGAAAAAATCCCTCCTCAACCGCATTCTCGGTCGGAGGGCGGCGGCATGAGCTTGTTCGGCCTGTTCAAGCCGCGCAACGCGACGGCGCCGGTCGCGCGTGAACGCCTGCAGATCCTCCTGGCTCACGAACGCGTCGCCCTGGGGCCCGACAACCTCATCGCCGTCCTGCGCGATGAAATTCTGGCGACGATCGCCAAGCATGTCGAGATCGCCCCCGACGCCGTGAAGGTCACGATGGGTCAACAGGGCGCGGTTTCCACATTGGAAATCGATGTGGATATTCCGACCGAAAAGATCGCCGCCGGCCTCGCGCGTCAGGCGCCAGCCAAGGCCGTGGCGTAATCGGCAGCGCCAGGCGCACCGCCTGGCGCCGCACGTTTTCGATCAGCCCTGCCGCCCGAACGTATTGCAGGCGTCAATGCGGCCCGACTGCAATCCGCGTTGCAGCCACTGCACGCGCTGGGCCGCAGAGCCGTGCGTGAAGGAGTCTGGCACAACATAACCGCGCGAGCTTTCCTGAAGCTTGTCGTCGCCAATCGCCTGAGCGGTGGCGACGGCCTTTTCAATGTCGCCGGGCTCCAAAATTTGCCATTTCTGGTTGGCGTTGGCGGCCCAGACTCCGGCGAGGCAGTCGGCCTGCAATTCGATGCGCACGGAAATGGCGTTGGCCTGGCTGGGGTCGTCGGCGTTCTGCTGTGCGTCCTGGTACTTCGACAGGACGCCGAGCAGATTTTGGATATGGTGGCCCATCTCGTGGGAGATCACATAGGCATAGGCGAAATCGCCGCCGCCGCCGAATTTCTGTTTCATCTCGCGGAAGAACGACGTGTCGAGATAGATCTTTCTGTCCTCGGGGCAATAGAACGGACCCATGGCCGACTTCGCCTTGCCGCAGGCCGAGCGGGTCGCGCCGTTGAACATCACCACGGTGGCGGGCGTGAACCGGACGTTCGCCTGCTGCGGCAACACAACTTTCCACACATCCTCGTTCTGCGCGATGATGGCGGCGACGAATTGCCCGATGCGATCCTTGGGGGCGCCGACCTTGCCCTGCGGCGCGCTCTGGTTTTGCTGCGACCCGCCCGACGACATATGCGACACCATTTCCGCGCCGCCGATCAGCACGCGGGGATCAATGCCCAGGGCATAGCCGATGATGCCGAGCACGACCATGGCGCCGAGCCCGAGATGGCCGGAGGAGCCGCCGCCAAAACCGCCGCCGCCGGCGTCCGCATACTCGGACCCGCGACGATCCTCGATGTTTTCGGACTGGCGGAAATCTTCCCATTTCATGGCGGCGCGCTCCGTCGTTTCACCGCAGTTCTAGCAGGCTAAATCGGCATTGGGAAAGGGGCGTCACTCATAGGCGACCACCAGCCCCATGCGCTCGAACGCCTCGTCGATCGCCTCCAAGATGCGCTGCAATTCGTCCATTTCGATCTCGGCGTCATCGTCGGGAGGGTCCCAGCAGACGACGTCGTCGAGGTCGACGAAAAAATCCGCCTCATCCTCGGCGTCCGGCGGCTTGGCCGAAGGCAGAATGGTGCGCACCTTCCCCTTCCAGCTCACGCGGATCGCGCCTTCCGTCAGCGCGACCTCCGGCCTGTCGCCGCGTTTCCTGGTCATGCCGTATTCCCCCTGATCCCATCATGCCGGCTTTCCGGCCACGCGCAAGTCCATTGCCTTAAACGCGCAAGTCTCCACCTTGCGCATCACGCTCGGAAGGGCCGCGGCGCTCAAGTCTTGCGCCGCGATCCAGAACCCCGTCTCGGGCGCCGCGAAATCGGCCGGCGCAGCCGCGACGAACACGCTGAGTTTTAAGGCAAAGTGGGTGAAGACATGGTCGATTTCGCCGGCAAGCCGCCAATTGGCGCGCGTGCAAGGGGCGGACGCAAGAGCCGCCTCAGCCCAATCCTCTCCCCGCCCCTCGCGCCAATCCGTGCCGAAAAATTCGGTCATGCCCCCCAAAAGCCCACGCGCGGGCCGACGGCGCGCCAGCACCGCCCCATCGGCGCGGCGCAGCACGAAAACCGCGCCGCGCTTGAACGGGCGCGCCTTCTTCGGCGGCTTTTTCGGAAATTCCAGCGGATTTCCCGCCGAGGCCGCGCAACAAAAACGCGCCAGCGGACAGATCAGGCAGCGCGGCGAACGCGGGGTGCAGACGGTCGCGCCCAGATCCATCATCGCCTGGGCGAAATCGCCCGGCCGTTTCTTCGGCAGGATCGCGGCGACGAAATCCGAAATCTCCTTTTTCGCCACCGGCAGCGGCGTCTCCAGCGCCAGCAGCCGCGCGACCACGCGCTCGACATTGCCGTCCACGGCTGGCGTCGGCCGATCGAAGGCGATGGCGGCGATAGCTCCCGCCGTATAGGCCCCGATCCCCGGCAGACGGCGCAAGTTGTCCTCATCTGCGGGAAAGGCGCCGCCGTTCTCCGCGACGATTTCTTGCGCGCAGGCGTGCAGGTTTCGCGCGCGAGAGTAATAGCCGAGGCCCGCCCAGGCTTGCAAAACCTCTTCGAGCGGGGCTGCCGCCAAATGGTCCACGCGAGGCCACAGCGCCAAAAATTTGGCGTAATACGACCTCACCGCCGCAACCGTGGTCTGTTGCAGCATGATTTCCGACAGCCACACGGAATAGGGATCGGGCGTTTCCCCCGGAAGCGCGCGCCACGGCAGGTCGCGCCGCGAAATGTCGTACCAGGCGAGCAGCGCCGGGCCGATTTCAGTCTTGCTTTTGCGTGTCACGGCCTCACAATGGCTTGGTGATCAAGAGAAAGAAAGCCTCCTTCCCCAAGCCGCTGGCCGATTTCGTCGGCGCGGCCGTCGATCCCGTGCTGGCGAAACAGGGATTTGGCCAGTCGAGCCTGATCCTGCACTGGGACGACATTGTCGGCCAAAGGCTGGCGGAGTGCTGCGAGCCGATCAAACTGCAATGGCCGCCGCGCCCGCGCGAGCGCGCCCCTGACGCCGCCGTCGAGCCGGCCACCCTGGTGCTGCGGGTGATCGGCGCGATGGCGATCGAGGTCCAGCACATGGCGCCGCTGATTCTGGAGCGGGTCAACGCCCATCTCGGCTGGCGCGCGGTGGGACGTCTGGCGATTCGCCAGGGACCGCTGGAGCGCGCCGCCGGCCCTGCGCTGGTCGCCCCGCCCGACCCCGAAGCCGTCGCGGAGGCGCGCCTCGCCACGGAAGGAATAGACGACGAAGGCTTGCGAAAGGCGCTCGTCCTGCTCGGCGCCCGGGCGATACGCGGGCGCGCCGGGAGCGTGTAGCACAGCGCGCGCTTTCTATATCCATGCTCAGCGCCTTGATGTCGTCATTGCGAGCGCAGCGAAGCAATCCAGGCCCCTCGCGCGAAGAACGATCAGAACAAAAGCAAGGCGATGCAATCGCAGGCTTTCTGGATTGCTTCGCTGCGCTCGCAATGACGATGGAAATGGCGGGGCGCGACTCTAGAGCATTTTCAAGCGAGGTGGATGCCAGTTCGCGTGAAGAAAATGCGTCAAAACAAGAATTTAGAGCTGTTTCATGTTTCCATGAAACGTGAAACAGCTCTAGCCGCCTCGCCCTCTATCTCACTCCGGGTCCGCCACATAGGCGTGGAACCGGATCACCCCGTTCTCGTCGACCTCGCGGTGCAGGCCCTGGATTTCCGCCTCAAATCCGGGGAAGAGATTCGCGCCGCGCTCAAAAGTCTTGAGATATTCCAGCATCGGCTTGGCGCGATCATCCAGAATTTCACCCGGCGCAATGGTGGCGATGCCCGGCGGATAGACCACGAACAAAGTGGTGGCGATCTTGCCATACATCTCGTCGAGCGGCAGGTAGCGCACCTGATTGCGGGTCAGTTTTTGCACCGCCTCCTGCGGGCGCATCACTTTTGTCGGCAGATGCTCCGGCCGGAACTGGCGGCGCTGCAAATCCGACGTGTTCGCCGCCTTGTAAAAGGCGTGCATCTGGCCGCAGAGGTCGCGCAGGCGCATTTTCGCATATTTCTGCGGGCGCTTGGCCACGAATTCGGGAATCACCTCTTCCAGCGGCGCGTTTTCGTCATGGTACGTCTTGAACGCCACCAAAGCCGAAATCAGCGCGCCGGCCTTGGAGGATTCCACGCCCGGCGTGAGCAGGAACAGCAGCGAGTTCAGGTCGTTCTTTTCCGCGACAATGCGGTTTTCGCGCAAATATTGCGCGACGATGGGCGCGGGGACGCCGTGGTCGAGATATTCGCCGGTCTTGCGGTTGAAACCGGGCGTGATCAGCGTGAGCTTGCAGGGATCGGTCAGCGCGTAATTTTCCGAAACGTGCTGGAACCCATGCCAGCGGGCGCCGGGCTCGAACGTCCAGTAAGAAGAGTTTTCGGCGAGATCGTCGGTCGAAACATCCTCCCAGGCGCTCCAGCCGTCGGGCGTCTCGACCTCGTCGGGCACGAAGGGATCGAAAAACCACGCATTGGCCTTGTCCTTGGCCTTTTCGCCGAATTCCCGACCCAGAGCGCGGATTTTCTTACGAATTTCGATGCCGAGCCGAATGGTGTCGTCCCACAGCACCACGCCGGATTTCCCCTTCATCATCTGCGCGCCGACGTCGAGCGAGGCGAACAGCGGATAGAACGGCGAGGTCGAGGCGTGGATGAGAAAGGTTTCGTTGAAACGCTTGTGCTCGACTCGGCGGGTCTGGCCCTTGATGTGGCGGTCCTTGAAATGGATCTGCGACGCCTGCGAGAAGCTGGCGAGCTGTTTGTGCGTCGATTGCGTGGCGATGATGCCCGGCGCGTTCGGCCCGAGATTTTGCAGGCCCATGGCGAAATGGCCGGCGAAGATCGGGTGGAATTTCATGAAGCCGGCCCAGGCCTCGTCGAACAGGATGTAGTCGCAGAGGTGGCCGATTTTTTCCAGGATCAGCTCGGCGTTATAAATCGTGCCGTCATAGGAACATTGCTCGATCACCGCGACGCGGAACGGGCGCTCACGCTCCCAGGCCTCGGGGTCGGTCACCAGCGGATTGGCGCGGATTTTTTCGCGGATCGCCTTTTCGTCCAGCGCCTCATAATCGATGGGGCCGATCAAACCAAAAGCGTTGCGGTCGGTTTCCAGATAGATCGGCACGCCGCCGCCGAGCATGAGCGCGCCGTGATGCGCCGCCTTGTGGTTGTTGCGGTCGAACAGGACGAGATCGCCGGGGGCGACCAGTGCGGACAAAACCACCTTGTTGGAGGTCGAGGTGCCGTTGAGCACGAAATAGGTGCGCTCCGCGCCAAAAATCTTGGCCGCCTCTTTTTGCGCGCGAAGCGCGGGGCCTTCGTGGGTGAGCAGGTCGCCGAGGTCGAGCACGGAATTGTCGAGGTCATCACGAAAAATCGCTTCGCCCAAATGCTCGACAAAAATGCGGCCAATCGGGCTGCGGCTATAAAATACGCCGCCGTTGTGGCCGGGGCAGGTCCACAGCATGTTGCCTTCTTCGGCGTAATCGACGAGTTCGCCGAAGAACGGGGTCTTCATGGTCTCGGCATATTGCTTCAGCCGCGAAACAAGGTTTTTGGCAATGAATTCAGGCGTTTCCTCAGCCAAAAACACATAGCCGTCGACATTGTCGAGCACGTCGATGGGCAGATCTTCAAAACGCTTGCGGCGCACCAGCAGGATGATCGGCATTTCCAGGCCGCGCTTGCGCACATAGGAAATGAGCCCCGCCGTCTTGGAGTTCATCCCCTTTTTGCCCCAGTCGACGATCATGCAGCCGATGGCGGCGTCGGTCTTGATCGCCAGCTCCGCGTCTTCGACGCGTCGGGCGCGGGTGACTTCAAAGCCGGATTTTTCGACCGCCAGCACGATCTGGTCGAGGCGCGTGCCTTCCAGCTCGTCCGGATCGAACGAGGGCGCGCAGAGCAAGAAGTTGAACCGGCGAAAATAGTCCATGGCGATCCCTGGAGGCATGATCGGGCGTCTATGGTCAACCCACGTGACCGTGTGATGAAGCCGTATAGAGCAAAACCCGCGTAAATCTATCCAAGCCTGTTGAAAAGCCTTTTGCGGAATGGCGGAAAGGCGACAAAGCGGGCCAAGGCCGGGCGGAACAATCCGCCGGGGTCGAGCGCCAGCAGGGCGAGGCCGAACACGCCGGCGCCAACCAGGGCGTTGAGCAGCAGGCCGAGCAAGGCGGGCTGGATGTCTCGCGTAAAGAACATCGCGGCGCTGGCGCAGACGCCTGAGACCACGACGCCGGCGAGATCACGCAAGCCGGGCCAGCACGCGCGCAGCCTCCAGGTGAGGCCGAGCGTGAAGACGAAGCTCGCGGCGAGGCTGACGGAATGGACCAGCGCATAGCCGCGCATGTCCGCTGGCGGAAACAGCGTGAGCCAGCCGAGATCGAGCGCGGCGCAAGCGAGGCCGGCATAAAACAGGCCGCCGGTGCGCCCCTCCAGTTGCAGGATCGGATTGAGACAGAACTGCGCGAGTCCGAACAGGGCGACGCCCGGCGCCAGGATGAAGGCGAGTTCGCCGAAGGAGGAGGCAAATTTCGCCGGCGCGACCAGCGCGGCGAAGGCGGTCATGGCGGCCATGTTGCCGGCGCAGATCAGGGTGTAGGCGGCGAAGATCAGCAAAATGTTCTTGCGCATCTGCGCCTGCCCCGCCGCCTCGCTCTCCGCCTTGCGGCGCACCGCGAGCTGGAACAGATAAATGTCGAGCGCCGCGCCAACGGCCAGCATCAGGCGCAAGGTCACGTCGGTCGGCAGAGACAGCTCGCCGGCCTCCGCGAACCCAAGCCGGGACGCCACAAAACCGCGGTTGGCGAGCAGGATGGCCTGATAGAACAGGTTCGCCAAAAGGATCGGCGCGCCATAGCGCAGATAAAGCGCGACTTTTCCACCCCGCGCCAATCCTGGCGACACGCGGTCCGCCGTCTGGCCGCGCAGGGCGAGGGTCGCCAGAGCGACGCCGACGCCGCCGACCCCCATGACCACAAGAGGATTTTTCGTCCAGAAGGCCGCCCCGACCATGGCGGAGAAGGCGAACATATTCTTCAGAAGGACCAGGCCGGCATAGGCCCGATTGCGGAATCGCGCGCGCAAAAGGGCGCTGTGATAATCGAACACGCCATTGGCGATGGCGAGCAGCGCGATGGCCCCGATCATGGGCGCGCCGAGCCCGGCGTCGAAGCCGAGCGCGAAAAACACGAGGGCGAGGCCTGCGATCAGCGCGGCGCCCAAAACATAGGCAGCGTCCAGCGAAGCGCGGGTTTCGGGCGCGTGCGTCCGGCTGTCCTCGCTGTAAAAGCGCGTCGCGGAAAGGCGCAGCCATTCGAAGGCGAGAATGGCGAGGGTGAGCGCGGCGGCGAAGGCGATGGAGAACCGGCCATAGGCCTCGGGGCCAAGGCCGGCCGCGACCGCGAGGCCGAGCAAAAAGTTCAGCGCGGCATTGACGATGAAGGTGACGACGATCAGCATGAAGGAAGGGTCCGCTTGCGCGCAAAACCCTCAGCAAACATTCGTTGGTCGCCCAACGAATGTTTGCTTAGGTTCTTTTGTTTTCGCAGGATTTTCATCCGAAAACCGGTGGCCACTTTTCGAAAATCCTGCTTAGGCCGAGATGTTGTGGGAAGGTTTAAGCCGAACGGGCGTCACGCGCGGGGCGATCCGCCAGCCAGCGCCGCCGCGCCGCCTCTATGCCCCAGACCGCCCCGAGCGTCACATAGAACATGCGCCAGTGGTCGATGTCGATCTGAAAGCCCTGCAGGAAAAACACGAAGGTCGCGGGAAAGACGATCTGGGCCTGCCGCATCCAGGGATGGCGGGTCAGGCATTGGCGAAATCCCAAAAAGGTCGTGAGCACCACCATGGCGATGAAGGAGAAGCCGCCCAGCCAGCCGTTGGAGGCGAAGGCGTTGACATAGGAACTGTGCGGGTCGAGATCGAAGGTGAGCCGGTAGCGCAGAGGTCCCATGCCGTTGGGACGCTCCAGCAGCATGGGGATGGCGCGAATCTGGTTGCCGAACCGGCCGGTCGGGCCTTCGTCATAGTCATGCTGCACGGCGGCGCGCTGGAAGAAGAATTCGCGCACGCTGTCGATGGACAGGGCGGCGGCGAGGCCCGCGCCGGCCATGAGCACGAACGCCACCGCGCCGGCCATGATGGTCCGGCGCATCCGCGCCGTGTCGGCCGTCCAGAACAGGAAGGCGACCATCATCACCAGCGCGATCACGCAGGCGCCCATGGAGCCGCGCGAGAACGACAGGAACAGGGCGGTGAGGATCAGGGCGAGGCTCGGCAGCGTCAGCCAGAGATAGCGCCAGCGCCCCAGAATGATCCCCTGAGCGAGATAGAGCACGCCGGTGACGAGATAGGAGCCGAGCACGTTGGGGTCCTTGAACGGCGCCATGGCGCGGCCGCTCAGGGTCCATTCTCCGTCCTCGCCATAGCCCAGCACCCAGGTCGTCACCGCGATGGCCGCCGCCAAGACGCAGCTCGCGGCATAGCCGCTCAGCAGGAGATCGAGCCGCCGCGAGGTGCGCCGCGCGGTGAAAAGCGCGAAAAACATGCCCGTCGCGGTGATGAACAGCGTGTGATAGGTATAGGTGACCGGGTCCGGCTCGTTCCAGTAGGGGATGAGCGAGAACAGGCCGCCGACCACCCACAGCGACAGCACGAGCAGGAACGGCAGGACGGAGCGCGGGACATAAAACTCGCGGATCGCCCAAAGCACCAGCGTGATCAGGATCAGGAAGTCGTAGGGCGAAGGCTCGATGAACACCACCGAGCCGGAAAACATGGTGAGCCAGAACACGACGTCGAGCAGCTTGGCGTATTCGAACGTGAAACGCCGCGCCGACGGCGCGCCCCCAAAACCTTGTGCGGCGGCTGTTTCGCTCATGAGTCCGGTCGAGCATCAATGAAAGTGAAGAGACTCTAAAGAGTAAAGGTTAACATTCCGCCATTAAGCCTGGATGCGGAATGTTCCGGGATCGATAAAGGTTTTGTGGGATGATGCGTCGATTTTTTATCCGATGGGCGCCGCGTCATGCCTTCCTTTCCCGGTCGATTGGCGGCTTTGGCCGCTTCCCTCCCCACGCGCCTGCAAAGGCGGCTGTCGGGCGGGACCTATCGGCCGGAAGTGGACGGCCTGCGCTTCATCGCCATCGCCATTGTCGTCGTCGGCCATTTCTGTGAACGCGCCCTGCGCTTTTTCCCCAATGTGGCCGACCACCGCGACTCCCTCGCGGCCGACCTGCTCACCCGCCCGGGCCTGGGCGTCATGCTGTTTTTCGCGGTCAGCGGCTTCATCCTCGCCAGCCAGGCGATGCGGTCTTCGAACAGTCCGCTCAGCGGCGCTTTTCTGCGCAGCTATTTCGCCCGTCGCGTCCTGCGCATCGAGCCGCCCTACCTGATCCTGCTCGTCGCCACCTGGGCGGCGCTCATGGTTTCGGGCTATCATCCGGAGCACACCAACCATTTCGCCACACGACCGGACTCGCTGACCGTGAGCCTGCTCGGCTCCGTCGTCTATGCGCACGGCTTGCTGTGGGGGACGAGTCCGCGCCTGTTCCCGCCGGGCTGGTCGCTCGAGATCGAGGTGCAGTTCTACCTGCTCGCGCCCGTGCTGTTCTTCTCTTATTTCCGCCTTCGCGGCTGGTGGCGCCGGCTGTGCGGCGGGGCGCTGCTGGCGCTGGGCGTTCTCCTGTCGCTTTACACGCCGCACCGGCTGGGCGGAGTGTACGTGTTCGACAGCATTTTGCGCTTCTTCCATTTCTTCTGGCTCGGCATCCTGCTGGCCGACGGCCGCGAGACCATAGCCGCGGCGATGCGCCGCCTGCCCCGGACGCTGGTCGGCGCGGCTGGTTTTCTGGCGCTGGCTGTGTTCATCGCGGCCCCCGCGCCCCTCGACAATCCGTCCACAGCCGGAAGTCTCGCCGGCGCGCTGGCCTTGCGCGGCCTCGCCCTTCTGGCGACGACGACCATGTTCGCCTGCGTGTTCGCGCCCACCTCATTCCACGAATTCTGCGCAAATCCCTGGATCAGCCTGATCGGCGGCGCCTGCTATTCGATCTACCTGACCCATTTGCAGACCATCCAGTTCCTGACCAGCCAGATCGCCAAACACGCCGCCGGCAGCCCGGTCGCGGCCGTGGCCCTGTTCGGCGCGGGGGAAATGCTCGTGGTTCTTGTGGTCGGCCTCGCCTATTACGCGGTGATCGAACGCACGTTCATGATCAAGGACTGGCCGTCCCGGTTCAGGCGTGCGCTGCGGGCGAATCGGTCGCGTGAAAATGTCACGGTCGCCGGCAACGGTTGATCGGTAACGAATATCGGATAGGGTGCGCGGTTCGGGATCCGCGCGAGAGTCGCGGTTCGAAAAAGGCCGGCGCCATAGCCATGTTTCAGCGCCTGGACTTGGGAATGACTGACCCTGACGAGGGAATTAAATGGCTGAGATCGCCCGCATCGCCGTACAGATGGACCCGATCGAGCGGATCAACATCGCCGGCGACTCCACCTTCGCCCTGCTGCTGGAAGCGCGGGCGCGCGGTTTTGAGATTCTCTACTACACGCCCGAAAAGCTTTCGCTGCGCGGCCGCGATGTCGTGGCGACCGCGCAGACGCTTGCCGTGCGCGACATCGCCGGAGACCATTTTACCCTGGGCACGCCGCGCGAAATTTTTCTGCGCGACATGGACGTGGTGCTGCTGCGCCAGGACCCGCCCTTCGACCTCTCCTACATCACCTCCACCCATCTTCTGGAAAAAGTGGGCGGCGAAACCCTTGTCGTCAACGATCCCGCGAGCGTGCGCAACGCCCCGGAAAAACTGTTCGTCATGGATTTCCCGGAGCTGATGCCGCCCACCCTGATCACCCGGGACCGCGCGGCGATCGACGCGTTTCGCGAAGAGCATGGCGAAGTGGTGATGAAACCGCTGCACGGCCACGGCGGCGCGGCGGTGTTCCGTCTGCAACGTCAGGACGCCAATTACGGCTCGCTCTATGACCTGTTCGCCACATCGTTCCGCGAGCAATGGGTGGTGCAGAAATTCCTGCCTGAGGTCAAAAAAGGCGACAAGCGCATCATCCTCGTCGATGGCCAGCCGCGCGGCGCGATCAACCGCGTGCCCGCCGAAAACGACATCCGCTCCAACATGGTGCGCGGCGGCGCGGCGGAGGCGACCGAACTGACCGCGCGCGAACAGGAGATTTGCGCGACCATCGGCCCGGAACTGAAGCGGCGCGGCCTGGTTTTCGTCGGCATCGACGTGATCGACGGCTGGCTCACGGAAATCAACGTGACCTCGCCCACGGGCGTCAGGGCGATCAAGCGCACCGGCGGCCCCGACCTCGCGGCGGCGATCTGGGACGCGATCGCGGCCAGGAAAGCGGCGGTGAGGAAGGGACAATGAACGTGCAGACGGCGCCGTCCGCCCACGGCAAATGGAACGGGCCCCGCATGGACCTGCCGATGAAGGCGCTGATCGACCGCGCCGAAATCGAAGTGAAAATCGCGGGGCTGGCGGGGCTTCACGGCGACAACACGCAGAGCCTTCGAAAGGCGGCGGTCGACGTATTCGCCGACGCGCTCGCCAAGGGCGCCGCCGTGGCGCGCGCGGAGCTGGAAGCCGGCGGCGGCGGCCTCGCCTGCGGCGCGCATCTCGCCTTTGTCGAGGATGAGGTTTTGCGCGCCATCCACGACTGCGTGGTCAAATATATCGCGCCTTCGACTTCAAAACTCTGCGTCGTCGCGGTGGGCGGCTACGGACGCGGGGCGCTGGCCCCGGGTTCCGACATCGATTTGCTGTTCCTGCTGGACGGCAAGGGGCGCGCCCGCGCCGAGGGCGTGGTCGAGGCCATGCTTTATTTCCTCTGGGACCTCAAGCAGAAGGTCGGACACGCCACCCGCAGCGTCGAAGAGTGCCTGAAGCAGGCCCGCGCCGACATGACGATCCGCACCACCCTGCTTGAAACCCGCTACGTCCTCGGCGACGAGTCCCTGCTCGACCAGCTCAGCGCGCGTTTCGACCAGGAGATCGTGCGCAACACCGCGCCGGAATTCGTCCAGGCCAAACTGACCGAGCGCGAGGAACGTGTGCGCCGCGCCGGCTCGTCCCGCTATCTGGTCGAGCCCAACGTCAAGGAGGGCAAGGGCGGCCTTCGCGACCTCAACACCCTGTTCTGGATCAGCAAATACACCTATCGGGTCCGCGACGTCGATTCCCTGGTCGCGGCCGGCCTGTTCAGCGAGCAGGAGTTGCGCCTGTTCCACCGCTGCGAGAATTTTCTGTGGTCGGTGCGCTGCCACATGCATTTTTACACCGGCCGCGCCGAGGAGCGGCTGAGCTTCGACCTGCAACGGGTGCTGGCGGAAAAAATGCGCTTCAAGCCGGCGGCCGGCGTCCCCGGCGTCGAGCGCTTCATGAAGCGCTATTTCGTCACCGCCAAACATGTCGGCGACCTCACCAACATTGTCTGCGCCGCGCTGGAGGAGCGTCAGGCCAAGCCGCGCGCCATGTTCGACCGCGTGTTCGGCTCGCTGCGCCGGAAAAAGCCGCGCGACCTCGGCCCCTTCGCCATCGAGACCGACCGCGTCACCGTGGCCGCCAACGACATTTTCGAGCGCGATCCCGTCAACCTCATCCGCCTGTTCTGGGTGGCCGCGCACAACGAGCTGCCGATCCACCCGGACGCGCTGCGGCTGGTGACGCAGAGCCTGCCGCGCATCGACGCCAAACTGCGCGCCGATCCCGAGGCCAACCGGCTGTTTCTGGAAATCCTCGTCAATCCGCAGTCCAACGAACGGGCGCTGCGGCTGATGAACGAAGCCGGGGTTTTCGGCCGCTTCATCACCGAATTCGGCCGCGTCGTCGCGATGATGCAGTTCAACATGTACCACCATTATACGGTGGACGAGCACACATTGCGGGCTTTGCGCGAACTGGCTTCGGTGGAGCTCGGCCACCACAAGAAGGAGCTGCCGCTCACCAGCGAGCTGATGCCGACCATCACCCACCGTCGCGCGCTCTATCTGGCGGTGCTGCTGCACGACATCGCCAAGGGCCGCCCGGAAGACCATTCGGTGGCCGGCGCGGCGTTGGCGCGCAAGATCGGGCCGCGCCTGGGCCTCGACGACGCCGAGACAGAGACCTGCGCCTGGCTGGTGGAAGAACACCTCACCATGTCGAACATCGCGCAGAGCCGCGACCTCGCCGACCCCCGCACGATCCAGGCTTTTGCGGACAAGGTGCAGAGCATCGAGCGGCTGAAGATGCTTGCGATTCTCACTGTATGCGACATCAGGGCCGTCGGACCCGGCGTCTGGAACGGCTGGAAGGGCGAGCTTTTGCGCACCCTTTACTGGGAAACCGAGCTGGTGCTGGCCGGCGGCCATTCCTCGGTGGATCGCAAGGCGCGGGTGGAGCGCTCGCAACGCGAACTGCGCGAAAAGCTACCGGCCTGGTCCGATCCGGAATTCGCCGATTATGTCGCGCGGCATTATCCGGCCTATTGGCTGAAGGTCGACTTAGCCCACAAGATCCAGCACGCGCAATTGCTCTACGCCTCGGCGGTCGAGCTGAATTCGCTGGCGACCGAATACACCACCGACGCCTTCAGGGGCGTCACCGAACTCACCGTGGTCGCGCCCGACCATCCGCGCCTGCTGTCGATCATCGCCGGCGCCTGCGCCGTCTGCGGCGCGAATATCGTGGACGCCCAGGTGTTCACCACCGCCGACGGCCTCGCGCTCGACACGATCAGCGTCAGCCGCGCCTTTGACCGCGACGAGGACGAGCTGCGCCGCGCGAAAAGAGTGGCGAAATCCATCGAGCAGGCGCTGCGCGGCGAGATTCGCGTCACCGAACTGCTCGCTGACAAGGCCAAGACCGCGCCCAACCGCGCCGAAACGTTTTCGGTGCCGCCGGACGTCATCATCGACAACAGCCTGTCGCGGAAATACAGCGTGGTGGAGGTTTCCGGCCTCGACCGCGTCGGCCTGCTGCACGATTTGACATTCGCCCTGTCGAAGTTGAATTTGAACATCGCCTCCGCCCATATCGTCACCTTCGGCGAAAAGGCGGTGGACACCTTCTATGTCACGGACCTGACGGGGGCGAAGGTGACCAATCCCGCCCGGCAAGCGGCCTTGCGGCGACACCTGATCGAGGTGTTCGCCCCAAAAACGCGCGCCGTGAAGACGGCATAGGAATGACTGGAGTTCGAAATGATCGGTTGGTTGGGTGACGGCTATCTTTGGGTGAAGGCCGCGCATGTTGCGATTGTGTTTTTCTGGATCGCCGGGCTGTTCGCCCTGCCCCGCTATCTCATCTACATGCACTCGACCAAGCCGGGCTCGGCGGAGGAGGCGCAATGGACGTCGCGCTGCAACCGGTTGCGCAACATCATCCTGACGCCGGCGCTGATCCTGTCCTGGATCCTTGGCCTGTCGCTGGCCTTCAACATCGGTTTTTCCGGCAACATCTGGCTGCACTGGAAGATCGGGATTGTCGTGCTGCTGTCGATCTACCACATGTGGATGGTGCGCCTGGGCAAGAAGATGAGCCTGGGCCAGCGTCCCGTCGCGGAGAAAACCCTGCGCATCGCCAATGAGGCGCCGGCGCTGGCGACAATCGCCATTGTGATTTTCGTGATCGTGCGGCCATTCTGACCGCGACACGCGCCGCCCCCTTGGACTTGGCTTGATTTTTGGGACCTCCCGTCCCAAATGCAGGCCAGATTTCGAAAATGAGAGACCCATGAGCGACGAACAGACCCCGCAGACCGAGGCAGAATCGCCGAAAGCGACCGAGACGCCCGCCGAGGCCGCGCCGCAGTCCGACGCCGAGCGCGACGCCGCCGCCGTTCAGGCCCTGATCGCCGAGAACGCCAGTTTCAAGGACAGGCTGCTGCGAACCATGGCGGAAATGGAAAACCTGCGGCGACGCACGGAGAAGGAAGTCGCGGACGCCAAGGTCTATGGCGTGACCTCCTTCGCCCGGGACATGCTGACCTTCGCCGACAACCTGCGCCGCGCCCTGGACAATGTGCCCAAGGACGTGATGGAGAGCGATCCCGCGCTGAAGACTTTTGTTGAGGGCATCGCACTCACCGAGCGCGACTTCCTCTCGCGCCTGCAACGCCATGGCGTGCGCAAGCTGGAGCCCAAGGGCCAGAAATTCGACCCGAATTTCCATGAAGCCCTGTTCGAAATTCCCGACGAGAGCGTCCCCACCGGCACGGTGGCGCAAGTGGTCGAAGACGGTTTTGCGATCGGCGAGCGCGTGCTGCGCCCGGCAAAAGTCGGCGTCGCCCGAGGCGGCCCCAAGAACTGAGTGAAGGCCGCAATCCATCCCCTCTCCCCGCTCGCGGGGAGAGGGTTAGGGTGAGGGGGACTCGGGCGCTGACCTCGACGAACCCGCCAAGCTAGTGCTTTGGCTCCCCCTCTCCCCGCCCGCGGGGAGAGGACGAAGTGCGAGGCTGATTTGACGGTGGTTGAGATTCGCCCCGGCCTGCGTCTTTACAAAACGGCGTTGGACCGGGCCGCGCAAGAAAGCCTGCGCGACCAAGTCCGCGAAATTTTGCGCGCCGTGCCGCTGTTTCAACCGGTGATGCCGCGCACCGGCAAACCGTTCTCCGTGCGCATGAGCAATTGCGGCCCGCTCGGCTGGGTTTCGGACCGCGCCGGCTACCGCTACCAGCCCGACCACCCCGACACTGGCCAGGCTTGGCCGCCCATTCCGGAGACGCTGCTGCGGCTCTGGCGCGATCTCGCCGCCTACGCCAAGGCCCCCGACGCCTGCCTCATCAATTATTACGACGCCACGGCCAAAATGGGCGCACATCAGGACATCGACGAGCAGGACTTCAACGCCCCGATCCTCTCGGTCTCACTCGGCGACTCCTGCCGCTTCCGCTTCGGCGGCGACACGCGCGGCGGATCGACGCAGTCGCTGATCCTCGAATCCGGCGACGTCCTGATTTTCGGCGGCCCCGCGCGAAAAATGTTTCACGGCGTCGATCGCATCCTTCCCAAAACTTCGACTTTGCTGGACCCGCCCGGACGGATTAATCTGACGTTGCGACGCGCGCGATAAAAAGCGCCAACTTGATGCGGGACGGTCATGTTTTCATTCGATAATCTTGGCGCGGTGATCACGACGGTCTTGAGCCTCGTCGCCCTGCTGTTTTTTGTCAGCGCCGGTTACAATCTGCACCTGCGCCGCAAGGCCGAGCGCGCCGCCGCCGCCGCCCGCGACGCGGACAAGCTCGATTCGTTGAGACCGGTTGGCTTGAAACCGTATGAGGGCGCCGACCCTCAAGGCGTCGCCTGGGCGGCGCGCCGCGAGATCATGCGCGTGCTCGCGCGAAAGCCCCATTCCGCCGTGGTCAATGGCGAGCACGTCGACGTCGCCGCGCTCATCGCGGACCTGTCCACCCTGCGCTATCCCGCGACGCCGCATCCGCACGCGCAGACGCCGCTGAAGGCGTTTGTCGCGACCGCCGTAGGCCAGATCAATCTCTGGCTCGAACGCGACCCCGAGGACCGCCGCACCTATTGGGTGTTCCACCCGGGCCTGGAGTCGACGCGCGCGACCGCCCTGGGTTTTGTCAAGACCGATCTGCTCGACGCCTTCGAACCGGAGCCCGAGCCCGTCGCCTGACGGACGGGCGCGCGAGCGCGCCCGTCCAAGAAAACTCACGCCTTCACCGGCTCCAGAACCTGCTTCGACTCCACGGTCGAATCCGCCTTGAGGCGATAGACCAGCGGCACGCCGGTCGCCAGCTCCATGCTCGGGATGGTCTTGGGGGTCAGGCCGTCGAGCACCATGACAAGCGCGCGCAGCGAATTGCCATGCGCGGCGACGATCACACGCTCGCCGCGCAGCACCGCCGGCAGGATGTGCTGGTTGTAATAGGGCAGCACGCGCGCCACGGTGTCCTTCAGGCTCTCGCCGCCGGGCGGGGGCACGTCATAGGAGCGGCGCCACAGGTGCACCTGCTCCTCGCCCCACTTTTTCCGCGCCTCGTCCTTGTTCAACCCGGAGAGGTCGCCGTAGTCGCGCTCGTTCAGCGCCTGATCCTTCTCCACATGCAGGCCGGTCTGACCGAGTTCACCGAGAATCAGTTTGAGCGTGTTCTGCGCGCGGGTGAGATCGGAGGTGAAGGCCGTATCGAAGGTCAGGCCGAGCGCCTTGAGCCGCTGTCCCGCCGCTTTGGCCTCGGACACGCCGAGTTCGGTGATGTCAGGGTCCTTCCAGCCGGTGAACAGGTTTTTGAGGTTCCAGTCGCTCTGGCCGTGACGGACCAGAACCAGCAGACGTTCGGACATGAAAAACTCCTTGGCTTACAGGCCGAGCACGTCGGCCATGGAATAGATCCCGGGCTTTTTGCCGCGCCCCCACAGGGCCGCGCGCACCGCGCCATTGGCGAAGATGCTGCGATCCTCGGCGCGATGAACCAGTTCGATGCGCTCGCCGGCGCCGGCGAAAATGACGCTGTGATCGCCGACCACCGTGCCGCCGCGCAGGGTTGCAAAACCGATGTCGCCCGCCTTGCGCGCCCCGGTGTGGCCATCTCGCACACGCACGCTGTGCTCGGCCAGCGCCACCTGGCGCCCCGCCGCCGCCGCCTCGCCGAGCAGCAGAGCGGTGCCGGAGGGCGCGTCAACCTTCATGCGGTGATGCATCTCCAAAATTTCGATGTCCCAGTCGGCGCCGAGTTCGGTGGCCGCTTTTTTCACCAGACCCGCGAGCAGATTGACACCGAGGCTCATGTTGCCGGAACGGATGATGGTCGCATGGCGCGCGGCGGCGTCGAGTTTTTCGAAATCAGCGGCGGAAAGCCCCGTCGTGCCGATGACGTGAACAATACGCGCCTGCGCAGCGAGCGCGGCGATCTCCACCGTCACAGCGGGAACCGAAAAATCGATCACGCCATCGACGTTGAGCAAGGCGTTTAAGGGATCGTCGGTGATTTTGACCCCCAGCGGCCCAATCCCCGCCACCTCGCCGGCGTCGCGGCCGAGCGCGGGCGACCCCAGCCGCTCCAAAGCCCCGCCGAGCGTCGCGCCTTCAGTGGCCGCGATCGCCTTGACCAGCATCTGCCCCATGCGGCCGGCGGCGCCGACCACGACAAGCCGCATCTGTTCCATGGAAAACTCCTGCGCGTGCTATAGGCCGTTTGGCCCGGCTCCGAAAGCGTCAGGCGCCTTCAACCAAGGTCATATGAAAGTCGGCGGCGCCGATGCGGTGCGAGCGCGCATGCTGGTATTCGACCGAATGATAGTAGGCCTTGGCGGTCTCGTAATCGTCGAATTCCAGAATGACGTTGCGCGCGCGCGCCGTGCCCTCGAGCGCTTCCGAGCGGCCGCCGCGCGCCAGCACCCGCGCGCCGAACTTCTTCATCGCTTCGGGGGCGAGCGCCGCATATTTCGCGTAAGCCTCGGAATCGTTCACGGTCACGCTGGCGATGATATAGGCCTTGGGCATTGTCTTGTTCTCGTCCTTATTCCGTCAATTGCAATTCACAATGTAGCGTTACCGTTCATGTGTCCGCGGGCGCTGTCCCCCACAGTCCAGCGGATGGACGCCGGGCCGGAGGTACGCCCGGCGTTACTTTTTTGCGATCTCCGCCTGTATGGCGAGGGCCGCGCGGCGCGGATCGTCCGCTGCCAGGATGGGCCGGCCCACGACAATGTAATCTGCGCCTCTTGCGAAAGCTTCCGAGGGCGTCGCCACCCGTTTTTGGTCGCCCAGCGCCGCGCCGGCGGGGCGCACGCCCGGGGTGACCAGCAACAGCGACCCTCCGACCGCTTCGCGTGTCGCCAAAAGTTCGTCCGGCGACAGGATCAGCCCGGCGATGCCCGCCACCTTTGCCTGTTGCGCGCGCAGGGCGACGAGGTCGCGGACATTGAGCCGGTAGCCGCAGGCGGCGAGGTCGGCGTCGTCGTAAGAGGTCATCACGGTGACGCCCAGCACTTGCAGGCGCGAATGTTCCGAGCCGCGCTTCGCCGCGGCAAGCGTCTGGGGAAAGGCGTGCACGGTGAGAAATCGCGCGCCGAGTTTGGCGATTTGCCCGGTCGCCTTTTCGACGGTGGCGCCGATGTCGTGCAGTTTGAGATCGACGAAGACCTGCTTCCCGGCCCTCGAAAATTCCTCGACCAAGGCGAGCCCGCCGCCATAGGCCAGCTCCATGCCGATCTTGTAGAAGGACACGGCGTCGCCAAGCGTTGCGACCATGTCGCGGGCTTGCGCGACATCGGGAAGATCGAGGGCGACGATCAGGCGGTCGGTTTGGGGCATTGGCGGCGTCCGGTTTCTGTTTGCCGGGCGTTATAGCTCCGGCGGCCGCAAGCGCAAAATGTGTTTCATACGGTTTCCGCAAGATCGCTTCGCGATCCGCGAAAACGAAATCGCGCGGAAATCCTTCAAGCGAAGGGCGGATTTCCGCGCGAGCGGAATACGATTTCCGAACTGATCCTTCGGAAATCGTATCAGCCGTCACGGCCCGGCGTCGTCCCGGCCAGCCGCGCCAAGCCGCCGCGCAGATGTCTTCGCCAAGGGTTTGAGTGTTTTCGGCAAGGGTTTGCGCGGAGCCGACGCCCGCCGTCGCGCCGAACAGCGCGGATGACCGGCACAAGCCCGGTCATGGACGGACCTGCTTTACCGCCCCGCCCTGCGCCCGTTGGACACGATCCGCGCCCGCGCCTCGAAAAACTCGGCGCGGATTTCCTGGGCGGCCCGGCGCGACTTGCGCAGCAATTCGTCGATCACGTCCGGCGGCTCCTTGAAGCTCGTCGGGCCGTTGGCGGGACGATAGATGTAGATGCGCGCCGGAGGAATGTTCAGCCAGATCGGCGCCAGCGCCTGGATGCGGACATGAAGGCTGTCGCCCAGATGCGTGGGCACCGGCGATTTCACCCCATAGGTGAACTGCACGAACCGCCCATTCTCGCCCATCAGCTCCATGGCCTGGCGCACCAGCATGAGACGATCATGCTCCGGCGCGGTCAGCAGCGGCAGGCTGGACACGACCGCCGAGGGCTTTTCGGTCAAGATCCCCTTGAGCGTGTCGGCGAGACGATAAGCGTCGCCGCGCACGATCTTCACGCCCGGAAATTTGCGGGCGAGAAGCGTGCAAAAGCTCTTTTCGTATTCGACGAGGATCAGTTTTGACGCGGGCACGCCGCGCGCCAAAAGCGCCTGAGTCACGGGCCCAGTGCCGGGGCCGAGTTCGATGATCGGGCCCGGCGCGACGGGATTGACGCATTGCGCCAGCGCGCGCGCCAGAAAGCGTCCGGACGGCGCGATGGCGCCGGCGATCTTGGGATTTTCCAGCCAAGAGCGGATGAACCGCGCCTCGTCGCCCAGATGCGCGTCCAGAGAGTTCTTGGACCGCGTCCCGTTTTTCGAAACCGGACTTTTTTGCGCGTTCACGGCGATGCCTATCAATTGGACTACAAGCCTGTCATTAAATAGTGACAAAGCAGGCAGCGTCAAGAAAGCGTCATCCGCAACATATTGCAAGCGGATTTACGCTGATCTCCCAGCCCTGCGACGCCACGTCAGGGCGCCGCGCGCCGCCGTTCTGAGCGGGAGCGGCGTTTCCCTGTCAGCGATCAGGCCAGATCAAAAAAATCCTTCATCTTGGCGAAGAAGCCAGAGGATTCCGGATGGGTCTTGTTGGTCGACTCGTGGTCGAACTCGGCCAGAAGCTCCTTCTGGCGCTTGGTCAGATTCTGCGGCGTTTCGACATTGGCCTGAATGTACAGATCACCGTAGTCTCGTGCGCGCAAAACCGGCATGCCCCGGCCCTTGATCTTGAACTGGCGGCCGGACTGAGTGCCCTCGTCCACCTTGATCTTGATCTCGACGCCGTCGACGCCGCGCACCTTGACCTCGCCGCCGAGCGCCGCCTGCACCATGGAGATCGGCACGCGGCAATAGAGGTCCGCGCCCTCGCGCTGGAAGAACGGATGCGGCTTGATCGACAGGAAGATGTAGAGGTCGCCCGCAGGCCCGCCGCGCAAGCCCGCCTCGCCCTCGCCGGCCAGCCGGATGCGGGTGCCGTCCTCGACGCCGGCGGGGATGTTGACCGAAAGCGCGCGCTCTTTGGTGACGCGGCCGCCGCCGGAACAGGCGGGACAGGGATTGTCGATGACCTCGCCGCGCCCCTGGCAGGTCGGGCAGGTGCGCTCGATGGAGAAAAATCCTTGTTGCGCGCGCACGCGGCCGTGGCCGGCGCAGGTCGTGCAGGTCTTGGGCTTGGAGCCGGTCTTGGCGCCGCTGCCGGAACACGTTTCGCAGGTGACGGAGGTCGGAATTTTCAGCGCCGCCGACTTGCCGCGATAGGCCTCTTCCAGCGTGATTTCCATGTTGTAGCGCAGGTCGGCGCCGCGCTCGCGTCCCGAGCCCCTGCCGCCGCGCCGGCCGCCCATGACGTCGCCAAACAGGTCGTCGAAAATGTCGGCCATGGAGGCCGCAAATCCTTCGCCCATGCCAAAGCCGCCGAACCCGCCGCCGCCCTGCTCGAAGGCCGCGTGTCCCCCGCGATCATAGGCGGCGCGTTTCTGAGCGTCGGAAAGGACCTGGTAAGCCTCGTTGACTTCCTTGAACTTGGCTTCCGCCGTATGGTCGCCCGGGTTCTTGTCCGGGTGATATTGCATCGCCTGTTTGCGGAAGGCGCCTTTCAGCTCGACTTCCGTAACGGTGCGGGAAACTCCAAGGACTTCGTAGTAACAGCGCTTGGCCATATCGGCGTGATCCAGATTTCTTTCGCGGCGCGCGGTGACGCCTTGCGTTTTGCGTTTTGCGCGTTTTCTTCACGCGAACCGAAAACCACTTCGCTTGAAAACGCTATGCAGGTTTGCGGCGAGCTAAATCTTGCGCGCACGAAAAGCAAGCTGCGCCGTTTCAGGGAATGAAAAAGCCGGCGCGCCTTTTTCGCGCGCCGGCCCAGGTCTCAGTGACCCTTCTTGTCGTCCTTGACTTCCTTGAAGTCGGCGTCGATCACGTCCTCTTCAGGCTTGGCCGCGCCGCCGCCGGCCGCAGCCGCCGCCTGTTCGGCCTTGTACATGGCCTCGCCGAGCTTCATCTGCGCCTGAGCCAGTTCGTTGGTCTTGGCCTTGATGGTGTCGACATTGTCGCTTTCGAGCGCGGTCTTCAGCGCGGCGACCGCCGCCTGAATCGCGCTCTTGTCGGCTTCGGAGGCCTTTTCGCCGAATTCGGCCAGCGACTTCTCCGCCGCATGGACCATGGCTTCGCCCTCGTTCTTGGCGTCGACCAGGGCGCGGCGCGCCTTGTCCTCGGCCGCATGGGCCTCGGCGTCCTTCACCATCTTGTCGATGTCGGAATCCGACAGACCGCCGGAAGCCTGGATGCGGATCTGCTGCTCCTTGCCGGTCGCCTTGTCCTTCGCCGTCACCGACACGATGCCGTTGGCGTCGATGTCGAAGGTGACTTCCACTTGCGGCATGCCGCGCGGGGCCGGCGGGATGCCGACGAGATCGAACTGGCCGAGCGCCTTGTTGTCGGCGGCCATTTCGCGCTCGCCCTGGAACACCCGGATGGTCACCGCCGTCTGGTTGTCTTCGGCAGTGGAAAACACCTGGCTCTTCTTGGTCGGGATCGTCGTGTTGCGGTCGATCAGGCGGGTGAACACGCCGCCGAGCGTCTCGATGCCGAGGGACAGCGGGGTCACGTCGAGCAGCAGAACGTCCTTGACGTCGCCCTGCAACACGCCGGCCTGGACCGCCGCGCCGATGGCCACGACTTCGTCAGGGTTGACGCCCTTGTGAGGCTCCTTGCCGAAGAACTGCTTTACGACTTCCTGCACCTTGGGCATGCGGGTCATGCCGCCAACGAGAACGACCTCGTTGATCTCTCCGGCCGAAAGACCCGCGTCCTTGAGCGCCTTGCGGCAGGGCTCGACGGTGCGCTGGATCAGGTCGTCGACCAGCGCCTCGTATTTGGCGCGGGTCAGCTTCAGCGTCAAATGCTTCGGGCCGGAGGCGTCGGCGGTGATGTAGGGCAGGTTGATGTCGGTCTGGGTCGCGGAGGACAGTTCGATCTTGGCCTTTTCCGCCGCTTCCTTGAGGCGCTGAAGGGCGAGCTTGTCCTTCTTCAGGTCGATGCCGTTGTCCTTCTTGAACTCGTCCGCCAGATATTCGACGAGGCGCATGTCGAAATCTTCACCGCCGAGGAAGGTGTCGCCGTTGGTCGACTTCACCTCGAACACGCCGTCGCCGATTTCGAGGATCGACACGTCGAAAGTGCCGCCGCCGAGGTCGTAGACCGCGATCGTTCCAGAACCCTTCTTGTCCAGGCCATAGGCCAGCGCGGCCGCCGTCGGCTCATTGATGATGCGCAGCACTTCGAGGCCGGCGATCTTGCCGGCGTCCTTGGTGGCCTGGCGCTGGGCGTCGTTGAAATAGGCGGGAACGGTGATGACCGCCTGGGTGACGGTCTGGCCGAGGTAAGCCTCCGCCGTCTCCTTCATCTTCTGCAGGGTGAAGGCGGAGATCTGCGAGGGCGAATAGGTCTTGCCCGCGGCCTCGACCCAGGCGTCGCCGTTGCCGGCCTTGACGATGTGATAGGGAACGAGGCCCATGTCCTTCTGCGTCATCGGATCGGCGAAGGTGCGGCCGATCAGGCGCTTGATCGCAAAGAAGGTCTTTTCGGGATTGGTGACCGCCTGGCGCTTGGCGGGCTGGCCGACGAGGCGCTCGCCATCGTCGGTGAAGGCGATGATCGACGGCGTGGTGCGCGCGCCCTCGGCGTTTTCGATCACCTTGGGAGTCGAACCCTCCATCACCGCAACGCAGGAATTGGTGGTGCCGAGATCGATGCCGATAACTTTAGCCATGTGTTTGTCCTTTCCTCGCAGAACCGCCGGACCCCGGAGCGGTCCGGCCTGGGCGTCTGATTCGCCCGGTCCCCGACGATGAGTGAGATTGGGAGCGCGACGCGCTTATGCAAGAGCGTGGCTGATATAGGGGCGCGGATTTTTGCCCGCAAGACGGAAGGCCGGAAATGCCGGCGCCGCCTCGAAATTGTGACAATTCCGCCACGCGCGCGGCAAATTGCTGAAGCTTGCGCGCCCGCAGAGAAGTCAAAACGGCATTTTTGTATTTTTACACAATAAGTTGCACTGAATTCGCGGGATTCGGGCATGGCCGCGCGCAAAACAGGAACGGTGCTATGTTGCGTTGACTTTTTTGGCTCCGAACGACACCTTCAACAAAAAAGTTCACAACTGAACTGGGGAGACCAACAATGAAATTCAATCTGTTGAGCACAGCGCTCGGAACCACCGCCCTCATCTGCGCCTGCGCCGCCACGGCCCAGGCCGGCGACCTGCCCTCCGACAAGGCGCCGCTCGCGCCGCCGCCGGTCGTCGACACCTTCCAGCCGATGTTCCTGAAGCTCGGCTTCACCTACGCGATCAACGAGTCGAGCTCGCACCTCTACGAGAGGGGCATGGACACCGGCTGGAACGCGACGATCTCCGACGTCGCCACCGTCGGGTTCGAAGCGGGCGTCTTCTTCACCAAGAACATTTCGATCAATGTGTCCGGCGGAATTCCGCTGAGCGCCAACGACAGGATCAAGAACGGCCCTTACAACGGCCTCGTCCTGACCAAGCTGTACCCCGGAATCGTTCCCGTCACGGTCGTGTGGCACTTCGACAATTTCGGCGCCTTCCAGCCCTATGTCGGCGTCGGCCTCGCCCCCGGCTTCTCGTTCTCGAACAAGGACGCCCTCCTCACCAACGTGAAGGTCAGCGGCACCATGAACACCGTGATCCAGTTCGGCGCCGATTACATGCTGACCCCGCGCTGGGGCCTGAGCTTCGATGTGAAGAAGGCGTTCTCCTACGTCACAGGCCATGGCTACGTGACTCAGTTCTACCCGGGGGCGCTGATTTCCGTCGACCAGCACGCCCACTTCAATCCCTGGCTGCTTTCGACCGGCATCGTCTACCGCTTCGGCGGCGCGGACGCCGCTCCCGTCGTCGCCAGCTACTGAGCCGCGCAGCCGGCGAAAACCAGGCCCTCCGGACGACCGGGGGGCTTTTTTTTCTGGGGCCGCGTGGGGTATGAAGGTCAAATCGATTGAAATTTTTTCCGATGCGCGCCTGTCTCCTTCTCCTTGCCCTCGTGATCCCCGTTTCGGCGTCGGCGCAACTCGCCCTCCCTGGAGCCGTTACGGCGCCGACTCCTGAAGGACAGGCGCTGGCGGCGCCGAAGCCGTCCGCGCCCGCCAAACCGCGCGAGCACTTCGCGCCGGTCAAGCCGAAGCCCCCGGCCGAGAGCGCCGTGCTCGGCCAGACCTTTGGCCTCAACGGGGCGCGCGGCGCCCTGACCCTCGACAAGGTCGGCGACGAATTGCGGGTGACGCGTCTGGTCCTGAGTGGCGCCAAGGTCTCCCATCCGAATCAGTCCTGCGAAGTCTCGATGGGCGACGACGGGCCGATCAAGCTGAAAGCGCTCGGCGCGCCGGAAGGCGCGAACCGCTTCGAACTGCAATCCTCCGCCTGTCCGATGCTGATCGATGTGCTCGGCGGCGCGCTGCGCGTCACCACGCCGTTCGGCGCCTGCGTCTTTTTCGCGGCGGATTGCCGCGCCGATGTCGCCGGCCTCTGGGGTCCCCCCGGAAGCGCGTTCAGCGACAGCCAGAACAAGACCTTCGACCGCGAGCGCGCCGGACTGGAAAAATCGGCGCAGGCGCGCTTCCGGGCGCTGCTGGCCAGATACAAGAAGCAGCCTGACCTCGCAAAGGACCTGGTGAAGGATCAGGCCGATTTCGGCGCCATGCGCGCGCGGACCTGCCGCGACTATGACAGGGAGGAGACGCACGGGTTTTGCGCCCTGCGTCTCACCGAGGCGCGCGACCTCGCGCTCCAGACGCGGATCGCGGACGCCGGCGAGGACAAAGAGGCGCGCAAGGCCGAGACGAAAAAGCGCAAGCCTGCAACGCCGCGCCCGGCCGCCGCCCCCGCGCCCGCCCCGACGCCGCAACCGGGAGCGGATTGAGGAGCCCCCGCGAAAGGGGTCTCCCCCTTGCATGATTTCCGCTAAGCAGGATTTCCGAAAAGTGGCCGCCGGTTTTCGGATGAAAATCCTGCAAGACAAAGAAACCTAAGCAAACATTCGTTGGGCGACCGACGAATGTTTGCTTAGAGTGGGACCATCGTCACACTAAAGGACGCACACATGGTCTGGCTCATCCTTGGTTTGATTTTCTTTATCGGCGGCCATCTCATTCCGAGCGTTCCCGGCCTTCGCGACAAGTTGATCGCGCGGTTCGGGCTCAACGGCTATGCCGGCTTCGTCGCGCTGCCTTCCCTCATTGGCATGATCCTGATCGTTGTCGGGACCTCGGCGTTTCGCGGCGCGCCCGGCGACATAAAACTCTGGACGCCGCCGGCGGGGGCGCGCCACCTCTCCTTCGTGCTGATGTTCATCGCCTTCGTGCTGTTCGCCGCCGCCAATTTTCCCTCAAAAATCCGGGACGCGGTTAAGCATCCGCAGGTCACCGCGCTCGCGGTCTGGGCGCTGGCGCATCTCATCTCCAACGGAGACCTGCTGGCCCTGCTGCTGTTCGGCGGGCTGCTGCTGTTCGCGATCTTCGACCGAATCTCACTCGCCGTGCGCCGCGTCCCGCTCAGGGCGCCGGCGACAGGCTTCGGCGGCGACATCAAGGCGATCGTCGTCGGCGCCATCCTGTGGATCGCGACCGTATTCTGGCTGCATGGCCTTGCGGGGGCGCCGCTGCTGTAAACGCGGCGCTTCTCTCAGAGCGCCGCGTCTTTCCCGGCGTGTGAAACGACCAGCACCCCGTCGCTCTGCGCCTTGGCCCGTTCCGTGTGCCAGGCGTTGAGCGTCGAGCGGTGGCCGATCGACACCAGCGTGGTCTGCGGCAGGCGTTCGGCCAGCATCTTGTAAATGGCGGCCTCGGTGTCCTCGTCGAGCGCCGCCGTCGCCTCATCCAGAAGCAGCCATTCGGGCTTGGCCAGCAGCGCGCGGGCGATGGCGAGCCTTTGCTGCTCACCGCCAGACAGCCGCTGCCCCCAATTGTCGCTTTCATCCAGCTTGTCCGCGAGCTGCGGCAGTTGCGCGTCGATGAGCGCCGCCTTGATCGCCTCGTCGCCATATTTCTCCGGCTCGGCCGGATAGGCGGCGGCGTCGCGCAAAGGGCCGACGGGCAGATAGGGCCTTTGCGGCAGCAGCATCATCTTGTCCGCGGGCAGGTCGACCTCGCCTGAGCCATAGGGCCAAAGACCCGACATCGCCCGGAACAGGGTGGATTTTCCCGAGCCTGACGCCCCCGTCACCAGCAGGTTTTTCCCGCGCTGCACAACCAGATCGACCTTGTCGAGCAGCACGCGGCCGTCCGGCAGACGGATCGCCGCGCCGCGCAGGCCGGGCGTCTGCGTATGCGCGACCTTGAATCCCCCCGGCGTCTGCGCCGCCTCGATGGCCGCGTCGAAACCGGACAAACGTTCGAGCACCGCGCCGAAACCGGCGAGCGAGGTATAATAGTTGATGAAGAAGGTCAGCGCGCCCTCGACCCGACCGAAGGCGGAGGCGGTTTGCGTCATCACCCCCAGCGCGATCTTGCCGGAGAAATAATAGGGCGCGGCGAAGATGTAAGGAATGATCGGGCTGATCTGGCCGTAGAGGCTGGTGAAGGCGGTGAGCTTTTTCCGCTGGTCCACCAGTTCCAGATAGTTGGCGATCAGCGCGCCGAATTTGTCCTTCAGGCTCGAGGCCTCGGCCTTCTCCCCCTTCAGCAGCGCCACCTGCTCGCTATATTCGCGCAAGCGGGCGAGCGAGAAGCGGAAATCCGCCTCCACCCTCTGCCGCGCGAACAGGATGCGCGCCAGGGGACGGCCGATCAGGTGGGTGATCAGCGTGCCGGCGCCCGCATAGAGCAACGCCACCCAGAACAGCAGGCCGGGAATGGCGATATCGGTGCCGGGAACAGTGAAATTGGCGGAGAGCCCCCAGAGCAGCAAAGCGAAGGACACCAGCGACGACAGCGTCGCGATCAGCATGATCGAATAATTGTAGACGCCGAAACCGTAAGTGCCGCCCTCGGCGCCGCCGTCGATGAAGCGCGCCACGTCTTCGGAAATACGCTGGTCGGGGTTGTCGGCGCCGCCGCCGGCAAGCGACAGACGGTAATGCGCGTGCCCGGCCAGCCAGTGGGAAATGTAGAACTGGGTGAGCCAGCGGCGCCAGCGGATGACGAGATAGCTGGTGACGACAAATTCGATCACCGCACTGGCCACATAGACGAAGGCCCAGGGCATGAAAACGTAGAGCAGCAGGTTCCAGAATTCCGGCGCGTTCTTCTCCTGGATGGCGTTGAACCAGTCGCGGTTGAAGAAATTCAGCCGCACGGTGATCGCCACCTGCGCCTGGTTGATCAGGACGAGGAACACCACCATGCCGGTCGCCAGCCGCCGCTCCGTGGCCCTGAACTGGAACGGGCCGTATTTGGCGACGGTCGCGCTCGTGGCGTGGAAGAAGCGGTCGGCGATCCGGGTCAGTTTGCGGACCACCGGCACATGCGAAACCGCGAACACCAGAATGGCGAAGACGGCGACGGTGAGCGGCAGGGTCGGCGGGAATTTGGCGTCGGCCAGAGCCTGCGGCCAATAGCCGAAACGGGCGGCGAAATCGCCCAGGCCAAAGGCGATGATTTCGACGCAGAATAAGGCAATGAAAATCTTCAGGAAGACGGAGACATTTTCGCTGCGCCAGCAACACAGGGCGGCGACCAGGCTGAAACCGCCGAGCAGTTCCAGAATCGTGTCGCCTTGCTGGATGCCGATGCCGAAGGCGAGGAAAGCGAAAACGGCGACGGCGAGGCCCAGGATTTTCATGGCTGTCCTTGCATCGGATCGAAGGGGGGAGGCGCCGATTAGCGCAGGGGCGGGGCGAAATTGCGACTTAAATTTTGGTCATGCGCGTCAAGGATTCGACGTGCTTCAGCCTCGTCGCGGCGGATCTGCTCCATCAGCGCGTCGAGCGAGGGAAAGTGCTCTTCCGGGCGCAGGAAGGCGATGAAATAGACCTCGATCTCCCGGCCGTAGAGATCGCCGTCGAAGTCGAAGATGTGGATTTCGAGCAGCGGCGGCCCGTTATCCTCCACCGTCGGGCGCCGGCCGAAACTGGCCACGCCCTTCAGCAGCGCGCCGTCGAGTTCGACCCCGACCGCGTAGATGGCGTGGCGCAAGCCGCAGTTCTGGTCGAGGGCGAGATTCGCCGTGGGATAGCCGAGCGTCCGGCCGAGCTTGGCGCCGTGGACCACCTCGCCGGTCACCGACCACGGATGGCCCTGCAGCGCGGCGGCGGTCTCGACGTCGCCCGCAATGAGCGCCTCGCGGATCGCTGTCGAGGACACGGCTTCGATGGAGCCTTCCTCATCGGCCGTGACCTTTTCGACGATTTCGACGAAAAGCCCGAGTTCGGCGCCGCGCCGCCTCAAAAAGTCCGGCGTTCCCGAGCGTTTGGCGCCGAAATGGAAGTCATAGCCGACCACCACACCCGCCGCCCCGAGCCGGCGCAGCAAAATGTCCTCAAGGAAATTTTCGGCGTCGAGCGCGGCCAGCCCCGCGTCAAAACTCAGCACGACCATGCCGTCGAGGCCGAGTTCGCGCAGTCGGTGCGCCTTGGCGTCGCGCGAGGTGAGCCGGAAAATGGTGGGAACCCCGGCGAAGAAATCGGCGGGATGCGGCTCGAAGGTGAGCACGGCGCAGGGCCGCCCGAGTTTTTGCGCCAGCGCCTTGGCGCGAAAAATCACCGCGCGATGGCCGCGATGCACGCCATCGAAATTGCCGATGGCGACCACGGCGCCGGCGAGACCCGGCGGCGGCGCCTTCGGGTCGACGCTGAGAATGAATCTTGAAGTCGCCATTGTTCCATCCGGCCACGATTTTGGGCCGGCGCCTTTAAACCGGCGCCGGGCTATGGCCGTCAAGTCCTGGGGCGCGTCAGGCTTTTGCCCGCGAGGGAACCTTCACCAGCGCTTCGCCTTCGAGGACAATCTTTCCGGCGACGCTCGCCTGGCAATGCAGCTTGCAGCGATTGCCCCGCTCGGTCAGTTCGGCCACTTCGACGGTGACAACGATCTCGTCGCCGATCAGCACCGGAGCCTTGAAGCTCAAGGTCTGGTTCAGATAGACCGCGCCAGGACCGGGCAAGGACGTGCCGATCACCGCGGAAAACAGGCTGGCGGTGAACAGGCCATGGCCGATGCGCTGGCCGAACAGGGTTCCGGCGGCGAAATCCTTGTCGAGATGAATCGGATTGTGGTCGCCCGAAACCTCCGCGAACTTCACCACATCTTCCTCGGTCAAGGTCCGGGTGATGGTCGCCCGCATGCCGAGGCTGAGATCCTCAAGATAATGGATTTTCCACTTGGCGGTCATCGCGCTCCCTTTCTTTGCTGAAGCAACCAGAAAGCGCGAGCGCGACCGAATGTCCATTGGCCGAAGGGCTCACCAGACCAGCCGGTCCATGCGCCAGGTCGGCGGCTGCGCATGGTCCTCGAAGAACTGTTTGAGAGCATCCGCGTCGATTTCGCCGCCGACGCCATGCAATTCCTCGCGGTGGATGCCGGTGGTGATCCAAACGCAATCCAGGCCCATGCCCTGCGCGCCCGCAATGTCGGTGTGCATGGCGTCGCCGATGGCGAGCACCCGCGACGGCGCCAAAGGGGCGCCGCCCGCCTGTTCGAGCACGGCCAGCGCGGCGTGATAGATCGGCTTGTAGGGTTTGCCGGCCTGCTCGACCAAGCCCCCCAGCTGCTCGTAGCGTTCGGCGAGCGCGCCAGCGCAATAGACCAGCTGATCCCCGCGATAGACGATAAGGTCCGGATTGGCGCAGATCATCGGCAGATTTTTCGAACGGCACGCCTGCAGAATCGCCTCGTAATCGGCAGGGGTCTCGATCGTGTCCTCGACCAGTCCGGTGCAGACGACGAAACCAGCCTCGTCCAGCGCCACCGGTTTTATATCAAAACCGGCCATGGCCGAGGCCGCGTCATAAACGGGAAAGTCGCGCTCCGGACCGATCTGAAACGGTTTTTGCGGCGCCTTGGCGACGATCAGGCGGGCGCAGACGTCGCCGGAGGTGGCGATGGCGTTGTAACACGCCGCCTCTACGCCTAAAAATTCGAGCTGCGCCGCCACTTCATAGTCCGGGCGCGGCGCATTGGTGACCAGCGCCACCGCCTTGCCAGCGTCGCGCAAAGCGCGCAAAACCTGGGCCGCCGCCGGGAACGCCCGGGCGCCGTCGTGCAGCACGCCCCAGATGTCGCACAGAACCGCATCGTAGCGGTCGATGATCTCCGAGAGCCCAACAAGGGTTTTCGGCGTTTGGGGCGCGGCGCATTCAGTCATGGACTGCGGCTAAAGCGCGCGCGGGATCAAGTCAAGCTTGGGCGCTTGACGCGCAGGCTTGTCTCGACAGGCCGCGCCGCCTATGAAACCGCCAAACAGGAAAGTTTTTGATGACCGAAGCCAAGCCCACGCTCGTAAAAGCCCGACTGCCGCGCGGATTCGTCGATCGCGGCGCCGACGAGATCGGCGCCGTCGGCGCCATGCTCGACGCCATTCGCGAGTCCTACGAATTGTTCGGTTTCGAGGCGGTGGAGACCCCGGCGGTCGAGTACACCGAGGCTTTGGGCAAATTCTTGCCGGACCAGGACCGCCCCAACGCCGGCGTGTTCTCGTTCCAGGACGACGACGAGCAATGGCTGTCGCTGCGCTACGATCTGACGGCGCCGCTCGCCCGCTATTTCGCCGAAAATTTCGAAAGCCTGCCAAAACCCTACCGCTCCTATCGCTCGGGCTTCGTGTTCCGCAATGAAAAGCCGGGACCGGGTCGCTTCCGCCAGTTCATGCAGTTCGACGCGGATACGGTGGGCGCCGCCAGCCCCGCCGCCGATGCCGAACTGTGCATGATGGCGGCGGACACGCTGGAAAAGCTCGGCATCGCCCGCGGCGACTATCTTCTCAAGATCAACAATCGCAAAATTCTCGACGGCGTGATGGATATCATCGGGCTCGGCGGCGAGGATCAGGCCGCGCGCCGCCTCGTGGTGCTGCGCGCCATCGACAAGCTCGACCGGCTCGGCGGCGCCGGCGTGCGCGACCTGCTCGGCGCCGGGCGCAAGGACGAATCCGGCGATTTCACCAAGGGGGCCAACCTGCCCACCGAGGCCATCGAGACCGTGATCGCCTTCACCGAATCGCGGCGCGGCAACAATGCGCAAACCCTCGAGGCGCTCGCCGCCCTGGTGGCCCATTCGCCCCGCGGCTCCGAAGGCGTCGACGAGCTCCGGGCCATGGACGAACTGGCCAAAGCCTGCGGCTACAATGAAAGCCGGCTGCTGATCGACCCCTCGGTGGTGCGCGGGCTCGAATATTACACCGGCCCGGTGTTCGAGGCCGAACTGACGTTTGCCGCCAAGGACGACAAGGGCCAGCCGATCCGCTTCGGCTCCATCGGCGGCGGCGGCCGCTACGACGGCCTGATCGCCCGCTTCCGGGGCCAGGATGTGCCGGCCACCGGCTTTTCCATCGGCGTCTCGCGCCTGTTCGCGGCGCTGAAGGCGATCAACTCGCCGCTGGTGGCGGCCAAGCCGCATCGCGGCCCCGTCGTGGTGCTGGTGATGGACCGCGACCATCTCGCGCATTACCAGACCCTGGTCGCGCAATTGCGCGGGGCCGGCATTCGCGCGGAACTCTATCTCGGCGGCGCCGGCATGAAGGCGCAGATGAAATATGCCGACCGCCGCCAAAGCCCCTGCGTGATCATCCAGGGCTCCAACGAGCGCGAAAAGGGCGAGGTGCAGATCAAGGATTTGATCGAGGGCGCCCAGGCGGCGGCGGCCATCGCCTCCAACGAGGAATGGAAGGCGGCGCGTCCCGCGCAGATTTCCGTCAGCGAGGAGAACATGGTCGCCGGCGTGCAGGAAATCCTGGAGCGCCACGGGCTGTGAGCTTTGGGAGAATTTTCATGCGCCGCATCGTCCTCGCCCTTGGCGTCGTCCAGGCCTGCGCGGGCTCGGCGCTCGCCGAAACCCGCTGCGGCTATGTGGTCAACCCGACGCCGGGAAATTATTGGCTCACCGACGGCCAGGGCGACTGGATCATGACCACGCAGGGCGATGACCGCGACCCCGGCATGGACCAGGTTCCCGACCTCTCCGAACATGATTACGTCAAGACCAACGGCGCATACGGCTATGCTTGCGGCTGCATCGGCGGCGCCTTCGATGTCAAGTCCATGCAGGTGGTGAAGATCGACACGTTCAAGCAGAAAGTGCTGTCGGCCTGCCGCAAGGACAAGAAGCTGAAGGTCCCGGAATGAGCGCCCTTCACCCTGACCTGCAAAAGCAAGTGCTTTCGCGACGCGAACTTGCTAAAGCGAGGCAAAATTCGCGGAGCGTGGCATGAGCGCCGGTCAGGACGAGGACATTTTGCACAGACTCGAGGGCGCGGGCTATCGCATCTGCGACCCCGGCATTCTGCAGCCGGCTTCCGTCTTTCTCGACCTGTCCGGCGAGGACATGCGGGGCAACCTGATGCTCGCCTCCGACGGCGCGCGCGAATATTGCCTGCGGCCGGAATTCACCATTCCGCTGTCGCTCGCCTATCTGGCCTCGCCCGAAGCCGGCGAACCCTCCGCGATGTGCGCCGGAGGCCCGGTGTTCCGGCTGTCCCCCGGCAAGAAGACGGAATTCTTGCAAACCGGCCTGGAAAATTTTGGTCGCACCGACCGTGAGGCGGCCGATTCCGAAATCCTGGCCCTGGCGCTGGAGACCGCCGGTCCCGGCCCCTGGATCGTGCGCATGGGCGACGCCGCGCTGGTCGCCGCGCTGCTTGAAAAACTCGACTTGCCTGCCGTCTGGCTGCGGCGCATCCATTCCGGCCTGATCAAGGGCCAGCCCATCGCCGAAATTTTGACGCCCAAACAGGGCCGGGCCGATCACTCCGGCGTGCTGGCGGCGCTCGATGGCGCCGACAAGGCCGGCGCGCGCGCCCTGGTCGAAGACCTGTTGAAAATCGCCGATATTTCCGCGCTCGGCGGCCGCACCGCGAACGAAATCGCCGAACGTTTTCTGGAACAGGCGGAATTGCGCTCGGACGCGGGCCTCGACGCCGCCAAGCGCGGCTTGCTCGAACAATTCTTCGCCATATCGGGACAGCCGGACCAGGCCTCCGCGGAATTGCGCGCCCTGTTCGCCGCCGCACAGCTCGATCTCCAGGCGGCCATGGACGCCTTCGATCAGCGCCTGAATTTTTTCGCCGCGCGAGGCATCGACCTGAACAGCCTCGAGTTTTCCGCCGGTTTCGCTCGCAATCTCGATTATTACACCGGCTTCGTGTTCGAGGCTTTCAAAGCCGATCAGGCGAATGGACGGCCGGTGATCGCCGGCGGCCGTTACGACCGTCTGTTGAAAATTCTGGGCGCACAAAACGACATACCCGCGGTCGGCGCGGCGATCTGGATGGAGCGGCTGTGACATGAGCGACAAACTCGTCCTGGCGGTTCCCTCGAAAGGCCGCCTGCAAGAAAACGCCAACGCCTTTTTCGCCCGCGCCGGCCTCTCCGTGCAGCAGGCGCGCGGCGCCCGGGATTATCGCGGCGTGCTCGCCGGCGTGGACAATGTCGAGGTGGCCTTCCTCTCGGCTTCCGAAATCGTGCGCAATCTCGCCTCCGGCGCCGCACATTTCGGCGTCACCGGCGAAGACCTCGTCGTCGAGGCGGAAGCGCAGGACAAGGTCGAGCTGTTGACCAAACTCGGCTTTGGCCACGCCAATGTCGTCGTCGCCGTGCCGCAGGCCTGGATCGACGTGCGCGACATGGACGATCTCGACGATGTCGCCATGGGGTTTCGCGCCCGGCGCGGCGCGCGGATGCGGGTGGCGACGAAATACGTCAACACGACGCGCGCCTTTTTCCGCGAAAAGGGAGTGACCGACTACCACATCGTCGAGAGCCTGGGCGCCACCGAAGGCGCGCCCGCCGCCGGACAGGCCGAGGTGATCGTCGACATCACCTCGACGGGCGCGACGCTAGTGGCCAACGGTTTAAAGGTTTTGGAAGACGGCGTGATCCTGCGCTCGGAGGCCAATCTGGTGGCTTCGCTCGCCGCGCCCTGGAGCCCGGCCCTGCGCGAAACCGCCCGGCAAATCCTCGCCCGAATCGCGGCGGAGGAAGAGGCGCGCACCACCCGTGAATTGATCGCCACCCTGCATGCGGAGCCCGAGGGCTTTGCGGCCAAACTCGACGGTTTTGGCGCTCGGTTGCGTCGCCGCAACGCCGACGGCCGCATCACCATGTTCGCCGCCAAGGCGCAGGCGCCGGCGCTCGCCGATTGGCTGATCGGCCAGGGCGCCGAGGATGTGATCATTCGCCAGAGCGATTACGTGTTCACGGCGAAAAACCCGCTCTACGAAAAACTGATCGCGCGCCTGGGGGCGTAGTTTATCGTTCCAGAAAAGTTTTGATGCGCTCCGCCGCGTCGGCGATGTTCTGGATGCCGTTGTAATGGCCGTAGGGGCCGTGAAGCGGAAACGTTTCCGCGCCAATTTTGCGCGCGGCGGCCGCGATCCATTCGGCGCGGAAAACCTGATCCAGAGGCGCGTAAAGCATCAGCGCCGGCGCCGTGATGCGGCTCAAGCCCTCATCGGCGTCACGCGCCCCGGCGCCCGCGCCGGGGATATAGCTTTGGTTGGCTCGAACGAGATAGAGCAGATGATTGGCGTCCACCAACGCCGCCCGATCGCAAGCGGCCTCGGTCAGCGCCTGCTCGATGGCATAGGGCGCGCTGGCGAGGTCGGCGGGATCGCCGCCGGGCGCAAGACCCCGCCCGATGCTCTCCGCCCATTCCGCGTCGAGCGCGTGCAGCGTGATCAGTTTGAGCGCCGCCTCAAGTCCCGCGCGCGGCGCTCCGGTCGCATAGTAATCGCCGCCGCGCCAAGCGGGGTCGAGCCGGATCGGCTGCGCCCATAGCGACAGCCAGCCGGTGAGCCAGGCGCCGAAATTCGGCGCGGCGATCGCCGGAATGATGCGCCCGACCTTTTCCGGGTAGGACGCCGCCCATTCAAAAGTCTGCAAACCGCCCATCGACGGCCCCATCACCGCATGCAGCCGCTCGATGCCGAGCGCGTCGATCACGGCCTTTTGCAGCCGGACGAAATCGGCGATGGCGACCGCGGGAAAACGCAAGCCATAGGGTTTGCCCGAGGGGTCAGGACTCGCCGGGCCCAGCGTGACCACATTCGGGTCGAAGGCGTTGAGATTGCAAAGGCTGTCTACGGAGATGACGAAAAATCTGTCCGTATCGACCGCCTTGCCCGGGCCGATGATCTCGTCCCAATAGCCCGGCTTGGCGTCGTCTTCGCGGTAGCGCCCGGCGGCGTGACTGGTTCCCGAAAAATAGTGGCAGACGAGAATGGCGTTGTCGCGCGCGGCATTGAGCCGCCCGTAGGTCTCGTAGCCGGCCGGCACGTTTTCGAGCGTCGCACCGCAGAGCAGCCGAAGCTCGGGAATGGTGATGCGTTGTTTTTCGACGATCATGTCCATAAATCGCAAAAGTGATGCGGCGGGCCGTGGCCCGCGCCAATGTGAATCTCCGCGCCGGCTTGCAGCGCGCGCGTCAGCCAGGCCTTGGCGCCGCCGACCGCCTCCGCGAGCAGGAAACCCTGCCCCAGCAGCGCCGCAATGGCCGAGGACAAGGCGCAGCCGGTGCCATGGGTGTTGCGGGTGGGAACACGCGGCGCGGTGAATTCGTGAAACTGCGCGCCATCATAGAGCAGGTCGAGCGCGTCGCCATCCAAATGTCCGCCCTTGACAAGCACCGTCGGGGCGCCGAGGGCGTGCAGCCGCAAGGCCAAATTCCGCATGTCTTCCAAGCCGCGCGCCTCTCCGCCGCCCACCAGACGCGCGGCTTCGATCAAATTGGGCGTCACGACTCGCGCCAGCGAAAATATTTTTCGAAGCGGCGCCGCCATGACATCGCCGCCGAGTTCATGCCCGCTGGTCGCCACCAGCACGGGATCGAGCACGATGTTTTGCGCTTTGGCGCGGGAGAGCGCCTCGGCGATGGCGGTTGCGTTCTCCGGCGCGCCGACCATGCCGATTTTCACGGCATCCACCGCAATGTCGGCGAAGACGGACTCAATCTGCTTTGCGACGAAATCGGCGGGAACCACGCTCACCGCCTGCACGCCAAGGGTGTTTTGCGCGGTGAGCGCGCTGATCGCCGCCATGCCGTAGCAACCGAAGGCCGCAAACGTTTTCAGATCGGCCTGGATTCCGGCGCCGCCGGAGGGGTCCGAGCCCGCGATCGACAGGATTTTGGCGCCCCCCGCCCTCATGAGACAGGCAAAAACGCGGCGGCGAAGGCGCCGCCCATGGCGGAGACGAACAGCAGCGCGTCGTGAGCGGCCAGCATCGCCCGTGAGGGTTTTGCGCGGTAAAGGCGCAACGATGCGCCCGCCGTCGCCAAACTCCAGCCGACCGCCACCACAATCAGCGCGGCGGCGAAACGCCAGTAGTCGCCGGCATAGGCCTCAATGGCCCAGGCCGCCGCGATCAGCGCGAGGCCGAGTCCGGCGGTCGCATCGGCGCCCAGACGCCGCGCCAGCGCGCCGGCGAAAAAGGCCGGGGCGTACATGGCGATGATGTGCCAGGACACGGCGGAGAAAATATCGGAAACGGCGATGCCGCAGCCCGCCATGGCGCCGGGCGCGCCGACCATCGCCAGCGTCATGCCGAACCACGCCAGAGCGGCAATAAGGCTGGGCGCGATAAACGCGCCCCAGTCCGGCGCGGCGCTTTCACGTGGCGCGGCCGAAGGCAGGATGGGCGCGCGCGCCGTGGTGAGCACGGCGAGGACCAGAACCAAAACTTGTGTCGCCGCCGCCGCCAGCGCCGTCGCGGCAAACAGTTTTTCGGGCGCGTGCTGGGCGACGAAGCCCGCGAGCGCCGGACCGATCAGGCCCGCCAGCGCGCCGCTGCCGAACACGAGCAGAGCTGCGCCCGCGCGACCGCCGGGGCTCGATCCCAGCGCGGCCTCGTGGCGATAAAAGAACGAAAACCCCTGGGCGACGCCGAGCCAGAACGCCCCGAGGCAGAACGGCGCGAACTGGGAAAAGCTCAGGCCCCAGGCCATGATCAGCCCGCCGGCGACGCCGAGGCTCGCGCCCAGCGCCAGCGCCGCGCGTCGGCCAAAAGCGTCGAGAAGGAAGGAAGCGGGAAAGGTCGCCAACGCCGCGCCGAGCAGCATGGCGATATAAGGAGCCGACATGAGGTGCGGCGACGGCGCCAGCAAACGGCCCGCCAGAGGCAGCATGCCAAGGGTCAGGCTTTGCGACAGAACCGACAGCGCGAAGCCCGCCGCCAACGTGAGCACGCCGGGGCTCCAGCGCCCCTCGACCTCGAGACCAGCCGAACCCGGCGAAGGCGCGCCGGGCGGGCAAAAGCAGGCAAGCCGCCCCGCGCGGGCCACCCCCATGCCCTCCGGCTCCGGCCCGCTGCTATCCTCGATCGCCGTCATTTCTTCTCGATGTCGTCGTCGAGCAGGATGCGGTAGGCCGCGCCTTCCATGTCCTCGTACTGGTTGCGCCTGAGCGACCAGAACAGCCCGTAGAGAGCGAGAAGGCCGAGGGCGATGGCCAGGGGAATGAGGAAGACCAGAACGTTCATGGCTGATCTCGCAAAGGTTTGGCCAGCAGATTGACGGTTTTGCCCGGTCCGCGCAAGCGCAAGGCGTTCAGCGTCACCAGGATCGACGAGCCGGACATGGCGAGCGCGGCGAACAGGGGCGAGGCCTGCCCCGCCATGGCGACAGGAACCGCAATGGCGTTGTAGACGATGGCGAAGGTGAGGTTTTGGGTCATCAGGGCGCGAGCATGTTTCGAGATCGCCAGTGCGGCGGCGACGGGCAGCAGTCGGTCTCCCAAAAACACGGCGTCGGCCTGTCCTTGAGTGAGATGCACCGCGTCAATGGGCGAAATCGAGGCATGGGCGGCGGCCAGCGCCGGGGCGTCGTTCAGCCCGTCGCCGACCATCAAAACCTTTTTGCCTTGCGCCTTCAGGGCTTCCACAAACGCGATCTTTTCCGCCGGCTTTTGCCCGCCTCTCCAATCGGCGACGCCAAGTTTTTCCGCCACCGGCGCCACGGCCTCGGCGCGGTCTCCGGAAAGGATGTGCAAGCCGAGACCGGCCCCGCGCAGATGCTCGATGATCTTCACAGCATCGGGCCGCAGGTTTTGGCGGATCGACAGGCGCGCCACGCGCCCGCCCGCACGGATGTAAATGGAGCTGGCCTCGGTCTCCGTCGCCAAAGGCTCCGCGCCGCAGAACGCGGCGGAGCCCAGCCGCGCCTCGCCGCCCTCGTGCGGAGCGGACACCCCCTGCCCCGGCGTTTCCCGCGCATCCGGCAGCGGCGCGCCGGCGCGCAGGCTGCGCGCGAGCGCCAGGGCGAGAGGATGATGGCTGGAGCGCGCCAGACGGCCAGCGAGTTCAAGCAGGTCGGCCGGGATCTCGTCGGCATTGGCGACGCCGGGCTGCGGCAGGGTGAGCGTGCCCGTCTTGTCGAACACGACCGTGTCGATCTCGCCCAGTTTTTCCAAGCCGCGCGCGTCGTTCAAAAACAGGCCGGAGCGGAAGAAGGCGCCGGAGGCCATCGCCTGCACGGTCGGCACCGCCAGCGCCAGCGCGCAGGGGCAGGTGATGATCAGCACCGAAATGGCGATCACCAGCGCATCATGCGCGGAGGCTCCGAAAAACAGCCACCAGCTCAGGCCGGTGACCAGCGCCGTGAGGTGCACAGCGGGCGCATAGAGTTGCGACACCCGATCCGAAAGCTGCATGTAGCGCGAGCGCGCGGCGCCCGCCTGTTCGATCAGCCGCGCCGCCTCGTCGATCAGCGCGGAATGGCCGGCCGCCGTGACATCGACGGTCAGCGCGCCCTCGCCGTTGACCGTGCCGGCGTAAACGTGGTCGCCGGCTTCGACAGGCTTGGGATCGGTTTCGCCGGTGATGGCGCTTTCATCGACGGCGCTTTTCCCCTCGACGATCACGCCATCGGCGGGCACCCGCTCGCCGGCGCGCACCAGCAGCCGGTCGCCCGTCGCCAGCGCCGCGACGGGCACAAGCCCCCACTCCGCCCCGTCAAAACGCAGCGCGTTCTCGCCCTTGAGCGCGGCGAGATTTCCCGCCGCCGTCTTGGTGCGGCGGCGCATCGCCTGATCGACCACGCGCCCCGCCAGCAGGAAGGCGAGCAACATGATGGCGGAATCGAAATAGGCATGGTCCGCGTGATGCTGGGTTTCATAGACCGACAGGCCCAGCGCCAGCGTCACCCCGATGGTGATGGGCACGTCCATGTTGAGCCGGCGCTGGCGGATCGCCGCCCAGGCCGAAGTGAAAAACGGCTGTCCCGCATAGGCGGCGGCGGGAAGCGCGATCACCGCCGAGACGAGGTGAAAAAAGTCACGGGTTTCGGGCGGCAGCGACGTCGATTGCCCCGACCAAACGGAAATCGACAACAGCATGATGTTCATGGCGGCGAACACCGCGACGCCCAAACATTTGAGCAGCAGGGTGAAGCGCGCCTGCTCGTCGGCCTCGACCTGCCGCTGCTCGTAGGGATAGGCGCGGTAGCCGATCGCCTCCAGCACGCCGGTGAAGCGGGCCGGCTCCACCTGGCTCGGGTCATAGGTGAGCGCGAGACGATGGCTGGTGAGATTGAGCCGCGCCAGTTTTACGCCCGGCAGGCGTTTCATCGCCGTCTCGATGTCGGGCAGGCAGGCGGCGCAGGTGATGCCGTCAATCGCGAGGTCGAGCCGCGACCGTCCGTCCTCGTCGGTCCTGACGAAATGCGAAAAATCTGGCGCCGCGCCCATGACGCTTACTCGACGTTGAGCGTGTTTTTGGAGCGGAACACAATCTCGCCGGCGCGCTTGAATTCGATCTCCACCTGCCAGTGGCCGGGGGGCAGGTCGGCGGCGCCAGCATAGACGCCGGCGGCCTTGGCCGGCGCGGCGACATCCACGTCCAGCCTGCTGGAGGAGGGATGGTCGAAATGCAGCGCCGCCTCGAGGCCGGTCACCGGCTGGCCCGCCTTGTCCTTGACGCTCGCGGTCACCTCCGTCGCCGCGCCGTTTTTCGCGCGGGTCAAGCCCACTGACCATCCCAGCGCGTCCTGCGCCCTGGCGGCGGCGATTTCCTTGTTGTAGGCGACGCCCGCGTCGTAGGGGTTCTTGTGGTCGAGGCCCGGATGCGTCGCGATCGCCTCGCGCGCCATGTAGAAATTGACCGCCGCCATCACGCCGAAAAAGCCGAGGAGCATGACCAGCACCTTGCGCCCGGTGAGGGGCCGGCCCTTGGGCTGGTAGTCGCTGTCTTCAGTCATCGATCTCTCCTCAATGAAGTCACGGTCCCTTGAAGAAATCCGCGCGCGAGGCCTGCTCGCCCGTCTTCGGGTCGGTCAGGACGAATTTTATCGGCGTGCTCTGTGGCGGCGTCGCGTCCGGCGGCGTGGTGACCATCACGCGCAGTTCCAGCGTCTGGTCAGCTTCCACACGAACGTCGAGGGCGCCGCTGCTTTTCCGTCCCAAAACTTCCAACTGCCCCCGAGGCAAGCCGTCGAGGGTCAATTTGAAATCGCGCGCGGAACCGGTCTTATTGAGCGCGCGGATGGTGTAGCCGTTGCGCAGCGAGCCATCGGACAGCGCGACATAGATCGGATTGCGGTCGTGCATCACGTCCACGCCCAGAGTGTGGCGGGTGGCGAGGCTGTAGCCCATGGCCGCCGCGACGCCCAGGATCAGCACCATGTAGGCGATGGTGCGGGCGCGAAAGACTCGTGGCTTGAGCGCCGCCAGCCCCTGGGCGCGCCGGTCGACGTTGAGGTCGGTGTCATAGCCGATCAGGCCCTTGGGTCGGCCGATCCTGGTCATGACACTGTCGCAGGCGTCGATGCACAGGCCGCACTGGATGCAGCCCATGTCCAGGCCGTTGCGGATGTCGACGCCGGTCGGGCAAACGACGACGCACTGGTTGCAGTCGACGCAGTCGCCGGCGGGCTGACCCGCCTCGCGCAAGAGCCTGGCTTTCTTGAAGGAACCGCGCGGCTCGCCGCGGTCGACGCGATAGGTGACGTTGAGCGCCCATTCGTCGGTGAGCGCCGCCTGGATGCGCGGCCAGGGGCACATGTAGAGGCAGACCTGCTCGCGGGCGAAGCCGGCCAGCACATAGGTGGTGGCGGTGAAAATGCCGATCCAGATGTAAGCCTGCGCAGGCGCGTCAAAGGTGGCGAGCTGCTTCACCAGGGTCGGCGCGTCGGCGAAATAGAGCACCCAGGCGCCGCCGGTCCACCACGCGACCAGCAGCCACAAGGCATGTTTGGCGCCCGCTTCGGCCAGGGTGCGCGGAGTCCACGGCAGCCCGGCCTTCTTCATGCGCTCGCGACGCTCGCCCTGGGTCCAGCGTTCGATCAGGAGGTAGAGGTCGGTCCACACCGTCTGCGGGCAGAGATAGCCGCACCAGACCCGGCCCGCCAGCGCGTTCATCAGGAACAGGGTGAAGGCGGCGAGGATCAGCAGGCCGGTGATGTAATAGACTTCCTGCGGCCAGATGGCGATGCCGAAGAAATAGAAGCGACCGTTGGCGAGATCGATGAGCACCGCCTGTCCCGGCTGGTCGGGGCCCCGGTCCCAGCGCACGAAGGGCAGGAAATAGTAGAGCAGCATGCCGCCGACCAGCAGGCCCCATTTGATGTTGCGGAATGTGCCCGACACACTCTGCGGATAGATCTGCTTGCGCGCCTCATAGAGCGCGTCGGATTCCTCCGGCTCCGGAAGCGGATGTCTGGCCTTGGGAGTTTTTTCCACGCTGAGCGTCATGTCGCTTGTCCGTTGCATCGCCCCGGCGCGGAACCCATGGCGGGCTTGGCGCGGACGTCGAAGTTTGGGGGGAGCATCGCCTGTCTATATGGCCCCGAAACCTGCGGAGTCGATGATTATTTCGATTTCATTTGATTTAAATCAAGGCCCAGGTGGTAGGCGCGCAAAGGCGCATAAGGAAACGGCGAAGCCAATGAGCTTCGCCGTTTTGACTCAGGCCATCAGGCCACGCTCACTTGCCGCCGCCCAGCGAGTGGACGAAGATCGCCAGCGACTTGATGGTCGCGGGGTCGAGCTTGGCGCCCCAGGCCGGCATCTGGCCGGCGCGGCCGTTGGCGACGGTCTCGACGATGGTCGCCTTGTCCGAACCGTAGAGCCACTTGGACTTGGAGGTCAGGTCGGGCGCGCCCATCTCGGCATTGCCCTTGGCGTTTTCGCCATGGCAGGCGGCGCAGTTTTCGGCAAAGATTTTCTGGCCCGCCGAAACGTCGGCGTTGGTTGGGTTGACAAGCGACGCCACATAGGCGGCGACCTCCTCGATCTGCTGCGAGCTCAGGCCCATCTTGGACCAGGCCGGCATGCCCGCCGCGCCGGTGGGATCGTGTCCCTCGGGATCGCCGCTGCGCGCGCCATGGGTGATGGTCGCGGCGATCTGGTCGAGCGAGCCGCCCCACAGCCAGCGGTCGCCGGCGAGGTTCGGATAGCCCACGGCGCCCTGGCCGCCCGAGCCGTGGCACGGCGCGCAATTGTTGCCGAACGCCGACCGGCCGTAGGCGCGGGCGAATTCAGCGAGCTTCGGATCGGCGCTGATTTCCTGCAGCGACGCCTTTTCGATCTTGCTGACGAACTCGGCGCGCTGGCGCACCAAATCCTGCACGTCCGCGTTCACCGCGCCGCGCGACGTCCAGCCGAGAATACCCGGCGTGTGGCCGCCGGGAAGCGGAATCGCCGGATAGAAAATCCAGTATCCGAAAGCCCAGACGATGCAGGCGTAGAACAGCCAGAGCCACCATCTCGGCAACGGCGTGTTCAGTTCCTTGATTCCGTCCCATTCGTGGCCAGTGGTCGGTGTGCCCGTGGCCGCATCTATGTCTTGGTGCGTGTGATCAACCATCGTTCAATCCTCGTTGAGCGGCAGGCGAGCTGCTTCGTCGAAGCTTTTCTTCTTCGATGGCCAGAGCGCGTAGGCGATGACGCCGAGGAAGGCGACCACGACCGAAAGGATGCTCACGATTTTCATCTGAGTGAAGAAAGTCTCGACGTCCATGTCGCCCTCTCAGCGCCAGTTGGCCTTTTCATTGTAGAGTTTGAAGTCGACCGTCGTTCCCAGCATCTGCAGATAGGCGACGAGCGCATCCTGTTCGGTCGGACCGTTGGCGCCATTGCTGACGTGGCCGACCACCTTGGGATAACGCTTGGCGAGATCCGCCACCGTCGTCTCGTCGCCAAGCTGGGCCTTGAGGTCGTCCTTGGCCTTGGCGATCATGTCGTCGCTGTAGGGGACGCCTTCGATCCGCAGCACCTTCATGTCGTCCTGAATGTGCGTGAAATCGAGCGGCGCGTTCTCCAGGAAGCCGTAGCGCGGCATGACCGAGCCGGGCACCACCGAACGCGGGTTGTTCAGATGGCCGCGCTGCCAGTCGTCCGAATACTTGCCGCCGATGCGGGCGATATCGGGACCGGTGCGCTTGGAGCCCCACTGGAAGGGATGGTCGTATTTCGACTCCGCGGCCACCGAGTAATGGCCGTAGCGCTCAACCTCGTCACGCAGCGAGCGGATCATCTGCGAGTGGCAGAGATAGCAGCCTTCGCGCACGTAGATGTTGCGTCCGGCGAGTTCGAGGGGCGTGTAGGGACGCACGCCCTCGACGGTCTCAATGGTGCTCTTCAGGTAGAAGAGCGGGCCGATCTCCACGAGGCCGCCGATGGCGACCACGATGAGGATGCCGATCAGAAGAACCAGGGAGTTCTTCTCGAAGATCGCGTGTTTGCTCCACAGGGACATGTTCGATCTCCTCACTCGGCCGGCGCAAGGGCGGCTTCGGACGCGGCCGCCAGTTCAGGCGAACGAATAGTTTTGTAGAAGTTGAAGGCCATGATCAGCGCGCCCACGAGGAACAGGCCGCCGCCCACCGCGCGGATGACGTAGAAGGGGAACATGGCTTCGACGGTCTCGATGAAGGAATATTCAAGGAAGCCGTTGGCGGTATAGGCGCGCCACATCAGACCCTGGAGGATGCCGGACACCCACATGGCGGAAATGTAGAGCACGATGCCGATGGTCGCGATCCAGAAGTGCCAGTTCACGAGCTTCAGCGAGTAGAGCCTCTTGTTGTAGACCCAGGGGATCAGGCAGTAGAGCGCGCCGAAGGAGACGAAGCCCACCCAGCCCAAGGCGCCGGAATGCACGTGGCCGATGGTCCAGTCGGTGTAATGCGACAGGGAGTTGACCACCTTGATCGACATGAGCGGACCTTCAAAGGTCGACATGCCGTAGAAGGCGATCGACACGACCAGCATGCGCAGGACGGGGTCGGTGCGCAGCTTGTCCCAGGCGCCCGAAAGCGTCATCAGGCCGTTGATCATGCCGCCCCACGAGGGCATCCACAGCATGATCGAGAAGGTCATGCCCAGCGTCTGCGTCCAGTCCGGCAGCGCCGTATAGTGCAGATGGTGCGGGCCGGCCCAGATGTACATGAAGATCAGGGCCCAGAAGTGGATGATCGACAGGCGGTAGGAATAAACCGGCCGCTCCGCGCGTTTGGGCACGAAATAATACATGATCGCGAGGAAGGCCGCGGTCAGGTAGAAGCCCACGGCGTTATGGCCGTACCACCACTGGAACATGGCGTCCTGGACGCCGGACCAGACGATGTAGGATTTCGGCGAGAAGATCGACACCGGAACGGAGGCGTTGTTGCCGAGGTGCAGCATGGCGATGGTGATGATGAACGCCAGGGTGAACCAGTTGGCGACGTAGATGTGGGGCTCCTTGCGCTTCCACAACGTCACCAGGAACACCAGCAAATAGGCCACCCAGATGATGGTCAGCCAGAGGTCTGAATACCATTCGGGTTCGGCGTATTCCTTGCCCTGGGTGATGCCCATCAGATAGCCGGTGCCGGCGATGACGATGAACAGGTTGTAGCCCAGCACCACGAACCAGGGCGCGATCTCGCCGGCGAGACGGGCGCGGCAGGTGCGCTGCACGGCGTAGAACGAGGTCGCAAGCAGGACGTTGCCGCCGAAGGCGAAAATCACCGCCGAGGTGTGCAACGGACGCAGCCGGCCGAAGTTAAGCCAGGACAGACCCATCGACAAATCGGGGAAGGCCAGTTCGGTGGCGATGATCAGGCCGACCAGAAACCCGGCTATGCCCCAGAACACAGCCGCGATCGAGGTGAACTTGATCGGGCCGTAGTTGTAGTTGGGCTTGCCGTTGATTTCCTGAGGGATGACCGCAGGGCGGTTCTTGTAGCGCTTGAGGGTCGCGATCACGCCGCCAAAGCCGGCGAGGGCGAAGAGAACCATGTGGAACGCGTAGGGCGCCGTGTAGGCGTTCGCCGCGATGTACAGCGCGCCGATCGCGCCGAACAGGGAAACGACGATCATCGTCACTTCGCCCAAGGTAATGGATTTGCCGCCCTCGGGCGGCGCTGTCGTGAAGGAGTCTGCTTGCGCCATGTTTTCGCCCCAATGAAATCAATCCGGCGCCACAAAGCCTACCAGATTGCCATTGCGCGGGCCATTGCCCGCTCCTGCCGTGCGTTCATTGACAAATGTCAAATAAACCATGCAGGCGCCTCCCATAGCGCCAAACGGAGGCTGTGGCGAGAGCCAGGAAGGGCACAGACCGAGAATATGCGTCAAAGTGTCACGCCGACTTTCGCCTAATTGGCGGAGCTTTGGGCTTGAAATACGAAAAATCGTTCCTGCGACTTTGGACTAAAGAACGAGAAAAACCTTGATCGCCGCTTGATTCCCTGACGCCGCGGCGCCTACACTTCGCCCCACAGAGTCCCGCCAAAGGGACCTAATGGAATGCGGGGCGAACGCTCCGTGGGAGGAATGCCGCCTTATGACGGTTTATGCCCTGGAAACATCCGGGTTGACGAAGGAATTCGCCGGCTTCACAGCGGTGAGCGATGTCCGCCTGCGCGTGCGGCGGAACACGATTCACGGGCTGATCGGTCCCAATGGAGCGGGAAAGAGCACCTGCTTCAATCTGCTGACCAAGTTTCTGGTCCCGACGCGCGGCACCATCCTTTACGAGGGCCAGGACATCACCAGGGCCCGGCCCGCCGAGGTCGCGCGCATGGGGCTGGTGCGCTCGTTCCAGATTTCCGCCGTCTTTCCGCACCTGACCGCGCTTGAAAACGTGCGCGCCGCCCTGCAGCGCAAGCGCGGCGAGAGCTTCGACTTCTGGCGCTCCGACCGCGTTCTGCGCAAATATGACGCCGACGCCCGCGCGCTGATGGACGAGGTCGGCCTCGCCGGCTGGGAAGAGACGCCAGCAGGCGAAATGCCCTACGGCCGCAAGCGCGCCCTGGAGCTGGCGACCACCCTCGCCCTCGACCCGAAAGTGCTGCTGCTCGACGAACCGCTCGCCGGCATGGGCCAAGAGGACATCGAGCGCATCGCCGCTTTGATCAAACGCGTCGCCCAGGGGCGCACGGTGGTGATGGTCGAGCACAATCTCAACGTCGTCGCCAGCCTGTGCGAGGTCATCACCGTGCTCACCCGCGGAAAGGTGCTGGCGGAAGGCGATTACGCCGCCGTGTCCTCCGATCCCGCGGTCCAGCAGGCCTATCTCGGCGAGACTCAGGAGACTCCGCATGGCTGAGCCTCTGCTCAAAGTGTCCGGGCTCCAGGCCTGGTACGGCGAATCGCATGTGCTGCATGGCGTGGATTTCGAGGTGCGCCCGGGCGAAGTCGTCACCCTGCTCGGCCGCAATGGCGCCGGCAAAACCACGACGCTGAAATGCGTGATGGGCATGATCGGCAAGCGCCAGGGCTCGATCATCTATGACGGCGACGAGACCATCGCGCTGTCGTCCGACAAGATCGCCCGGCGCGGCGTCGCGCTTTGCCCGGAGGAGCGCGGCGTGTTCGCCAGCCTCACCGTGCTGGAAAATCTTTTGTTGCCGCCGAAAATCGCCGACGGCGGCCTGTCGCTCGACGAAATCTACGAGCTTTTCCCGAACCTCAGCGAGCGTTCGACCAGCATGGGCGGCAAATTGTCCGGCGGCGAGCAGCAGATGCTGGCGATCGCCCGCATCCTGCGCACCGGAGCCCGCCTGCTCATGCTCGACGAGCCGACCGAAGGCTTGGCCCCGATCATCATCAAGCAGATCGGCCACGCCATCCAAAAGCTCAAGCCGCGCGGCTTCACCCTTTTGCTGGTCGAACAGAATTTCCGTTGGGCGTCGCAGCTCGCCGACCGTTTCTACGTGATGGAGCACGGCCAGGTGATCGACGCCTTCGCCGCCGCCGAATTGCCCGACAACATGGACAAGCTCCACGCCTATCTCGGCGTCTGAATTTTCAAATAGCCCGGAACGGGCATGGAATGGGAGGAAGCTTATGAAAAAGATTGTTTTGGCCGGCGTGGCGCTGGGAGTGATGACCGCTTACGCCTTTGCCGCCGACAAGGTGGTCAAGGTCGGCGTGCTCACCGACGGTTCCGGCCCCTATGCCGATGTCGGCGGCGTCGGCTCGCAGATCGCCGCGCAACTGGCCATCGACGAATCCGGGATGGCCGGAAAAGGCTGGAAGGTCGAACTTGTTTACGCCGACCATCTCAACAAGGTCGACGTCGGCACCAGCATCGCCCGCGAATGGTTCGACCAGGGCAAGGCGGACGTGATCGTCGACACGCTGAATTCCGGCGTCGCGCTTGCGGTCGGCCAGATCGTCAAGGACAAGAACAAGGTTTTTCTCAACTCCGGCGCCGCGTCCTCCGACCTGACGGGCAAGGCCTGCACGCCGAACCAGATTCACTGGACCTATGACACCTACGCGCTGGCCAACAGCACGGGCAAGGCCATGACCAAGGCCGGCGGCGACAGCTGGTATTTCATCACCGCCGACTACGCCTTCGGCAAGGCGCTGGAGCGCGACACCACGGCGGTCGTCAGCGCCAATGGCGGCAAGATCATCGGCAATGTTTACGCGCCGCTGAACAACGCCGACTTCTCCTCGCAACTGCTGCAAGCGCAGTCGTCCAAGGCCAAGGTGATCGGCCTCGCCAACGCCGGGGCGGATTCCGCCAACGCCATCAAGCAGGCGGCGGAATTCGGCATCACCCAGAGCGGCCAAAAACTCGCGGCGCTGCTGATCTTCATTTCCGACGTCAACGCGCTCGGCCTTCCCGTCGCCCAGGGCCTGGAGTTCACCGAGACCTATTACTGGGACCTCAACGACGACACCCGCGCCTTCGCCGACCGTTTCTCGCAAAAGGCGAAGAATCACGCCAAGCCGACCATGGTGCAGGCCGGCGTCTATTCCTCGGTGCTCCATTATCTCAAGGCGGTGGACGGGCTGGGCTCGCCGGCGGACGGCGCGGCGGTGGTCGCGAAAATGAAGGCGACGCCCACCGACGACCAGGCTTTTGGCAAGGGGTCGATCCGCGAGGACGGCCGCAAAATCCACCCGGCCTACCTGTTGCAGGTGAAGACCCCGGCGGAATCGAAATATCCGTGGGATTACGCGAAGGTGATCGCCACCATCCCCGCCGACGAGGCTTTTCGACCCCTGTCCCAAAGCGAATGCCCGCTGGTGAAGAAGTGACAGACTGGTTCCATCTCCCCGCAAGCGGGAAGATGCTCACGGACGTCATGCCCGGCCTTGTGCCGGGCATCCACGCCGAGCCGCAAGAGATCATCTCCCGAGAAGTCGCGCTGCGGCGCCGCGTGGATGGCCGGGACAAGCCCGGCCATGACGACATCAAGTTGCATGGCCAGCGGGATGTTCGCGTGATTGTGGAATCGGCCGTTTGCCCGGACAGCCCTAAGACTGGGAGAGGGAGATGATCCCCCTGCTCGGCATTTCGACCCAAGCCCTGTTCGGCCAGCTCCTGCTCGGGCTGATCAACGGCGCCTTCTACGCCATGCTGAGCCTCGGCCTCGCCGTGATCTTCGGCATGCTGAACATCGTCAATTTCGCCCATGGCGCGCTCTACATGGTCGGCGCCTTCGCGGCCTGGTTCCTGCTCTCCGCCTTCCACATCGGCTATTGGCCGGCGCTGATCCTCGCGCCGCTCGGCGTCGCATTGTTCGGCATGATCATCGAGCGGACGATGCTGAAACGCCTCGCCGGGCTCGACCACATCTACGGCCTGCTGCTCACCTTCGGCCTCGCCCTGATCATCCAGGGGGTGTTCCAAAACCAGTTCGGCGCCTCGGGCCAGCCCTATCCGCTGCCGGAGCAGCTCAAGGGCGGCACCAATCTCGGCTTCATGTACCTGCCGACCTATCGCGCCTGGGCGGTCGTGTTTTCGCTCAGTGTCTGCCTGTTCACCTGGTTCATGATCGAGAAGACCCGGCTCGGCGCCGTCTTGCGCGCCGCGACGGAGAATCCCGAACTCACCCGCGCCTTCGGCATCAACGTGCCGCGCCTGATCACGCTCACCTACGGGTTCGGCGTCGGCCTCGCCGCGCTCGCCGGCGTCCTGGCGGCGCCGATCTACCAGGTGCGTCCGCTGATGGGCGCCGATTTCATCATCGTCGTCTTCGCGGTGGTGGTGATCGGCGGCATGGGCTCGATCCTCGGCGCCATCGGCGCCGGCTTCATGCTCGGCGTCGTCGAGGGCCTGACCAAGGTGTTTTATCCGCAGGCGGCGAACATCGTCGTCTTCGTCATCATGGTGGCGGTCCTGCTGGTCAAGCCGACCGGACTTTTTGGGAAAAAGCTATGAAGGCCCAAGCGCTCTCAGCCTCGGGGCCCACAGCGGCCCGGCCAAAACCGGCCGAGTTCATCGCCTTCGCCGTGCTGACGGCGCTGCTCGTCGTCGCGCCCTTCGCCCTCTATCCGTTCTTCCTCGCCACCGCCCTGTGCTTCGCGCTGTTCGCCGCCGCCTTCAACCTGCTGGTCGGCTATGCCGGCTTGCTGTCCTTCGGCCATGCGCTGTTTTTCGGCGGCGCGGCTTACGTCGCCGCCCATGCCGCCAGAGTGTGGGGCTGGCCGACGGAGCTCAGCCTGCTCGCCGCGACCGCCTTCGCCGGTCTGCTGGGCCTGGGCGCCGGCATGTTGTCGATCCGCCGCCAGGGCATCTATTTCTCCATGATCACCCTCGCCCTGGCGCAGATGGGCTATTTCATCGCGCTGCAAGTCCCGTTCACCCATGGCGAGGACGGCATCCAGGGCGTGCCGCGCGGCAAGCTTTTCGGGCTGATTCCGCTCAGCGACGACCGCGTGATGTATTATTTCGTGCTGGCGATTTTCCTCGCCGGGCTGTTCGCCATCTACCGCATCGTGCATTCGCCGTTCGGCGCCGTGCTCAAGGCGATCCGCGAGAACGAGCCGCGCGCGATTTCGCTTGGCTACAGCGTGGACTCCTACAAGCTGGCGGCGTTCGGCCTGTCGGCGGCGCTCGCCGGCCTCGCCGGGGGAACCAAGGCGCTGGTGACGCAAAGCGCGACGCTCACGGACATGCACTGGTCGATGTCGGGCGAAGTGATCCTGATGGTCCTGCTCGGCGGCATGGGGACGATGACGGGGCCTGTCATCGGCGCGATTTTCGTCGTGGCGATCCCGGAAGTCTTGAACCGCATCGGCGGCCCGGATTTCGCCCAGTGGATGACGGTGATCCAGGGCGCGATTTTTGTCGTCTGCGTGCTGGCCTTCCGGCGCGGGCTGATCGGCGAGATCGCGGCGCGGCTGAGGCGAACTCTGTAGGGCGCGCGACGGACCTGTCCCCTCGCCCCGCTTGCGGGGAGAGGGTTAGGGTGAGGGGGACTCCGAGATGAGCCTCGACGCGCCCCGACAGCATAAGCCAACTGGGCCAAAGGAGCGCGATGCGTTCCTGTCCCCTTCCCGAGCGGCGTTCATGTCGCGGTCAAAAGTGAAAACGCGGCGCGCACAAGATATTGTTCATGCTATGTTCCACGTGAAACGCCGGGGCGCCACACCCGTCCTCAAAATCTTGATTTTAAACACTAATAGCTCTCTCGACGGCGACGCGGCGCCAGCGGACGCCGGCGCCCCCACCGTATTTCGTACGCAACCGCGCGATTGCACCGGCAAGAATCGCATGAAAATTTGCGTGAATTCGTGCGAAAATCACACAAATTTCACGCCTTTTTGACGGTTTGATCGCCCCGATTACAACCTCAGGTCGCACGTTTCGCGAAACGCCGCGAGGATGGAGGCGAGAGCCGGATCGACGAACCTCCGTTCGCCGAACCGGCCCGAGACCTGGGTTTCACGCGGCGCGGACAGAGGCCAGGAACGAATCAACCTCACTGCGCAGCCGATCCGATTGCTGCGACAGCGTCTGCGCGGACGCGAGCATTTGCGTCGAGGCGGCGGAGGAATGCTGCGCCGCCGACAGCACGCCGCCGATGTTTTCGGTCACCGCTTGCGCCCCTTTCGACGCCTGCTGCACGTTGCGGGCGATTTCGGAGGTGGCCTCGCCCTGCTGGGAGACGGCGGCGGCGATGGTCTGCGCGACGCGGTTGGTCTCCTCCGTGGTGCGCACGATGGCGGAAATGTTCTGCGCCGCGCGCTGGGCGGTGGCCTGGATGTCGCCGATCTGGCCGGCGATCTCGGAGGTGGCTTTCGTCGTCTGTTCGGCGAGCGATTTCACTTCCTGCGCCACCACATTGAAGCCGCGTCCCGCCTCGCCCGCGCGCGCCGCCTCGATGGTCGCGTTCAGGGCGAGCATGTTGGTCTGTCCGGCGATGTCGGAGATCAGGCTGACGATGCCGCCGATTTTTTCCGCGGCGACGGCGAGTTCGCGCATCTGCGCGTCGGTCTTTTCCGCCTGCGTCGCGGACTCGCTGGCGATTTGCCTGGACTGATCGACCTGACCGTTGATCTCCTGCACCGAATAGGTGAGCTGCTCCGTCGCGGAGGCGACCGAACCGATGTTGGCCGAGGAGCTCTCCGAGGCTTCGGCGACCACCTTGGCCTGGCTCGCGGTTTCGACGGCGGAATCGCTGAGGATGCGCGCCGCGCCCTGGAATTCGGCGGCGGCCTTGGCCACTTCGGCGACAATGGAATTGACGTTGCGGTCGAATTCATTGGCCAAGGTCAGGGCTTCCGCGCGCCGCTGTTCTCGCGCGCGCGCCTGGCTGGCGGCGGCCTCGGCTTCGAGCGTGCGGGCTTGCAGCATTTTGGCCTTGAACACCGCCAGGGCCTTCATCAAGGCGCCGACCTCGTCCTTGCGGCCGTCATCGACGATTTCGACATTCAGGTCGCCGCGGGCGAGGGTGTCGACCGCTTCGGTCGCGCGGCCCAGGGGCCGCGACACGCCGCCGATCAGCGCGAGCGCCGCGAGCACGCCCAGTCCGGCGGCGAGCAGGAGGACGACCGCGAGGACCAGTTTTGCGGAATTGTAGGCGGCTTCGCCGGCCGCTGCGGATTTCTTGCCGCCGTCTTCATTGAAGGCCGAATCCTTGACAAGGACCTCGCCCATTTTCAGCCGCAGCGGCGCCAGCTCATCCCGATAAATCTTGACCGCGCCAGTGGCGTCGCCTTTTTGGGCGACATCGCGCAAGCGCTGCTGCGCGTCGCGAATTTCGGACCAAATCTGCGCGAACTGCTTCATCAGGATGACGTCTTCGCTGTTCGGCGTGATCAAGGGCTTGTAACCCTGATAAGCCTGCTCGACTTCCTGCATGGTTTGGTCGAGCATGGCCTGCGCTTCGGTTTGGCCGCTTTGGATCGCCGTGGCGACCAACAGATCGGATTGCGCGCGATAGAGACGCGCCATTCCCACCCGAATATCCGCGAGTCGGGCGACCGATGGCAGCCAATTGTCACGAATTTCGGCCGCTCGGGCGTTCATTTCGCTCATTTGCACGAAGGCCGCGCCACCAACGGCCGCCGCCAGCAAGAGCAGAGCGGCGAGCGCCGCGACGATTTTCGCGCCGATTTTCATGTCGCGCCAGGCATTCATGGATTCGTCTCCCAACCGGTTGGCTTTCGTCGCAAGTTTGCTGCTGACTAAAGACAACTTCCGATTGAAGCCTTGACCGAGGCTTAAGCATGCCCCCGCAAGCGCTGCGGCTTATACGCAGAAGTTGATTTTCCGAATGGGGCGCCTACTCCTTCTCCCCATAGCCCGTCGTCAGACGGGCGTTCTGACGAACGCCCTGCGGCGAGAGAAGGTGGAAGGGGCCGGATGAGGGGGGCGCGCCCCCCACGACGGGCGGTTGATTGGCGGCGTCGCCTAAACCCGCCGCACCGCCGTGATCTCGGAAAAATTGTTCGACCTGATGCGGTCGCGCGCCGTTTGCAGCGGCTCGATCATCACCGTCATCGAATGCGCGGTGGCGTGAATGATGGTGTGTTCATCCCGCATGATCGCCACATGGCCGCGCCAAAACACCAGATCGCCCCGGCGCAGCCCGCGCATGCGGTCGTCGATGTCGGCGGGACGGCCAAGCGCGGCCTCCATCATGTCGGTGTCGCGCGGGGCGGGAACGCCGATGGCGTTCAGCGCGAGCTGCGCCAGCCCCGAGCAGTCGATGCCCATGTCGGTCTTGCCGCCCCACAGATAGGGCGTGTGCAAAAACATTTCGGCGAGGCCGACGAAATCGCTCAGCGGGCGCGTGGTCGGCGCGAGGTGCCGGCTGAAGATGTGCCCGCCGCCCTGAATTTCCGAAAAATCCTTGCTCGCCGAGACCACATTCACTTCCGCGCCGAACGGCAGCGCCTCGACGGGCGGCGCTTTGATGCTGGGCTCGGGATAGACCATCGTGTGCCGCGTGCGCACGCGATGGTTCGGCTTGAAACTCTTTTCCGCGAGCGCCGTCTCGTCGATATAGCCGACATAGCGGTCGCGATCGAGCTGCCCCCAGCAAAAGCCGTTCTTCTGCTCATAGACGATCAGCGTCTCGCCAAACAGCGCCTGGGTGTCGGTCGGCGCGCTGTCGGCGGGCGCGCGCTTCACGTCGACGAAGGAGCGCACGACCTGCATGCGCCGGCCCGGCGCATAGGCGTCGGCCTGGATGGTCTCCCGAAGATGTTCCGCGGCCAGATCGGGCCGCGCCGGAGTCAGTCGCGTATCGTAGGTCAAGGTTCGGCTCGTGTTGCGATCCCAATCTAACCTTGCGGCATTACAAAAGCTTTGCCAAACCGAATTTTTCGCGGGCGAGGCTGTAGATCAGCCGCGCCGCCTGCGCTTCGCCGCCCTCGGGACGGCCGGGCCGCGCGGCGGGGGTCCAGGCGTAGATGTCGAAATGCGCCCAGGAGACGCCCGGCGAAACGAATCGCTTCAGGAACAAGGCCGCCATGATCGACCCGGCCATGCCGCCGGCGGGGGCGTTGTTGAGATCGGCGATCTTGCTGTCGAGTTTCTGGTCGTAGGCCTTCCACAGCGGCAGCCGCCAGACCGGATCGTTGCTGGCGACGCCGTGGCGGGCGATGGCCTCGGCGAGCCCCTCGTCCTCGGTATAAAAAGGCGGCAGATCCGGGCCGAGCGCGACGCGCGCCGCCCCGGTCAGCGTGGCGAAGTCGACAAGCAAATCCGGCTTTTCCTCATCGGCGAGCGCCAGCGCATCGGCCAGAATCAGGCGCCCCTCGGCGTCGGTGTTGCCGATCTCGACGGTCAGCCCTTTTCGGCTGCGATAGACGTCGCCCGGGCGAAAAGCCTCGCCGGACACCGAATTTTCCACGATCGGCAGCAGCAGGCGCAGCGAAACGTCGAGGTCGGCGGCCATAATCATGGCGCTCGCCGCCAAAGCCGCCGCGGCGCCGCCCATATCCTTTTTCATCAGCCCCATGGCGCTCTCGGGCTTGATGTCGAGTCCGCCGGAATCGAAACAAACCCCCTTGCCGACCAGGGACAGTTTTCGAACCCGCTCGGGCTTCCAGCGCAATTCGACAAGGCGCGGCGCCCGCGGCGAGCCTTTGCCGACCGCATGGATCAGCGGAAACTCGCGCTCCAGCGCCTCGCCTCGAATCACGCTGATCCCGGCGCCAAATTTTTCGGCGACCGCGCGCGCAAAAAACTCAAGCTCATCCGGGCCAAGGTCATTGGCGGGCGTGTTGACGAGATCGCGGGCGAGCGCGACAGCGGAAGCCACGGCCTCGATCTCCGTGCGCAAAACCCCTTCGGGCGCGACAAGGCGCGGTCCCGGTTTCGCCGTCCTGTAGCGGGTGAAGCGATAGGAGCCGAGCAGAAAGCCCAACGAGGCGAGCGCGGCGTTGTCCAGCGGCCCGACCAGCCGATAAACCCCTTCGGGCAGTCCCGCCAAGGCGCCGAGCTGGAAGGGCTCGCCGTCCTCCTCCACACAGAACAGCACGGCGGCGACGCCGCTGTCCTGGACGAAAAACAGGTGTTTTCCCGCGCGCGGCTCAAATCCCGTCGCGCCGGCCAGCGCCACGGCCTCGGCGGGCAAGCCGCCCCCCTCCCCGGCCAACGCCGCCTTGACCGTGGCGACGGGCGCGATCCAGACCGGCGTGGCGGCCTCGTCGTCACCGGCGAATGTGAGTTCGGGAAGCTGGGGCATGAACGGTCTTTCGACGAAGCAGGCGGGCATTAACAGTCCGTTAGGGTTAACGAATTATTCGTTACGTTAGAAGTCCGAAATTTGTGGGGATGCGCCGTGCACAGCCGATCATCTCAGCGTTTTCTCGCCGGAATCGCCCTGAGCGTCCTCGTCGCCCTCGGCGGCTGCAAGAGCATGGGCGACGTCACCAGCTCGATCGGCATGCCCTCCGCGCCCGACTCCCATTCGCCGGAAGACCTGCGCCGCTATTCGGAGGGCCTGCAGGCGCGCTACGAGGCCCATCCCGAAAACAAGACGGTGGCGCTGGCCTATGCGCGCGCGCTGCGCTCCCGCGAACTGAACGACCAGGCGGCGGCGGTGCTGCAAAACGCCGCGATCAAATATCCCAGGGACCGCGAGGTGCTCGCCGCCTATGGCAAGGCGCTCGCCGACGCCGGCCGGCTCCAGGAGGCCAGCGCCGCGCTGGAGAACGCCGACGCCCCGGACAGCCCGAACTGGTCGGTGATTTCGACTCGCGGCTCGATCGCCGACCAGATGGGCGATCACCGTCAGGCGCAGGCGCTCTACGAGACGGCGCTGAAACTGGCCCCCGACGAGCCCTCCGTGCTCTCCAATCTCGGCCTGTCCTACGCTTTGTCGAACAACCTGCGACAGGCCGAGCAAGTCTTGCGCGAAGCCGCCGCCAGTCCGCGCGCCGACATGCGGGTGCGCCAGAATCTCGCGCTGGTGCTGGCGCTGCAAGGCAAGTTTGCGGAAGCCGAGCAGGTTTCGCAGCGCGACCTCTCGCCCCAGCAGGCGCGCGAGAATGTCGCGTCGATCCGCCAGATGATTTCGCAAAACAACGGCTGGCGCGACATCCAGGCCGCCGCGACGCGCGGCAAGACCGCCGTCCGCTGATCTTCTCGCACTCACACAAAAGGGGCCGAAGCAGATCGCTTCGGCCCCTTCTTTTTTTGGAACAACAAAGCCCTCATCCTGAGGAAGCCGCCATAGGGCGTCTTCAGACGCCCTATGGCGGCTGTCTCGAAGGACGAGGGCGGTCCAAGGGTCGCCCCCCTATTGCACCGCCATCACTTGAATGACCGCCGGCGTCATGATCACCGCGAACAGCACCGGCAGGAAGCAGATGATCATCGGCACCGTCAGCTTGGGCGGCAGCGACGCCGCCTTCTTCTCCGCCTCCATCATGCGGGTGTCGCGCGCTTCCTGCGACACCGTGCGCAGCGCCGTGCCGAGCGGCGTGCCGTATTTTTCCGCCTGGACCAGCGAGGTCACCACGTTCTTCACGTCGTCGAGACCGGTGCGCGCGTAAAAATTGTCATAGGCCGTGCGCCGGTCGGGCAGATAGGACAATTCCGCCGTGGTCAGGGTGAATTCTTCCGCGAGCGCCAGCGAGCGCACGCCGATTTCCTGACTCACCCGGCGAAACCCATGTTCGATGGACATGCCGGATTCGATGCAGATCAACAGCAGGTCGAGCGCGTCAGGGAAGGCGCGACGCATTTCCAACTGGCGCTTGGTGATGGTGTTGCTCAGATAGATTTCCGGCAGTTTCAGGCCCATGTAGAGCAGCAGGACCACCACGGCCAGCTTCTGCAACAGTCCGATCTGCAGGTTCAGCACCAGGAAGGCGTAGAGCGAGCCGAACACCGACAGGCCGATCGGCGCCACGAGGCGGAAGAACAAAAAGCCGATCTCCGCCTGCGGGCCGCGAAAGCCGGCCCTGGCCAGCTTGCCCTTGGCCTCGTCGGCCCCCAGCCATTTCGACAGGCTGAAGCGCTCGACCACATCCTTCATGTAGGTCTTGGACGAATGCCTCAGGCCCTGCTTGTTGTTGGCCCTGGCCGCCAGTTTTTCACGCTCGCGCGCGCGGATGCGCTCGCGCTCGACCGCCACCGACTTCATCCGCTCCTCCAGCGAATCGCCCTGGAGAAACGGCATGGCGATGACGATCAGGCTCGCGACGGTAATGACGCCGATGACCAGCGCCACGATGAAGCGGGGATCGGAGAGCTTGGTGAAGAGAAGCGAGAGCATGCCGGCCTCAGATGTCGAAGCTGATCATCTTGTTCATGACGAAGACGCCCACGCCCATCAGGCAGGCGCAGCAAAACAGCACGACGCGCCCGGCCTCCTTGATCCACAGCTGCTCGATATATTGCGGGCTGGTGAGATAGACGAGCAAGGCGACGATGAGCGGCAGCGAGGCGATGATATAGGCGGAGGCGCGCGCCTCCGACGACATGGCCCTGACCTTGTCGGCCATTTTTTTCCGCTCGCGCAGCACGCGCGACAGATTGCTCAGGGCTTCGCCGAGATTGCCGCCCGCCTTCTGCTGGATGGAGATGACGATGGCGAAGAAATTGGCTTCGGCGGTCGGGATGCGTTCGGGCAGGCGCTCCACCGCCTCGCTCACCGACATGCCCAGGGTCTGCGCCTCGACGATCTGGCGGAATTCGCCGCGCACGGGCTCGGGCGCCTCGGAGGCGATGATGCGCAGGCAATCGCCGAGCGGCAGGCCCGCCTTGACGCCGCGAATGATCACGTCGACGGCGCCGGGGAATTCCAGCGTGAATTTCTTCAGCCGGCTCTTGGTCATGCGCGACAGCCACATGCTCGGCAGTCCGAGGCCGCCGATCACCATCCCGGCGGCGCCGAAGGCCGGATTGCCGGTGAACGAGTACAGCAGCAGGGCGATGAAGCCGCCGGCGAATGCGGACACGATGTAATACATCTGCTTGGACAGCGACATGCCCGCCTGGGCGATGCGGGTCTCCAGCGACAGCTTCGCCTTCTTGGCGTTGCGCTGCTCGAGCTCCTTCAGGCTGTCGGCCACCTGCTTGCGGCGCGCCGTCGCGTCGACCTGACGCTCGCGCGGCACGCCCGAGCGCTTGGCGAGCAGTTGCGCCTGGCGCTTTTCGCCTTTCACGTCGCCGTTGAGATAGGGGACGATCAGGCCGGCGGCGCCCCCGGCGGCTGCGAGCGCGAGAGCGATGATCAGCAGCGATCTGGACTCCAAGGCAGAAACTCCTATTCGCGCAGTTCGGAGGCGTCGAGCGCCGCCGCCAGGCGCCCTTCCTCGTTGAAATAGCGGGCGCGCTCCCAGAAGCGCGGACGTCCGATTCCCGTGGAGCGGTGGCGTCCCTTGAGCTTGCCGTTGGCGTCCTCGCCGATGATGTCGTAGAGGAACAGGTCCTGGGTGATGACGGTTTCGCCTTCCAGGCCCATGACCTCGGTGATGTGGGTGATGCGGCGCGAGCCGTCGCGCAGACGCGCCGCCTGGATGATGACGTCGATCGAGGAGACGATCATCTCGCGGATGGTGCGCGGCGGCAGGGCGAAGCCGCCCATGGTGATCATGGATTCGAGACGGCTCAGCGCCTCGCGCGGCGAGTTGGCGTGCAGCGTGCCCATCGAGCCGTCGTGACCCGTGTTCATCGCCTGCAACAGGTCGAAGGCCTCGGGTCCGCGCACTTCGCCGACGATGATGCGTTCGGGACGCATGCGCAGGCAGTTCTTCACGAGGTCGCGCATGGTGATGGCGCCCTGCCCTTCGAGATTGGGCGGGCGGGTTTCGAGGCGCACCACATGCGGCTGCTGCAATTGCAGCTCCGCCGCGTCCTCGCAGGTGATGACGCGCTCGTCGTCTTCGATGTAGTTGGTGAGGCAGTTGAGCAGGGTGGTCTTGCCCGAGCCCGTGCCTCCCGAAATCAGCACGTTGCAGCGCACCCTGCCGATGATCTTCAGGATCTCCGCGCCCTCGGGCGAAATGGCGCCAAACCTGGTGATCTGGTCGAGCGTCAGCTTGTCCTTCTTGAACTTGCGGATGGTGAGCGCGGGCCCGTCGATGGCGAGCGGCGGCCCGATCACATTGACGCGCGAGCCGTCGAGCAGACGCGCGTCGCAGATGGGAGACGCTTCGTCGACGCGGCGGCCGACCTGGCTGACGATGCGCTGGCAGATGTTCATCAGCTGGGCGTTGTCGCGGAATCGCACGCTGGTGAGCTGAATTTTTCCTTGAACCTCGATATAGGTCCTGTTGCTTCCGTTCACCATGATGTCGGCGATGTCGTCGCGCGCCAGCAGCGGCTCGAGCGGGCCATAGCCGAGCACGTCATTGCAAATGTCCTCGAGCAGGTCCTCCTGCTCCGCGATCGACAGCACCACATTCTTGATGGCGATGATCTCGTTGACGATGTCGCGGATTTCCTCGCGCGCGCTCTCGGCGTCGAGTTTTGACAGCTGAGAGAGGTCGATCGCCTCGATCAGCGCGCCAAAAATCGTGCTCTTCGTCATGTAATATTCGTCGGAGCGCCGCACCTCCGGCGGGGGCGCCGGCGGCGGGGCGACCGTCGGCTGCGGCGTGAGCGCGACAGGCGAGGCGATCGCCTCGACGACCGTGGACGACGGACCCTGGCTGGCGCGCGGCGCGGCGGTGTTGGCGGAACGCTTTCCGAACATCTCCGTTTACAGTCCCTCTCGAGAATCCGGTTTCATGCCGGAAAAAACCTTTTGTCTGCGCGTCAGCCCTTCAGGACCGCGAGCAGCGGCTCCAGAAAGCTCTTCCGCTCGCGCTTGATGGGCGCGCGTCCGGTGACCGCGCGGGCGATGTCGCCGAAGATGGGCGCGACCTTTTCGCCCTCGTCCAGCTCCGCGATCATCTGTCCGTTGTTGGAGGCCGCGCCGAACAGTTTGGCGTCGAACGGCGTCACCGCCAGAGGCTGGGCCTCCACGGCGCGGGCGAAATCGGCGACGGCGATTTCCGGGCGCTTGGGCATGCCCACGCCATTGAGGACGAAACGCGGGACCGGATCGTTCTTGCGGGCGGCGCGCAGCGTGTCGAGCAGGCTTTTGGTGTTGCGCAGGCCGGCGAGATCGGGCGCCGAAACCAGCAGCGCCTCGTCGGCGGTCACCATCATCCGCCGCGACCAGCCCGTCCACATGTGCGGCACGTCGAGAACGATATAGGGCGTCGTCGCGCGCAACAGCTCCAGCAGCGCGTCGAAGGTGGTCTCCTGAAAATCGTAGCTGCGCTCCACCGTGGCCGGCGCCGCCAGGATCGACAGCTTGTCGCTGCATTTCGACAGCAGGCGGTCGACGAGGTTGGCGTCGAGGCGATCGGGCGCGAACACGGCTTCCGCTATGCCCTGCGGCGGGTCCTGGTTGAAGTCGAGGCCGGCGGTGCCGAAGGGCAGGTCGAGGTCGACGATCACCGTGGACGCGTCGAGTTCGCGGGAAATGGCCCAGGCGAGGTTGTGCGCGACGCAGGAGGCGCCCACGCCCCCCTTGCAGCCGGTCACCGCGATCACGCGGCCGAGCGGCGCGGCGGACTCCTGGTGGTATTGGGCCGACAGGGCCGCGATGAAATCCATCACGCCGAACGGCTTGACCAGATAGTCGGACACGCCGCGCGAAATCAGCTCGCGATAGAGCGTGATGTCGTTGAGCTGGCCGATCACGATCACCTTGGTGCCGGAATCGCAGAATTCCGCGAGGGCCTCCAAGTGTTCGATCAGCTCGGCGCGGGCGGCCGAGGTTTCGAGCACGATGACGTTGGGCGTCGGCGAGGTGCGGTAAGCCTCGATCGCCGCCTGGGCGCCGCCCATGTTCACCTTGACATGGGCTTTCTCCATGCGCCGGTCGATGGCGGCCTCGCCGATCAGCTGCGCCAGATCCGGCGTCTCGCAGAACGCCTGGAGCGATATGCGCGGCGCCGGCGCGATCTGCGCGTAGTGCGAGGAATCCAGCTGTTCGTGCATCGAATCCGTCATGAAAAGAGTCCTTGGATCAGTTCCCTACGCCGCCGATGTTGGTGTTCTGGACCTGCCAGGCCGTGCTCGGATCCTTGCCCTGGCGCACGGCGACGATGCCGCGCGAAACGATCTGCGGATCGGGCGGGGTGGTCGCCGTCGGGCTCAGCAGGTCGCGCGGATCGGCCGTCTGGGCCGCGATCATCTGCTGGTTCGCGCAGCCCAGGTTCCAGTAGGGCTTGTTCTCCCAGCCTTCCGTCGACGAGCCGGAGGCGAGGTCGTTGGGCCACTGGCCGCAGCGCGTGCGGGTCCGGGCGATCACGGTGGCGTAGGACAGGCGGATCGGCGCGGCGACGCTCGGATCGGCGATCGGATAGGAGGAAATCGCCACGTAGCTGCGCGCGCCGCCGGCGGCGAGCGCGGCGCGCACCGCGGGCACGGCCGCGCGCGCCTCGGCCGCGCCGGGTCCGCTCTGCGGCACCGCCAATCCGATCTCTCCGGAGCCGGTTTTCGCGTATTCCGACGCGAACTGCTTGATCTGGCTCTTGGAGCGCGCGTCGAGCGCGCCGGCATGAACGTAAGGGATCACGTCGAGAGTCGCGCGGCTGCTGGCCAGTTCGATCGGGTGACGGGCGTGGAAGTCCTCGCTCGGGATCGAGGTGGCGACGATCCGGTCGGCGCCGCCGCTCGAGCAGGCGGCGAGCGGAACCGCGACGAGCAGGGCCGCCGCCCGCGCCAGGCGTTTCAGGCTGGCGTGTTCCGAGGTCTTGATCAGGCGGAGATGCGGCATGGTCATGTCCATCGTTTCAGTGTCTTGCGCTGGTCCGGCTCAGTCGTGGATGAAGCCGACGCGGCCGTTGAGATGCCTGGCGGCCGCGGGATTGTCGGCGGTCGAGTAGAGCTTGTTGACCCGTCCGAGCAGCCAGCCCTGGGGATCGGTGGAGTCGGCGTAATTGTCGTCGGGCCGGGCCAGGGCGTTGGCCGAGACGGACTTGGCGATATAGGGGGTGACGATGATCATCAGCTCGGTTTCCTGGCGCTGGTAGTCGCGCGAGCGGAACAGCGAGCCGAGGATCGGCAGGTTCATCAGCCCGGGGACGCCGTTGATCGCCTGGTTCGAGTTGGCCTGGATCAGGCCGGCGGTGGCGATGGAGCCGCCGGTCGGCAGCTCGACCGTGGTCTCATGCCGGCGGGTGCGGAAACCGGGCGCCGAATAGGTCTGGGTGGAAACGCTGGTGGCGGGATCGATATCGGCGACCTCGGTGGCCAGGCGCAGCGAAATGCGCCCGGCGGCCAGCACGACCGGCGTGAAGTTGAGCGTCACGCCATAGGTCTTGTAGGTGACGCCGACGGTGCACATGCTGCTCGTTCCGGTGCCGGTGCAATTGGTTCCCGAGGAGACCGGCACTTCGCCGCCGACCGTGAACTTGGCGCTTTCCCCCGACACGGCGGTGACGGTCGGCTCGGCCATGATGCGGGCGACGCCGTTGCGTTCAAACGCCTGCAAGGTCTGGTTCAGCGTGTTGCCGCCGCCGAAATTGCTGATGGTGTTGAGCTTGCCCGAGCTGAACGCCTGGCCGTTGAGGGCGAAGGGATTGTCCTGGATGAACTTGCCCCAGTTGCCCGCGAGCGTCGACGCGGTGATGCCGAGCTGCTTGGTGATGGCGCGCTGGACCTCGGCGATGGTCACCTTGATCATCACCTGGTCGCGGCCGCGGATGGTCATGGCGTTCACGACCATGCCCGCGGCGGTTCCGCCCGACCTGGCGGCCGAATCGACGAAGCCCTTGGCGATGTCGAGCGCCGTCTGCATGTCCGAGGCGGATTCGACGTCGCCGGTGAGGATGATGGAATCGTTGACCGTGCGGGCGGTGATCCGGGCGTTGGGGATGGCCGTCCGGACGATGCTGTTGAGTTCGCCGATGTCGCGGCCGATCGACAGTTCGAGCGTGGCGATGCGCCGCCCCTGCTTGTCCATGGCGAAGATGGTGGTCTGCCCCGTCGCCTGGCCGATCACGTAGATTTTGCGCGCGGTGCGCACCACCGCATTGGCCACGGCCGGATTGCCGACGAAGATTTCGCCGGCGTCCGCCGACAGGTCGAGGATGAGCGATTTGCCGACGCCCATGGTGATGCGCCGCGTCGCGTTCTCTCCGGCGAAGCGGAGGACTTCGCCGTCGCCGGCGGCGCGGGCCGGCGTCAACGCCAGAGCGCTCAAGCCCAGAAGAACCGACAGTCCGCCAACAAGCCAGGGGCGCGTCATGTGCATTTTCCTCAACTCCAAAAGGCAAGGCTCGCGGCGCAGCGCGCGCGAAAGGACGCGAGCGGGCGGGTCATTTGCCGCGCGACTGGGTGGCGACGCCGGCGCGCACGATGGTGACGCCGCGATCGCGGATCTGCTGGGCCGCCGAAACCGAACCGCCCACCTGCTTGGCGCTGTCCTGCATGGAGCGCAGCACCAGCGACAGCTGGCCGATGCGCTGCGCCAGGATGATGGTCTCGGCCTGGTGCGGATCGAGTTCGAGCGTGGCGGTGGCGCCGCCGGCGGTGGGCGGACCGGCCTTGTCGTTGGCGTTCTGTCCGATGGCGAGCACGCGCACGTTGGTGACCAGCGTCTCGGAGACGAAGGCGTCGCCGGCGCCGGTCTTGGCGGCGTCTTCGTCGCGGTAGATGTGGATCACGTCGACGCGGTCGTTGGGCAGGATGAAATTGCCGGCGGTGGTGGCGCCGCTGCCTTCGATGTTGATGGCGACGGCGCGATAGCCGGGCGCGAGCACGGCGGAGAGAAAGCCGGAGGAGGTTCCCTTGAACAGCCGGTCCGGGCGCAGCGGCTCGCCGACGGAGAAGGAGCCGCGAATGACGGAATCCTTGATGTCCTCGATGGCGTTGGGGCGCTCGGACTTGCGGATGACGCCCTGGATCGGCGAATCCTTCGGCCAGTCCTGCCAGGCCATGTCGGTCGGCTGGATCACATAGCCGAAGTTCAGGTCGTGGGTGGCGACGAGGATCTGGTCCTTGGCGACCGGCGGCGGCGCGGCGGCCATCGGCGCGGGCGCCGGCGGCTCGGGCTTGTCCAGCACCAGATAGATCGCGGCCAGACCGCAAACCGCTACAAATCCCAGGGAGATAAGCCGGGCTTTCTTCATGGCTTTTCAACAATCCGCGCTTGCGCTCCGGATGGAGCGCCTAGGACAATTCAAGCAGCGAAACGTCAAATTAAGGTTAATGGATCGTGTCGAAATTTACCCATCGTCAGAGCGCGCCGCGACCGTCGCGCCGGCGCGGCATGGAAAAGGGCCGGTCATCGCTGACCGGCCCTCTTGCCGCTAGGATGCGCTCCAGGGACGCTCAGGCCCCCAGGGTCTTCATGAACAGCAGCGAATCCGGGTAGAGCAGGACGCCGGTGATGGCGAGGGCGATGCCGTAGGGCGCGCCGACCTTGTGGTCATGCAGCCGGTCGATCCATTCGCGGCCGCGCGCCCAGGCGGGGAGCGGCAGCTTGCGGAAGCCGAGCAGGCCCAGGGTGAGAACGCCCCCGAGCAGCGAGGCGATCAGGCCAAATTCGGCGAGATGTTCGAAGCCCAGCCAGACGGCGGTGGTCGCGGCGAATTTCGCGTCGCCGCCGCCGACCTGGCCGAAGGCGAACAGGACGAAGGTGATCGCCAGCACGCTGAGGCCGCAGGCCAGATGCAGGAGAATGGTGGTGGCCGGCAGGCCCACGAGCAGCGCCATGGCGACAAAGGCCGCGACCAGCGCGATCGAGATCCAGTTCGCGATGGTCATGGTGAACAGGTCGGAGAAGGCCGCATAGGCCATCAGCGCGGGAAAAACGACGAGAACGGGTAAATCGAGCATGGCGGGTCCGGATTGAAATCGGCGCGGACATGATCGCCGGGCGGAGTGAACCGATGGTTAACTCCTGCGGGAATTCGGGCGACGATCCACCGCCGGAGCGCCCGAACCGGGCGCACGGGCGGCGGCGCGGTCGTGGCGCGCGAAGGGCATGGGCGTCCCATGGCTTTCGCGCGCGCACGGGGTGACAGCCGCGCTCAGTTCAGGCCGTTGGAAATGGCGGTGAACTTGGCGTTCAGCCTGGTGCCGACCGTGGTCAGCGTGGTGATGGCGACGACGGAAATCAGGGCGGCGATCAGGCCATATTCAATGGCGGTGGCGCCGGACTGATCCTTGGTGAAACGGATAAGCAGCGACTTCATGGCGAACTCCAAACTGGAACTGTGTCGTCGCGCAAAGCCTCGAAGACTCCGCGCCGACCGGGCGAAACATATCTCCCGACTGTTTCAATCAAGTTAAGATAAACGTGGCGACCAACAGAGCTTGCCCCTGTATTCATATCTGATTACGAGCGTAATACACATTACGTTTCGTCACTATACGCTCAGACGCCATTAAAGGCGGACAGCGATGGAATGAATGGGGTCGAGTCCCGCCGGAGCAACGCGCGGCCCAACCGCCGGCGCGGCGTCATAAGGGTTCCGCGTGATCGCTTCGCGATCGGCGAAAACGAAATCGCGCGAAAAATGGTTTCCGAACTGATCGTTCGGAAATCGCATCACCGGCTCCGGGGCGAACCGCCGGAGCGGCCGATCGGGCGGCTCGGGGAGATCGGTTCGCGCAGTCCGGCGTTTGCAGACAGTCCTCGGATCGTCCGGGCGCGGCGACGCCGAACGGCGCGCGCCACTGTGCGCCGGCGGGAGGCCGGACGAAAAAAAAGCGGCCTCCGGCGAACCGGAGGCCGCGCGTCCCAGCCGCGAGAGCGGCCGGCCTTGGTCAGTTCAGGCCGTTGGAAATGGCGGTGAACTTGGCGTTGAGGCGGGTGCCGACCGTGGTGAGGGTGGTGATGGCGACCACCGAGATGAGGGCGGCGATCAGGCCATATTCGATGGCGGTCGCGCCGGACTCATCCTTGGCGAAACGGGCGAACAGCGACTTCATGTCAAAACTCCTGGTTTTACGAACGTCAGCCCCTGGAACTGCTCGGGACCGGCGCTGACCTCGGCAAGGTAGGAGCCAAGCCATTGCCGTTGCGTTAACGCGGGAAACAAATCCGGAGCCCTTCTCCACAAGGTTACCAAGACTGTACTTGCATTGCGGATATTTATTGGAAAACCGCCGGCCGCCGCCCCCGGTCGGCGCGCGAAACACCTCCCCCGCCAGCCCCTGACGTTTCAGGACGACGGCGTCCTCTATTTAGTCTTCATTCACCAAATTCGGCTTTACTGGGGGGAAGAGGCGTTCCAGCGGGTGGGAGATCGAGATGCGTTTTGACGCGGCGGTGCGGGTGTTCGGCAAGGCGGCGATCCTCGCAGGCCTCCCCGCTCTTCTCATGTTGACCCCCTGCCCGGCCACCGCGGGGTCGCGCGACCTGGTGGTGGTGACGGTCGATCGCGCCCGCATCGCGCGGATCCCCGAGAAGACCCAGACGCTGGTCATCGGACAGCCCGGCATCGCCGACGTCACCATGCTCAAGAACAGCGGCATGGGCGTGATCACCGGCAAGAGTTTCGGCGAGACCAACCTGATCGCGCTCGACGGCGAAGGCAACATGCTCGGCGAATGGATCATCCGGGTCGGCGCCGACAGGGCGGACCTGCTGGTGCAGAACGGATTGAATCGCGAGAGCTACATTTGCGCGCCGGACTGCCTGCCCACCGTCGAACTGTCGGACAGCAAGACGATCGCCACCGACCGCGCCGCCGCCGTCACCGCGCATATGGGCTTCTCCGCGGGAAAATGATGCTGACGCACGGAATTTGATTGGGCAAGGTAACCAAAGGGAAAGGGCTACGCGTCACACTCACTTCCGCAAATAGCGAGGCCGGATGGCGTCGCCCCTTGCGTTGAAGATGTGGCGAGGATTGAACGCGTGGAAGCCCCCCTCGAAACCGCCAGACCCGCCTCGGCCCGCCGAGGCCTGCTGGCGCGCTTCGCCAAAGACCGCCGCGGCATCGCCGCCCTCGAGTTCGGCATGGTCTCCATTCCCTTCCTCGGCCTGCTCTGCGCGATCTTCGAAACCGCCTTCGTCTATTACAACCACGAAGTCTTCGACAACGCCGTCATCAATGTGGCGCGGCAGATTCTCGTGGGCCAATATTCAACGACGGCGCAAACCGCGTCCGACTTCAAGACGACGACCGGCGCCAACGGCTACAGCCTGTGCGGCGCGCTGCCCAGCTACTTCGATTGCGACAAGGTCATCCTGAACATATCCACGCCGACCAACGACCTGTTCGGATCGCTGAACGGAACGGTCACCAACAGCTTCATCACCAACCCGTCGGCGAACATCACCGTTCCGGCGCCGGGATCGATCGTCGTGTTCCAGGCCTATTATCCCATGCCGATCTATCTCTCGGTCCTGCTGGCGAGGGGCGCGAACGGCAACCAGGCGGCCAACCTCTACGGCCAGAGCTCGAACACGGTCAGGACGAACCCGATCACCGGCTCCGGCCTGGTGCACGACATCTATTCCGTCATGGTGTTCAGGAACGAACCGCAATGATTGGCAGCCTGGTCCCGCGCGCCGCGCGCGCCCTGCGCCGGTTCTGGCGCGCCCGCGCCGGCATCGCCGCCGTCGAGTTCGCCTTCATCATGCCGATGATGCTGGTGCTCTATTTCGGCATCGCCCTGCTCGGCCAGGGTCTCGAGATCAGCCGCAAGGCGCAGTTGGCCTCGCGCACGCTGGCGGATCTTACGACCCAACAATTGCCGGTGGTGAGCGGCGGAACGGCGAGCGCCAGCTGCTCAACCCACACCGCGATCCCCTGCGTGTCCAATGTCGAACTCTCCGATTTCTACGCCGCCGCGCAACTGGTGATGACGCCGTTCCCATCGGGCGCCACCGTGATGAGCGCGGCGATCAGCGAGATCGTTTTCGACAATGTCAGCAAGACCGACAAACGCTGCTGTCAGGCGCGCGTCGTCTGGAGCGTCGGCTTCGGGACGAATCCGCCGGTGCGGAGTTGCAGTGTGAACGGTCTGACGCCGGTCGCCAACGGGACGAACGGCGCCTCGGTCATGCCCTACGGCAATTATCCCACCGGCGCCGGCGACGTCACCCACAACAATTCGGTCCTGAACAACAGCACCACCAACGCCACCGATTATTACGTGATCGTCGCCGACGTGACCTACACATACCGGCCAGGATACGATTTCAAACTGTTCTCCTGGGGAGGCGCCGGCGCGACCTACACGATCAGTCGGACGACCTACATGTCGCCCCGCTTCGGCGGCTCGCTGGCTCAGCCCAACACTCTGGACGGCGGCGTTCAGCAGACTCAGGCGATTCTCTGGAGCAATAGCGGGACCTCGACCGCCACCGTCTCCAACAATTGCACCTCGGGAACCCAATACTATCTGCCCTGAAACCGTCGCGACACACGCGAGGCTGAATTTTCCGTTAAATCGCGCCGCGCCGGCGGCATGTATTTTTATTGGCGGCGGCGCGTTACCGTCACATTGTTCGGATATAGCCTCGGCGTTCCCAAGACCTTCATGGTGAAAGTTGTCGTGACGCTCTATCACTTCCACATTATCGACGCCGATGGCGGCCGGCGGGAGGCGCAATCCCTGCGCCTGCCCAACATCGACGCCGTGTGGGCGCAAATCGCCGCGCTGGCCGGCGCGCGCGACGCGGAAGGGCGCCACATCCGCGTCACCAACGAGGCCGGCGGCATCGTCGTGCTGGTGGGCGCCTCCACCGCCCGCCGCCTGCAAAGCCTGCGCGCCGCCTGATTCGGCGGCGAAGTCTGAATTTGAGGCTCGACGGCGCGCGAGTCCTGAGGCAAATTTCCCTCATGTACAGCGCCGTCACCCAGAATGTCGAAGTGGTCGCCATCCCCCTCTACGCCCCGGAGCGCAGCGCGCCCGAGGAAGGGCGCTGGTTCTGGACCTATACGATCGAGATCGTCAACCACGGTCTGATCCAGGTTCAGCTGGTCGAGCGCTGCTGGACCATCACCGACGCCGCCGGGCGCGTGGAAATCGTGCGCGGCCCCGGCGTGGTCGGGGAAATGCCGATTCTCGATCCCGGCGCCACGTTTCGCTACACCTCCGGCTGCGCGCTGAACACGGCGTCCGGCATCATGTTCGGCGTCTATCGCATGGTGGACGCCAACGGCCACGCCTTCGACGCGGAAATCCCCGCCTTCTCGCTCGACAGTCCGGCCGAGAAGCGGGTGATCAACTGATGACCGGCGCCGACCCCGCGCTCGACCGCGCCATCGCCCTGCTCGACCGTCTCGTCTCCTTCGACACGGAGAGCGCGCGCAGCAATCTCGCCCTGATCGATTTTGTTGAGGACTATCTTTTGTCGCTCGGCGCCCGTTTCACCCGCATTCCCAATGCGGCGGGCGACAAGGCGGCGCTGTTCGCCACCTTCGGCCCCGACGCCGACGGCGGCGTGGTGCTGTCGGGCCACACCGACGTGGTGCCGGTGAAGGACCAGCCCTGGAGCTCGCCGCCCTTCGTGCTGCGCCGCGACGGCGCGCGGCTTTATGGACGCGGAACCTGCGACATGAAGGGTTTTGACGCGCTGTGCCTCGCCATGGCCCCGGAGTTTTCGACGGCGGCGCTGAAAAAGCCGATCCACATCCTGCTCAGCTATGACGAGGAGACCACCTGCGCCGGCTGCCTCGATTCCATCGCCCGGCTCGGCCATGACCTGCCCCGCCCGGCGCTGGCCATCATCGGCGAGCCCACGCTGATGCAGGTGGCCGACGCCCACAAGAGCGTCGTCACCTACCGCACCGTGGTCACCGGCCACGAGGCCCATTCGTCAAAACCCTGGCTCGGCGTGAGCGCTGTGCACGTCGCCTGCGAACTGGTCGGCGCGCTCGAACGGATCGGCGAGGATCTGCGCACGGAGGTCGATCCGCTCGGCCGGTTCGAGCCCGCCTATTCCACCATCCATGTCGGCCAGATTTCTGGCGGCACCGCGCGCAACATCATGGCGCGCCATTGCGAATTCGCCTGGGAATTCCGCGGCCTGCCGGAAGTCCCGTATGACAGGGCGCTGAAAAAATTTGAAATCGTCTGCGAAGAGGTCAAGGCCCGCCGCATGAGCGGCTTTCCCGCGGCGAAAATCGAGACTTTTGTCGACACGATCGCGCCGGGCCTGTGCGCGGAGCCGGAGTCCGCCGCCGCGACGCTCGCCCTGGCGCTGGCCCAATCGAATCACACGATCGCCGTGCCCTACGCCACCGAAGCCGGGCAATTCCAGAAGGGCGGCCTGCCCTCGGTGATCTGCGGTCCCGGCAGCATCGACCAGGCGCACCAGCCCGACGAATTCATCGAAATCGCGCAGCTCGAAGCCGGGCTGGCGTTCCTGCGGCGGCTCGCCGCGCAGCTTTCCCGGTAAATCCGCGCGCGGGACTGGCGCGCACGCGTCCGCTCCCACACATAGAGGAGACCGCCGGGTCGGGCCGGCCGGATTATTCGAGGTTTTCGAATGACAATCGGTTTCATCGGGCTGGGCGACAGGGGCGGCGCCATCGTCGGCCATCCGGGCGCTGCCGGTCACGAGGTCACGGTCTGGAACCGGAGCGCCGACAAGGCCGCCCCCCCGGCTGAAGCCGCGGCCAGCGACACCGTGGGCGGGTCCACCATCGCAAAAATCGTGTCTGAAAACAGCGGGGTGGATCGTTGACCGTCGCCGCGCCGGCCGTCCAGGCGCCCGAGTCGCCGCCCGCCGCCCAAAAACTGCTGCGGGTCTCCCACCTGACAAAAAACTACGAGACGCCGCAGGGCCGCGTTCCCGTGCTCAAGGGCGTCGATCTCACGCTGGCGCGCGGCGAGAGCATGGCGCTGATGGGCGAATCCGGCAGCGGCAAGAGCACGCTGCTGCATCTCGTCGGCGGCCTCGACGCCGCCGATTCCGGCGAGATTTTGGTTGACGGCGTCGAGGTGACAGAACTTTCAGACGCCGGGCGGGCGGCGCTGCGCCGCGAAACCCTCGCCGTGGTGTTCCAGCAGTTCAACCTGATTCCGAGCCTCACCGTGCGCGCCAACGTCGCCTTCCAGGCGCGGCTCTCCGGACGTTTTGACGCCGCCTGGAACGACGAGCTGATCCGCCGCCTCGGCCTCAAAACCCTGCTGGAGCGCTATCCCGAGCAACTCTCCGGCGGCCAGCAGCAGCGCGCGGCGATCGGCCGGGCGCTGGCGGTGCGGCCGCGCCTGCTGCTGGCCGACGAGCCCACCGGCAATCTCGACGAGGCCACGGCGGATGAATTCATGGCGCTGGCCCTCGACGTGGTCGCGGCGACCGGCTGCGCCTTCCTGATGGTGACGCACAGCGAAAGGCTGGCGTCAAAACTTCAGCGCAGGGTGCGACTCAGCGCGGGAGTGATCGAGACGCCGTGAAGCAAGTTCTTTGGACTCTCGCCGCCCTGCTCAGCCACTGGCGCCGCCGCCCCGGCAATTTCTTGGCGCTTTTCGTCGGGCTGGCCATCGCCACCGCCTTGTGGACGGGCGTGCAGGCGCTCAACGCCCAGGCGCGCAAGTCCTATGACCGCGCCGCGTCCGCCTTCTCCGGCGGCGGCGCCCAAATTCTCGCGCCCACCAGCGGCGGCGCGATCGCGCAGGACGTTTTTGTCAAACTGCGGCGCGCCGGCTGGAAAGTCTCGCCAGTCCTCGAAGCCACAATTCTCATTCGCGGCGTTCCCTATCAACTCCTGGGCATTGAACCGCTGACCCTTCCGCGCGGCGTCGCGGTGGGCGGGCCGGCGGCCGCAACCGGCCTCGGCGCCTTCCTGACGCCGCCCGGACAAGCGCTCGCGTCGCCAGAGGTTTTGCGCGATCTCGGCGCGGCCGAAGGCGAAAAAATCGCCCTTGACTATGGCAACAAAACCCTGCCGCCGATCCAGGCGAACCCGGACGCGCCCGCCGGGACGCTGACGGTGGACATCGGCGTGGCGCAAGACCTGCTCGGCCGCAACGGACAGATTTCGCGGCTGATCCTGGAAAAGCCGCCCGGCCCGGGCGCGCCGTCGCTCGAATCGGTCGTGGGCGCCGCCCTGCGCCTCGTGCCGCCGGGCGAGGAGGAGGCCGACCTCAAGCGTCTCACCGAAAGCTTTCATCTCAACCTCACCGCCTTCGGCCTGTTGGCCTTTCTCGTCGGGCTGTTCATCGTCCACGCCGCCTTTGGACTGGCCTTCGAGCAGCGCTTGGGCATGGTGCGAACCCTGCGCGCGGTCGGTGTGTCCACGCGCACGCTGGCCGCCGCGCTGCTCAGTGAAGTCGTCCTGCTCGCCCTGTTCGCCGGCGGCGTCGGCGTTTTTGGCGGCTTTCGGCTCGCCGCCGCCCTGTTGCCCAATGTCGCCGCCAGCCTCGACGCGCTCTACGGCGCGCGGGTGGCGGGCGGCCTGACGCTCGACCCGGCCTGGGTCGCGTCGGGGCTCGCCATTGCGCTGGTCGGCGCGCTGGTCGCGGCGGCGGGCGGCCTGACCAAGGCGCTGCGCCTGCCCGTGCTGGCCACGGCGCAGCCCTTCGCCTGGCGAGAAGCCCAGCAGCGCTTCCTTTGGCGACGCGCCTTGCTGGCGCTCGCCGCCTTTGGCGCTGCGCTTGCCGCCTATGCCTGGGGCCAAAGCCTTTATTCGGGTTTTGTCGTCCTCGCCGGCCTGCTGCTCGGCGGCGCGCTGCTGCTGCCGGTTCTGCTCGCGGGCGCGCTTCGCCTGGGCGAAGCCAGCGCGGGCGGTCCGCTGCAAAACTGGTTCTGGGCCGACAGCCGCCAGCAACTCCCCGCCCTTTCGCTCGCCCTGACCGCCCTGCTGCTGGCCTTCGCCACCAATGTCGGCGTCGGCGGCATGGTCGAAGGTTTTCGAAACACTTTTGTCGGCTGGCTCGACGGCCGGCTGGCGGCGGAGGTTTATCTGGAGGCGGCAGGGTCCGAAGAAGCGAAACGCATAGAAAACTGGCTGTCGACGCGCCCCGATGTGCAAGCGGTGCTGCCGGGGGCGAGCGCGACGGTGCGGCTGTCGGGCTGGCCGACCGGCGTGATCGGCATGGCCGCGCACGAAAAAACGTTTCGCGACCATTTCCCAATGCTGGAGCAAACGCCGGACGCCTGGGACGAGATGAAGCGCGGCGCGGGCGCGCTGGTCAGCGAACAACTCGCCCGCCGCCTGAATTTTTCGCTCGGCGCGACGCTCGACATTCCGACGCCGCGCGGAAACTGGCCCGTCAAAATCGTCGGCGTGTTTCCCGATTACGGCAACCCCAAGGGACAGGCGCGCATCGACATTGACGCGCTGACCAACCATTGGCCGGACGCGCCGCGGACAAGCTTTGGCCTGCGTGTCGCGCCGGAGCAGGCCCCGCGCGTGATCGCGGCGCTCCAGGCCCAATTCGGCGCGCAAATCGCCCGCATCACCGATCAGGCCAATATCAGACGAATCTCGACCCGCATTTTCGAGCACACGTTTGCGGTCACCGCCGCGCTCAACACGTTGACCCTGGTCGTTTCGGCGATCGCCCTGCTGGCGAGCCTGACGACGCTGGGCGACATGCGCCTCACCCAGGTCGCGCCGGTCTGGGCCAGCGGCGTGTCGCGTCGCCAATTGGCGCAACTCGAAGTCTTGCGCATCCTCATGCTCACCGCCGCGACGGCCATTGTCGCGCTGCCGCTCGGCCTCACCCTGGCCTGGTGTCTGGTCGCGGTGGTCAATGTGCAGGCGTTCGGCTGGCGGCTGCCCTACCAAATGTTTCCGTGGCAATGGGCGGAGATTCTGGCGCTAGCCCTGCTCACCGCCGCACTCGCCGCCCTGCCGCCGCTGCTGCGATTCCTGCGGACCACGCCGGCGCAACTCGCGAGGATCTTTGCTAATGAGCGCTAGCCACCGCCGCGAAACGATCGGGGGCGCTCCCTTCTCCCCTTGCGGGAGAAGGTGGAGGGGCCGGATGAGGGGTTCGTCCCTCTTGAGCTGCTCGATCGCCGCCGCTCTGTTTTTCGTCACGCCCGCGCTCGCTCAAGGTTTCGCAGGCCTCGGGAGCGACACCACGGGCTTCGAAAAGCCGGTTCCCGGCAAAAAGCTGGTCTTCCCGCAAGATTTGGGCGCGCATCAAAACTTTCGCACGGAATGGTGGTACGTCACGGCCAACCTCACCGACGAGGCCGGCGCCGCCTACGGCGTGCAGTGGACCCTGTTCCGACAGGCGAGCGCGCCGGGCGACGAGCGGCCGGGCTGGGCGAACCCAAATGTCTGGATGGGCCATGCGGCGGTGACAACGGCGACCGACCACCTGTTCGCCGAAATTTTTGCGCGCGGCGGGATCGGGCAGGCCGGGGTCACGACCACCCCGTTCCGCGCCTGGATCGACGACTGGGTTTTCGATGGCGCCAAACTTGTCGCCAGCGGACCGGACTTTCGCTACGCCTTCAATCTCCGGGACGATGGCCCGCTCGTGGCGCAAGGCGACAACGGGTTCAGCCTGAAATCCGACGACGGCCGCGCCTCCTATTATTTCAGCCAGCCTTTTTACCGGATCGAAGGCGTCCTCACGCTGCGCGGAAAAGAGATCAAGCTGAAGGGCCTCGCCTGGATGGACCGGGAATGGAGCACCCAATATCTGGCCGCGAGCCAGAAAGGCTGGGACTGGTTCTCGCTGCATTTGTCCACCGGCGAGAAACTGATGCTGTTCCGCATGCGCGACGCGAGCGCCCCCGATTTCCGCGCGGGAACCTGGATCGCCGCCAACGGCGCGCCACAAAAACTCGCGCGCGACGACATCGCGCTGACGCCGCTGGCGGAAACAAAGGTCGCCGGCCGCACCCTTCCCACGCGCTGGCGGCTTCAGGTGAAAAGTCGCGGCCTCGACATCGAGACCGCGCCGGTCAACGCCGCGAGCTTCATGGCGACCAGCATCCCTTATTGGGAAGGCCCGATCACCCTCCAAGGCTCGCATGCGGGAAAGGGCTATCTGGAGATGACCGGCTACTGATACGATTTCCATTCGCGCGGAAATCCGCCCTTCGCCTGGAGGATTTCCGCGCGATTTCGTTTTCGCGGATCGCGAAGCGATCTTGCGGAAACCGGATGAAACGGCGCGGCGGCCATCCTCCGCGTCGTCCGGCGGACCCTGAGCAATGACGTGAGATCGCGTCCCGGCGCGCGCAGCCCATGCTTTCGCCAGCGCCAACGCTTTATTAACCAGCATATTCAGTATGTATGCTTAAGGCTCCCGGAGCTGTCTTCGGACCTGCGCCTACAATTAACATCTAAAACTGCGATAAATACGATTGTATTTTGGAAACACATTTTTGACTCTCTCTCGAACACACTCACTAATCTCCATTCACCATTTATTTTTACGCCACAACAACCTTTACAGCTCTAAATCGCTCCAACTCGGCCTGCGCGGCTGGAAAATGGAGTGAGTGTGATGAAAAAGGTCTTGATCGCCGCCGCCGGGGCGATGGCGTTCGCCTCTCTGGCTCAGGCCGCCGATCTGCCCTACCGCAAGGACGCGCCCGCGGCTTACGATTACGCGCCGGCCTTCAGCTGGACCGGCTTTTACGCGGGCGCCACCGCCGGGATCGGGTTCGGCGGCTTCACCGGCGCCGAGCAATATTTCGGCACCAGCCCAATCGGCGGCCTCTATGGCTTCACCGCCGGCTACAATTACCAGCAGGGCAAACTGGTCGTCGGCGGCGAGGCCGATTTCGCCTTCGGCCATGTCGGCGACTCCGCCACGCCGCCGATGGGCGGCTCGTCGACGGGCGTCGCGCGCGATTTCTTCACCGCCCGGGCGCGCGTCGGCTACGCCATTGTCGACCGCGCCCTCATCTACGCCACGGGCGGCTATGCCGGCGCGGACATCCGCGCCATGATCTCGTCGCCCTTCTCGAACCCGGTCCTGGCGCTCGACCAATCCAGCATCGCCAATGGCTGGACCCTGGGCGCCGGCGTGGAATATGCGATCACGCCGCACTTCTCGCTGAAGGGCGAGTATCTCTACGCCTCCATGGGCAACAACACGTATTTCGGCGGCTCGCCCGCCAGCATTTCCGGCGGCCTCAACCTGAACGTGCTGCGCGGCGGCGTGAACTACCACTTCTAGCTCTAGGATTTACGACACGCGCGCGTAAACCACTCCGATCGAAACCGGCGCTAAATCAAACGATTGCGCCGGTTTTTCGTTCAGAAACGCCAGCCCAGTTTGACCGCGGCGATCGCCTGGAACTGCCCGTAGCCGCCGCCGGGCGCGCTGGACCAGACCTTCAGATAGGAGCCCTGGAGATCGAAGGCGGGGTGGCCGAACAGCTCCGCCGTGCGCTCGCCGCCAAACACGGAGGCGGGCACGACATATTCCACCGTGCCGATCGGCTGGATTTCGTAAGCGTGGCTGGAAGCGCCCAAACTGTTGCGGTCAAACCAGCGCCCCAAAAATTCGACCGCGAGGCTGGCGTTCCAGTCGGGCGTGATGACGTAGCTCATCGAGGGAATGATGAAGGCCGCCTGGGAGGAGGTCTGCGGCTCGCGCAGGCGCTGCTGCACGAAAGCGGTCAGGCCGAACGACAGGACGGTCGCCGCGGACGTATTGCCGGCGATGCCGACCTGACGGAAATCGCCGTCGAAATTGACTCTCTTGTTGAAGCCGAGATTGAAATCCTGCCGCGCCGAAAGCTGGTTGCTGAAGGTTGGCGAAAAGTCCCAGCGCGGCGCGAAGGCGAAATAGGGCGAGAACGCCTGATCGTTGCCGGGATCGACATATTGCAGCCGCGCCGACCCGCCGCTCTTGTCGAGATTGACCTGCGAGGCCCGGAAATATCGGTCGGTTTCGGCGAAGCCGGTCACGGTCGCGCGCAGCGGCAGATCGCCGACTGGCGCCGCCCAGGACAGGGTTCCGACCGGGCGCCACTGCCCGGACGGAATGCCGCCCGGGCTGATTTCGTTGGCGTTGGAGTTCCATCCGAGCGGCAGCAGCGCGTTGGCGCGGAACTGCGGCGCGGGGATCTGCGCTTCGAGATCGGGCGCCGTCGCATAGAGGTTGGTCAGCGGCGCCGGGGTCTGCCTGTTGGGAGTCGCATAGAGCGCATCGTTCATCGCATCCTGCGCGTCGCTGAGCGAATCGAGCCTCGCCTGCGCCCACGCGCCGCCGCAAGAGCCGGCGCCACACAGCAGAGCCAGCGCGCCGGCGCGGGTTTTAAGTCCAAGAGCGATGCGCATCGAAAAACTCCCGCGAGTCCGGCCGGGTCAGAAATCGACGGGGTCGCGGATGATCGGACAGGTCATGCAATGACCGCCGCCGCGCCCGCGTCCGAGTTCGGCGCCGACGATGGAGATGACCTCGATTCCCGCTTTCCGCAGCAGCGAATTGGTATAGGTGTTGCGGTCATAGGCATAGACCACGCCGGGCGCCGCGCAGACCAGATTGGCGCCGCTGTCCCATTGCGTGCGCTCGCGCATATAGGCGGTGCCGCCGGTTTCGACGACGCGCATCTGCTTCAGCCCCAGGGCGCCGCGCACGGTTTCGACCAAGCCGCCCTCGTCCTTGCGCAGGTCCACGGTTCCGGGCTTCGAGCCGGGCCGATAGGAAAAACATTCGATCTTGTCGACGATGTCGGGATAATACAGCACGCAATCCCGGTCGGCGAAGGTGAAGACCGTGTCGAGATGCATGGCCGCCCGCAGTTTCGGCATGGCGGCGACGATGACGCGATCGGCGCCCTTCTTCTCGAACAGGGTCGCGGCGAGCTGGCTGATCGCCTGACGCGAGGTTCGCTCGCTCATGCCAATCAAGACGTTGCCCTTGCCGATCGGCATGACGTCGCCGCCTTCGAGCGTCGCCAGCCCCCAGTCCTGGGTCGGATCGCCCCACCAGACATTGACCTTGCCGGCGAAGCGCGGATGGAACTTGTAGATCGACGTGGTGAGGATGGTCTCCTCATGGCGCGCGGGCCAATAGAGGGGGTTAAGCGTGACCCCGCCATAGATCCAGCAGGTGGTGTCGCGGGTGTAGAGCGTGTTCGGCAGCGGCGGTAGCAGATATTCGGCGACGCCGGCGGCGTCGCGCACCAGCTCCAGCATTTCGCCGCCGACATGATCGGGAAATTCGTGGGTCGAAAGACCGCCGATCAGGGTCTCCGCAAGGTCGCGTGCGGAAAGCCCTTCGAGATAGGAGCGCACCTCGTCGACGAGGCCGACGCCGACCTGGTTGGGCGTGACCTGATTGTCGAGAATCCATTTCTTCGCTTCGGGAATGGCGACGGTCTCGGCGAGCATGTTGTGCATTTCGACGACCTCGATGCCGCGGTCGCGCATTTTTGAAATGAAGTCGAAATGGTCGCGCTTGGCGTTCTCGACCCAGAGCACGTCATCGAACAGCAGCTGGTCGCAATTGCTCGGCGTCAGCCGCTGATGCGCGCGGCCCGGCGCGCAGACCATCACCAGCCTGAGCTGACCGACTTCCGAATGGACGCCGAAATTCACGTTCTCGGTCATTGTGAAATGCTCCTGTGGAAAGCTCAGAGGGCGATGGCGCCGGTCGCAAGCGAATAGACGCCGTAGAGCGCGGCGACGACGAGCGCGATGAAGATGCCGAGTTCGATCGGCGTGAACAGGGTGCGGCCCTGTTCGCGGCGCGACCAGATGTAGAGGGCGGTGCCGGGGGCATAGAGGATCGCGGCGAGCAGGAGATAGCGGACGCCGCCGGCGATCAGCATGAACACCGTATAGACGGCCGCGATCGCGGCGAAGGTCAGGTCGCGAGAACGCTCCTGCGGCCGCAGGTCATAGGTTTCGCCGCGCCGCGCCAGGAGAATGGCGTAGGCCGCGACGAAGGCATAGGGGATCAGCGACATCGAGCTGGTGAGGTTGAGCATCAGCGAGAAGGCGTCGCGCGAGAAATAGGTGCTGATGACGAACAGCTGCACCACGATATTGGTCAGCCACAAGGCGGCGGAGGGCGCCTTGTTGGCGTTTTCGCGCGCAAACACGCGCGGCATGTCCTTGGTCTTGGCGGCGGTGAACAGAACCTCGGCGCAGATCAGCGACCAGGCGAGATAGGCGCCGAGCACCGAGACCAGCAGGCCGAGACTGATGAAGATCGCGCCCCAATGGCCGACCACCGCCTCCAGCACGGTGGCCATCGACGGCTGGCGCATTCCGGCGATATCGGCGCGCGCCATGACGCTGTAAGGCAGCAGGGTCACCAGCACCATGACCGCGGTGACCGCGACAAAGCCGATGATCGTCGCCGCGCCGACGTCGGAGCGTTTTTTCGCGTAGCGCGAATAGACGCTCGCGCCCTCGATGCCGATGAAGACGAACACCGTGACCAGCATGGTCTGGCGCACCTGCTCGAACAGGCTGGCCTCCGGCATGTCGGCGCCGCCCCAGAAATTCACCGAGAACAGGTCGCCCTTGAAGGAGAAGGCCATGACCACGATGAAGATCAGGATCGGCACGACCTTGGCGATGGTGACGACCTGGTTGATGAAGGCGGCCTGCTGCACGCCGCGCAGGATGGTGAAATGGAAAGCCCAGATTCCGAGCGAGGCGACGAGGATGGCGATCGGCGTGTTGCCGTCGCCGAATATGGGAAAGAAGGCGCCCAGCGTCGATTTGATCAGCACCCAATAGGACACGTTGCCGATGCAGGTGCTGATCCAGTAGCCGAAGGCCGAGAGGAAGCCGGGATAGTCGCCGAAGCCGGCGCGGGCATAGGCATAGACGCCGGCGTCCATGTCGGGCTTGCGCTCGGCGAGCGACTGGAACACGCGCGCCAGCATGTACATGCCGCCGGCCGCGATCAGCCAGGCGATCAAGGCGCCGAACGGCCCCGTGGCCATGGCGAAGGTGCGCGGCAGGGAGAAAATGCCCGCCCCGATCATCGAGCCGATGACCAAAGCGGAGAGCGAGAATAACGACAGCTTGTTCCCCGACGCGGCGGTCATTCGGCTCTCCTAGATTTATTCATTTTTCACAAACAATTCGTTCCATTCGCGAGGCAAGATGCAGCTGCGGATTGATCCTTGTCAAGGCGCGAACACAAATAGAGCGGATCAAGAGCGGCGCGATTTATTGCGCGTGGCGGGGCCTTTATTGTTGCATTGCGATAACTATTTTTTGCAATGCAATATCCACGAAGCAACCCCTTCCAGGGCGCCGGGCGCAGCGCCAAGCCCCTCGCCAACGGCTGTTGTAGCGCGCAAAATTCCAGCTCCGGCGCCTTCCGAGCGAGGCGTCGCCCACAAATCGGACCGCGCTCCCGGTTGACGGTCTGCATCGCAACTGCGAAGAATAGCCGCACCCTCTCGGTCAGGGCTGACGCAAAGATTCGATTAAGCCTCTGATCTATCAAGCAATTTCAGCGAGACTCGATGACAGGCACACCGGTTGAGACGGCCCAGGCGCCCCGCGAAAACGTCCTCGTCGATCTCGCCTTGCAAGGCGGCGGCTCGCATGGCGCCTTCGCCTGGGGCGTGCTGGATCGTCTGCTCGAAGAGCCCTGGCTGAGGATCGAGGCCATTTCCGGCACGTCGGCGGGGGCGATGAACGCCGCCGTTCTCGTCAGCGGCTATATGCAGGGCGGCGCGCCCGGCGCGCGGCAGGCGCTCGACGCCTACTGGGGTCGGGTCGCGGAGGCCGCCCGCTTCAGCCCGATCCAGCGCTCGCCGCTCGACCGGCTGATGAACCGCTGGTCGCTCGACGCCTCTCCCGGCTATATCATGTTGGACCTGCTGAGCCGGGTCGTCTCACCCTACAACCTCAATCCGTTCGGCCATAATCCGCTGCGGTCGCTGCTTGAGGACAGCATCGATTTCGCCCATCTCAACGAGGCGGGAATCAAGCTGTTCATCACGGCGACCAATGTCCACACCGGGCGAGGCCGCGTGTTCCGCAACAAGGAGATCACGCCGGACGTCCTGCTCGCCTCGGCCTGCCTGCCGACCATGTTCCAGGCCATCGAAATCGACGGCGAGCCCTATTGGGACGGCGGCTACGCCGGCAATCCGACGATCACGCCGCTGGTGCGCGAGAGCGACGCCCACGACGTCATCCTGGTGCAGATCAATCCGCGCGAGCGCCGGACGACTCCGCGCACGGCGAGCGAAATTCTCGACCGGCTCAATGAGATCTCGTTCAATTCGCCGCTGATGAAGGAATTGCGCATGATCGCGCTGCTGCGACAGGCGGTCGATCCGGGCACGGGCGAGGCGTGCCGCTGGGCGGAAATGCGCACCCATCGCATCCTCACCGACAAGCTCGCGGATTTCGGCGCCTCGTCCAAGCTCAACGCCGAGGGGGCCTTCCTCAGCCTGCTCAAGGAGGAGGGCCGCAAGGCCGCCGACGCATTCTTGACCGCCCATGGCGACGACCTCGGCAAAAAATCGACCGCCGATCTCGACGTCCTGCTGGAGGAGTGCTGATCATGAGCGGTTCCGATCTGATCGGCCTCCTGGGCATTCTCCTGGGCCTGAGCCTGCTGATCTGGCTCGCGTTCCGGGGCTGGAGCGTGCTGCTGCTGGCGCCGATCGCGACCATGGTCGCGGCGCTTTTGTCCAGCGAGCCGCTGCTGGCGCACTGGACCCAGACTTTTATGCGCAGCGCTTCGGTGTTTCTGGCGCAATTCTTTCCGATTTTTTTGCTTGGCGCCCTGTTCGGCAAGCTGATGGAGGATTCGGGCTCCGTCGCTTCTATCGCCGACGCCATGACAGAAAAACTCGGGACGAAGCGGGCGATTCTCGCCGTCGTCCTTGGCGGCGCCGTCGTCACCTATGGCGGCGTCAGCCTGTTCGTCGCCTTTTTTGTGATCGCGCCCATGGCCATGGGCCTGTTCCGCGCCGCCAAAATTCCGCGGCGGCTGATGCCGGCGGCGATCATGCTGGGCACGTCCACCTTCACCATGTCGGCCATGCCCGGCGCGCCCTCGATCCAAAACACCATTCCGATGCCGTTCTTCGGCACCACGCCCTTCGCCGCGCCGGGCCTCGGCCTGATCGCCTCCGCCATCATGCTCGGCTTCGGCCTGTGGTGGCTGGCGCGCGCGGAGGCGGCGGCGCACGCCCGGGGCGAGGGGTTCGGCGACGAAGCCGAACTGAGATCGGCGGGCGAGCTCGCCGGCGACGAAACCCTTCGCGAGCGCGCCACCGCCTCGCATGAATTCGATCCCGCCGAAATCGCCCATGGCGCGGTCGCGACCGCCAATCCGCCGTTCTGGAAGGCGGCGGCGCCGATCGTCGTCGTCATCCTCGCGAATCTGGTCCTGTCGCTGGTCGTCCTGCCGCGACTCGACCTCAGCTTTTTGGCCAAGCCGGAATGGGGCTCGATACAGCCGTCCGCCGTCACCGGCGTGTGGTCGGTGCTCACCGCCCTCACCCTGGCGATCCTGACCACGCTGGCGCTGAACGGGCGCCGCCTGCCCAATCTGCGCGCCACCATGGACGCCGGCGTCAACGCCTCCGCCCTGCCGGCGATCAGCGTGGCGAGCCTCGTCGGCTTCGGCGCCGTGGTCGCGGCGCTGCCGGCCTTCGCCATGGTGCGCGAGGCGGTGCTCGGCATTGGCGGGGGGCCGCTGGTGTCGCTGGCGGTGGCGACCAACACCCTTGCCGCGCTCACCGGCTCGGCCTCGGGCGGCCTGACCATCGCCCTCGACGCGCTCGGCGCCACCTATCTTCAGCGCGCGGCGGCCATCGGCATGGACCCCGCCCTGCTGCATCGCGTCGCGGTGATCGGAGCCGGCACGCTCGACAGCCTGCCGCACAATGGCGCGGTGGTGACCTTGCTGGCGGTCTGCGGCTCCAACCACAGCGCGAGTTACAAGGACATTTTCATGGTCGCCATTCTCGGGGCGATCGTCGCCCTGGTCGCGGTCATCGTGCTCGGCTCGACGGTCGGGTCCTTCTAAAAAGAAAAGTCGCCAATCCGGAGTTGGAACCATGCCCCTGATCCGCCCGCATGCGCGCCTGCTGCTCGCTGCATCCCTGCTGGTGTTTGCCGGCTGCAAGCAGGAGACCGCGCAAGAGGCGCCGCCGCCGCGCCCGGTGCGGACCATCACCGTGGAAAAGGCGAGCCTCGGGCAGGCCATTTCGCTGACCGGCCAGCTCCAGGCGGAAAAGGAGGTCGCGCTGGCCTTCCGCATCGGTGGCCGGATCATCGAGCGCAAGGCCGACGCCGGCGACCGCGTGACGCCGGACCAGATCGTCGCCCGGCTCGATCCCCAGAACGAAATCAACGCCCTGCGCTCGGCGCGCGCCGCGCTGTCCGCCGCCAAGGGAAGGCTGGAGCAGGATTCGAATCATTTCGACCGCCAGCAGACCCTGCTGCGGCAGGGCTGGACCACACGCGCCAATTTCGACAAGGCGCAGCAAGCCCTGCGCTCCGCCCAGGCCGGCGTGGACGACGCCAAGGCGCAAGTCGAAATCGCGGAGGATCGCGTTGGCTTCACCGAGCTCAAGGTCGGTGTGGAGGGCACGGTGACCCGCCGCGGCGCGGAATCGGGCGAGGTTGTCCAGCCGGGACAGATGGTGTTCACGGTCGCGCGCGACCACGGCTGGGACGCCGTCTTCGACGTCCCGGCGCAGGTTCTGCGCACGGCGCCCTCGGACGTCGACGTCACCATCGCCCTGACCGACGATCCCTCGGTGACCGCCAAGGGCCGGGTGCGCCAGGTCGATCCCCAGGCCGATCCGGTCACCCGCACCTTCAAGGTCCGGGTCGCGGTCAACGATCCGCCGCCCGCCATGCGCCTCGGCGCGACGGTGACGGGCCGGGTTGATGTCGATCAGGGACACGGCCTGTCGATCCCCGCCAGCGCGCTCACCGCGTCCGGCGCCAGTCCGGCGGTGTGGGTGGTCGATCCCCAAACCCTGTCCGTGACGCTCAAACCCGTCGAAGTCCTGCGCTTCGATCCCGGAACCGTGGTCCTGTCCAGCGGCCTTGAGCCCGGCGAGATCGTGGTCACGGCGGGCGTCCAGGCGCTTCATCCGGGACAGCAGGTGCGGCTGGTCGGAGAGCGCTCATGACCGGCCCCAATCTCTCCGACTGGGCCTTAAAACATCGATCGTTCGTCATCTTCGCGATGATCGCCATCGTCGTCGCCGGACTGATGTCCTATGTCCGGCTCGGGCGCAACGAGGATCCGGCGTTCACCTTCCGCGCCATGGTGGTGCAGGCGGGCTGGCCGGGCGCGACCCTCGACGACACGCTCGATCAGGTCACCGAGCGTCTCGAACGCAAATTGCAGGAGACGAAAGGCATCGACTTCCTGCGCTCCTACACCACCCCCGGACGGACCACGATTTTTGTGACCCTCAAGGGCTCGACCCCGCCCAGGGACGTGCCCGACATCTGGTATCAGGTGCGCAAGAATATTGGGGACATCCGGCGCACCCTGCCGCAGGGCGTGGTCGGCCCGTTCTTCAACGACGATTTCGGCGACACCTACGGCCTGATCTACGGTTTTACGGCCGACAACGGCTTTAGCTCCCGCGAATTGCGCGACCATGTCGAGGACATCAGGTCAAAGCTTCTGCATGTGCCCGATGTTTCGAAAATCGAAATTCTCGGCGCCCAGGACGAACAGATCTATTTCGAATTCTCGACCCGCGAACTCGCGGGATTAGGCATCGACCGCGCCGCCCTGATCGCCGCCATCCAGGCCCAGAACGCGGTGATCCCGGCGGGCGCCATCCAGACCGGCGACGAAAAGATTTCGATCCGGGTGACGGGCGCGTTCCAGTCCGAAAACGACCTCCTCGACGTCAATTTCTCCTCCAACGGCCGGCTGATCCGCCTGCGCGACATCGGCTCGATCCGCCGCGCCCCCATCGATCCGCCGCAACCGATGTTCCGCGTCAACGGCAAGCCGGCGATCGGCCTCGCCATCGCCATGGCGGACGGCGGCGACATTCTGGCGCTCGGGCGCAATGTGAAAAAATCGCTCGACGCGGCGACCGCCGACCTGCCGCTCGGCATCGACGTGACTCTCGTTTCCGACCAGCCCGTGGTGGTCGATCACGCCATCGGCGAATTCATGGAATCGCTGTGGCAGGCCATCGCCATCATCATGGCGGTGAGCATCGTCAGCCTCGGCTTCCGACCGGGCGCGGTGGTGGCGCTGTCGATCCCGCTGACGGTCGCGATTATTTTTCCGATCATGCAATATTTCGGCATCGACCTGCAGCGCATTTCGCTGGGCGCGCTGATCATCGCGCTCGGCCTGCTGGTCGACGACGCCATGACCACGGTCGATGTGATGATTTCGCGCATGGCGGCGGGCGACAGCAAGGAAAAGGCGGCGACCGTCGCCTATGAATCGCTGGCCTTTCCCATGCTCACCGGCTCCTTCATCACGGCGGCCGGCTTCGTGCCGATCGGCTTCGCCAAATCCTCGGCCGGCGAATACACATTCTCCATCTTCGCCGTGGTCTCGATCGCGCTGATCGTCTCCTGGTTCGTCGCGGTGCTGTTCGCGCCCCTGCTCGGCGTCTGGCTGCTCAAGGCGCCGAAAGTCAAACCGGACGCCAAGCCCAGCCGCATCATGGGCGCCTTCAAGTTTGTCCTTCTCGGGGCGATGCGCCGGCGTTGGCTGACCGTCGCGGTCACGATCGCCTGTTTCGTCGCCTCGCTGCTGGCGCTGCAACTGGTCCCGCGCCAGTTCTTCCCGGCCTCCGACCGGCCGGAACTGGTGGTCGATCTGACCCTGCCGCAAAACGCCTCGATCTTCGCCACCGACCGCGCGGCGCAAGACCTCGACGCCCTGCTCAAGGACGATCCCGACGTCGCCAGCTGGAGCGCCTATGTCGGGCGCGGCGCGATCCGCTTCTATCTCCCGCTCAACGTGCAGCTCGCCAATGATTTCTTCGCCCAGGCGGTGGTCATCGCCAAGGACGTTTCCGCGCGGGAGCGGTTGCACGCCAAGCTGGAGACGGCGCTTGCCGAGAAACTCCCGGGCGTCGTCGCCCGCGTTTCGCCGCTGGAGCTGGGGCCGCCGGTGGGCTGGCCGGTGCAATATCGCGTCAGCGGCCCGGACCTGAGCCAGACCCGCGACATCGCCCTGCGTCTCGGCGCGGTGCTCGGCGCCAACACCGATCTGCGCCGCGTGAACTACGACTGGATGGCGCCCGCACGCAAGGCGCGGGTGGTGATCGACCAGGATCAGGCGCGGCTGCTGGGCTTAAGTTCGCAGGCCCTGTCCTCCTATCTCAACACGGTGATGATCGGGACGCCGATCACGCAAGTGCGCGACGACATCTATCTGGTGGACGTGGTCGCCCGCGCCCAGGACGAGCAGCGGGTGTCGCTGGACACGCTGCAATCCCTCCAAATTCCGCTGCCGAGCGGACGCACCGCGCCGCTGAGCCAGATCGCGCGGTTCGAATTCGAGCAGGAATATCCACTGGTGTGGCGGCGCGACCGCACGCCGACGCTGACGGTGCAGGCCGATGTCGTCGCCGGCGCCACGCCCGAGGCGGTCGTGGCCGCGCTGACGCCGGCGGTCGACAGCCTCAACGCCAGCCTGCCCAAGGGATACAACATAGCGGTCGCCGGCACGGTCGAGGAGAGCGCCAAGTCGCAAGCCTCGGTCTTCGCCATGATCCCGTTGATGCTGTTCCTGATGCTGCTGTTCCTGATGGCGCAGCTTCACAGCTTTAGCAGACTCGCCATGGTGCTGAGCCTGGTGCCGATGGGCCTGATCGGCATCGTCCTGGCGCTGCTGCTGTCCGGACGGCCGCTCGGTTTTGTCGCCATTCTCGGCATATTGGCGCTGATGGGCATGATCGCGCGCAACGCCGTGATCCTGATCGAGCAGATCGAGGCCGAGCGCAAGCAGGGTCTGGCGATGTGGGACGCGATCGTCGAGGGCGCGATGTCGCGCTTCCGGCCGATCATGCTGACGGCGATCTCGACCGTGCTCGGCTTCATCCCGATCGCGCCGACGGTTTTCTGGGGCCCAATGGCCTTCGCCATCATGGGCGGCCTGTTCGTGGCCACGATCCTGACCCTGCTGGTCCTGCCCGCGCTCTACGTGATCTTCTTCCGCGTCAAGGAGCCGGTTTCAGCTTAGAACAGGCTGCAGCTGAAAAACCCGTGGGCCGCCCCCGCCCTTCGAGACGCCCGCCAAGGCGGGCTCCTCAGGGTGAGGGCTACTCGATTATTTTATATAGAGAAAATCCCTCATGGTGAGGAGGCTGCGAAGCAGCCGTCTCGAACCATGGCTATCGGAACGGGACTTTTTCAGCAGCCTGCTCTAAACCCGCCGCCAGCAAAGCGAGCACGATCAGCAGCAACGAGACGCCCGCCGCCGGCCATTGCCGCAGGTTGGCGTCCGCCCGCTCGAAAGCCGGGCCGAGCGCCATCAGCCGCGCAAAACCGCGTTCGTAAAGAACGATGCTGTCCCCTGCCGGAATTTGCGGGACCGACAAGCGCCGCCAGACCAGCGCGAGCGCCACGCCGGTCGCAACCGGCCACAAACCGTCCCAGAGCGCGTCGAGCTTCAGCGCTTCGCCGGGATTGTCGGCGAACAGCCAGGGCAAAAGCAACGCGCCGAGCGCGACCGCCGGCCACAGACGCGCCAGCGCGGCGGGTGTTTCCGTAGCGGCGTCTTTCGCCGCGTCTCCCGACACAAGCCGTGTGAAAAAATGGGTCATCAGCATGGCGCTGCCGATCGACGAAAGCGTCGCCAGATTTTTCGGCCAGCCCGCATCGAATTGCGCTTTTGACGCGAGCTTGGCCAGGGCGCCGCCGGTCAGCGGCAGGCCGGCGAGGCTCAAGGCCAGCGCGCCCGCCAGCGCCAACGCCCACAATGGCTGCCGCGCGGCGAGCGCGCCAATCGTCACGAACAGAGCCGCTTTCACCAGCAGATGATTGGCGGCGTAAAACGCCATGTCGCCCGCCGCCCCACTGTCGGCCGCCGCCAGCCCGAGCCCGAGCGCTGCGGCGATCACCCCCATCTGGCTGATGCTGGAATAGGCGAGAATGCTCTTGGACTCCCGCTGTGTCAGGCCGACGGCCAAGCCATAAAAGGCCGTGACAAACCCCAAAATGGCGAGCGCCTCGCCCGCCTCCGCCATCGACGCGCCAAGTGGCAGGAAGCGCAGCAGCCCGATCACCCCGGCTTTGACGCCCGCGCCGCTCAGCACGGCGGCGACGGGAATCGGCGCGGCGCGATAATTAAGCGGCATCCAGCCGTTGAAGGGAACGAGGCCCATTTTCATGCCGAAACCGGCGACAACCAGCACAAGGACGGCGCCGCGATACGGCGACGCGGGCAGCGCGGCCATGACCTCGGCGATCCCCACCCCCTGCGGCGCGCCCGCCGCGAGCAGCGCGAAAGCCGCCAGCAACACGGCCTCGCCGGCCAGCGCAAAAGCCAGATAGACCGCCCCGGCGCGTTTTTTCTCGGGGTCGTCGGAAAAGGCGAACAGCCCATAGGCGGGCAGGCTGACCAGCGCATAAAGCAGATAGAACGAGACGAGATCGCCGGCGACGAACACCCCGAGACTGCCGATCATGGTCAGCAGCCAGCAGACGCCGAAACGCGCATCGGGCGCCTTTTCGCGCCAAAGCGCGGCGCTCGCCACGATCCACAGCAGAGCCGAAAAGCTGAGCAGCAGCGCCCCCGGCGGATCGAGGCGCAACGCAAAACCCAAACCTGAAACGGAGACAGGCGTCCCGCTCAGACCCAGAAGCCCGGCGGCGAGACCCGGCGCCGGCGCGAGAAATTGCAAGCCAAGCGCACGCGGCCGCCACGCCCGGACGAAACAGGCCGCCAAAAACGCCAGCGGCGCGGCGAGGGTCGCGACGAGCAAAACGTCCTTCACGACGCCCCTCCCCCCGCCAAGGGGCGGCCAATCTGGATGAATTCGAAGAAACCCTCGGGCGCGAAGGCCAGCGCCAGCGCAACCCCCACGAGGCCGAGCGCGACCAGTTCCCTGGAAAGCTGCGGCCTCGCCTTGACCTCGACCACCCCGTCGGCGAGCGCCGGCGCCAGGATGCGATAGACATAGCCGCCCGCGAGCAGACCGCCGCCGAGGATCGGCACGGCCCAGATCCATTGGCCGGAGGCGGCGCAGGCCCGCAGCATCAGCCATTTGGCCTCGAAGCCGCCGCTCGGCGGCAGGCCCATCAGCGACAATCCGCCGAGCCCCAGCGTCAGAAAAGTCAGCGGCAGCGCCCGCGCCGCGCCAGAAAAATGCGCGATCCGGTCATGGCCGAGCGCCTCCGCGAGCACGCCGGCGGACAAAAACATCGCCGCCTTGGCGAAGGCGTGGGCGAGCACCTGGACAAAACCGCCGCTCCAGCCGAGCGCGCCGCCCGCAGGGGCGGACGCCAGCGGAAACACCAGAAACAAATAACCGATTTGGGCGACGGTCGAATAAGCGACCAGCAATTTCAGCCGAGGCTGCCGCAATGCCAAAATGCTGCCGAACAGCGCGGCGCAGCCGCCGAGCGTTCCGAGAATGGCGGCCGGCGCCGCCATCGGCAGCGCCGGCAGGACATAGAACCAAAGCCGCAGCGTGAGGAAAAACGAGCCCTTGACGACGAGGCCCGAGAGCACCGCGCTCGCCGCCGCGGGGGCGTTGGCGTGCGCCGGCGGCAGCCAGATGTGCAGCGGGAACAGGGCCGTCTTGGCGAGCAGGCCAGCGGTCATCAAGGCGGCGGCCGTCCACACCAGCGGCGTCGCCGCGATTCGTTCGCCCAGCAGGACGATGTCGAGCGTCCCGTAGCCGCCATAGAGCAGCGCCACGCCGAGCAGATAGGAAATCGAGCCGAACAGCGCGAACAACAGGTAGCGCAAGGCGGCGGCCAGCGTTTCCGGGCGGCCGTCGATGCAAACCAGCGGCACGGCGGCGAAGGTCAAAAGCTCCAGCGCGACATAGAGATTAAACAGATCCGCGCCGAGAAAGATGAGGTTCAGCGCCGCCCAGATCGCCTGCAACATGATCCAGAAGGTCAGCGCGCCCCGGCTTTCCGCGACGCCGTCGGGCGTGGCGAATTTGGCGCGGGCGTAAAAGGCGGCGGCGGGGACGATCAGGGCCGCCGCCACCATCATCGTCGCCGAAGCGCCGTCGGCGCGCAGCGCGATTCCGAGCGGCGGCGGCAGGCCGCCGATCACATAGACCAAAGGCGCCCCGCTGCGGGCGACGAGAAAGGCGATGAACCCGGCCAGGGCGAGGCCGATCGGCGCCAGGGCGAGCGTGATCCTTTCGGCGGCGCGACCCCCGAGCGCGAACGAGAGCAGGATACCCGCGACCGGCGTCAGGACGGCGAAAACGAGCAGCGCGCCACCCGGCGACGCCGTCATCTGGCGCCTCCGTCGTCCCGCTTGGTCCAGGCCCGCGGATCGAGCGTGACCTTGCCGCTGGCGGCGGCAAGGCGCAGGATGAGGGCGACGGCCAGCGCGCTCGCGGCGAAAGCGACGACAATGCCGGTGATGACCATGGCCTGCGGAACCGGATCGAAGGCGAAGCCCGCCGCCGCGCCGCGCCGCGCGACAATGCCGAACACGAGAAAAACCCCGCTGCCCACGAGATTGAAGGCGAGCAGTTTTCGCAGCGGATGCGGGTCGCAAATCAGGCCGTAGAGCCCGAACCCGACCAGAGCGGCGCCGACCAAACCTGCAAGGATGGGCGGGGTCATTTCGGGCTCCCGTTCGGCGGTCCGCAGACCAGCATCGGCAGGGCGACCGCGATCGACAGAACCATGAAGGCCTCGATGAACAGAATGAGCGGCTTGGCGAAATTTTGCGGGTAGGCGAACAGATTGTCCGCCAGCGCCAGCCCCGCGACGCCGACGATCAGGAAGACCGCGGGGCCGGCGACAAGCGCCAGCCGCAGCTTGCGCGAGTCGATGCGCGGCGGCTCCGCCAGGCGCGCCATCATGGCGACCATCCCCATGGCCGCGAGCAGGGCGCCGCCCTGAAAGGCGCCGCCGGGCGCGTCGGCCCCCACCCAAAAAATGTGAACGCCGATCAGCAGTCCGACAGGCGCGAGAAATTGGGCCAGCAGGATCATCGCGCCGTCCGGACGCACTTTTCGCAAGGGCGCCGGCGCCGCGCCCCAGGCCGCGTCGGCGCCGACCGACCAGACGCCGAGCACGGCGAGAATCAACACCACCTTTTCGAGCATGGTGTCGAAGGAGCGATAGGAGATGAGCACGGCGGTGATCGGATTGCCGAGGCCCGCGCCGGGACCCGCCGCCGCTTCGGCGGCGGCCGGCGCCAGACTGGGCGCGGGCGAAGGCAGGGTCAGCACGACCCAGGCGAGCGCCCCGGCGACGAGCGCCGCCAGCGCCCCGGCAAGGATTTTTAACGCGCGTCCGGGCGGGACGCCGACTTCCGCCGACGCGAGCGCGTCAAGCCTTTTGCCCGCCGTGACCAGCAACACGCCGGTGACGCCGCCGCCGACCGCGGCCTCGGTCAAGGCGACATCCGGGGCGTAAAGCCGGACCCAGACCAGCGCCAGCAGAAGCCCGTAAGCGACATAGCCGACCACGGAGGCGAACAGGTTGCGCGCCGCGATGGTCCAGGCCGCGACGCCGACGACGAGAAGGGCGAGACCGACATCGAGCGCCGGCAGGACGCTCATTTGCGCCCCCGGCGCAGGGCGCGGCCGATGAGCTGGGCGGTCGAAGCGCCCGACAGCAGCACCAGCGCCCAGACCACGAGCAGCTTGAGCGCGGCGAGAGGATTTTCCGCCCGGGGAATGAGCCCCAGGACGACCAACCCAAGCCCGAGATTGTCCGCCTTGGACAAGGCGTGAAGGCGGGTGAGCGAATCGGGAAAGCGCAACAGTCCGACCGTGCCGGCGAAAAAGAAGAACAGCCCGGCGCCGATTGCGGCGACGCTGAAGAGATCGATCAGGGCGCTCATGGCTCCGAGCCCCCTTGGCTCGCATCCCCCTGGCCCGCGTCGAGATGATTGAGGAAGGCCATGGTGGCGAAGGCGGCCAGCAAGGCGAGGCCGAGCGCGACATCGTCCACGCCGGGAACCCGTGTCGCATAAGCAGTGAGCAGCAGCGCAGCGATGCCGCCGGTGCCCAGCAGTTGAACGGCCATCAGGCGATCGACATCGTCGGGGCCGCGCAGGATGCGGACGAGACCGACGGCGACCGTCGCGATGATCACGCCGGCCGCCGAGAGCAGAAATTCATCCATCGCCAATCGCCCTTGTATAGAGACGCTCCTGCGCGGAAAACTCTTCCGCGATCGGCTGCGATATGTCGAGGGCGTGAACGAAGGCCGTCCCGTCCTCCGCGCCGGTCGGCAGCGTTCCCGGCATCAGGCTCTGGAGCAGGCAGAACAGATTGCGCGCCTCGCCCTCGGGCGCGGTGAGCGGGCAGGAAACGAAGCCCGGCCGAAGATCGGGACGCCGCGCCAGCGCGCGCCGGGCGACGTCGAGGCCAGCGGCGAACGAGCCATAAAGCAAGCGCCCGACGAGCACCAAGATCCGCCCTGCGGAAACGCGGAGCCTCCCCCGAGGCAGGGTTTTAAGGCTGACCCAGAGCGCCCCCGCGCCAGCGGCGGCGGCCAGGGGCAGCTCCTGGACCGACCAGCCCGCAATGATCAACCAGAGAACGAAAAAGCAGGCGAGGCGCCCCCAGGGATATTTGATGTCGATGGGCGCGCCGGAAAACATGGGTGGCCTCAAATATCGCACTGCACAAAACGGTAACATTCCCCCTGCGAATTGGCAACGTCAAAGGCTGGGCGGCGCCCAGCGTTAGCCATGGGACGCTTTTCTTAAAACAGCAAAAAATTCGAACCTGTTCTTTATTGTTGGATATACCACTTCCAATTTCATGCTGCTCAACTCCGCCTCATAAATACACTGAATTAAATGCTCGAAATTATCTGGCGTGAATTGCCAAGCGTGACCGTCAACATAGCCGGTTCTTTGTCGCCACAACGCCAATGTATCCTTTATGCGCTTCCCGTAAGCCTTGGTGACAGGTTGTTTCAAGGGGTCGACCGTGGCTTCGCCCGACCAATGCCTGGCAGGATCGTTATGGGTCGTCAAAAGGCGGCTTCGCAGGAGCGTTCGTGGAGAGTGCGCACGGCGATCAAGCAAATACGCGTCCAGAATATCCGCCAGTGTCGATTCCGGAAAAAACCGATCAAAGCAATAACGTTTATCCGGCACAGCGATGAAATAATATCCGTTCTCTTCCAGGACCGAGGAAACCTGGTTCAAATGGTAAACAAGGCACGGCTGATGCTCGATCGCATGGCTGGAATACACACATCCAAACGTTTTTTTCACCAATTGAGAGTAAGGCTCACCCTTCCACACATAATCAATGTCAGGCGCATTTGCAGGGTTTTCACCCGGCGCCGCGCGCGCTTTTTCCCGAAGTTCACTCGTTGAAAACGCATCCAAATATTCAACGTTATAGGCGTCCTTTTTAAACGCAGGCCTGATATAGGGGCCAATTTCCAAGATGGAAATCGATTTTGGCACAAGAGCCTTAAATGCCGCCTTGCTGTCGATTTGACTGCAAACGCGGCCCTCCTTGCGACCGCAGGATTTATAATGCGTGAGCGCCCTGCTCTCCGAAAACGAAGCTAAATCCGAATTTTTTTTGACATAAATTTCAAACAAATATGGCTCTGGCAGCTCGATTGCGAACGAATTTCTTGGCTGACAACTTGGCTCGTCTGGATTAGCCATTTTCCCTCACGCTGGGGCAACTCAATGGACTCTCATTTTTATATCGCAATGATATTCATCAAGCGTCAAGAAATCCAGACCTTGTTGGCAACGATGAATGGCGCGCATAGTCTTCGCGCCGATCCGCCTGGAACCGGACTGGACCTCTTCGATCCCCGACGTCGTCGCAAGCCTTTCCGCGAAAGCCCTCTTGTTTGGACATGTCCATACGGACCGGCCCCGAGGGGGCTGACCGGCGTTTCATACGATTTCCGAAGGATCAGTTCGGAAATCCTATTCCGCTCGCGCGGAAATCCGCCCTTCGCCTGAAGGATTTCCGCGCGATTTCGTTTTCGCGGATCGCGAAGCGATCTTGCGGAAACCGTATCAGGAGCCGGCTCCCTGGCGCTGCCGAATTGCGGGCGCACGACGAAAATTGCGGTATGATCCGCGCCTGGAGCATTTTCAAGCGAAGCGGATGCCGGTTCGCGTGAAGAAAATGCGTCAAAACAAGAATCTAGAGCTTTTCATGTTTCTATGAAAAAGCTCTAGGACTGCGCCGATTCGAGGAGGCGAACATGGCTCGCGCGATGATTTCCGTTTTGTTGACCCTGGCCGCGGCGAGCCCGGCTTTTGCCGCCAGCGACATGATCGAAGGCAAGAAGATCGCCAAGCGCTGGTGCGCCGCCTGCCATGTCATCTCCCCCGAGCAGCAGACCCAGGCGAGCGCCGACGTCCCGAGCTTTTGCGACATCGCGCAGCGCAAGAGCGGCGAGCAATTGAAAATCTTTCTCATCGACCCGCATCCGAAAATGCCCGACATGAGCCTGACGCGCCAGGAAATCGCCGATATCGTCGCCTATATCGAATCGCTGAAGCCGTAAGCCGCCGGGATCACGGCGAGGGATTGCCGCGCAACTGGTGAATGGCGTCGATGTCGCGCAAAACCTCCGGCGGCAGGTCGCGCGGCGCATCCAGAATGATTTTCAATTGCTCCAGATTGGTCGCGCCGATGATGTTGGCGGTGACGAACGGACGCGAGGTCACGAACGCAATCGCCAGATGCACGGGATGAAGGCCGAATGCCTTCGCCAAAGCCAGATAATCCTCGATGGCGGCGTCCACGCCCGGTTTTTCGTAACGCTGGCCCCGGTCGAACAAGGTGCTGCGCGCGCCGGGCGGCCGGGCGCCATGCAAATATTTGCCGGTGAGAAACCCCTGGGCGAGCGGCGAATAGGCCAGCAACCCCACCTGTTCGCGGCAGGCGAATTCGGCGAGGCCGATTTCGAACTGGCGATTCAGCAGGTGGTAGGCGTTCTGGATGGACACCGGGCGCGGACCGCCCTGCTCCGCGACGCGTAAAAATTGCGACAGACCCCACGGCGTTTCGTTGGACAGTCCAAAATGCCGAATCTTTCCCTGCGCGACCAGCTCCTGGAGCGCGCCGGCGGTCTCCTCGAAAGTCACGCCATCGGGTCCGCCGCGATCCTCATAGGCGTTCGACAGCCCGTCGAACAGCACCATGGGGCGGTCGGGCCAGTGCAACTGATAGAGATCGATATAATCGGTTTGCAACCGCTTCAGCGAGCGCTCGACGGCATAAAAAATGTTCTTGCGATCCAGGCGAGCCAGTTCGCCGTCGCGAAACCAGGGCATGGCGGTGCGGCCCACGATTTTGGTGGCGAGCACGATGTTTTCGCGCCCTCCCCGTGCGCGAAACCACTCGCCGATGATGGTTTCCGTCGCGCCATGGGTCTCGGCGCGGGGCGGGATGGAATAGAGTTCGGCGGTGTCGAAAAAATTCACGCCATGGGCGACGGCGTAATCCATCTGGGCGAAGGCGTCGGCGCGGTCGGTCTGCTGACCATAAGTCATGGTGCCCAGACAAATTTCGGACACGTTGAGGCCGGTGCGGCCGAGCGGGCGGGTGCGCATGATCAAAGTCCGAAGTGCATGACGACCTGCCGCAGGCAGGCGGTGAACAGGGTGAGGTCGGCGAGCGGCAATTTCGTTTCGGCGCGCAGCACGGCGCGGCCCTGGGCTTTGAGCGCGCAATCGAGCATGAGGTTGTCGGCGTTGCCGAAATTCTCGATCTCGAACCCGTGTGCGTCGCAGATCCCGCCCTCCGGCGTGTGATGCGCGCCAAGAGCTTCGCTGACCCGGCCACAGAAATCGACGGGATCGCACGTGTAGGCAAAAACCGGTTTTCCCAACGCGACACAAAGCCCAAGCTCGAACACCGTCCCCGGATCGGCCCCGACGCCGCGAAACGGCGACAGGTTGAACAGCGCGGCGTCGGCCTGTTCGATCAAGGCGAGATTGGCGGCATAGATGCGCGCGTCGCGATTTTCCCCTTCGGCGATCGCGTTGTCGAGCGGATAGAGCCCGACAAAGCCGAATTCCGCGCACAAGGCTTTTTTGCGCAGGCCGACGTCCACGGCGTCGGGGAGAAACACTTCGGGACCGGCGAGATAGATGTGGCGAGGCATGAATCGTCCTTTGAGTCGCGGCGCCAGTCTATCCCCTTTCGCCACGCCGCTCACACCAAGACCGGCGCAAACCCAAGCTTGCAGCGCGCCCGCATTGCCCGCGCCCGCCGCCGCGCTAGAGCTTTTTCACGTTTCATGGAAACGTGAAAAAGCTCTAGATTCTTCTTTCGACGCATTTTCTTCACGCGAACCGGCATCCACTTCGCTTGAAAATGCTCTAGATTCGCGCGAAAAGGAGATGCACATGGTCAAGGCGATCCGCATTCACGAAACCGGCGGCCCCGAGGTTTTGAGGTATGAAGACATGGACCTGCCCGCGCCCGGCCCCGGCGAAGCGCAGGTGCGCCAGCACGCGGTGGGCGTGAATTTCATCGACGTCTATTTTCGAACCGGCCTTTATCCCGCGCCCCTGCCGTTCACGCCCGGCAACGAAGGCGCCGGCGAGATCGTGGCCGTCGGCCCCGGCGTCAAAGATTTTCGCATCGGCGATCGCGTCGCCTATGCCGGCACGATCGGCGCCTATGCCCAGGCGCGCAACATCGAAACCAAGTTTTTGGCGCCCCTGCCGGCGGAAATTTCCTACGAGACCGCCGCGGCGATGATGCTCAAGGGTTTGACCGCCGAATACCTGCTGTTCCGCTCGTACAAGGTTCAAAAGGGCGACACGATCCTCGTGCACGCGGCGGCCGGCGGCGTCGGCCTGATTCTCTGCCAATGGGCGAAAGCGCTGGGGGCCAAGGTCATCGGCACGGTGGGGAGCGAGGACAAAGCAAAACTCGCCCACGAAGCCGGCGCGGACGACATCATCCTCTACCGCCAGGAAGATTTTTCCTCGCGAGTCAAGGAGATCACCGGCGGGGCGCTGTGCCACGCGGTTTACGACGGCGTGGGAAAAGACACGTTCCCGGGGTCGCTGGACTGCCTGCGGCCCTTCGGCACGTTTGTCAGTTTCGGCAACGCCTCCGGTCCCGTGCCGCCGTTCAACCTCGGCCTGCTCTCGCCAAAAGCGCTGTTCGTCACGCGCCCTTCGCTGTTCGCCTTCATCGCCGACGAGGCGCGGCTGCGCGAAATGGCGGCGCGGCTGTTCGCAGTGGTCGCGTCCGGCGCCGTCAAAATCCCGGTCCATGCGTCAAAACCGCTGGCGGAGGCGGCGGAGGTCCACCGCGCCCTGGAGGGACGCGCGACCACCGGCGCGACCGTGCTGATTCCCTGACGAATCCTGCGGCGGCGACTCCTTCTCCCCTTGCGGGAGAAGGTGGATCGCCGCCGAGAGGCGGCGAGACGGATGAGGGGTTCAGACCACCGCGCCGTGCAGATCGTAAGCCTCGGCCCGCTCGATTTTCGCGGTGACGATATCGCCAACGCGCAGCGGACGGCGGGAGGCCAAAAACACTGTCCCGTCGATTTCGGGCGCGTCGGCCTTGGTGCGCCCCTCCCCGCCCCCGGCGAAAATCCGATCCACAATCACCGGCAAGCGCTTTCCGACTTTCGCCTGCTGCCGCCGCGCGGAAATTTTTTGTTGCCGCTCCATAAAACGCTTCCAGCGAACCTGCTTCACCTCTTCGGGGACCGGGGGCAGTCCCAAATCATTGGCGGCGGCGCCGGCGACGGCCTCATATTTGAAGGCGCCGACGCGGTCGAGCTTGGCTTCGTCGAGCCAGTCGAGCAAAAGCTCGAAATCCGCATCGGTCTCGCCGGGAAAACCGACGATAAAGGTCGAGCGCAGGGCGAGGTCAGGACAAACCTCGCGCCACGCTTTGATGCGATCGAGCGTCTTCTCGACATTGCCGGGCCGCTTCATCGCGCGCAGCACATTGGGCGCGGCGTGCTGGAAGGGAATGTCGAGATAAGGCAGCACTTTGCCTTCCGCCATCAGCGGAATCACCTCGTCCACATGGGGATAGGGATAGACGTAGTGCAGCCGCGTCCACACCCCGAGGTCGCCGAGTTCGCGGGCGAGATCGAAGAAGCGCGCGCGCACCTCCCGGTCATGAAACACGCTTGAGGCATAGCGCAGGTCCTGCCCATAGGCGGAGGTATCCTGCGAGACGACCAGCAGCTCCTTCACCCCGGCCTTCACCAGCTTTTCGGCCTCGACCAAAACCTCGGCCGCCGGGCGCGACATCAGATCGCCGCGCAATTTCGGGATGATGCAGAAGGTGCAGGAGTTGGCGCAACCCTCGGAAATCTTAAGGTAAGCGTAATGCCGCGGCGTAAGCTTAACGCCCTGCTCCGGCAGCAGATCGACAAACGGATTCGCCAAGGGCGGCGCGACCTTGTGCACCGCCGCCATGACGCTTTCATAGTCCTGCGGACCCGTGATGGCGGAAATGTTGGGATAGGCTTTTATGATCGGGCCGGGATCGGCGCCCATGCATCCCGTGACGATCACTTGCCCGTTCTCGCGCAGGGCCTCGCCGATGGCGGCGAGCGATTCGGCCTTGGCGCTGTCGAGGAAGCCGCAGGTGTTGACGATCACGGCGTCGGCCCCGTGATGGTTTTTCGAGATCGCATAGCCCTCGGCGCGCAGCCGCGTGAGGATGCGCTCGGAATCGACGAGGGCCTTCGGGCAGCCCAGCGAGACGAAGGAAATGCGCTTGGGATCGGTCATGCCGGGGGTTTAGAGCATGAGCCGGAAAAGGGGAAACCGGTTTTCGAAAACCGCAAAAAAAAGCGCATCCGGGCGTACCCCAGATGCGCAGTGCGTTTCGCAGTCGCGCCGGATTCAGCCGGCGCGACCAGTTCAGTGTGAAAAAGCTCAGTACTTGGCGACGACCGGAGCATAGTCCGGAGCGCCGAACTTGTAGAGCAGGCCGACGAGCACAGCGTTGGAGTCCTGGCGGACGCTGACGTTGTTGACCGTCTGACGGCCGAGATCGGTGTAGCGGTATTCGACGCGGCCGATCAGGTTGTTGGTGAAGGCGTAGTCGACGCCGCCGCCGACGGTCCAGCCGACGCGGCCCTGGGAGACGCTGTTGAAGGTGGTGTCGCCGAAAGCGACGCCGCCCGCGGCGAAGAGCAGCGCGCGGTCGGCGATGGCGTAGCCGATGCGGCCACGGATGTCGGCGAAGTAGGAGGAGTCGGTGGTGAAGACCGGGTTGGCGTAGGTCTTCTTGGCGCCGATCACGCCGCCGGCGTCGCCTTCGAGGCCGAGCACGAAGCGGTTCGGGAACTCATAATTGTAGCCGACCACGCCGCCGATCAGGCCGGCGGTCTGGTTGTTCGTGGCGAAGCCCGAAGCATTGGTCGACAGGAAGCTCGCGCCGCCTTCGACACCGACGTAGAAGCCGGTCCAGGAGAACGCCGGAACCGGCGCGACATAGACCGGAGCCGCCGCCTTGCGCGACGGCAGGTCGGCGGCGAGGGCCGAGCCGGTCAGCGCCATCAGGGCGACGGTGGAAAGCAGAACATTACGCATAGATGCCTCTTTGTTTTGTTTTTGCGAAACGCGCCGGCAACATGTCCCCTGATTCCCTCTGCCGCAACTCAAAAAGTCAGGCTTTGGGGTATTCGATGGGGATTTGTGGCTGTTCGGCAACAAGTTCGGGCTTCGCCCGGGTTGAATGCGGCTGAATTGCGGCGGCCGAAAGGCCAAGTGAGGCAATGCAGCTGCAAAATCGTGGTCTCTACTTCATCTTGCTTGCGGATTTCGCGCCACGACGCGAATCCACTCCAGTTCGACGCTCACACATGTCCAGGAATCGAAACGAACCAGCGCCTGCATTCATTTCTGCGCAACGCAAGGTCACGCCTGTCGAGGCGCAGTTAATGGGGCAATGGTTACCCGGACCTTACCAGAACCCCAGGCAATTGAGCGTTGTGGTTAAGCTTGCCTTACCAAAGGGGGCACCGCTCAGGCCTGCTCGCGCATGGTCGAGCGAAGCGGATACGGGCTCTAATTTTTTGTTTTTACGCGTTTTCTTCACGCGAACCGGCATCCGCTTCGCTGGAAAACGCTCTAACGAATATGCGTCAAAACAAAAACGAATCCCCTCACCGGGCGGCGGCGAATCGGGCGATCAACGCGCCGAGTTCGGGATCGGAGGCGCATGTCGCCGCCTCCTCCGGGGAGAACCAGCGGGTCTCGCGCTGGTCCTTCTCCGGCCAATCCGCGCGCTGGCGGTTGACCCGCAGGGGAAACACGTCCACCTCGCAAAGCGCGGATTCGCCACGAGAAAATTTCTTGGCATAGGTGAATTGGCCGAAGGGAGCCTCGTCAATGGCGCCGAGCAGGCCCGCCTCCTCCAGCGCCTCGATGGCGGCGGCGGTCGAAGCGCTGCGGCCCGCCATCGGCCAGCCCTTGGGGATGATCCAGCGCCGCGTCTGCCGCGACGACACCAGCATGATCTCCAACCGCTCCGTGATCCGCCACGGCAGCGCCGCCACCTGCCGGACCAGCGCCTTCTCCTCGACCGCGTCGCCGGACTTCGTCTTGGCCTTGTTCGGCTTGCCCGGCTTGGCGATCGTCATCCGAACACCCCCGCAAGCCAATAGACCAGCGCCGCCGTCGTCCCCGCCGCCGGCAGGGTCAACACCCAGGCGACCACAATGCTCTGCGCCACGCTCCAGCGCACGGCGGAGGTGCGCCGCGCCGCGCCGACGCCGACAATGGCCCCGGTGATGGTGTGGGTGGTGGACACCGGCACGCCCAGCGCCGTCGCGCCGAACAGGGTGATCGCGCCGCCGGTTTCGGCGCAGAACCCCTGCATGGGCGTGAGCCGGGTGATCCGCGAGCCCATGGTGTGGACGATGCGCCACCCGCCAAAGAAAGTGCCGAGCGCCATCGCCGTCTGGCAGGAGAGCACGACCCAGAACGGCACGGCGAAGGTGGGGCCGCTGAGGCCATGGGCGTAAAGCAGCACGGCGATGACGCCCATGGTCTTTTGCGCGTCATTGCCGCCGTGACCGAGCGAATAGAGCGACGCCGACACGAATTGCAGCAAGCGAAAGCTCGAATCCACCGCGACCGGCGTGCGGCGCACGCAGATCCACGACACCAGCAGCACAAGCAGAAGCGCGAGGATGAAGCCGGTCATCGGCGACAACACAATGGCCGCGACCGTCTTGTTCAGCCCGGCCCAGACGATGGCGCCGGTCCCGGCCTTGGCGACGCCGGCGCCGACCAGGCCGCCAATCAGAGCGTGCGATGACGAGGAGGGAATGCCGAGCGTCCAGGTCAGGACGTTCCAGAAGATCGCGCCCGACAAGGCGGCGAAAATCAGCCGGTCGTCGACAATGTGCTGGTCGACGATGCCGGCCCCGACCGTGTTGGCGACATGCAGGCCAAAGAAGAAGAAGGCGATGAAATTGAAGAAAGCGGCCCAGGCGACCGCATATTGCGGGCTCAGCACCCGCGTCGAGACGATGGTGGCGATGGAATTGGCGGCGTCGTGCAGACCGTTCAGAAAATCGAACAGCAGGGCGACGCCGATCAGCGCAATCAGGGCGAGGGAGACGCCATCCATCGGCAACTCACAAATGTTCGAGCAGGATGCCGCTCATCCGGTGCGCCACGGCCTCGAAACAGTCGACGCTTTTTTCGAGATGCGAGTAGATTTCCGCGCCGACGATATAGTCCATGGCGCGGCCGTCCTTGTTGGCCTGGTAAAGCACCTTGAGGCCATTGAGATAGAGCAGGTCCGATTCCTCCTCGATCTTCACGATCTTTTCGGCGGCGGCGTTGATCGTGGCGGAATTGGCGTTCATCGACCGCAGCAGCGGCAGGGTTTCGCGCACGATTTTCGAGGCCTCGACGATCAGGTCGCCGATGCGCGCCATATCGGGCGTGAACGTCTTGATGTCGAACAGGGATATGGCCTTGGTGGTCTGGCGCATCTGGTCGACGGCGTCGTCGAGGTCGTTGATCAGGCCGTGGATGTCGCCGCGGTCGAACGGCGTAATAAAGCTGCGGCGCAGGGCGAGCAAAACCTCGCGCGCGACATCGTCGGCGTCATGTTCGAACCGCGTCACCTGCTCGCACAGGGCGGGCACTCCATCGCCGCCGTCGAGGAGGCGCCGAAAACATTCGGCCGCCTCGACGGCGATTCGGGAATGGGCCTCGAACAGATCGAAGAATCGATCCTCCTTGGGCATCAGCGCCCTCATCCAGCCCAGCATGGCGCCTCCGCGCGATTGATTAATTATTAAGGTTTTGTGACAAACCCCTAGGACGCCATGTTCAATTTGTAAACATGACCCTCAGTAGGCGCGGGCGATGATGATCTCCTCGATCGCGGGCTTGCCGGTGAACACGCAGGCGCCGGAGGGTTGCCCCTGGCCCATGGGCACATTGCGCAAGGTCAGCTTGAGCGCCTTCAGACGCGCCTCCACCGCCTCCAGTTCGGCGCCGGTCGGCCGCGCCCAGGGCGCGCGCACCCAGCCTTTGAAGCTTGATTTGGCGTCATCTTCCGCAGCCGCACCGAAAAAGGCGGCGATCTCGTCCCAGGTTTTCAAATCGGCGCGAATGTTGCCGTCGAGCCGCGCCTTGGCCTCCGCGAACAGGTTTTGCTGGATTTCGACCAGCAGGCCCGGCGCCTGCGCCAAAAAATCCGTCCGCGAAAGACCTGTGGATATCACCTTGTCGCCGTCGCGCAGCCGGTCGCGGCGAATCATCGTGACATTGTCGCCGGCCATGTCGCGGGGGCCGATTTCGAGCAGGATGGGCGCGCCCCGACGCAGCCAGTCCCAGCGCTTGTTGGCGGAGCGCACAGGTTTTTTGTCGAGATGCGCGCGCAAAGGCAGGCCAAAGGCGGACAACCCGTCCAGTTCAGCCTTCAGCGTCTCGCAATAGGCCAGCAGGTCCGCATCTTCGGGCTTTTCGCGCAACATCGGGACAATCACGATCTGCTTCGGCGCGATGCGCGGCGGCAGGCGCAGACCGTCATCATCGCCATGCGTCATGATCACGCCGCCGATCAGCCGGGTCGAAACGCCCCAGGAGGTGGTGTGCGCATATTCCAGTTCGCCGGTCGCGGACTGGAAGCGGATGTTCTGCGCCTTGGCGAAATTCTGGCCGAGGTAATGCGAGGTTCCGGCCTGAAGCGCCTTGCCGTCCTGCATCATGGCTTCGATCGAATAGGTGGCGTCGGCGCCGGGAAACCGCTCGTTCTCGGGCTTTTCGCCCACCACCACCGGCATGGCCAAAACCTCTTCGGCCAGCTCGCGATAGATGTCGAGCATCTTCAGCGTCTCTTCCATCGCATCGTCGCGGCTCGCGTGCGCCGTATGGCCCTCCTGCCACAGAAACTCGGCGGTGCGCAGGAACAGGCGGGTGCGCATTTCCCAACGCACCACGTTCGCCCACTGGTTCACCAGCACCGGCAGGTCGCGATAGCTGGCGATCCAGCGCCGGAAAGCGTCGCCAATGATGGTTTCGGAGGTCGGGCGCACCACCAGCGGCTCCTCCAGTTCGGAGGAAGGATCGACCACCAGCTTGCCGTCGACAGACTTCAGGCGATGGTGGGTGACCACCGCCATTTCCTTAGCAAAACCTTCGACGTGGCTCGCCTCCTGGGCGATGAAACTCATAGGGATGAACAGCGGGAAATAGCAATTCTCGTGTCCGGTGTCCTTGATGCGCTTGTCCAGCGCCTGCTGCACCAGCTCCCACACGCCCCAGCCCCACGGCTTTATGATCATGCAGCCGCGCACCGGCGAGGTTTCCGCGAGATCGGCCTGATCGACCACCGCCTGGTACCATTCGGGGAAATTGTCTTCGCGGGTGACGGAAAGGGCGCGTTTCATCGGCTCGACCATTTGTGGGGATTGCAGTCCTAACTGGCCGAATTTTACGCGCAATGCAACGGGCGCGGACATCGCACGCCCTGGCGACGGAGCCCCTGCGCGACAGAACGCCGCAACTTCAGGTGGCGTGTTCAAGATTATACTGCGTTTTTCGACCTAGAGCGTGATGCGATTCCACGGAAACGCATCACGCTCTAAAGTTCTTGTTTAAGCATGATCTTTTCCGAAAACCGGTTTCCACTTTTCGGGATCATGCTCTAGGGAGGCTGAAATGTGGAAGCAGGTGATGGGGGCCGCGATGGTGTTCACACCGTCTTTCGCTCAAGCGGGCGTCTTGCCGGCGTCGCCGGGTCATTCCCCTGATCGCGCCATGATCCGCGAAGCGCGTGTCGATTGCTTCGATCAGCACACTGGAGAATTCCTGCATCCCGGCGCGTGCCGAGGCGAAAGCCGCTACACCCCCGGCTACGGCGGCCATTCCGGCTACCGGCTCTATTTCGACGGCCGCAAAGTCTCCGGACCGGACGCGCCCGGTTACACGCGGCGGCAGGCTGAAGAGAATTGCGCCTGGAACGTGCGGACAAAGCCGGGGATTTCCATCCGCTGCACATACAATGGCGTGACGTTTTTCGAAAACTGAACCGCCAGCAAGGCGCGGCCCATCGAGGCGCGCCTTCGCAGAATGTCGGCTCTAGCGCCGCCCCTTGCTCGACGCCACCGGCTTGCAGAATCGCAGTTCCCGGGCCTCGACGACGATGGCGCCGGGACGCAGGGCCTCGGGCGGCATGTTGCCCCTGGCGCCGCTCTCCTGACACCAGGCGAAATGGATGCGTGTCGGCAGAGCGCAGTAGACACAACGGGTAAGCGGCATCGTCAACTCCTTGCAGTTACGTTGAACGCGCCGGCCGGACAGCTGTTCCGCAGCCCGGCTGGACCAGCGGATGTGGTGCTTCTTCCAAGCACCAATCATGCCAGCGTTAGTGCTAACGATTCCTTAATACCGCGCGAGATATGCGCGAGGCTTTCGTCTTCGGCGCAAAAGGGCTATGAGCTAGAGCATGATCCCGAAAACTGGATGCCGGTTTTCGGAAAAGATCATGCGCACATAAAAACTCCCGAGCGCGATGCGTTTCCGCGGAAACGCATCGCGCTCGGGAGAGGTTCATCGCCGCCGCCAACGACGCCCCACTGGAGCCCAAAATGCTCGCCGGACTGCTCGCTTTCGCTTTCGCCGCCGCCTTCACCGGCGCCGCCCTCTACATCGCCCTGGTCGAACAGCCCGCGCGGCTGGCGCTGGACGATACCTCCATGATGCGGGAATGGGCGCCGAGCGACCGGCGCGGCTTCGCCCTGCTCGGCGGCCTCGCGCTTGCGGCGGCGGTGGCGGCCCTGGCGGCGTTCGGCCAGGCCAGCGACATCCGCTGGCTGGTCGGCGCGCTGATCGCGGCGACCAGCTGGCCATATTTCTATTTCATCGTCGTTCCCATCAACAATCGCCTGCTGGCGCAGGCGCAGCCGCAGGCGGACTCTCGCGAACTGGTGCGCGACTGGGGCTGGCTGGAGTGGGGCCTGGTCGTGATCGGTCTCGCCGCCAGCGCCGTGTTCGGCTGGATCCTCGCCTGACGCATCGGCCGGGTTTGACAGTTTGAAGCGACGGGAGTGAAATCCGGAATTCTTTTGGAAACCGACCATGTTCGCAATGGTCCTCAACAAGATTGGCGGACCGCTGGAGGGAGAGCAGCGGCCCGATCCCCTGCCCGGCCCCGGCCAGATCCGAATGAAGGTCGAGGCCTGCGGCGTCTGTCGCACCGACCTGCACGTCCACGACGGCGAACTGCCCGATCCGCATCTGCCGATCATCCCCGGCCATGAAATCGTCGGCCGCGTCGATCTTTTGGGCCCCGGCGTCTCCGGCCTCTCGATCGGCGACCGTGTCGGCGTCCCCTGGCTCGGCCATTCCTGCCAGGCCTGCGGCCCCTGCCTGTCCGGCCACGAAAACCTCTGCGACGCCCCCGAATTCACCGGCCACACCCGCGACGGCGGCTACGCCAGCCATTGCGTCGCCGACGCGCGCTTTTCCTTCCCGCTCGGCGAAAAAGGGGAGTCGGCGGAACTGGCGCCATTGCTCTGCGCTGGGCTGATCGGCTGGCGGGCGTTCAAGATCGCCGTGCGCAGCGCCGGCCGTGTCCAAAATCTGGGCCTTTTCGGCTTCGGCGCCGCCGCCCATATTTTGGCGCAAGCGGCGACGAAACAGGGCCATGCCGTGTTCGCCTTCACCCGGGACGGCGATGCGCGCGCCCAAAATTTTGCCAAAAGCTTGGGCGCCGTCTGGGCGGGCGGCGCGTCCGAGACGCCGCCCGAAAAACTCGACGCCGCCATCATTTTTGCTCCCGTGGGCGCGCTGGTCCCGCTGGCGCTCAAAACGGTTCGAAAAGCCGGCGCCGTGGTCTGCGCCGGCATCCACATGAGCGACATCCCGCGTTTTCCCTACGCTCTGCTGTGGGAGGAGCGCCAGCTCGTCTCCGTGGCCAATCTCACCCGCCGCGACGGCGTCGAATTTTTGCGCCTCGCGCCGGAACTGGGCTTGCAAACGCAGGTCACGCGTTACCCTCTTCGCGACGCCAATCGCGCGCTCGCCGATTTACGCGCCGGCGCCTTCGAGGGCGCCGCTGTGTTGATTCCCTGAAGCGCGCCGACGCGCTTCAGGGATTTCCATCATGACGCGTTGTCGTCGCGCGAACCGGCGTCCGCTTCGCTTGAACCGCTTTGGAGGCTTTCATGAAAGACATCGACTCCGACGATTTTCGCGTCAAACCGGACCACGCCGTCGACCTGAAAAAATGGCCGACGCGCGTCGACGATTATTACGCGTCGAAGGAGGATTATCAGGAGCAGCTCGCCCGTCACATTTCCCAAATGAGCGACCACCAGCAAAAACTCTACGCCGACGACCGCCACGCCCTGCTCATCATCTTCCAGGCGATGGACGCCGCCGGCAAGGACGGGGTCATCAAGAACGTGATGTCGGGCGTCAATCCGCAGGGCTGCGAGGTCACCAGTTTCAAGCACCCGGGTGGCGCTGAACTTGAACACGACTTCTTGTGGCGGGCCTGCCGCGCCCTGCCCGAGCGCGGCCGCATCGGCATTTTCAACCGCTCGCATTACGAGGACGTCCTCATCGTCCGCGTGCACCCCGAACTGCTCGCCGCCGAGGGGTTCGACCCCGCGAAGGCCGACGACGACTTTTGGGAGGAGCGCTACCGCTCGATCCGCGGCTTCGAGCGCCACCTGGGCGCCAACAAAATCCATGTGCTGAAATTTTTCCTCCACCTGTCCAAGGAGGAGCAGCGCAAACGCTTTCTCGCCCGCATCGACGAGCCGGAGAAAAACTGGAAATTCTCCCAGGCCGACCTCGTCGAACGTGGTTTTTGGAGCGACTACCGCCGCGCCTACGAACGGGCTTTGAGCGAAACCAGCACGAAAGCCGCGCCCTGGTTCATCGTGCCCGCCGACGACAAGCTCAATGCGCGGCTGATCGTTTCACAAGTCATCCTGGACGCGATGGAAAAACTCAAACTGTCCTGGCCGCAGGTGAGCGAGCAGCGCAAGGCCGAGTTGCTGAGGATTCGTGCGCAACTCCAGTAGATCGGCCTGCCTGAATCAGGAACCATCATGGCGGGCGTCGCGTTGCGGCCCCGAGGCATAAACCTCGGGAGAACAATCATGCGCGGAAAATCATCGATCAAAGTCTTGGCGTTCGCGGCGGCGCTGACCGGCGCTGGCGCGTTCGTCGCCAATGAGCCGGCCCTCGCTTTCCGGGGCGGCGGGTTCCACGGAGGCGGTTTCCACGGCGGCGGCTTTGGCGGCGGCGGCGGTTTCCGCGGCGCGGGTTTCCATGGCGGCGGGTTCCGCGGCGGCGGATGGGGCCACGGCGGCGGGTTCCGCACCGCGGGCTGGGGCGGCGGCGGATGGAACCGCGGCGGATGGAACCGCCCCGGCTGGAATGGCGGCTGGCGCGGCGCGGGCTGGCGCGGCGGCGGCTGGGGTCCCGGCGTCGGCTTGGGATTGGCTGGTCTGGGCGTCGGACTTGGGGCCGCGGCCGCGGCCTCGGATTGGGGCTGGGGCTACGCGCCCGCCGCCTATAGCGGCTATTACGGCGGCGGCTGCACCTGCCCGAGCAACTATTACTCCGGCTGGTGATCAGACGCGCGCCGCCGCGTCGAGCGGCGGCGCACATCAGGATTCAGCCGTTGAACTTCCAGCCCTCGCCGCTCTTGCAGGCCGTGCCCTTGGCGACATTGGGCCGGCCGTTGACATAGATCGTGTGCGTCAGCTCGCGACAATCGCCATTGGCGGCGCCCGGCGCGACATAGCCGTAGGCGCCGTTCTCGCCGCGCCAGGTCTTGCGCTCGCCGGAGGACAGCGCGGCGACCTCCGCCTTGTTCGCGGCGGACCTGCTGGCGGCGTCCAGCTTTTGCCCAAGCGACCCGTCGGCGAGGCCCACATAGGGGGGCGGCGCCGGCGGCGCGGCGGGCGCAACGGGAGGAGGAGCGGCGGCGACCGCCGGCCCTTCGGACGACCCCGAATTGCAGGCGGCAAGCGAGATGAGAGCGGTCAGCGCGAAACCCGCGCGCGCCAGACGATGCACGATAGAACCTCCTGAAAACCGGCAAACCCGGCTTCGGCGCCGCAATATAGACAGGGGCGCCGCGCCGCGAAAGCAAAAGTCTGCCCCAAAGGCATTGAAAAATCCCTGACGTGGCGCCCGCGCCAGCCTGGAGGCGCGAAATGGCTGGCGATCATGCCGCCGCCGGCAGCAGCAGCACCGCCCGCAATCCGCCAAGCGGCGAGTCCGTCAGCTCCAGCCGGCCGCCGTAGGCTTCGGCCAGCTCCTTGACGATCGACAGGCCGAGGCCAAAGCCGGGCTTGCTCTCGTCGAGCCGGCCGCCCCGCCGCAAGGCCTCGGCGCGGCGGTCAGGCGCGAGCCCCGGTCCGTCGTCGTCGATGATGGCCCGCAGGAACAGCCGCTCCGCGCCCGCGTCCACGGGCGGCTCGACCACGACCCGCACTTCGCCGCACGCCCATTTGCAGCCGTTGTCGACGAGATTGCCGAGCATGTCGTCGAAATCCTGCTTTTCCCCGAGAAAGCGCAGATCCTGCGGGCAGTCCACCGACAGGTCGATGCGCGCGTAGATCTTGGCGAAGGCGCGCGCCATGGCGGCGAGCGCCGGCGCGACCGGCGTGGCGACGCCGATGGCCCCGGCGCGCGCCGCCGCCCGGGCGCGGTCGAGGTAGAAGGCGACCTGATGGCGCATCACCTGGGCCTGCTCGACCACTTTTTCCGCCAGGGGGTTGGTCTCCGCCTCGGCCTCGTTGACGATCACCGACAGCGGGGTCTTGAGCGCATGGGCGAGATTGCCGACCTGGGTGCGGGCGCGCTCGACGATCTCGCGGTTGGTGGCGATCAGCAGGTTCAGCTCCGCGGCGAGCGGCGCGATTTCGGTGGGGAATTCCCCGGTGATCCGGTCGGCCTGTCCGCGCCGCACCGCCATCACGTCGCTGCGCAGCGCCAGCAGCGGACGCAGGCCATAGCGCGCCTGCGCCGCCATGGCCGCGACCAGCAGCAGGGCGAGGGTGAAGAAGGTGACGCCCAGCGCCCAGTCGAACTGGCTGACCTGCCGCTCGACGCTCGCCGTGGTCGCGGCGACCTGCACGACATAGCGCCCCTGGTCGCCGGCGTCGATCTGGCGCTCCAGCATGCGCAGCGGCTTGTTCTCCGGTCCGGCGATCTCGCCCCGCCGCCGCCCCGCCGAATCCGGCTCGACCGAATCGGGCAGACGGGGGAGATAGGAGGCGAACAGCGACCGCGAGGTGCGAATCTCCGGCGGCATGGTTCCGACCTTGGTGATCTGCCAGTACCAGCCGGACAGGGCGAGCTCGAATTGCGGCGCGCCGAGCTGTCCGGGCTCGTTGTTGTCCTCGCGCGGATTGACAAGGTCGGAGACCAGCGCGCTCAGATAGATGTTGAGCTGCTCGTCGAGCGCGACCTGCGCCGTCTGCCGGTAGAGCGCCGTCAGCGCCAGGCCGGCGAGGGTGAGGACGAACACGCAGGCGATCACCGCCGACCAGAACAGCCGGGCGGCGATGGAGCGGGAAAACGCGCGCAAGGCCGCTCCTGTCTCAGCGCCCGCCGGACTCGCCGGGGGCGTTCATCACATAGCCGAGGCCGCGCACCGTGTGCAGCACTTCGGCGCCGAGTTTTTTCCTGAGCCGGCCGACGAAAACCTCGATCGTGTTGGAGTCGCGATCGAAATCCTGGTCGTAAAGATGCTCGACGATCTCGGTGCGCGAGACGACGCGGCCGGTGTGGTGCATCAGATAGGACAACAGCCGGAATTCGTGCGAGGTCAGCTTTATGGGCGCGCCATCGACCAGCACGCGGCTGGCGCGGGTGTCGAGACGCACCGGGCCGCACACCAGCTCGTTGGTGGCGTGGCCGGCCGAGCGCCTCAAAAGGGCTCGGAGTCGCGCCAAAAGCTCCTCCATGTGGAACGGCTTGGCGACGTAATCGTCGGCGCCGGCGTCAAAACCCTGGACCTTTTCGGTCCAGCCGTCGCGGGCGGTGAGGATCAGCACCGGCATGGCGCGCCCGGCCCCGCGCCATCGCGACAGGACGGATATGCCGTCGAGCTTGGGCAGGCCGAGGTCGAGCACGATGGCGTCATAAGGCTCGGTGTCGCCGAGAAAATGGCCTTCCTCGCCATCGCGGGCGGCGTCGACGGCATAGCCGGCGGCTTCGAGCGCCGCGACGATCTGCCGGTTGAGATCCTTGTCGTCTTCGATCACGAGCAGGCGCAAAGTCGCATCCCTTCACTGCATTTTCGGCGCGCTGACCTCGCGGCCGGTCGATGCGTCGAGAAACACATGGACCACCCGTCCGTCGGGGCGCAACAGACTGATGTCGTAGATGTCGAGGTCCGCCCAGCGGCAGAGTTTGCCCCCCAGCGCCTGGGCTTCGGCCAGGGTCGCCGCGCGGCGCATCATTTCAAAGGGCGGACGCAGGCTGAGCTGCGCGACCCGCGCGCGGGATTCCGCCGGGCTGAAACATTTGCGCGCCTTGGCGAGTTCGGGCGGCGGACCGGCCGGTTCAATGGGCGACGCCGGCTCGCGGCGCGGCGCGGGCTCATGGAGCGGCGCGGGCTCATGGGGCGGCGGCGGACCATCCGGTTGATGCGTCAACGGCGCAAGATCGTCGCGGTTGATCGGTTCATGCAGGCGCGGGCCGTCGAAGCGGGGCCCGTCGAATCGCGGCCCGCCGAAATGGAAGCCGGGAAAACCGCCGCCGCCAAAACGGGCGCCCTGCGCGCAAGCGGGCCCGGCCGCCAGCGCAAGCAAGCCGCCGAGCAGAAATCCGCAAATTAACGCCGCTTTTCCGCCCATGCCTCACATTGGCCATGCAACTCTGAACGGCGTGTGAACCCCCCGTCCTCGACGCATGAACCCCCGTTCTCGGGAAGAGCCTATTTCCGACGCGCTTTCGCCGCAATGCTCGTGCTTGATCTCGGCGCTTTCGTCACGGAGCCGCCATGTTTCTCCGCGCTCATCCTTTTGCCCTTCGGACGCTGCTGCTGGCGGGCGCCGCCGCGCTCGCCGCGCCCCTTCTCCTTTCCTTCGCGCCGTCGCCCGCGCCCGCTCCGGAACCGACAGCCACGCCGGCCGCGCCCTTGGCCCATGGCGAAGGCGAAACGCGCTCCTACGCCTATTATCCGGAACAACTGGCGGCGCTGTTCAGCCTGAACAGCTTTGCCCCGGTCGCCGACCCCGGACGGCCCGCAGCCTCCGCGGCCCCGGGTCCGACAGCGCCGCCGCCCGCGCGCGCCGTCCGCCCGCCTGAGGCGCGCCGCGCGGAGC